>NZ_JBIATW010000011.1:0-290126 GCF_042892135.1 Streptomyces sp. NPDC001822
CCGCACACCGACAAGCGGGTGTGCCAGCTGGCGGGACAGCACCACTACGAGGACCTCACCGCCTGCGGCGTGAAGATCTACCAGTACCAGCCCACGATGATGCACACCAAGGCGCTCACCGTGGACCGCGTGGCCTCGCTCATCGGGTCGACGAACTTCAACCGCCGCTCCCTGGACCACGACGAGGAAGTGATGCTCGCCGTGCTGGACCCGGATTTCACCGCGACCCTGGACGAACACTTCGAGGAGGACCGGGACCACAGCGTGCTGATCGACGGCGCCAGGTGGCGGCGCCGCTCAGCGGCTCAGCGAATGCGCGAACTGGCCGTCCTGCCGATCCGCCGCTGGCTCTGAGACGGCCCGGACGCGCCGACGGCCCCGCACACCGTGGGAGATGTGCGGGGCCGTCGGCGTACCTGAGGCTCAGAGCCGCTCGGGGGTGCGGATGCCGAGCAGCTTCATGCCCTGGTGCAGCGTGCGGGCGGTCAGCTCGACGAGGAACAGCCGGTTCTCGACGACCTCGGGCGCGTTGTCCGGGCTGAGCACCTGGCACTGGGCGTAGAACGTCGTCAGGTGCGAGGCGAGCTGGTAGAGGTACGCGGCCAGCTTGTGCGGCTCGTATCCCTCGGCCACCTCGGCCAGGACCTCTCCGAACTGGTCCAGGTGCAGGCCCAGCGTCCGCTCGGCCGGGGCGAGTTCCAGCTCGGGGTGCGCGACGGGCTCGGCCTCGCCCTTCTTCCGCATGATGGAGCGGATCCGGGCGTAGGCGTACTGGAGGTAGACGGACGTGTCGCCGTTCAGCGAGACCATCTGGTCCAGGTCGAACTTGTAGTCGCGGACGGCGGAGGTGGACAGGTCGGCGTACTTCACCGCGCCGACTCCGACGTACCGGCCGTTCTCGACGATCTCGTCCTCGGAGAGGCCGACGTTCGCGGCCTTCTCGCGGACGACCGCCGTGGCCCGGGCGACCGCCTCGTCCAGCAGGTCCTCCAGCCGGACTGTGGTGCCCTCACGGGTCTTGAACGGCTTGCCGTCCTTGCCGAGGACCGTGCCGAAGGCCAGCTGGTGCGCCTTCACGTCGTCGTTCAGCCAGCCGGCGCGGCGGGCGGTCTCGAAGACCATCTTGAAGTGCAGGGACTGCCGGGCGTCCACGACGTAGACCAGGGTTTCGGCCTTGAGGTTCTGCACCCGGTCGCGGATCGCGGACAGGTCGGTGGCCGCGTAGCCGTAGCCGCCGTTCGTCTTCTTGACGATCAGCGGGACCGGGTTGCCGTCCGGGCCCTTCACGTCGTCGAAGAACACGCAGAGCGCGCCCTCGGAGCGGACGGCGACGCCGGTCTCCTCCAGGATCCGGCAGGTCTCCTCGAGCATGTCGTTGTAACCGGACTCGCCGACGATGTCGGGGTCGGCGATCTCCATGTCGAGCTTGTTGAAGACGGAGTAGAAGTAGATCTTCGACTCGTCGACGAAGCCCTGCCAGAGCGCCAGCGTCTCGGGGTCGCCGGCCTGGAGCGCCACGACCCGGTCGCGGGAACGCGCCTTGAACTCCTCGTCGGAGTCGAACAGGGCCCGCGAGGCCTTGTAGACGCGGTTCAGCGAGGACATCGCCGCTTCGCCGTCGGCCCGGCCGCCCTCGTGCTCCAGCTCGCCCGGGTGCTCGAAGAGGTACTGGATGAGCATGCCGAACTGCGTGCCCCAGTCGCCGATGTGGTGGCGCCGGACGACGTTCTCGCCGGTGAACTCCAGGATCTGGACCATGGCGTCACCGATGACGGCGGACCGGAGGTGGCCGACGTGCATCTCCTTGGCCACGTTGGGCTGGGCGTAGTCGATCACGGTCGTGCCCGCGGCGGGGTTCACCGGGACCCCGAGGCGGCCGGTGTCGGCGGCGCGCGCGGCGAGCGTCCCGGTGATCGCGCGGTCGGTGAGCGTGATGTTCAGGAAGCCGGGGCCGGAGACCTCGATGTCCTTGATCAGCTCACCCGCCGGCAGGGAGGCCGTGACCTTGTCGGCCAGCTCGCGGGGGTTGCCCTTGACCTTCTTGGCGAGCGCGAGGATCCCGTTGGCCTGGAAGTCGGCCCGGTCGCTTCGGCGCAGCAGCGGGTCCGCGGTGCCGGCCTCCGGCAGTGCTGCCGTCAGGGCGTCCGCCAGCTGCTGCTGGAGCGTGGAAGCGAGAGAGGGGACCGAAGCCATGAGACGGCTGCCGTTTCGGTAGAGGACAAAGGATCAGTCCAGTATCCCACGGGGTGCAAAGCCGTTTTCGCGCTGCGGGTGGTACCTGGGAGAATGGGTGTGCCCCTGATGGGGGTCGCCCCTACGAGTCCTACACGAGAGAAGGACGTGCCGACCGTGGCTTCGAGTCAGAGCAGCACCGAGACCGACTGGGTCTCCCGCTTCGCGGACGATGTCATCGCCGAATCGGAGCGGCGTGCGCCTGGCAAACCGGTCGTCGTCGCGTCCGGGCTGTCCCCGTCGGGCCCGATCCACCTGGGCAACCTCCGGGAGGTCATGACCCCGCACCTGGTCGCCGACGAGATCCGCCGCCGCGGGTACACCGTGCGCCACCTGATCTCCTGGGACGACTACGACCGCTACCGCAAGGTCCCGAACGGCGTCGAGGGTGTCGACGCGTCCTGGCAGGCGCACATCGGCAAGCCGCTGACCTCGGTGCCCGCCCCGGCCGGCTCGGCGTACCCGAACTGGGCCGAGCACTTCAAGGCCGCCATGACGGCCGCCCTGGACGAGCTGGGTGTCGAGTACGACGGCATCAGCCAGACCGAGCAGTACCTGGCGGGTGCGTATCGCGAGCAGATCCTGCACGCGATGAGGCACCGCGCCGACATCGACGCCGTCCTCGACCGCTACCGCACCAAGAAGGACGGCGCGGGGGACGCGAAGGGCGGGAAGAAGCCGCAGCAGAAGAAGGTCGACGAGGCCGAGCTGGAGGCCGCCGAGGGCTCCGGCGCGGCGGACGAGGACGACGGCGGCTCGGGCTCCGCCGGCTACTTCCCGTACAAGCCCTACTGCGGCAACTGCGGGAAGGACCTCACGGTCGTCACCTCGTACGACGACGACACCACCGAGCTGAACTACACCTGCTCGGAGTGCGGCTTCGCCGAGACGGTCCGGCTGAACGAGTTCAACCGCGGCAAGCTGGTCTGGAAGGTCGACTGGCCGATGCGCTGGGCCTACGAGGGTGTGATCTTCGAGCCCAGCGGCGTGGACCACTCCTCGCCGGGCTCCTCGTTCGTCGTCGGCGGCCAGATCGTGCGCGAGATCTTCGGCGGCGTCCAGCCGATCGGGCCGATGTACGCGTTCGTCGGGATCTCCGGCATGGCCAAGATGTCCTCCAGCAAGGGCGGCGTGCCGACCCCGGCCGACGCGCTGAAGATCATGGAGGCGCCGCTGCTGCGCTGGCTGTACGCGCGCCGTAAGCCGAACCAGTCCTTCAAGATCGCATTCGACCAGGAGATCCAGCGGCTCTACGACGAGTGGGACTCGCTGGCCCGCAAGGTCGCCGACGGGACCGTGCTGGCCGCCGACGCGGCGGCGTACGCGCGTGCGGTCGGTACGGCCGCGGGGGCGCTCCCCGCCACGCCGCGCCCGCTGCCCTACCGGACGCTTGCCTCGGTCGCCGACATCACGGCCGGTGCCGAGGACCAGACGCTGCGGATCCTCAGCGAGCTCGACCCGGCCGACCCGCTGACCGCGCTCGACGAGGCGCGTCCCCGCCTCGACCGCGCCGAGAACTGGATCACGACCCAGGTCCCGGCCGAGGCGCGCACCGTCGTCCGTGACGAGGCGGACAAGGAGCTCCTCGGGTCGCTGGACGAGCGGGGCCGCGAGTCGCTGCGGCTGCTGCTGGAGGGGCTGGACTCGCACTGGTCGCTGGACGGGCTGACCACGCTCGTCTACGGCGTGCCGAAGGTGCTGGAGGGCCTGGAGCCGGACGCGAAGCCGACGCCCGAACTCAAGGTGGCCCAGCGGTCGTTCTTCGCGCTGCTGTACCGGCTGCTGGTGAGCCGGGACACCGGCCCGCGCCTGCCCACGCTGCTGCTCGCCGTCGGGGCGGACCGGGTGCGGAAGCTGCTCGGGGCGTAACGGTTCTTGGCGTGAGAACGGGCGGGCCGCTCAGCGGCCCGCCCGTCGTGCTGTGCCCGTTCCCGGCCTACGCGATGTGGTCGGCGGCCATCTCGCTGTCGAAGCGCTGCTTGAAGCCGGGCAGCAGCTTGCGGAGCAGGGCGGCGCTGCGCGGGTGGCGGACGTTGTGGCCGTCCGAGAGGTGGATGTCGAGCACCTCGGCGCTCGGGTAGTCCTGGTGCTGGTTCGTGTACGCGGTGAACACGTCGTACGCGATCTCGCTGAACTCGATCTCGGCCTCGGCCCATTCGGCCGTTTCGGCCTCCTGCTGCCCGGCCGGCGGGCCCTGCTGCGGGGTGTGCTGATCCTCGGGGCCCCGCGGCTGCTCCTGGGGCGGCACCTGCTGCGGTTCCGCCGAGCGGGGGTGCGGGAAGGCGCCGATGGTGCCGACGTTGCCCAGTGGGCGGGTGCGGCCTCCGGGGCCCGAGGGGATCATCACGGGGGTGGGTTCGAGGCCTTCGACGTACGTCGGGTTGTAGGCGCTCTCGTAGGCGTCGTCGGGTACCTGGGGAGCCGCGAACCAGGGGCTCTCGTGCGAGCCGGGGCCCTCGTGGGGGTGCTGCTGCGGCTGGTCGTGCCGCTCCTGCGGCGCCGCCTCCCGCTGAGGCGCCGTCTGCTCGCGGGGGTCCTGCTCCTGGAGCTCGCGGGGCTCCTGCTCCTGTGGGACGTACGGCAGTTGGGGGTGCTGCTCGGTCGCCACGGCCGCGGGGGAGGGCGCCAGCAGGACCGGCTCGATGCCGGCGGCGGCGAGGCCGGCCTGGGCGGTGTCGGCGAGCGGGACGCCGTACTTCGCCAGGCGCAGCGGCATCATCGACTCGATGGGCGCCTTGCGGCGCCAGTTGCGGCCGAAACGGGCCTGGAGGCGGGCCTGGTAGATCAGCCGGTCCTGTTCGAGCTTGATGACCTGCTCGTAACTGCGCAGCTCCCACAGCTTCATGCGGCGCCACAGCTTGAAGGTGGGCACGGGCGACAGGAGCCAGCGGGTGAGCCGGACGCCCTCCATGTGCTTGTCGGCGGTGATGTCCGCGATCCGGCCCACGGCGTGCCGTGCGGCCTCGACGGCGACGACGAAGAGGATCGGGATCACCGCGTGCATGCCGGTGCCCAGCGGGTCGGGCCACGCGGCCGCGCCGTTGAAGGCGATCGTCGCCGCCGTGAGCAGCCAGGCGGTCTGGCGCAGCAGCGGGAAGGGGATGCGCATCCACGTCAGCAGGAGGTCGAGCGCGAGCAGGACGCAGATTCCCGCGTCGATGCCGATCGGGAAGACCAGGGAGAACTGGCCGAAGCCCTTCTCCTCCGCGAGTTCGCGTACGGCGGCGTACGAGCCGGCGAAACCGATCGCGGCGATGAGCACGGCGCCGGCGACGACGACCCCGATGAGTACGCGGTGCGCGCGGGTCAGCTGCATGGCGGCCATCCGCGATCCCCTCCCGACTTCGACGAACCGGTGCCACTTCGGCACCCGGCGCGGGCACAGCCTGGCACATGCCGGCTCGGCTTGTTGCGCGGGGAGGGCCCGCAGCCCGGTACCAGCGGGGGTACCGGGCTGCGTAAAGCCGTCTCTGTGCAGGGGAGTTGGCGCCCCCACATCTCTCAGGTCACGACTTGGGCCTGGACGTGGCCGTCGTCTTCGAGGACGCCTTGGCGGGTGCCGTGGTCTTCGCGGTCGCCTTGGCGGACGGCGTGGCCTTGCCCGTCGCCTTGGCGGACGGCGTGGCGGAGGACTTCCCGGTGCCGGCGTCGGTGCCGACCTTGGACACGGCTTCCTTGACGGCCGTCTGCGCGCCCTTGAGGATGTCGGCGGCGGCGGGCTTCTTCGCGCCGGCGTATCCGGCACCGTTGTAGGTGACGCTGACGACGACGTTCGCGGTACGGGCCACGACCGTGGCGTACTCGAAGTCCTCGCTGGTCTTGGTGAGGGTGTACACGACGGCGGTCGCCTGCTCGCCGATGCCCGTGGCGGGGTTGGCGGCGACCTTCTTCGCGCCCTCGGTGGCCTGCGACTTGGCGATCTGCTTGGTGTACTCGGCGGTGGCGCGCTTCGCGCCGCTGCCCAGCGACTGGTCCGAGTCGAAGCGGGTGAAGGAGACGTCGAGCCAGCGGTACTGCGAGCCCTTCACGCCCTTGTCGTCCAGGCCGTTCCACGCGCAGCCGCCGCGGGTCGCGGTGTCGCTGGACCGGTCCGGGGTGCCGCCCTTGCTCTTGGCCTTGGGGACCAGGTCCTCGATCGTCTTCCTGCTGATCGATCCGCAGGCGTCGGGCAGCGAGCCGAACTTCGCGGGCTCGACGGACGGCGCGGACTGCTGCGTGCTCGGAGAGGTGGACGAGTCGGTGTCCTTCGAATCGCCGGAGTCCGACGAGCAGCCGGCGACGACGAGCATCACCGGAACGGCGGCGCAGGCGAGTATGCGGGACAGTCGCGGAGCTGATCGGTGCATGGTTCCTTCACTCGGACGGCACGGCGGTCTCGGTCGTGCGGGCGGTTGCGTCGGTACGGCGGTCACTGCTGCGGCCGGCTGCCCCGGACGGTCCTGTCGTAGGCGGGCCGGGGGCCACGGTACGACGGACCGGGACCGGATGCCGCCTTCGGCCGAGGACCCCGGAGCGCGGCGGGGGCCACGTCCGGAGCCGTTCGGCGTCCGGTCACTCGCTCAGGGTCTCGGCCAGATTCCGTGCCAGGGCCTGGGCCTTCTCCTGCAGTTCCCGGCTGTCGGGGACCTCGGTCACGCGGGCCGGCTGCTCGGTGTAGTTCACGGTCACGATGACGTTCGATGTGCGGAATACCACGCTGACGGTGCGGTGCTGCGCGGTGGAACCCGTCCGCGTGAGCGCGTCGTCGAGGAACGCCGCGTCCCCGAGCCCGCCGAGCAGCCTGGGCCCGAGGTCCGCGTCGCCGTCCTGGCCGGTGGTGGCGTCGGGCGAGGCCGGGGACGTGCCGTCGGAGGAGGACGGGCTGCCGCTGGGGGACCCGGTCGCGGAGCCGCTGGGCGTCACGCCGCCGGAGGCGGGAAGCCCGGCGGCGTCCTCCTTCTTCGCGTACACCTCACGGGCGCGGTCGTCGTCGCTGACCGCCGGGTCGTAGGACACGACGCGCTCGAAGTCGATGGACAGATTCCGGGAGGCGTCCGGGGCGTCCGCCTTCCAGCGGCAGCCGACCTTGCGGTCGGTGTCGTAGGTGACGACGGCGGTGCCCTCGTAGATCTTCTCCTGTTGGTCCTCGGGGAGCTCCGCCGCGCCGGGCAGCAGGTCCTTGAGGGTGGAGCGCGGCACGGCGCGGCAGGATTCCGGCAGGGTGCGGTACTTCCCCGGAGGTGCGGCCGAGACCGGCGGGGTGCCTGGCTTGCTGTCGGCGGCGGGGTCGTCGGCGCCGGAGCCGGCGCTGCAGCCGGCGACGAGCGCTGCGAGGAGCGCGACGCCGGGTACGTACGCCATGTGTCGCACGGTCCCAGGCTCCCTTCGGTACGAAAACGGGTTGCCGCCCGATGGCGGCCGATGGACACAATGTCTATCGCACGCGCCGCTGTGAATGCCGGTCGGCCGACCGTTATGCCGACCTCGGCACCGGTTTTGCGCTTTCAGTCTTTTTCGGGGGAATCGAGGGGTTATGTCGTATGTAGAGATGCCGGGCGCGCAGGTTCCGATCCGGATGTGGGCGGACCCCGCGTCGGTCGAGGACGTCGCGATGCGGCAGCTGCGGAACGTGTCCACCCTGCCCTGGATCAAGGGCCTCGCGGTCATGCCGGACGTCCACTTCGGCAAGGGCGCGACCGTCGGCTCGGTGATCGCGATGCACGGCGCGGTCTGCCCGGCCGCGGTGGGCGTCGACATCGGCTGCGGGATGTCGGCGGTGAAGACGTCGCTGACCGCCAACGACCTGCCGGGTGACCTCTCCCGGCTGCGGTCGAAGATCGAGCAGGCCATTCCGGTGGGCCGGGGGATGCACGACGACACCGTCGACCCCGGAAAGCTGCACGGTTTCCCGACCGCCGGATGGGACGACTTCTGGTCGCGATTCGACGGGATCGCCGAGGCCGTCAAATTCCGGCAGGGGCGGGCGACCAAGCAGATGGGGACGCTGGGAAGCGGAAACCATTTCATCGAGTTCTGCCTCGACGAGGCCGGATCGGTGTGGCTGATGCTGCACTCCGGGTCCCGGAACATCGGCAAGGAACTCGCCGACTTCCACATCGGGCAGGCCCAGAAACTCCCGCACAACCAGGGCCTCGTCGACCGTGACCTGGCGGTTTTCGTCTCGGACACCCCGCAGATGGCGGCCTACCGGAACGACCTCTTCTGGGCGCAGGAGTACGCCGCGTACAACCGCTCGATCATGATGGGCCTCTTCCAGGACGTGGTCCGCAAGGAATTCCGGAAGGCCCGGGTGATGTTCGAGCCGGTGATCTCCTGCCACCACAACTACGTGGCGGAGGAGCGGTACGACGGCATGGACCTGCTGGTCACGAGGAAGGGCGCGATTCGCGCGGGCTCCGGCGAGTTCGGGATCATTCCCGGGTCGATGGGGACCGGTTCGTACATCGTGAAGGGGCTCGGGAACGAGAAGTCGTTCAACTCCGCCTCGCACGGGGCGGGCCGGCGGATGAGCCGGAACGCGGCCAAGAGGATGTTCTCGACGAAGGACCTGGAGGACCAGACGCGGGGCGTGGAGTGCCGCAAGGACTCCGGCGTGGTCGACGAGATCCCGGCCGCGTACAAGCCGATCGAGCAGGTCATCGACCAGCAGCGCGATCTGGTCGAGGTCGTCGCGAAGCTCAAGCAGGTCGTGTGTGTGAAGGGCTGAGGCCCGGAGCGGCACAGGTGTGAGCCCCGGACTCCGCGCACGCGCGAGGTCCGGGGCTCCTTCGTGCCGCCGTGTCCCTCCGGTCCCGGTCCCGCGCGTCAGTGGGTCCGGTGGACCTTGGAGTTGGAGGCCTGGGCTCGGGGGCGCACCACCAGGAGGTCGATGTTGACGTGGCTGGGGCGCGTGACGGCCCAGGTGATCGTGTCGGCCACGTCGTCGGCGGAGAGGGGCGCGTCGACGCCCGCGTAGACCTTGGCGGCCTTCTCGGCGTCGCCGCGGAAGCGGGTGGTCGCGAACTCCTCCGTCTTGACCATGCCGGGCGCGACCTCGATCACGCGGACCGGGGTGCCCACGATCTCCAGACGGAGGGTCTCGGCCAGGACGTGCTCGCCGTGCTTGGCGGCGACGTAACCGCCACCGCCCTCGTAGGCGGCGAGCGCGGCCGTCGAGGAGAGGATCACGACCGTGCCGTCGCCGCTCGCCGTGAGTGCGGGCAGCAGCGCCTGGGTGACGTTGAGCGTGCCGATGACGTTCGTCTCGTACATCTGCCGCCAGTCGGCCGGGTCACCGGTGGCCACGGGGTCGGCACCGAGCGCCCCGCCCGCGTTGTTGACCAGGACGGCCAGGGAACGGAACGCGGTGGCGAACTCGTCGACGGCGGCGCGGTCCGTCACGTCGAGGGAGTAGGCGGTCGCCTGGTGGCCCGCTTCGGTGAGCTCGGCGGCGAGCGCCTCGATGCGGTCCTTGCGGCGGGCGGTGAGCACCACGCGGTATCCGGCGGCGGCCAGCTGCCTGGCGGTCGCGGCGCCGATGCCGCTGCTCGCACCGGTGATGACGGCGATGGGGGTGGCGGCCATGCGAACTCCTCGGAAGCTGATCGGTACGGGGAAAGGATAGGCGGGGGGTTCCGGCCCGGGGCGGTGGCGGCCCGGGGTGGCGGCCCGGTCAGTGGCCGCGCGGGGCGTACATGATCAACGCCATGCCGGCCAGGCATACCAGCGCGCCGGTCACGTCCCAGCGGTCCGGGCGGTATCCGTCGGCCACCACGCCCCAGGCGATCGATCCCGCGACGAACACACCTCCGTACGCGGCCAGGATGCGGCCGAAGTCGCCGTCCGGCTGGAGCGTGGCCACGAAGCCGTACGCGCCGAGGGCGAGGACTCCCGCGCCGATCCAGATCCAGCCGCGGTGCTCGCGTACGCCCTGCCACACGAGCCAGGCCCCTCCGATTTCGAACAGGGCGGCCACGACGAAGAGGGCGATGGAGCGGGCGGTGAGCATGCGGTCAGCGTGTCATGCGGGGGAGCGGCCAAGGCCCGCACTGCCCGGTGGCGGGAGCGGGGGGTGAGGCGGGTGCGGTCGTGGGCCGTGCGGGTGGGGAGTGGTGGCGAACCGGTCCTTATATAGGGATGATTGCCGCCAATCTGTATCTTCCTCCCATGCGAGTGACACGTAGAGCTCTGCTGACGAAGCCCGCCGTGGCGGCGCTGGCGATGACCGTGGTGCTGGGACCGGGGCTGTCCGCCGTGGCGGAACCCGCGCCGAAGGGGATCGCGCCGAAGGGGATCGCGACGAAGGGGATCGCGCCGGAGGGGATCGCGCCGGAGGCGGACGTCTCCCACCACGGTCATGTGTCCGTCCAGGACCGCACGCTCGGGGTCCTGCTCCGGACCGGCAACCGGGGGCCCTCGCCCCTGGAGGACGTGACCGTGCGCCTGCGATTCTCCGTGCCGCTCGCCCCGGGTCAGCGGCTGCCCCAGGGCTGCCTGCGCAGCGGCAGCCGGACGGTGCTGTGCGGGACCGGGGCGCTTCCCGTGGCGGGCACGGCGCGGCGCACCACGGTCGTGCTCGGCCTCACCGGCCGGCCGGCCGAGGTCGTGGTGCGCGTGGACACGGTGTGGAACGGCGGTGCGAGCGACCGGAATCCCCGCAACAGCACCCATGAGGTACTGGCCCCCTCGACCGGCGACGCGTACGTCTTCTGAGGTCCGGGTCCGGGTCCCGGTCCGTGCGCCCGTGCGCTTCCGCACCCGGCGCCGCCCGACGCGGGCCCGGACCTCCGCGCCGGCTCAGGCGGTGGGTGCCTGGCTGCCCGCGCCGCCGAACTCGCGCACCGCGTCCGCCACGATGTCCTCCAGGCGCGAGTGGTGGGCACCGCGCCAGTAGACCCGACCGCAGGCCGTGCACTGTGCGAAGACGTCGTAGGACGCCTGGGTGCCCTGCTCCAGGAGGGCGCTCACCGCGTCCTTGTCGGCCGCCGCGAGGTCCCCGTTGCATGCGGTGCAGCGGGTCCAGGGGGCGAGTGCCGGGGCGAAGCGGCCCAGGACGTCGCGCAGTTGCTCCTCGGGCCGGTCGCTGTAGACGTACGCCCCCGCCCAGATCTCGCGGCGGCGCAGCAGCCCCCGGTCACGGGAGAGGAGGACCCGCCGCTCGGCGGCGGAGAGGGCGGCCAGGGCCGGGTCGCCGATGTCCTCGCTCTCGTAGGCGGCGTCCACACCGAGCAGCCGCAGCCTGCGTGCGAGCGTGCCCAGATGCACGTCGAGCAGGAAGCGCAGCGGCGCCCCCGGCACCTGCTGGGGGCGCTGGACGGCCCGTACCTCGACCAGTTCGCCGGCGGCCGGGATGTGCGAGGTGGGCACGGGGCGGCCGTCGACGAGCAGCTGTCCGGCCTCGGTGAGCGGGACACCGAGGGACTCCACCACGTGTCCCAGGGTGGACGATCCGTCCGTGGTGACGGCTGTGCGTCCGTGGCGGCGGTCGTGGGCGACGAAGAGCCCGAGTTCCGTGGCCACTTCGAGGGTGATCTCTGGTCCGTTCACCTGCTCAGGATGTCATCGCGCGGCCGGGGCGGCGACGGAGTTACGGCACCGCCGACGGCAGCCCGGGACCGGCCGTGCCGGCGCCGCAGGCCCGTGGGGCGAAGGTGTTCGGCGGGCCGTTTCCCCTGGAACCCGGGGGGCTACGGCCTTCGGGCGGGTGCCGGTCGTGAGGGGCCGGGATCCGGCCCGGCGGCCCGACGGCCGGTGACGACCGGGGTGTCCTGCGCCGGGTGCGGGGCCGCCGGGTCGGTGTAGAGCCCGCCGAGGGTGTTGTACGCGCCGCCGACGACGGCCTCCGCCCTGCTCAGCACATCGTGCGCGGCGGCCCGGGCCGCCCGGCGGGTGTACGGCAGGGGCGGGTTCCGGCGCGTGCGGCGGCAGTCGCACACCGCGTACACCCCACTGGCGAGGACCACGGCCGGGACTGCCAGGGCCAACAGCAGGTCGTCCATGCCGGGGGTGCCTCCTCGGAGTCGCTGCTCCTTGCATCGGCAGACCACGCTGTGCGGCTGGAGATCATTCTTCGGCCAATGAATGGCCGAAGAATGATCTCCTTACCAGGCGAAACGTGAGCAATCCGGCGTTTCGGCCCACCGGGCCCGTGAGGCCGGTCGGCCGCCCGGACTGTGAGCTCCCGGGTCCGTCAGTCTTCCGTGGCGCCGTCGCGGTCCAGGCGCGTGCGCAGGGTCTGGGCGAACTCCTCGGCCCGCGCCAGCTGCACGCGCAGCTTCGCGACCTGCTCGGACGCGGACCGTTCGTAGGACCGGACGCGCTCCAGGAGTACGTCGCGCTCCTGGGCCGTCGGTCCTTGCTCGGCGTCGAGGCGGTCCACCGCCTCCAGCAGGTCCCGCATCTCGTCGAGGCTGAAACCGAGCGGCTTCATCCGGCGGATGACCATGAGCCGGGCCACGTCCGCCTCGGTGTAGAGCCGGAACCCGCCCCGCGACCGGGCCGAGGGTGCGACGAGCCCGGTCTCCTCGTAGTGGCGGATGGTGCGCAGCGACAGCTCGGTACGCGTGGCGACCTCGCCGATCTGCATGTGTGCGCCGCCCACGGTGCCCCCTGTGTCCTGCCGGCTCCCGCCGTGACCGAGGGAGGACGGCGCTTCGGGCCCCACCCTAGCGTCAATCTCTACCCTTACGTCAGGGTAGAGTTGCCCGGTGCCGACGGGCAGGGCCGATGACGTCCCCGGCCGGAGCACGGAGGCCGGCCGCCCCCTGGGGCTCGCCGGGAGCCGCCGGTCCGACGGCCCGGAGTTCCGGGATCCGGAGCGCGGACCCGCACCGACGACGGCCGCACGCCTCCTCCTGCCGGCCGTCCGTCCGCCGCCACGGACTCGACCGTACGTCCGTGCCGGTCCCGTCCGGCCCCTCGCCGCCCCGTGCGCCCCCGGCCCGCCGGACGCGCCCGAACCCATGACAGGTCAGGCCCCCTTGCGCTTCCTCCCGCCGTCCTTCCCGGTCGCCCGGCCGAAGGGCTTCCGGCCCGCCCGGCTGTCCCCCCAGGTCTTCCGCACCGAGGTCCTGGCCGGGCTCGTCGTGGGCCTGGCCCTGATCCCCGAGGCCATCTCCTTCTCGGTCATCGCGGGTGTCGATCCGGCGGTCGGTCTGTTCTCCGCGTTCACGATGGCCGTCGTCATCTCCGTCGTCGGTGGCAGGCCGGCGATGATCTCGGCCGCGACGGGCGCCGTCGCGCTCGTCATCGCCCCGCTCAACCGGGAACACGGCTTCGGCTACCTGGTGGCGGGCGTCCTCCTCGGCGGGGTCTTCCAGATCGTCCTCGGGGCGCTCGGTGTCGCGAAGCTGATGCGGTTCGTGCCGCGCAGCGTGATGGTCGGCTTCGTCAACGCCCTGGCGATCCTGGTCTTCATGGGGCAGGTCCCCGAGCTGAGCGACGTTCCCTGGCCCGTGTACCCGCTGGTCGCCGGCGGCCTGGTCCTGATGGTGTTCTTCCCCAGGATCACCAGGGCGGTACCCGCCCCGCTCGTCTCCATCGTCGTCCTGACCGCGATCACCGTCGCCGCGGGCATCGCCGTACCGACGGTCGGGGACAAGGGGGAGCTGCCCTCGGCCCTGCCGGTGCCCGGCCTCCCGGACGTGCCCTTCACCCTGGACACGCTGACCACCGTCGCCCCCTACGCGCTGGCCATGGCGCTGGTCGGGCTGATGGAGTCCCTGATGACGGCCACGCTGGTCGACGAGATCACGGACACCCGGTCCAGCAAGACCCGGGAGTCCGTCGGCCAGGGCGTCGCCAACATCGTGACCGGGCTCTTCGGCGGTATGGGCGGGTGCGCCATGATCGGCCAGACCATGATCAACGTGAAGGTCTCCGGTGCCCGCACCCGGCTGTCCACCTTCCTCGCCGGTGTCTTCCTGATGGTGCTCTGCATCGCGTTCGGGCCGCTCGTCTCCCGCATCCCGATGGCCGCCCTCGTCGCGGTCATGGTCATGGTCTGCTTCGCGACCTTCGACTGGCACTCCGTCGCGCCCCGGACGCTCCGGCGGATGCCCTCCGGTGAGACAGCGGTCATGGTGATCACGGTGGTCTGTGTCGTCACCACCGAGAACCTCGCCGTCGGGGTCGTCGTCGGCTCCGTGGCCGCGATGGTCATCTTCGCCCGGCGGGTCGCCCGCGTCGCCGACGTCACCGCGGTCGTGGACCCGGACGGCGGACAGGTCGTCTACTCCGTCACGGGCGAGCTCTTCTTCGCCTCGTCCAACGACCTGGTCGGCCGGTTCGCCTACGCCACCGATCCCGACGAGGTCGTCATCGACCTGTCCGGCGCGCACATCTGGGACGCCTCGGCCGTCGCGAGCCTGGACGCGGTCACGACGAAGTACCAACAGCGGGGGAAGAGGGTGGAGCTCGTCGGCCTCAACGAGCGGAGTGCCCGTCTGCACGGGACCCTGAGCGGCGAACTGACGAGCGCGGGCTGAGCGGCCGGCCCGGCGCCCGCCCGTCCGCGGGCCTCAGACGGTCTGCCGGCGCCGCGACGGCTCGGTGGCCGGCAGGAAGGGTTCGGCGGCGGCCTCGCAGAACGCCGCCAGCCCGGTGGTGAGTGCCTCGCGGTCCGCGGGGGTCATGCGCTTCAGCGCCTGGTGCAGGCCCTGTTCGCGCCGGCGGCGTACGTCGCGCAGGTGTGCCGTGCCCGCGTCGGTGAGCTCCAGCAGCATCTCCCGGCGGTCATCGGGGCGGGGGGTCCTGCGCACGAATCCCGCCGCCTGCAGCCGGTCGCACAGCCGGCTGACGGAGGGCGCGGCCGCGTCCAGGTACCGGCCGAGCGTCCGCAGGTTGATGCCCGGCTCGCGCTCGATGATGTACATCACGCGGATCTGTGCGGCGGAGACCGGCGAGGTCGTGAGGGTGTGGCGGCCGCGTTCCCAGGCGACCTCGAGGAGTTCGAGGACCTGCCTGACCTCGGGCGCCTCTCCCGGGGCGTATCGGTCGAGCTGGATGGGCTCCTCGCGCATGTGACACTCCCGTGTGGGGCATATGCCCGTTCCGGCTGGTCGATGTGAACAGTCGCGTGATGAAAATATGTCAACGAAAGCAGGGCCGTACAGGTGGACAGACCCAGCGGCGTCGAGCGTGTACTTCGCGAGGCCGCCCCGCACCAGATCTTCGACGTGCTTCAGGCCGCGATCCGGAGCCGTCACGGCGCCTCACAGGTGGAACTGCTCGTCGCCGACTACGCGATGACGAAGCTCCAGCCGGTCGGTGTCCTGCCTCACACCCGCAGCCCGGTGCCGGTCCACAGCAGCGACCCCGGCCGGGCCTTCGGAGCACAGGAGCCGCACTGTGTGCGCGACCCCGGTGCGTCCACTGTAACCGTGCACCTGCCGGTCAGTGTCCGCGGCGACCGGCAGGGCGTGCTGAGCGTCACACTGTCCGACGACGGTACGGGTCCCGACGCGGCCGTGGTGGCGGACCTCCAGGTCTGCGCCGACGCCCTGGCGCACGAGATCGTGGTCGCGGAACGGGACACCGACCTGTTCCTGCAGGCCCGGCGGGCCGAGCGGCTGACCCTCGCCGCCGAGATGCAGTGGCAGCTGCTGCCGGGCCGGTCGTGCTCCCGCCCCGAGTACAGCATCGGCGCCCAGCTGGAGCCGGCCTACGCCATCCACGGCGACAACTTCGACTGGTCGGCCTCCGCCGACGAGCTCACCCTGACCGTCAACAACGGAATGGGCGAGGGCATCGAGGCGGCGCTGCTCACCAACCTCGCGGTCAACGCCCTGCGCAACGCGCGCCGCGCGGGCCTCAGCCTGGCGGACCAGGCGTACCTGGCCGACCAGGCCCTCTACGGCCAGCACCGGGGGAGCCGGTACCTGGCCACGCTGCTGCTCCGCTTCGAGCTCCGGACCGGCGACGTGGAGATCATCGACGCGGGGTCGCCGCGCATCTGGCGCATGCGCCGGGGGACCGTCGAGGCGGTCGAACTGGACGCCCAGATGCCGCTCGGGATGTTCGAGGACACGGTCTACACGCCGCAGCACTTCACCGTGGAACCCGGTGACCGGCTGTTCTTCATCAGCGACGGTGTCTATGACGCCCTGTCGCCCGCGGGTGAGAAGTACAGCCTGCACGCGCTGGTCAGGGCGATGGCCGAGACCCGCCTGCTGCCCGCGACGCAGGTGCCGAGGGCGCTTCTGGAGAGGGCGCTGGGACATCGCGGTTCCGGGCCGACCGTGGACGACGCGCTGGTGCTGTGCCTGGACTGGCACGGGCGCCCCGCCTCCGCCTGAAGGGGGCCGCGACACCCGGTCTCCCCGATCACCGCCGAGGTGCCCGGCCACCCGATCACCGTCCGTCCCCGGGGTGCCCGGTGCCGGTTTCGTGCGGGAGAGGTGAAGGTTTCGGTCCCGGGTCACGGGTAACCCGCCGGTCAGGCACCCGGGAGGGGGACGGGAGCGGAGGCCGGGTTGCTATTCGCGGCCTGTCTGGGCAATGGTTGCCGAAGGGAAAGTAATATTCGTCCAGTTGGAAGGTGGTGCGGCTCGCTCCCGGCGGGCCCCCCCTCATGGCTCCTCCTAAGGAAACCGCCACGATCAGCCACGAGCAGCCCGCGAGCGGTGTGTGGGTCACCGCCCCCTACCCCGTGGTCGTCGCCGACCGGTGCGGCACCGTCGTCGAGACCAACGCGGCAGCCTCGTCGCTGATGGACGCCGTGGTGCCGGGATCCGGCATGGCGGAGACGGCGCCCGCCTGGCTGGCGCGGGCGCACGCCGACTTCGCCGCGGCCGGGGCGGTTCCGGGAGGGAAGGGCGGGGAAGGCGCCGCCGCCTCCGTCCGGGGACACATCGGGGACCAGAGCTTCGAGGCCCATCCCTCGTGGGGCATCCACGGGCACGTCGTGTGGTGGCTGGTCGACGACACCGACCAGCGGCTGGCGGAGGCGGCGCTCACCACGGAGCGCGAGCGGGCCACGTTCCTCGCCGAGGCGTCCAACGTGCTGATGGCCTCCCTGAACAGCGAGCGGTGCATGCTGGCCACCGCGCGTCTCGCCGCCCAGTACCTCGCCGACGCCGCGGTCGTCGTCACGCCCGCCTCCGGGCGCGCCATGCCCGTCGCGCACGCCGTCGCGGGCCAGGAGGCCACCCGGGTCCTGGTGGCGGACGACCCGTCGCTCGTACCCGGTCTCAGCGAGGCGCTCCAGGGCTTCCCGCCCGTGCCGTCGCGCTGGATCGACCCGGCCGCCCTGCCCGCGTGGATGCTTCCCGAGGACTTCACGGGGACGATCGGGTCGGTCGCGGTCACCCCGCTGCCCGGTCACGGGGTGCCCGCGGGCGCCCTGATCCTGCTGCGCAGCAACGGGCGGGCGGAGTTCAGCGAGAGTGAGGAGCTCTTCGCCCGGCAGTTCGCCGCCCGCGCCGGAGCCGCGCTCTCCGCGGCCCGTCTCTACGCCGAACAGAGCGACATCACCCAGACCCTGATGCGGGACCTGCTGCCGCCCCGCCTCCACCGGGTGCACGGCGTCGAGTTCGCGGGCGGCTACCAGCCGGCCGGAGCGCGGGAGCGGGTGGGCGGCGACTTCTACGACGTACACCCCGGTGGCACGGACGCGGAGCCGTCCCTCGTGGTCCTGGGCGACGTCTGCGGCAAGGGGCTGGACGCCGCCGTGCTCACCGGCAAGATCCGCAACACGCTGCAGGCCCTGACCCCCATGGCCGACGACCACGTGAAGATGCTGCAGCTCCTCAACGGAGCGCTGCTGAACTCGCACCACACCCGTTTCGCCACCCTGGTGCTCGCCTCCGTCATGCGTACGGAGAACCAGGTGCGGCTGCGGCTCACGTCGGCCGGTCATCCGGCCCCGCTGGTCGTGCGCAACGACGGCTCGGTCGAGGAGGTCATCACGCACGGCACGCTGGTCGGCGCCCTGCCGCGCATCGAGGCCGGCACCGTGGAGGTCCACCTGCAGCCCGGCGAGACCTGCCTGCTCTACACCGACGGGGTCACCGAGGCCCGGGGCGGTCCGATGGGCGACGAGCTCTTCGGCGAGGCGCGCCTCGCCCGCGCGCTGTCGGGATGCGCGGGCATGCCCGGCGAGGCCGTGGTGGAGCGCATCCAGATGCTCGCGTCCCAGTGGCTGCGCGACGGCAGGCACGACGACATGGCCCTCGTGGCGATCACCGCGCCGCGCACCACGCACCTGAGCGCGGTGAACGGCCACACGCGGGGCAGGTACACCGCATGAACACCTGTGTGACCACCGTTGCGGACGACCTCCAGGGACTGCGGGACCGGCTGTGGACCGCCGTGACCGAACGCGACGAGCACGCCGCCGCGGGCATCGTCTTCACCGCGCTGGACAGCGGCCTGGACGCCGAGTCCGCCCTGCTGGACGTGATCGCCCCGGTCCAGGAGAAGGTCGGCACCGAGTGGGCGGCGAACCGTCTCACCGTCGCGGAGGAGCACGCCGCGAGCGCGATAGCCGAACGGGTCATCGCGGCCCTCGCCCACCATCCGTCCACCCGCTCCGTCCCGCGGCTCGGCAGGATCACGGTGGCCTGCGTGGACAAGGAATGGCACGTGCTCCCGGCCCGGCTGCTCGCGGAGGTCCTGTCGCTGCGCGGCTGGCGGGTCGACTTCCTCGGTGCCCAGGTCCCCACCCCGCACCTGATCGCCCATCTGCACACCAGCGGTGCGGAGATCGTCGCGCTCTCCTCGTCCCTGCCCACCCGGCTGCCCACCGCGCACGCGGCGATCACCGCCTGCCAGGCGGTCGGGGTCCCCGTCCTCGCCGGCGGTGCGGCCTTCGGGCCCGGCGGTCGCTACGCGCGCCTCCTGGGCGCCAACGCCTGGGCCCCCGACGCGCGCACCGCCGCCCGGCAGCTGGCGGACGGAATCCCCGCCCCGGACCTCGCCGTCGGCCGCACACAGGTGGACGACCTGCCCCACCTGGCCGACCAGGAGTACACCTACGTCGCCCGCAACCAGGGACAGCTCGTCCGGGAGGTCGTGCTCCGGATGGAGAGCCTCTTTCCGGCGATGCGGTCCTACACGGACCGACAGCGGGAGCACACGGCGGAGGACATCGCGCACATCGTGGACCATCTCGCGGTCGGCCTCTACACGGACGACGACGAACTGCTCACGACCTTCCTGACCTGGACCGCGGGCATCCTCACCGCCCGCGGCGTCCCGGCCGTGTCCCTGCGCCCCGCCCTGGACGTCCTCGCGGCCGAACTCCAGGACTTCCCCCGCTGCGTACGGCTGCTCGACCACGCCCGTCTCCTGCTGGACGCCACCCCGGCGGCCGGTCAGACCTCCGGAGTTCCCGCATGACCGTCCTGCCCCACCCGCTCCTCACGGTGACCGTCGAGACCGGACCCGGCACCGTGCGGCTGCGCATCGGCGGTGACCTGGACTACGACACCAGCGGCGAACTCGCCGCGCGGGCCGAGGCGTGCCTGGACACCCATGGTCCGGACGCCCTTCATCTGGACTGCGCGGAGCTGCGGCTGTGCGACTCGATGGGGGTGTCCACCCTGCTCCAGATCCACCGGAGCACCAGCGAGCGCGGTGTGCGTCTCCACCTGGAGGACCCGCCGCCGTTCCTCGAACGGATCCTGACGGTGACGGGCATCCGGCGGATCTTCGAGACGGGTGTGACGGGCGAGCAGCCCGAACAGGCACACGCGGACGAAGGGGCCCGGCCCGCTCCGCCCCGCACGCCCTCGGGCTGAACGCCCCCGCGGCCGGGGGCCGGTTCAGCGCGGAGCGGCCAGCGCCTCCTCAAGGCTGCCGTAGCGCTCCAGCAGGTGGTCGACGCCCGCTGTGCTGAGCAGTCGCCGCAGCGCGGTTCCCGGGGCGGCTATGCGCAGCCGTGTCTGCTGGTGCACCTGGATGAGCAGGCTCAGGAACGAGGAGTCGGCGAAGGTGACGGCCGTGGCGTCCAGGACGACCACGTCGTGACTGGCCGCGGCCTCCCACATGGCGATGAACAGCGGGTCGACCGTGTCGCTGTCGAGGTCTCCGCGCGCCTGGACGACCCAGCAGCCGTCGCTCTCGAACTCCGCGGCCACGGAAGCCTGCGGCGGCACGGGGCCGTGACCGGGCGGGGGCGTACTGGACATGGCGCCGAGTATGCCAAGAGCGCCCGGCGGGATCGACAGGGCGGGGGCCGGAGGCCCGGGACGGGGAACCGGCGTCGACGTGCCCGCGGGTCAGGGCAGGGCGATCAGCGCGACGATGCGCTTGCCGCCGGGGTGGAAGGTGATGGACACCCGCTTCGCCAGCCGGCAGACGAGTGGCCAGCCGTAGCCGCCCACGTGGGCCGTCCGCGGGGGGTGGGGGGACGTGACCGGCACCTCGGGGCTGGCGTCGGCCACGGCCAGCAGCAGGCCCTCGTCGGTGAGTTCGGCCGTGAAGCCGGTGAGCCCGCCCCCGTGCCGGAAGGCGTTCGTCACCAGCTCGGAGGTCACCAGGAGCGCGTCGGCCACGACGACCTCTGCCAGGCTCCCGGCGGGTCCGAGGGCCCGGGACGCCAGGAGGCGCGTGACGGTGTCGCGGGCCCCCGCGGCGTTCCGGGGCACGGGGACCGCCTCGTGTCCTGCCGCCTCCGGCGGTCCAGCGCTTCCGACGGCGTCTCCCGGGCCGCTGCCCGAGTCCATGCCGTCCACTGGCTTTTCCTGTTCCCCGTTCATGCACTCTCCGCCTGCCCGGCGGGCCTCCGCTCACACCAGGCGCCGGCGAAACGGCCGCGGAAAGCGTGCCCGGTCACCACGTGAACGCCGATTCCACCGAGTCCGCGACCTGGAAGGCGCCGAGCGTGCCCGTGACCTCCAGCAGGCGGTGCACGGCCGGGGGCATCGGCCCCGCCAGGACCAGGGGTATGCCCGCCTCGCCGTGCAGCCGGCGGCCGTCCAGAAGGGTGTGCAGCCCCGCGGAGTCGGCGAACTCCACCCCGGAGAGATCCACCACCGTGCGGCTTCCGCCGCCGTCGGCGGCACCCGTCAGCGCGTCGGCCAGGTCCGTGGAACCCGCCCACCCGTCCAGACTGCCGAGGACCCGGATCAGCACGGCCCCGTTCGGTGCGGTCTCGACGACCACCCGCTTCTCGTCTCCCGTCATGGGCCTCATCCTCCTACATCGTCCGGAGTGCGCCTCCGCCTCCCGCCGGGCGGGACGCGGCCGGTGTCCCGGCGGGGGGCGCCGCCGCGGCGGTGCATAGAATCCGCTGCCATGTCGAAGCCTGACGAGCTGCTCGTTGACATCGCCGCACTGGTGGAGTCCGGGCGCAGCAATCAGATGTCCCTCACCGTGGTCACCAACGGTGCCGTCATCACGGGCCGGCTGGCCCCCGAGGAGGTGTGGAGCCGCCGCGTCTCCGAGGTCCTGACGGACTCGGCCCACCTCGGCGAGTTCTCCGCCGTCTTCACCGAACGCACGGGAAGGGACGGGCCGCCGACCCACCTGCACTTCCACGTCGCCCGCATCCTCCAGGGCACGGTCGGCATCCCGGAGACCGGCGGCATGTACCGGGTCGCGATCGAGGACGTGGACGCCTGGACCGTGGGTGACTTCAGCTACCACTGACGTGACGCCGTGCACACCGCCGGCCTCCGAGGGGGCCGGCCCTCCGGGCGGAGACGCGGGTCAGGGCCACACCAGGCAGTAGGCCTGGTGTCCCGCGTCGTGCAGGCGGTGGGAGAAGTCCTGCCACTCGTGGAGCAGCTGGTAGACGTTGAACGCGTCACGCGGCCCGCCGCGGTCCGGGACGGTGGACCAGATGAAGGCCGCCGCGCCGACGGACTCCTCGCCGACGTCCCGCAGCGGGTCGACCACCGTCATGGGCAGCTTGACCACCGCGTAGTCGGGGTGGAGCACCACCAGTTCCAGCGGCGGGACCTTGTGCAGGGGTATGCCCTGTATGCCGGTGAGGACCATCGCCGCGACCGTCTCGGGCTTGATCTTGCTGAACATGCCGCCCATGCCCAGCTCGTCGCCGCCCAGTTCCTCGGGGCGCATCGAGATGGGCACGCGTGCCGCGGTGGCCCCGTCCGGGGCACCGAAGTACTTGTAGGTCACCCCCACCCGTCCACTGCTCCTGATCCCCGGACCGTCGACGCCACCCGCCGGTACGTCCCGTGCGCGCTCGGCCTCGCGTTCGGCCTTGCGCCGGTGCCGCCCTCGCCGGGCAGGCTCGGGCCCCAGGTCGTCGGTCCCTTCGCCCACTCCGCCACCGCGATGCATATCTCATCCACCCGACTACTTCTTAGGAGACACAGCCCCGCCGCGCAACCCGATCATCGTCAGTGACCTCCCCCGCGGGCGGGCCGTGAAACACCTGTCCGCGAGACCGTGCGCGCCTCTGACACCATGGCACGTGTGAGCTTTCCCTATGACGCCCCAGTTTCGCAGACGCGAGGAGACTGACGCCCTTTCGTTGTACGAGCCTCATACGGGGAGGGCGTGCTCCCTGCTCACCGGCGGCCGGGAAAATCCGGCCGGGCCCCGAACCCCCGAATCGCAGATCAGGACCAAAGTGGCGTATTCATACGAAGCCCCAGTTTCACAGACGCTTTTCGACCGTGCGTCGCTCGTGACCCCCGGCGGCGTGAACTCTCCCGTGCGCGCCTTCCGGGCCGTGGGCGGTACGCCCCGGTTCATGGTGTCCGGCACGGGTCCGTACCTCACCGACGCCGACGGCCGTGAGTACGTCGACCTCGTGTGTTCGTGGGGGCCGATGATCCTCGGCCACGCGCACCCCGAGGTCGTCGCGGCCGTCCAGGACGCGGTGGCCCGGGGCACCTCGTTCGGTACGCCCGGTGAGGGCGAGGTCGCGCTCGCCGAGGAGATCGTGGCGCGCGTCGAGCCGGTCGAGCAGGTGCGGCTGGTGTCGTCCGGCACCGAGGCGACGATGTCGGCGATCCGGCTCGCCCGCGGATTCACGGGGCGGGCCAAGGTCGTGAAGTTCGCCGGGTGCTACCACGGGCACGTCGACGCGCTGCTGGCCGCGGCCGGCTCCGGGGTCGCCACGTTCGGACTGCCCGACACGCCCGGCGTGACCGGGGCGCAGGCCGGCGACACCATCGTGCTGCCGTACAACGACCTGGAGGCCGTGCGCGCCGCGTTCGCCGCGCATCCGGGCGAGATCGCGTGTGTGATCACCGAGGCGTCTCCGGGCAACATGGGGGTCGTGCCGCCCCTGGACGGCTTCAACGCCGGGCTGAAGGAGATCTGCGCGGCCGGGGGCGCGCTGTACATCTCCGACGAGGTGATGACGGGGTTCCGTACCTCGAAGGCCGGCTGGTACGGCATCGACGGCGTGCGGCCCGACCTGATGACCTTCGGCAAGGTGATGGGCGGTGGCTTCCCGGCCGCGGCCTTCGGCGGCCGTGCCGATGTGATGGCCCACCTGGCACCCGCCGGTCCCGTCTACCAGGCCGGAACGCTCTCCGGGAACCCGGTGGCCACGGCGGCGGGTCTCGCCCAGCTCCGGCTGCTCGACGACGCGGCGTACGCGAAGGTCGACGCGGTCTCCGCGGAGCTGCGCTCCCTGGTCGGCGACGCGTTCACCAAGGAGGGCGTCGCGCACACGGTGTCGGCGGCGAGCAACATGTTCTCGGTGTTCTTCACCGACGAGCCGGTCCGCGACTACGAGGGCGCGAAGAAGCAGGAGGCCTTCCGCTTCACGGCCTTCTTCCACTCGATGCTGGAGCAGGGCGTGTACCTCCCGCCCTCCGCCTTCGAGTCGTGGTTCGTCTCGACCGCCCACGACGAGCGAGCCCTGGAGCGGGTCGCGGCCGCCCTGCCGGCCGCCGCGCGCGCGGCATCGGAGGCCACGGCATGAGCGAGTACCCGGACCAGGACATCACCGTCGTCCACCTCATGCGGCACGGCGAGGTGCACAACCCGGACGGCGTGCTCTACGGCCGCCGCTCCGGCTACAGCCTGTCCGACCTGGGCCGCCGGATGGCCGACCGGGTCGCCGAGCACCTGGAGAAGCGCGACATCACCCACGTCGTGGCCTCCCCGCTGGAGCGTGCCCAGGAGACGGCCACGCCCGTCGCGGCGTCGCACGGCCTGGACCTCGCCACGGACGATCGTCTCATCGAGGCCGCCAACGTCTTCGAGGGCAAGACCTTCGGGGTCGGCGACGGCGCGCTGCGCAAGCCCGAGAACTGGAAGCACCTCACCAACCCGTTCAAGCCGTCCTGGGGCGAGCCGTACATCGAGCAGGTCGTACGGATGATGGGCGCCCTGGACGCGGCGCGGGACGCCGCGCGCGGGCACGAGGCGGTCTGCGTCAGTCACCAGCTGCCGATCTGGATCGTGCGGAGCTTCGTGGAGGGCCGCAGGCTGTGGCACGACCCGCGCAAGCGCGAGTGCACCCTGGCCTCCCTGACGAGCTTCACCTACCAGGGTGACAAGATCGTGTCGGTCGGCTACACCGAGCCGGCGCGTGACCTGGTTCCGAAGCACCTGCTCGCGGGCGCGAAGCCGGTCAAGGGGAAGTCCAAGGCGTTCGGGGCGTAGCGCTCCACCGGCCGCGCACCGGGAGCGGTGCGCGGCCCCGATCGGGTGATCCTGTGCAGCATCCGTAAGGGTTCGTTCACGTAATAACTTTTGTGATTATCGGCGGAACCGCCGTGTTGCTTTCCCCATCTAAGCCATCGCCAGTTTGTATGACCTTGAGGTAATACGACCGCAGATGGGGACGCTATGCGTGAAATCAACCGAAGGGGCCTGCTCGGGGCAGGACTCGGAGCCGCAGCCGCACTCTCGATGACCGGTTGCGGCTCCCTCGGGTCGTCGGACGGCGCCCGGCCGGAACCCACGAAAAGCGGCAAGGGCGGCAAGGGGGCGCACGGCAACGCCGGAGGCCCTCCTCCCGAGGCCGACATCAGGCTCATCGGTGACGGATCGACGGCGGACACCGGAAAGCAGCCGAAGCAGCCCGCCGCACCGGTGCGCCTCGAACCGGGGCAGACGCCCCCGCAGTTCGTGATCTTCTCCTGGGACGGGGCCGGCGAGGTCGGCAACGGACTCTTCCCGCGCTTTCTCGATCTCGCCAGGGAACACGACGCGGCGATGACCTTCTTCCTCTCCGGGCTCTATGTGCTGCCCGAGTCGAAGAAATCCCTCTACCGCCCGCCGAACAACCCCAGGGGCGCCTCCGACATCGGCTATCTCACCGACGACCACGTCAAGCAGACACTGAAGTACGTCCGTCAGGCCTGGCTCGAAGGGCACGAGATCGGCACCCACTTCAACGGGCATTTCTGCGGGGGTTCGGGATCCGTCGGGAACTGGACCGCCGGGCAATGGCGGAGCGAGATCGACCAGGCCGTCTCCTTCGTCACCGAATGGCGGACGAACACCGGATGGACGGACCTCGATCCGCTGCCTTTCGACTACCGCAAGGAACTCGTCGGCGGCCGCACTCCGTGCCTTCTCGGCCAGGACAATCTGCTGCCCACCGCCAAGCAGCTGGGCTGGCGCTACGACGCGAGTTCACCCGGCGGAACGCAGATGTGGCCCGAGAAGCGCCAGGGGGTCTGGGACCTTCCGCTGCAGGGCATCCCGTTTCCCGGTCACACCTTCGAAGTCCTGTCCATGGACTACAACATCCTCGCCAACCAGTCGGTGAATTCGACGAACGGGATGCCCTCGCGCTATCCGGGCTGGCGCACCCAGGCCACCGAGGCGTACATCGCCGGGTTCGACCGCGCCTATGAGACGAATCGCGCGCCCTTCTACATCGGCAACCACTTCGAGGAGTGGAACGGCGGCATCTATATGGACGCCGTCGAGGAAGCGCTCAAGCACATCGCGGGCAAGCCGGACGTGCGCCTGGTCTCCTTCCGGCAGTTCGTCGACTGGCTCGACGTGCAGGACCCGGTGGTGCTCGAAAAGCTTCGTACGCTCCAGGTCGGCGAGGCGCCCGACGGCGGCTGGAACGCCTTCTTTAAACAGGCCTGACAAGGGGCTTTACGGGCACCGAGGGGGGTGCGCAAGATCCCCGGAACTGCCATGCGAAACTTTTCACATGAGCTCTGGCCGCGCATCCCGACGCCGCTTCACCCTGCTCGCCGCCCTCGCCGCGGCAGGCGCGCTGACCCTGTCCGCGTGCAGTGGTGACGGCACCAGGGCGGGCGGCGGTGGCAACACGAACTTCGTGACCGGCAGTGGCGGGATCTCGACCGTCGCCGAGGCGGACCGCACCGACGCGCCGAAGCTCGACGGCACGACGCTGGAGGGCAAGCCCCTCGACATCGCCGACTACAAGGGCAAGGTCGTCGTCCTCAACTTCTGGGGCTCGTGGTGCGGCCCCTGCCGCGCCGAGGCCAAGCACTTCCAGAAGGTGTCCGAGGAGACCGGGGCGCAGGGCGTGCAGTTCGTCGGCGTCAACACCCGCGACCCGCAGAAGTCCCTCGCGGTCAGCTTCGAGGAGGACTTCGGGGTCACCTACCCGAGCCTCTACGACCCGACCGGGAAGCTCCTCCTGCGCTTCCCCAAGGGCACACTGAACCCGCAGGCCATCCCGTCGACCGTGGTCGTCGACCGGGAGGGCAGGATCGCCGCCCGCTCGCTCGCCGCGCTCGACGCCGCGAAGCTGCGCGAGATGATCGACCCGCTGGTCGCAGAGAAGTGATCCCGGCGATCGGGCTGGCCGCGGCCACCGGCGGAAACGAGACGGTCCTCAGCGGCGCCCTCATAGTGGCGTTGCCCCTCGCGCTGCTCGGCGGGCTCGTCTCCTTCTTCTCGCCGTGCGTCCTTCCGCTGGTGCCCGGTTACCTCAGCTACGTCACCGGGGTGAGCGGCGCCGACCTGGCCGACAGCCGGCGGGGCCGGACCGTCGCCGGGGCCTCGCTCTTCGTCCTCGGCTTCACCGCCGTGTTCGTGTCCGGCGGCGCGCTCTTCGGCTTCTTCGGCCAGACGCTCCAGGGATACAGCGGGACCCTCACCAAGGTCCTCGGCGGCCTGATGATCCTCATGGGCGTCTTCTTCATGGGCCTCATGCCGTGGATGACGCAGCGCGAGTTCCGCATCCACCGGAGGCCGGTGACCGGGCTGGCGGGCGCACCGCTGCTCGGCGCCCTCTTCGGGATCGGCTGGACGCCCTGTCTGGGCCCGACACTCGCCTCCGTCAACTCGCTCGCGTTTACGCAGGCGACGGCCGGCCGGGGGGCGGTCCTGTCCGTGGCGTACTGCCTCGGGCTCGGCGTCCCCTTCGTCCTGGCGGCGGTCGCCTTCCGCCGGGCGCTCGGCGCGTTCGGCTGGGTCAAGCGCCACTACGCATGGGTCATGCGCATCGGCGGCGGCATGATGATCGTGACCGGAGTACTCCTGCTGACGGGCGCGTGGGACGTGCTCATCCAGGAGATGCAGGTCTGGTCCAACGGCTTCACTGTGGGGATCTGAGTCCATGAGCAACACGCACACCACGGACGAGCGCGGCCTCGGCGAGGCCGGGGCACAGCTCTCCACCGCCCCGAGCGAGGAACCCGCCGGCTCCGTACCCTCGATGGGCGTCATCGGCTGGGCCCGGTGGTTCTGGCGGCAGCTCACCTCGATGCGGGTCGCGCTGATCCTGCTCTTCCTGCTGTCGCTCGGCGCCGTCCCCGGGTCGCTGATCCCGCAGAACAGCGTGGACGAACTGAAGGTGCAGACCTTCAAGGAGGCCCACTCCACCGTCAGCCCGCTCTACGAGAAGCTGCAGTTCTTCGACGTCTACAGCTCCGTGTGGTTCTCCGCGATCTACATCCTGCTGTTCGTCTCGCTGATCGGCTGCATCGTCCCGCGCACCGGCCAGTTCGTCGGCCAGCTGCGCGGCCGCCCGCCGGGCGCCCCCAGGACCCTGACCCGGCTGCCCGCGTACACCACCTGGCGCACCGAGGCGGCCCCGGAGCAGGTCCGCGAGGCGGCCCTCGCGATCCTCCGCAAGCGGCGCTTCCGCTCGCACACCGTCGGCGAGGCGGTCGCGGCGGAGAAGGGCTACCTGCGCGAGACGGGCAACCTGCTCTTCCACATCGCCCTGATCGTCATGCTGGTCGCGTTCGCCGGCGGACAGCTCTTCAAGTCCGAGGGCGGCAAGCTGGTGGTCGAGGGCGACGGCTTCGCCAACACGATCACCCAGTACGACGACTTCAAGTCGGGCTCGCTCTTCGACAACGACGACCTCACCCCCTTCAGTTTCGACCTGGACGAGTTCGTCGGCACGTACGAGCGCAGCGGCCCGCAGCGCGGCACGCCCCGGACGTACGAAGCCCGCGTGACCTACTCCGAGGGCGCCGACGGCGCCCCGAAGAAGAAGGTCATCGAGGTCAACAAGCCGCTCGTCGTCGACGGCACGAAGGTCTACCTCAACGCGCACGGCTACGCCCCGGTCATCTCCGTCAAGGACGGCAGGGGCAAGGAGGTCTACCGCAACGCGGTACCCCTGCTGCCCATTGACAACAACGTCACCTCGACCGGCGCGATCAAGGTGATGGACGGCTACAAGGACAAGAGCGGCAAGAAGACCCAGCTGGGGTTCCAGGCGTTCTTCGTCCCGACGTTCGCCGGTGACGGCAAGGGCACGATGTTCTCGCAGTACCCCGGCGCCGACTATCCGGTCCTCGCGCTCAACGGCTACCACGGCAGCCTCGGCGTCGACTCCGGGCTGCCGCAGAACGTCTACCAGCTCGACACGTCCAAGATGAAGGAATTCAAGGACAGCAACGGGGACAAGCTCAAGAAGCGCCTGCGTCCCGGCGAGACCATGAAGCTCCCCGACGGCGCCGGCTCGATCACCTTCGAGAGCGTCGAGGAGTGGGCGAGCTTCCAGATCTCGCGTCAGCCCGCCAGCGGCTGGGCCCTGACCGGCGCCGTGGCGGCCATCCTCGGCCTCGCCGGATCGCTGTTCATCCAGCGGCGCCGCGTGTGGGTGCGGGCCGTGCGCGGGGCGGACGGCGTCACCGTCGTGGAGATGGCCGGCCTCGGCCGCAGCGAGTCCGCGAAGCTGCCCGAGGAACTGGCCGGCCTGGCGGCCGCGCTGCACGACACGGCGCCGAGCGCGCCCGATCCCGATCCCGAGCCCGGACGACCTTCCGGACAACCTGCCGAAGAACCTGCCGAAGGGGCTGAGAAGTGAGTCTCGCCGCCGCAACCAACGAGAATCTGGCACACACCAGCAATGTGCTGATCTATTCGTCGATGGCCGTCTACACCCTGGCCTTCTTCGCACACATCGCGGAGTGGGTGTTCGGCAGCCGCAGCAAGGTCGGCCGTACCGCGGCCGCGCTGAGCGGTCCGGCCGGCGCCGGTACCGCCCCGAAGGTCGTGATCGGTCAGCAGGGCGGCACCACCGCGGTGCTGGAGCGCCCCAAGGTCGTGACGCGCTCGGCCGCCGGGTCCCGTGACGTGCCGGACGGACCCGGCGCCGCGGGCGGCACGTTCAAGGGCGACCTGTGGGGGCGGATCGCGGTCTCCCTGACCGTCGTCGCCTTCGCCGTGCAGGCCGGCGGGGTCGTGGCGCGCGCCATGTCGGTGCGGCGCGCCCCCTGGGGCAACATGTACGAGTTCTCCATCACCTTCTCCACGGTGGCGGTCGGCGCGTACCTCATCCTGCTGGTCCTGCGGAAGAACGTGCGCTGGATCGGCCTGCTGCTGGTGACCACGGTCCTGCTGGACCTCGGCATCGCGACCACCACGCTCTACACCGACAGCGACCAGCTCGTGCCGGCGCTGCACTCCTACTGGCTGTGGATCCACGTCTCCACCGCCATCATCTGCGGTGCCGTGTTCTACCTCGGGGCCGTCGGCACGCTGCTCTACCTGTTCCGCGACAGCTACGAGAACAAGATCGCGAACGGCGGGACCCCCGGCAGGTTCGCCTCCTCCGTGCTGGATCGGCTCCCCGCGGCGAAGTCCCTGGACACCTTCTCGTACCGCATCAACGCCGCCGTCTTCCCGCTGTGGACCTTCACGATCATCGCGGGCGCGATCTGGGCGGGCGACGCGTGGGGCCGGTACTGGGGCTGGGACCCCAAGGAGGTGTGGTCCTTCATCACCTGGGTCGCGTACGCCTGTTACCTGCACGCCCGCGCGACGGCCGGCTGGAAGGGGCGCAAGGCGGCCTACCTGGCGCTCATCGCGTTCGGCTGCTGGCTCTTCAACTACTACGGCGTGAACATCTTCGTGACCGGCAAGCACTCCTACGCGGGAGTCTGACGGCACGGCCGGGCACACCACGAGGGCGCGACCGCATCGACGCGGTCGCGCCCTCGTCGGCGTACGGGGTCTCAGCCGGGGGGTGTGTCCAGGACCGCCCTGCGGCGGCCGGAGGTCTCCACGGCGGTACCGGCGCTCACAGCGCCGCCACGATCTCGCGGGCCAACTGCTCGGACGAGGCCGGGTTCTGGCCGGTGTGCAGGTTGCGGTCGTGCACGGTGTGCACCGCCCACGGCTCGGCCGCGCCGTAGTCGGCGCCGAGCTCGACGAGCCGGTTCTCCAGCAGCCAGGGCGCCTTCGCGGCGAAGCCGGCCTGGGTCTCCTCGGCGTTGCTGAACCCGGTCATGCGGTAACCGGCGAACGGCCAGTCGCCGTTGTCCCGGCGGGCGGCCAGCAGTGCGGCGGGGGCGTGGCACAGGACGGCCACCTGGGCACCCGAGTCGAGCGCCGCGGTGAGCAGGCGCCCGGACACCTCGCTGACGGCCAGGTCCTCCATGGGCCCGTGGCCGCCGGGGTAGAACACGATGTCGTAGGACGTGGGGACGACGTCCTCCAGCCGGGCCGGGATGCGCAGCGTCTCGTCGATCGAGGCGAGGTAGGAGGCGATGGCGTCGGCCTGTTCCTGGCCGCCGTTGGCCTCGGCGGCCAGGCTCGCGGTGTCCACGGTGGGGGCGACCCCGCCGGGGGTGGCCACGGTGATGTCGAAGCCGGCCTGGGTGAAGACGCGGTGCGGGGCGGCGAGTTCCTCGGCCCAGAACCCGGTGGGGTGGGCGCTGCCGTCGTTGAGGGTCCAGTGGTCGGCACCGGTGAGGACGAAGAGTACGGAGGGCATGGGGGGGTGCTCCCTACGAGGTGCGAGCGCGGACGTACGACACATGAAGAGCTTGATATGCTCAAGCAATAGTGATCATGTAACGGCCAAAATTTGAGCATGTCAAACGAATGCGGGGCGTGGCGCACCGGACCGGCCGGTGCCCGGACCACGCGTACCCGATCGAAGGATGACCGAACATGACGACGGAACCGGCACCCCGCGCCGTCCCTGATCCGGACGAGCTGCTGGAGCCCCTCGCGGTCGTCGTCCGGGGCCACTACGACGACCTCACCGTCGTCGCCGGGCGGCACGGCCTCAGCTCCTCGCAGGCACGGGCGCTGATCGCCCTGAACGACCCCATGCCCATGAGCGCCCTGGCCGGTCACCTGGTGTGCGACGCGTCCAACGCCACCGGTCTGATCGGCCGGATGGAGGTCCGCGGTCTGGTGACGCGCACCCCGGCGCCCGGCGACCGCCGCTCGAAGGTGGCCTCCCGCACGGCGGAGGGGACCGAGCTGGCGCACCGGATCCGCACCGAGATGCGGGCGGTGCACGGCGCTCTGGAGGCGCTCACGGCCCAGGAGCGCACGGCCCTGCTGCCCCTGCTGAACCGGCTGGGGCAGCTGCTCTCGTCATGAAGCGGTGAACCCGCGCGGGCAGGGGTTCACGCGCCGGCGGGAGGCGCCGGGTCCTCGGGGGCCTTGCCGCTCTCCCGGCGCTTGATCTCCTCCTCGCGCCGGCGAAGGTCCGCCTCCCAGTCCTTGAGGAGGGACTCGTCCTTCTTGTTCTCCTCCCTCAGCGACTTGAGGAAGTCCGGGTTGTCGTCGGGCGCCACCCACGTGGTGCGGTGGGAGCGATGCCACTCGGAGGGTGTGCGGCCCCCGGTGGGCGGCGTGCGCAGCTTGCCCGCGGCGAGCCAGACGATCGGACCGACGATCCAGAACAGCAGGATGATGAAGATCCAGGCCACCTTCGGCAGGTGCTTCGCCTCGTCCTCCGGGGTGTTCAGGCAGTCGATGAACGCGTAGATCGTCAGCGCCAGCGGCAGCAGATAGATCAAGGCCCTGAGCATCGTGGAGGTCCCCCGAGATGAGATGGGGAGGCGCTGTCCCGCCCCCGGTGACGGGCCCAGGGTAGCGGGTGGCAGATACTGGACGTTATGGCTTACGACGATCTTCGCTCCCTGCTCCGGGCTCTGGAGCGCGAGGGCGATCTCAAGCGCATCAAGGCCGAGGTCGACCCGTATCTGGAGGTCGGCGAGATCGTCGACCGGGTGAACAAGGCGGGCGGGCCCGCCCTGCTCTTCGAGAACGTCAAGGGCTCGTCGATGCCCCTGGCCATGAACGTCTACGGGACCGACCGCAGGCTCCTCAAGGCGCTCGGGCTGAAGTCGTACGCCGAGATCAGCGACAGGATCGGCGGCCTGCTCAAGCCGGAACTGCCGCAGGGCTTCGTCGGCGTCCGCGAGGCGTTCGGGAAGCTCGGCGCGGTGACCCACCTGCCGCCGAAGAAGGTGAAGTCCGAGAGCGCCCCCGTCCAGGAGGTCGTCCTGACCGGCGACGACGTGGACCTCGACCGGCTGCCCGCGCTGTTCACCTGGCCCGAGGACGGCGGCTCCTTCTTCAACCTGGGGCTCACGCACACCAAGGACCCCGAGACGGGCATCCGCAATCTGGGGCTCTACCGGCTGCAGCGCCACGACAAGCGCACCATCGGGATGCACTGGCAGATCCACAAGGACAGCCGCAACCACTACCAGGTCGCCGCGCGGCGCGGTGAGAAGCTGCCCGTCGCCATCGCCTTCGGTGCCCCGCCCGCCGTCACCTACGCGTCGACCGCGCCGCTGCCCGGGGACATCGACGAGTACCTCTTCGCCGGATTCGTCCAGGGCAAGCGGATCGAGATGGTCGACTGCAAGACCGTCCCGCTCCAGGTCCCGGCGCAGGCGGAGGTCGTGATCGAGGGCTGGCTGGAGCCGGGCGAGATGCTGCCGGAGGGCCCGTTCGGCGACCACACCGGCTTCTACACCCCGCAGGAACCCTTCCCCGCGCTGAAGATCGACTGTGTGACGATGCGCAAGCGGCCGCTGCTGCAGTCGATCGTGGTCGGCAGGCCGCCCACCGAGGACGGGCCGCTGGGGAGGGCCACCGAAAGGTTCTTCCTGCCCCTGCTCAAGATCATCGTCCCGGACATCGTGGACTACCACCTGCCCGAGGCCGGCGGCTTCCACAACTGCGCGATCGTCTCGATCGACAAGAAGTACCCCAAGCACGCCCAGAAGGTCATGAGCGCCATCTGGGGGGCGCACATGATGTCGCTGACCAAGCTGATCGTGGTCGTGGACTCCGACTGCGACGTCCACGACCTGCACGAGGTCGCCTGGCGGGCCCTCGGCAACACCGACTACGCGCGGGACCTGACGGTCACCGAAGGCCCGGTCGACCATCTCGACCACGCCTCCTACCAGCAGTTCTGGGGTGGCAAGGCGGGCATCGACGCGACGCGCAAACTGCCCGAGGAGGGGTACACGCGGGACGGGGGCTGGCCGGAGATGGTCGAGTCCCACCCGGAGACGGCGGCGAAGGTCGACCGCCGATGGAAGGAGTACGGCCTGTGAGCGCCTCAGCCTCAGCCTCGGCCGGCGCTGTACCGCAGCCGCGCAGCAAGCCACGCGCGTTCCTGCGGCTGGTGATGATCGAGCACTCGGTCTTCGCGCTGCCCTTCGCCTACATCGCCGCGCTGACCGCGATGTTCCAGCTGGACGAGAGCATCCACTGGGCCACGCTGCTGCTCGTGACCGTCGCGATGGTCGGATTGCGGACCTTCGCGATGGCGGCCAACCGGATCATCGACCGGGAGATCGACGCCCGTAACCCGCGCACCGCGGGCCGGGAGCTGGTCACCGGGGCGGTGTCGGTCAGGTCGGCGTGGACCGGGGCACTCGTGGCGCTCGTCGCCTTCCTCGGTGCCGCCGCGCTGCTCAACCCCCTCTGCCTGGCGCTGGCGCCGGTCGCGGTCGTGCCGATGATCGTCTATCCGTACGGCAAGCGGTTCACGAACTTCCCGCACGCGATCCTCGGCCTCGCGCAGGCGATCGGCCCGATCGGTGCCTGGCTGGCGGTGACCGGGAGCTGGTCGTGGGACGCGGTGATCCTGGGGCTGGCCGTCGGGATCTGGATCGGCGGCTTCGACCTGATCTTCGCCTGCCAGGACGTGCAGGCCGACCGGGCCCACGGGGTGCTCTCCTTCCCGGCCCGTTTCGGCATCCCGGCGGCCCTGTGGGGCGCGCGGGTCTGCCACGCGGTCACGACCGGTCTGCTGGTGTGGTTCGGGCTGGCGACCGATGCGGAGGCCTTCTACTGGATCGGCATGCTGATCGTGGCCGTGGCCTTCGTGTACGAGCACCGCGTCGTGCGGCCGCACGACCTGTCGAGGCTCAACCGGGCCTTCTTCTCGGTCAACGGTTTCATCGGGATCGCGCTGTTCGCCTGCGCGCTGCTCGATCTGCTGGCGCGCGGCCTCACACCGTGACGTGGTCCGGGCCCCGCGGCCGTCGGGGGCGGCGGAAGAGGAAGGCCGCCGCCACCCCGCCCGTCAGCCCGAAGAGGTGGCCCTGCCAGCTGATGCCGGAGTCCGTCGGCAGCACGCCCCAGAGCAGCGAGCCGTAGACCGCGGCTATGAGCACGCCGACCACGATGTCCAGCGGGCGGCGGTCGACGAAGCCGCGGACCAGGAGATAGCCGAACAGCCCGAAGACCACGCCGGACGCCCCGAGGGTGACCGTGTTCTGCGGTGCCGTGAGCCATACGCCGAGACCGCTGGTCACGATCACGACGAGGACCACCGCGGCGAACCTGCCTATGCCGCCGAGCGCGGCGATGAAGCCGAGGACCAGCAGCGGGACGCTGTTGGACGCCACGTGTTCCCAGCCGCCGTGCAGGAAGGCGGCCGGCACGACGTCGGCCAGCTCGGCGGGCTCGCGTGGGCTGACGCCGTAGGTGTCGAGTGAGTGGCCCGTCGCGACGTCGATGCCTTCCAGCACCCACAGCAGCGCGACCCAGGCGAGCATGACCGCGCCGGCCGCGACGGCCCGCGCGGTGCCGCTCGTGCGTGTGTCCGTCATGGTCACCCCCTGTCCATGGCTGGTGCTCCCGTCGCTGCAACGTCAACGTACGAGGACCCCGGCCCGGTTCCTGGACGGCGGCCGCGGTGCGTCCCGCATCGACCTGACCCGGACGTGAGGCCCTGTGCCGGATAGGCTCGGCGGTGTGACGGCCGGGACTTCAGTGACTCAACAGCAGCGCAGGCCTTGGATTGTCGGGGTGTCGGGAGCATCGGGCACGCCCTTCGCGGCCTCGGTGCTGCGCGGGCTGCTGGACGCGGGCGAGAGCGTCGACCTGGTGGTCAGCCGGTCCTCCCGGCTGACGCTCCTGGACGAGACGGGGATCGCCTTCCGCGACGCGCACTGGCGGGACGACCTGCGCACCTGGCTGGCGCGGGGGGCGGACGGGAAGCCGGACACCTTCCGGCCCGACGTCGGGGCCGTGCGCCACTGGGCGGCCGGTGACCTGGCGGCCGGGCCCTCGTCCGGGTCGTACCCGGCGAAGGGGATGCTCATCGTGCCGGCCTCGACCGCGTGTGTGGCCGGGGTGGCGCTGGGGCTCTCGAAGGACCTGCTGCAGCGGGCCGCGAGCGTGACGCTCAAGGAGCGGCGGAAGCTGGTCGTGGCGGTGCGCGAGACCCCTCTGAGCGGTTCGACGCTGAAGCAGATGGTCGCGCTGGACGAGGCGGGCGCCGTGGTGCTGCCCGCCTCTCCGGGTTTCTACGCGGGGGCGACGCACATCCAGGATCTGGTGGACTTCGTCGCCGGGCGGGTGCTGGACGCGGCGGGGGTGCCGCACCAGCTCTACCGCCGGTGGGAGGGGGAGCTCGGTGGCGGCTCCCGGGGCTGATCCGGTGGGGTCAGCGCTGCTTCCTGCCGACCCGCGGGGTGCGGGTCCGGTCGACACGACGGGCGGCGGCGGGCTGGTGGGCACGCGAGCGGTTGGCCAGGTCCTGCAGCTCGCGCATTCGGGCGTAGGCCATCTCGATCGTGTACACGGTGAAGATCACTCCTGAAGATTCGTAAGCGTTTCTCGGGCTACGGAAGAGATTTCCAGGCCGTAACCCCTGTTGTGCCTTAGATTCTACACGTAAGCTCGCAGGACTGCTGAGCAATGGAAGGTTTCAGTCATATGGACGCGGTGGACAGGCAGCTCATCCAGGCCCTCAGGGAGAACGGCAGGGCCTCGTATGCCGAGCTGGGGCGGCTCGTCGGGCTCTCCGGGCCCAGCGTCACCGACCGCATCAACCGGCTGGAAACCGCCGGTGTCATCACCGGTTACCGGGCGACCGTCGACTCCGCCTCGCTCGGACTGGGGGTCACCGCGCTGATCGGGATCTCGCTCTCCGACGCCGCCGACCACGAGGACGTCGCGCACCGGCTGAAGGACCTCGCCGAGATCGAGGACTGCTGGTTCATCGCCGGGGACGACTCGTTCATGCTCAAGGTCCGGGTCGGCGACGTCGACGGTCTGGAGAAGACGATCCGCAGGCTGAGCGGCACGAAGGGGGTCTCCAGGACCCGTACGACCGTCGTGCTCTCCACCAAGTGGGAGAACCGGGTCGGCGAGCTCCCCGACGAGGACTGACCCGGGGACGGGGGTGCTTCCGCCCGAAACGCGGGGGAGTACGGTTGGCTGCCGGATCGGTAACGCACTGACATGTCGGTGACGCAGAGACATACGGAGGCGCCCAGGTGGACGCGGGACTCAAGCGCGAGCTGGAGGAGAAGGTCCGGGCCGGCGAGCGGCTGACCCGCGAGGACGGGATCGCGCTCTACGAGTCCGACGACCTCGCATGGCTCGGCGGGCTGGCGCACGAGGTGCGCACGAGGAAGAACGGCGACGTCGTCCACTTCAACGTCAACCGCCACCTCAACATGACGAACGTGTGCACCGCGTCCTGCGCGTACTGCTCGTTCCAGCGCAAGCCGGGCGAGAAGGACGCGTACACGATGCGCATCGAGGAGGCCGTCCGGCTCGCGAAGGCGATGCAGGGCGAGAACCTCACCGAGCTGCACATCGTCAACGGTCTGCACCCCACCCTGCCGTGGCGCTACTACCCCCGTTCGCTCAGCGCGCTCAAGGAGGCGCTGCCCGAGGTCGCGCTCAAGGCGTTCACGGCGACGGAGATCCACCACTTCGAGACGATCTCCGGGCTCTCGGCCTCCGAGATCCTCGACGAGCTGATCGACGCCGGTCTCGAGTCCCTGACCGGCGGCGGCGCGGAGATCTTCGACTGGGAGGTCCGCCAGCACATCGTCGACCACAACACCCACTGGGAGGATTGGTCGCGCATCCACCGCCTCGCGCACGAGAAGGGGCTCAAGACCCCGGCGACGATGCTGTACGGGCACATCGAGGAGCCCCGTCACCGCGTCGACCACGTGCTGCGGCTGCGGGAGATGCAGGACGAGACCGGCGGCTTCCAGGTCTTCATCCCGCTGCGCTACCAGCACGACTTCGTCGACATGAAGGACGGCAAGGTCCGCAACACCCTCCAGGCGCGGACGTCGATGGCGACCGGTGCCGAGGCGCTCAAGACCTTCGCGGTCTCGCGGCTGCTCTTCGACAACGTCCCGCACGTCAAGGTGTTCTGGGTGATGCACGGCGTGCAGACCGCGCAGCTCGCGCTCCAGCACGGCGCCGACGACATGGACGGCTCGGTCGTCGAGTACAAGATCACGCACGATGCGGACGACTACGGCACGCCGAACAAGCTCGGCCGTGAGGACCTGCTGGACCTGATCCGCGACGCGGGCTTCCGCCCCGTGGAGCGCAACACGCGGTACGAGATCCTGCGCGAATACCCGGGACCGGACGCCGACCGGCGCGAGACCCCGCAGCCCATGCGCGTCTGACGCCGTGCGCCCCTCGCGGGCGTCCTGTGTCCCACCGCACCGAAAGCCCCGGTCCGCCGTCCCCGGCCGGGGCTTTCTCGCGGGGTGGACGCCGGTTGAAGGCCTCGCTCGTAATGGTTAATCTGCTTTTATGGCGCTTACATTTTCAGTGAACCCCGCGTTCGACCGGGCCCTGCGGGACGACATCACCGCGCTCTGGGTCGACGTGACGAACGCCGGCGGAGCCGTCGGCTTCGTGCCGCCCGTCACCGCCGACGCGGTCCGGCCGGAGCTGGTCAAGCACCTGGCCGGCATGGCCGAGGGGCGCACCCACCTCGTCGTCGGGCGGGACGAGGACGGCACCGTGGCCGCCACCGCCTTCCTCACCCACAACACCCACCGGCTGATGCAGCACTGGATAGGCGTCTACACGGTGATGGTGCACCCCCGGCACCAGGGCAAGGGCTTCGGGCGTGAGCTGATGGCCGCCGCGGCCGACGCCGCCCGCGCGATCGACGGCATCCGCGCGGTGCGGCTCACCTGCCGCGGCGGCACCGGGGCCGACCGCTTCTACGCCTCCTGCGGATACAAGGAGGTCGGCCGGATTCCGGACGCCATCCGTGTCGCCGAGGACGACTTCCGCGACGACATCATCATGCTGCTCCCGCTGTTCCGCTGAGGGCTGTCCGCCGGCCGGTGAAGCGGTCCGCGTCGGAGTCGCCGGGCGTGCCGGGGAGCCCTGCGAACTGATCGAATTCGGGGCATGCTTCACTGGTCGGGCAGAACCATGGACCGCACGACCGCGGACGTCGTACGAAGAGAGAAGGCCAGCCGTGCCCGCTGCCAAGCCGAGCGCAACGATCCGCTACACCGGGATGCGCGTGCTGATCTTCGTGGGCTGCTTCTTCGTCGCGGGTGTCGCGGTCCACTTCGGTGTGCTGCCCTCGGGTGTCGGCGGCTCGAACGCCGTCTGGGTCATCCTCCTCGGTCTGCTGCTCTCGGCGCCCCTCAGCTACGTCCTGCTGCGCAAGCAGCGCGACGAGATGTCCGAGCAGCTCGTCTCGAAGGTCGACCGCACCAAGGCCCGGCTGGAGGCGAACCGCTCCCGCGAGGACTCGGTCGCCAGGTAAGCACCGCGTAAGGTTCCTCACACCGCGAACCCCGTCACGACGAAGCCCCGGGCCGGAGCAGCCGCTCCCGCACCGGGGTTTCGTCGTGTCCGGACCTCCGCGCGATCTAAATGATCAAGAAGCCTACCTTTGAGGTCCTCAAAGTTGAGGTGTTAACGTGTTCGCCATGATGACTGCCGTGCGCACCCGCCACGCCCTGGGCGTCCCGCTCGTGGTGCGCCTGCACGTCGATCTCTGCCGCTGTATGTCCGCGGTCTGTTGCCGCAACGTCTGAACCGGCATCATGCAGCGGCGCCGCCTCTGACGCGGGCGCCGCACCCCCGTCCCCCTGCACGACCGTACGTCCGTCCCCCGTACGCCCGTCGCGTCACATCTGGAGTGTGTCCGTGTCCGCGAATCCCGCACCCACCGCCGAGACCGAGGCCGACCGGCCGTCCGGTTCCGGCTTCCGCATACCCAGCGTCCCCTTCTGGGCCCAGATCGTCGCCGGTCTGGTCCTCGGCGTCCTGCTCGGGTGGCTCGCCCGCAGCCAGGACGTCGGCTGGCTCGTCACCACGCTCGACAGGGTCGGCGGCATCTTCGTCCAGCTGCTGAAGCTGGCCGTCGCGCCGCTCGTCTTCTTCGCGATCCTGGTGTCGATCACCAACCTGCGCAAGGTCAACAACGCCGCGCGGCTGGCCACCCGTACGCTCCTGTGGTTCATGATCACCTCGCTGATCGCGGTCGCCATCGGCCTCGCGATCGGTCTGATCACCAACCCGGGTACCGGTGCGAACCTCGACCTGAGCAAGGCCCAGGAGCCCGAACACGCGGGCTCCTGGCTGGACTTCCTGACCGGCATCATCCCGACCGACATCATCACGCCGTTCACCGAGCTGAACGTCCTCCAGATCGTCTTCATGGCGGCCGTCGCCGGTATCGCCGCCCTCCAGCTCGGCGAGAAGGCCAAGCCGATCCTCGCCATCAGCGAGTCGGTCCTGGAACTCCTCCAGAAGGCCCTGTGGTGGGTCATCCGCCTCGCCCCGCTCGGCACCGTCGGCCTCATCGGCTACGCGATCGCCACGTACGGCTGGGACCTGATCGGCAAGTACGCGACCTTCACCGCCGACGTCTACATCGGCTGCGCCCTGGTGATGTTCGGCGTCTACCCGCTGCTCCTCGCCACGGTCGCCAAGGTCAGCCCGCTGCAGTTCTTCAAGGGTGCCTGGCCCGCGATCCAGCTCGCCTTCGTCTCCCGCTCCTCGGTCGGCACGATGCCGGTCACCCAGAGGGTCACCGAGCGCCTGGGCGTCCCGAAGGAGTACGCCTCCTTCGCCGTTCCCTTCGGCGCCACGACCAAGATGGACGGCTGCGCCGCGATCTACCCGGCGCTGGCGGCGATCTTCATCGCGCAGATCTTCGACGTCCAGCTCGGGATCGGCGACTACCTCCTGATCGCGTTCGTCTCGGTGATCGGCTCGGCGGCCACCGCCGGCCTCACCGGCGCCACGGTGATGCTGACCCTGACGCTGTCGACGCTGGGCCTTCCGCTGGAGGGCGTGGGCCTGCTGCTCGCCATCGACCCGATCCTGGACATGATGCGCACCGCCACGAACGTGGCGGGGCAGGCGCTGGTTCCGGTCATCGTCTCGGCCCGCGAGAAGATCCTGGACCACGACGCGTACAACTCCGCGTCGGCCTCCCCGGTCGACGAGGCCGAGGTCGAGGACGCCAGGCCCGCCGGCGTCCCCGTCGCCGCCTAGAGCGTCACGACCCTCACCGCACAGCACGCGGTGCGTGCGGGAGGACGGCAAGTCGACGTGCGGGCAACCGGCCACGGGGGCCGGATCGCATCAGCGGGGCGCGGTGGGCGCCCGCGGGGCGCCGTAGTCTTGCCCGGGGAGTAGCGCAGTGGGGGCGGAGGGGATGTCTGACGTGAGTGCAGTGAAGAGCAAACGGATGCCGCGCGCGGTGCGTGAGCAGCAGATGATGGACGCGGCCGTGCAGACCTTCGGGCAGCGTGGATACCGCGCCGCCTCGATGGACGAGATCGCCGAACTGGCCGGGGTCTCCAAGCCGTTGGTCTATCTCTACCTCAATTCCAAGGAGGAGCTCTTCACCGCGTGCATCCGGCGCGAGTCGAAGGCGCTGGTGGAGGCCGTGACGGCGGCGGTCGAGCCGGGGCTTCCGGCGGACCGGCAGCTGTGGGCGGGGCTGAGGGCGTTCTTCACGCACACCGCGGAGAACCCCGACGGCTGGTCCGTGCTGCACCAGCAGGCGAGCTCCCACGGGGAGCCGTTCGTCAGCGAGGTCGGGGCGCTGCGCAAGGAGATCGTTGCGTTCGTGACGGGTCTGATCGGGGCGGCGGCGCGCGAGGCGCACCATGATCCGGCCCTGCCCGACCGTGACGTGGCGGGGCTCGCGCAGGCACTCGTGGGGGCCGCAGAAGCGCTTGCCGGGTGGGCCAACGTCACGCCCGGGGTCTCGGCCAAGGAGGCCGCGTCGACCCTGATGAACTTCTCGTGGGCCGGCCTGGAGAACCTCATGCACGGGCGCGGCTGGCAGTCCAGGACCGACTGAGGGGGCCGGCCCGGCGGGGGAGCCGGCCCGTCTCGGTCCTGACGGGCAGGCCGCCCGTTCCGGCCTCAGTCCCGACGGCTCAGCCGCCCGGTGAGGTGGACGCGGCTGCCGTCGCGCACCTCGAAGTCCGGCCCGGACGCGGCGTACGTGACGGTGGCGGGCAGCAGCACGGGGGCCCTGAAGTCGGCCCGGACGGAACGGATCCGGCCGGAGTCCCCGGGGCCGTGTCCGCTCTCCTGGGCCAGGCAGCGGGCGACGGTCCACATGCCGTGCGCGATGTGCCGGGGGAAGCCGAACAGCCGGGCCGTCAAGGGGTGGAGGTGGATGGGGTTCCGGTCGCCCGACGCGGCGCCGTACCGCCGCCCCAGGCCGGTGGGAAGGTGCCACTCGGCCACTGCGGGCAGCCCGGCCACGGCGGGACCGGGCGCCGGAGCCTGCTGGGTGCCGCCGGAGGGCGACGGGGGGTCCGGTGGGCCCGCCTCGCCGGTCGGGTGCCGGGACAGGTAACCGCTGCGGGACTCCCAGACGAGGGCGTCGCCGAGACGGGCCTCCGTCACCACAGTGACCTCGGTGCCGCGCCGATGAGGCATCAGGGCAGCTGCGTGGACGGTGAGTTGGAGGGCATCGTCGGGCTGGAGCTCCCGGTGCCCGGTGATCTCGATCCAGGTGTGCACCAGGCCGAGCACCGGGAGCGGGAAGTCGCGGCGGGTCATGACCCGCATCGCCGACGGGAAGCCGAGGACGTGCGGATAGGTGAGCGGCAGCGGACCCGGCCCGGCGAAGCCGCAGACCCTGTTGTACGCGGCGAGGGGCCCGGGGGCGGTGGGGGAGGGTGCGAGCACCACGCGTCCGGCGGGCAGTGCCTGGCCGGGCCGCCCGGCCCGCTTGAAGGGCGAGGTGACGGCTCCGCGCACCAGGGAGAGGCCGAGGCCGGTCATCGGTCAGGCCCCCAGCAGGCTCTGGCCGCAGACGCGTACGACCTGGCCGTTGAGGGCGCCGGACCCGGGGTGGGCGAGCCATGCGACGGTCTCGGCGACATCGACCGGAAGGCCGCCCTGCGAGAGGGAGTTCATCCTGCGGCCCGCCTCCCGGATGAACAGCGGCACGGCGGCCGTCATCCTCGTCTCGATGAAACCGGGCGCGACCGCGTTCACCGTGACTCCGTGGCCGGCGGCCGCGCGCGGGGCGAGTGAACGGACCATGCCGATGATTCCCGCCTTGGCGGCCGCGTAGTTGGTCTGGCCGGTGTTCCCGGCGATCCCGGCGATGGAGGCGGTGGCGACGATCCGGCCGCCGCGGTTCACGGTGCCCGACTCCAGCAGGGCGTCCGTGGTACGCAGGACGCTGTCCAGGTTGACGTCGACGACGGAGGCCCAGCGGTCGGCCGCCATGTTGGCGAGCCGCCGGTCTCGGGTGATGCCCGCGTTGTGGACGAGGGCGTCCAGGCCGCCGGGTGCCGCCGCGGCGATCCGCTCGGCCGCGTCGGGTGCGGTGATGTCCAGCGGCAGGGAGGCGGCCCCGAGCCGGTCGGCGGTGCGGACCAGTTCCTCGCGCACCTGCGGCACGTCCAGGCAGATCACCCGCGCGCCGTCCCTGGCGAGCACGGAGGCGACGGCCGCCCCGATGCCGCGGGCGGCGCCGGTGACCAGGGCGGTGCGGCCCGACAGGGGTGCCGCGGGGTCGGCCGTCTCGCCGGGCGCGTCGGCGGTGAGCTGGACGACCTGGCCGCTGACGTACGCCGAGCGTGGTGACAGCAGGAAGCGCAGGGTGGACTCGGCCGATGCGGCGCCGGCTCCCGGGGCGAGCCTGACCAGTTGGGCGGTGGAGCCCCTGCCGATCTCCTTGCCGAGCGAGCGCACGAAGCCTTCGAGCGCCTGCTGGGCCGCCGCCTGATGGTGGTCGTCCGGGGAGGGAGTGGTGCCGAGCACGACGACACGGCCGTTTCCGGCGAGCGACCGTATGACGGGGTGGAGGGCCGCGTGCACGCGGGCGAGCCCGGCGGCCGTGCTGACCCCGGTCGCGTCCAGGACGATGCCGGCCGGCCGTTCGGCGCTCCCGGTGACCTTCAGTCCGGTCGCCGCCAGCACCGGGGCGAACTGCCCGGGGCAGGCGGATTCACCGGCGGTGAGGTGCAGCAACGGCCCTTCCAGGGACGGGGTTCCGACGGACCAGCGACGCAGCGCCACCGGCGCGGGCAGCCCGGTCCTGCGGGTCAGGAAGCGGCCGGCTGCCGTGCCGGTGAAGTGCAGATAGCGGTCGGCCATTGTCCAGACTCCTGCTCGGTCGTAGATTTACCGTTGAGTAAGGTTACTCAAGGGTCAGGAGTAGGTCGAGATGAGTTGGTCGAGTTGATTCCCCTCCCGCTTCCCCAGCCGCGCCGGGTCGCGGTCCTCGGCGGCAGCCGCATCCCGTTCGCCCGCTCCGACGGCCCCTACGCGCACGCGTCCAACCAGCAGATGCTGACCGCCGCACTGGACGGGCTCGTCGACCGGTTCGGCCTCCGGGGGCAGCGGGTCGGCGAGTTCGTCGCCGGCGCGGTGCTCAAGCACAGCCGTGACTTCAACCTGGCCCGCGAGACCGTCCTGGGCAGCGCACTGGACCCCCGCACACCGGCGTACGACATCCAGCAGGCCTGCGGCACCGGGCTGCAGGCCGTCATCGCCGCAGCCAACAAGATCGCCCTCGGCGCGGTCGACTCGGCCGTCGCCGGAGGCGCGGACACCACCAGCGACGCGCCGCTCGGGGTCAACGACCGGTTGCGCCGCATTCTGTTGGACGCCCGGCGCGCGAAGTCCGCGGGCGCGCGGCTCAAGGCCCTGGCCGCTGTGCGCCCCAGTCACCTCGTCCCGGACATCCCGCGCAACGCCGAGCCCCGTACCGGACTTTCGATGGGTGAGCACGCGGCCGTCACCGCCCAGAAGTGGGGCGTGTCCCGCGAGGACCAGGACCTGCTGGCGGCCGCCAGCCACCAGCGGCTCGCCGCGGCCTACGAGCGCGGCTTCCTGGACGACCTCGTCGTGCCCTTTCTGGGCCTGGAACGCGACCAGAACCTGCGCCCGGGATCCACGGTGGAGAAACTCGCCACCCTGAAACCGGTGTTCGGCGCCGGTCACCCCGACGCGACGATGACCGCCGGGAATTCGACGCCGCTCACCGACGGTGCGGCCGCCGTGCTCCTGGCGAGCGAGGAGTGGGCTGAGGCGCGCGGCCTGGAACCGCTGGCCTACCTGTCGCTGTACGAGACGGCGGCCGTGGACTACGTGAACGGCGAGGAGGGGCTGCTGATGGCACCCGCGTACGCCGTGCCGCGCATGCTGGAGCGTGCGGGGCTGGCCATGGGCGACTTCGACCTCGTCGAGATCCACGAGGCGTTCGCCTCCCAGGTCCTCGCGACGCTCGCCTCGTGGGAGGAGCGGGGACTGGCGCCCGTCGACCGGGACAGGCTGAACGTGGCCGGGTCGTCACTCGCCACCGGCCACCCCTTCGCCGCGACCGGTGCCCGGATCGTGGCGACCCTCGCCAAGCTCCTCGCGGAGCGGGACGCGCCCGGCAGGGGACTGATCTCGGTCTGCGCCGCCGGCGGCCAGGGGGTCACCGCCATCCTGGAACGCCCCTGAACGAGCCGCCCCCGGTGAGGCGAGCCGCCGCCCCGCTCCTGAGGACGGTGCGGCCCGCGCCCGCGCCCCGCACCGTGAACGCCCGCACAGCCGACGCCCCTGACCGCGAACGCCCCGCACGTGAACGACCCCCGCGCATCCAGCAGCCGCTCGGTGCCCGCCCCAGGGACGGGGCCCGGCGCCGAACCCCATGTCGAGGAGCCGCTCGTGTCCACGCCTGCCCCCGCCGCCGTAACCGCCGAGCCCGTCCTGGTCGAGCCGACCAAGGTCAGGGCGGCCGACGGCACCGTACGGGAAGTGTCCGTGCCGCTGTTCGCGCCGACGGTGCTGAGCGGCTCCCTCGCGGAGATCCCCTTCGACAACGCCCGCGAGGCCCCGGCGGAACCCGTCCTCAGCCGCAAGCAGGGGGACGGCGGCTGGCAGGACGTGACCGCCGAAGCGTTCGCGGCGGAGGTCCTGGCCGTCGCCAAGGGCCTGATCGCCGAAGGCCTCCAGAGCGGTGACCGGGTCGCGATCATGGCCCGCACGACCTACGAGTGGACGCTGCTCGACTTCGCGGCCTGGGCGGCCGGGCTGGTCACGGTGCCCGTCTATCCGACGTCGTCCGCCTTCCAGACGCGCTGGATCCTCCAGGACTCCGGAGCGGTGGCCTGCGCCGTGGAGACGAAGGAGCAGGGACGGCTGGTCAGCCAGGAGCGCCGGCAACTGGGCGATCTCGCCCACCTCTGGCAGTTCGACACGGGGGCCGTCGGGCGGCTGAAGGCGCTCGGCAAGGACGTCCCCGACGCGGCCGTCACCGCCCGGCGTGCCGCCCTGGGGCCACAGAGCCCCGCCACGCTGATCTACACGTCCGGCACGACGGGCCGGCCCAAGGGCTGCGTCCTGACCCACGCGAACTTCTTCGCCGAGGTCGACAACGCCATCGAGCTGCTCCACCCGGTCTTCAGGTCGGTCTCGAAGTACCCCGCCTCGACCCTGCTGTTCCTCCCCCTGTCCCATGTCTTCGGGCGGATGGTGGCGATCGGCTGCCTGCGCGCGCGGGTCCGGCTCGGCCACGCGCCGTCCATCTCGACCGAGGACCTGCTCGCCGACCTCGCCGGATTCAAGCCGTCCTTCCTGCTGGCCATCCCCTACGTCCTGGAGAAGGTCTTCAACACCGGCCGCGCGACGGCGGAGAAGATGGGCCGTGCCTCGTCCTTCGACCGCGCCGCCCGTATCGCACGGCGCTACGGAGAGGCCGTCGAGGCCGCCGAACACGGCACGGGCCCCGGCCCCGGCCCCGGGCTGCGCGCCGCCCGAGCCCTCTACGATCCGCTGGTCTACCGCCGCATCCGCGCGGCCCTGGGCGGTCATGTCCGCTACGCGATCTGCGGCGGCTCCCCGCTGGGCCGCCGGCTCGCGGCGTTCTACGCGGGGGCCGGCATCCAGATATTCGAGGGTTACGGCCTGACCGAGACGACGGCGGCGGCCACGGTCACCCCGCCCCTGAGGCCCCGGCTGGGCACGGTGGGCTGGCCCCTGCCGGGCACCGCCGTGCGGATCGCGGACGACGGGGAGGTCCTGCTCAGCGGCGGCCAGGTCTTCGGGGGCTACTGGGACACCGAGCGCGGCTCTGCCGTCCCGCACGCGGACGGCGCGTGGTTCCCGACCGGCGACCTCGGCGCCCTGGACGAGGACGGCTACCTCACGATCACCGGCCGCAAGAAGGACATCATCATCACGTCGGGCGGCAAGAACGTCACCCCGGCCCCGCTGGAGGACTGGCTGCGCGCCCATCCGCTGGTCGGCCAGTGCATGGTGGTCGGCGACAACCGCCCGTTCGTCAGCGCCCTGCTCACCCTGGAGCCGGACGGTCTCGCGCACTGGCGCCGGATGCGCGGGAAGGAAGGCGTTCCCCTGCGTGAGCTGGTCCGGGACGAGGATCTGCGCACGGCACTGCAGCGGGCGGTCGACGAGGCCAACCGGCTGGTCTCGCGGGCGGAGTCGATCCGCAAGTTCACCGTGTTGCCGGGGGAGTTCACCGAGGAGAGCGGTCATCTCACGCCTTCGCTGAAGCTGAGGAGGGACGCGATCGTGCGGGACTTCGACGCGGAGATCGAGGAGCTCTACCGCCGTAGGTGACCGTGCGCCGGGCCGCGCGGAGGAGCGCCCCGGCGTGGGGCGGCGGGCCCGGAGGGGGCCGCCGCCCGAGGCCTGTTCCACGGAGCACCGGAGCCTGTCCCACGAAGCACCGGAAAAATCTGAACCCGGACAAAATGGACTGAGGTGCGGTTCCCGCATACTCGCCGGTCGGTCATTCGGTCTTGCATTCAAAGGTGAAACGTCAAAACGACCTATGGTGAGGCGATCGCAAGGCCGCAAAAGGTGAAGCAATGCAAGGGTGAGACGTTGAAGTCTCAGCCTCCGGATATGGATATCGCAGCGCATAACGTCCTCCCCATGACTCAGCTGGACGCGCGGCCACGGGCCGGAGACACGGCACGGGGAACCGCCCCTGCCGACGGCGGCGTACGCGAGAAGGGCCTCGGCGGGGACTCCGTCGGGCTGATGGGCAGTGCCGTCCTCGGCATCTCCACCGTCGCCCCGGTGTACTGCCTCACCTCCACGCTGGGCTCCACCGCCGGGGAGGTCGGCGTGCACATGCCCGCCGTGTTCCTGGCCGGGTTCCTCCCGATGCTGCTGGTCGCCTTCGCCTACCGGGAGCTGAACAAGGCGGTGCCCGACTGCGGCACCTCGTTCACCTGGACGGTCAAGGCGTTCGGTCCCCGCCTCGGGTGGATGTGCGGATGGGGCCTGGTCATCGCGACGATCATCGTCCTGTCGAACCTCGCGGGCGTCGCGACCTCGTACTTCTGGCTGCTGGCGGGCGAGATCTCCGGGAGTGGCCCGGTCGCCGCCCTCGACGACAGCAAGCCGGTGCACATCCTGACCTGCCTGCTCCTGATCGCCGTGGCGACGGCGATCAGCTATCGGGGCATGACGGCGACCAAGGGCATCCAGTACACGCTCGTGGCGCTGCAACTCGTCGTCCTCGCGCTGTTCGTCGTCATGGCCGTGCGGAAGGCGGGCAGCGGCGACTTCGCCGCCACGTCGCCGGACTTCTCGTGGTCCTGGCTGAACCCGTTCGCCGTCCAGTCGTTCGCCGCCTTCACGGCGGGGCTGTCCCTCTCGATCTTCATGTTCTGGGGCTGGGACACCTGTCTCACGACCAACGAGGAGACCATCGGCAGCGAGAGGACGCCCGGCCGCGCCGCCCTCGTCGCGATGGTCGTCCTGGTCGGCTCCTACCTGGCCACCGGCATCGCCGCGCAGATGGCCGTGGGCGCCGGGGACACCGGGCTCGGCCTGGCGAACCCCGGTACCTCCGACAACGTCTTCGCCGCCCTCGCGGGCCCCGTCATGGGCCCCGGCCTCGGCATCCTGCTCTTCCTGGCGGTGCTCGCCTCGGCCGCCGCGAGCCTCCAGACGACGTTCATCCCGGTGGCGCGCACGGTCCTGGCCATGGCGTCGTACGAGGCGCTCCCCGCCTCGTACGCGAAGGTCCACCCGCGGTTCAGGACCCCGGGGCGGGCCACCGTCGTCGCCGGCGTCGCGACCGGCGGGTTCTACACGGTGATGACCCTGGTCAGCGAGCACGTCCTGGTCGACACCATCTACGCCCTCGGCCTGATGATCTGCTTCTACTACGCCCTGACGGCCTTCGCCTGCGCCTGGTACTTCCGTGCCGAACTCACCCGGTCCGCACGCGATCTCGTCTTCAAGGGGCTGTTCCCCGTAGTCGGCGGCGTCCTTCTGACGGCCGTCTTCGGCAAGACCCTGTACGACATGTGGGACCCGGCCTACGGTTCGGGCTCCTCGGTCCTCGGCGTCGGCTCCGTCTTCGTCATCGGCGTCGGGCTGCTGTTCCTCGGGCTGGTGCTGATGGAGGTGATGCGGCGCCGCGCGCCCGCCTTCTTCCGCGGCGAGGTGCTGACGAAGGAGACCCCGGCGCTCGTGGTGAACGACTGAGCGCTCAGCCGTCCCCGATGACGAAGAGCCGGACGAACTGCGACTCAGGACACCCTGAGTTTTCCGCTCCAGGAGCCTGTGTGCGGCGAGTTGTGCGTGAAACCCGGCCAAGATCTTTTCGGAGTGGGCTCAACCACCCGTCGTACCGCATACCTTGGAGCCGTCACGGACGACGACGGAGGTGCCTCGCATGCGGATCGCCACAACGATCTTCCTCACCGACGAGACGATCACGCCGGTCCGGCTCGCGCGCGAGCTGGAGCAGCGGGGATTCGACGGGCTCTACCTGCCCGAACACACCCACATCCCGGTGAGCCGGGACACGCCCTACCCGGCGGGCGGCGACCTGCCGGCCGAATACGGGCGCACCCTCGACCCCTTCGTCGCACTGGGGCAGGCGGCGGCCGTCACCGAGCGGCTGGCCCTCGGCACCGGCATCACGCTGGTCGCGCAGCACGACCCCATCGACCTGGCGAAGCAGGCCGCCACGCTCGACCACCTCTCGGGTGGCCGCTTCACGCTCGGCGTCGGCTTCGGCTGGAACGTGGAGGAGGCGGCGGACCACGGTGTGGAGTGGTCGACTCGGCGCGCGCTCGGCAGCGACCGGCTGGCCCTGATGCGAGCCCTGTGGGCGGACGAACCCACCGCGTACGACGGGGAGTTCGGCTCCGTCCGGGCCAGCCACGCCTATCCGAAGCCCGTGCAGCGGCCGCGCGGGCCGGTGAACGGCCCCCGCACCCTGATCGGCGGGGCGGCGGGCCCCAAGCTCTTCGCGCAGATCGCCCGGGACGCGGACGGCTGGCTGCCGATCGGCGGGCGCGGTCTGGCGGAGTCGATTCCCGCGCTGCGCACGGCGTGGGAGGACGCGGGCCGTGACCCGAAGCACCTCCAGGTGGTGCCGTACGCCGTCGTGCCGACCCCCGGCAAGCTGGCGTACTACGCGGACCTGGGTGTCGAGGAGGTCGTCCTGCAGCTGCCCCCGGCGGATGAGCCCGAGGTCCTGCGGGCACTGGACGCCTATGCGGCGCACCTGTAGTGACGGCCGGCGGCGTGGAGCGCCACCCGGAGTGCAACCACGGGCGCCGGAATCGCATCTTTTGCTTACGGACATCGATGGAGCGGCCTGCGCGCGTGTGCCCGGCTGCCGGGGAGCGGGAGCTCGATGAACAGACCCTTGCGGCACATAGCCATCTTCTGCGGAATCCTGATGCTGGCTCTGCTGATCCGTACCAACTGGCTCCAGTTCGCCAAGAGTGAGGAACTGGCCGGGCACGAGTTCAACCGCAGGGTGAAGATCACCCAGTTCGCGACGCCGCGGGGCGACATCATCGTGGGCGGCAAGGCGATCACCGGGTCCAAGGAGGTCTCGGGTACCGACTTCAAGTACCAGCGCACCTTCAAGAACGGCCCGATGTACGCCCCCGTCACCGGCTACGCGTCCCAGGCCCAGGGCATGTCACTCCTGGAAAAGACGTACGACAGCATCCTCAGCGGCCAGGACGAGCGGTTCGCCTTCCGGCACGCCAAGGACATCCTCACCGGTGAGCCCCGGCACGGCGGCAACGTCATCACGACGATCGACCCCAAGGCGCAGGAAGCGGCCTACAAGGGACTGAGCGACCTCGACGCCCGTGGCGCGGTCGTCGCGCTCGACCCCGCGACCGGCAAGGTGCTGGCGCTGGTGTCGACCCCCTCGTACGACCCCTCGGTCTTCGCGGGCAACTCCTTCAAGGAGGGCGACAGGTTCCAGGCGCTGGTGGACGCCAAGAGCAAGCCGCTGGCGAACCGCCCGCTGCGGGAGACCTTCCCGCCCGGATCCACCTTCAAGATCCTCACCGCCACGGCGGCCCTGGAGCACGGCATCGTCAGCGACGTCGACGCCAGGACCGACGCCGTCTCGCCGTATCCGCTGCCGCTGTCCTCGAACAAGATCGGCAGCGAGGCCGGTGACGCCGTGTGCAACAAGGCCTCGCTGAAGACGGCCATGCAGTACTCCTGCAACAACGTCTTCCTCGACATGGCGTCCAAGCTCGGCGACGACAAGATGCGGGAGACGGCGGAGAAGTTCGGCTTCAACGAGGACGTCTACTCGGAGGAGTTCGGCGACATGCTCGCCACCAAGAGCCTCTACCCGGCGGAGCTGGACAAGCCCGGCACGGCTCTCACCGGCATGGGGCAGGGAAGCCTCACGAGCACCCCGATGCAGATGGCGATGGTGACGGCCGCCCTCGCCAACAACGGCAAGCTGATGCAGCCCTACATCGTCGACAAGCTGGAGGGGCCGGACGTCTCCACGCTGGAGCAGCACGAGCCGAAGCTGATGAGCCAGGCGGTCTCCGAGGAGACGGCCAAGAAGGTCCAGGAGATGATGGAGTTCACCGCCAAGGAGGGCAGCGCCCAGCGCGCCCTGATCGACGGTGTGACGGTGGGCGGAAAGACCGGCACGGCGCAGCGCGGCAACGACGTGACCAAGGAGGTGCCGTACGGCTGGTTCGTCTCGTACGGCAAGAACCCCGACGGCCGGGCCGTCGCGGTCGCGGTCTTCATCGACCCGACGGCGATGGACATCTCCCGCTCCGACATCTCGGGTGGCCGCCTCGGCGCCCCGATCGCCCGCAGCGTGATGAAGGCGGTGCTGGGGAAGTAGCCCCGCCCGTCCGACGCGTTCGTCCGCCCGCCCGGTCAGCACCGGGCGGGCGGACGTGTTCCGGGCACGGGGTCCGGCTCAGGCCCCCGGCTCCTCGGGGCGCGGGGCCAGGACCAGGCGGGTGCGCCGCTCCTGGGCACCCAGCAGGGCGGGGAGCTCCGTCAGGGAGTCGATGCGCCAGTCCGCCGTGTCCAGGACGTCCGGGTGGTCCGCCCACCAGTGCCCGTAGGGGCCGCGGCGGATGTGGGCCGTCCGCAGTCCCGAGGACTTCGCGGGGAACAGGTCGTCGGCAGGGTGGTCGCCGACGTAGAGCGTGGCCTCCGGGGCCGCGCCCGACACCTCCAGCACGCGGTCGAAGAACTCCCGGTCGGGTTTGTCCACCCCCCACTCCTGTGACGTGACGACCAGGTCGGCCGGCAGGTCCAGGGCCCGCAGCAACTGCCCGGCGCGTACCGACCGGTCGCCCGCGATCACCACCCGCAGGCCGAGCGCGCGCAGTTCGGCGAGTGCCGGACGGACGTCGGGGTAGAGGTCGGTCTCGTCGAGGTGCTCGCCGCGCCCGGCCGCCGTGCGGGCGTGGGCCGCCTCTTCGACGTCCATGTCGGGCCGCAGGATGCGCAGCGCGTCGGTGCGGTCGCGGCCCTGTACGACCGCGGCGCCCACCAGGGCGCTGACGGTGTGCGGCGGGACCCCGAGCCAGTCGGCCCAGGAGGCCCAGTGGCGGTCGTCGCGGACGAGGGTCTCTCCGATGTCGAAGACGATCGTTTCCATCACCCCTCCGAGCCTACGGGTCAAGTGGGACATACCGGCCAAGGCGCCAGCAGCGGGCGGGTGGTTCCATCGGGCAGAGGCCCCGGTCCGGACCGGGTGCCGCGCTCGTATGCTCGGTCCATGACCGATCCCCAGCGCCCCACGACCAACGCCATGCGGCGCGCCCTGAGGCGGGCGCGCGACGGTGTCGCCCTCGACGTGGCGGAGGCCGCCGTACTGCTGCAGGCGCGGGGGGAGGACCTCACCGATCTCGCCGCGTCCGCCGCCCGGGTGCGCGACGCCGGGCTGGAAGCCGCGGGGCGTCCCGGAGTGATCACCTATTCCCGCAAGGTCTTCATCCCCTTGACGCGGCTCTGCCGGGACACGTGCCACTACTGCACCTTCGTGACCGTGCCCGGCAAGCTCCGCAAGGCGGGCCACGGCATGTTCCTCTCCCCGGACGAGGTCCTCGACATCGCCCGCAAGGGTGCCGACATGGGCTGCAAGGAAGCGCTGTTCACGCTCGGGGACCGGCCTGAGGACCGCTGGCCCGAAGCGCGGGAGTGGCTGGAGGCGGAGGGCTACGACGACACCCTGGCCTACGTACGGGCCATGGCCATCCGGGTGCTGGAGGAGACGGGGCTGCTGCCGCACCTGAACCCGGGGGTGATGACGTGGACGGACCTGCAGCGGCTGAAGCCGGTCGCCCCGTCCATGGGCATGATGCTGGAGACGACGGCGACCCGGCTGTGGTCCGTGAAGGGCGGCCCCCACTACGGCTCCCCGGACAAGGAGCCGGCGGTCCGGCTGCGGGTGCTCCAGGACGCCGGGCGCTCCAACGTGCCGTTCACCACGGGCATCCTGATCGGCATCGGCGAGTCCTACGAGGAGCGCGCCGACTCCCTCTTCGAACTGCGCAAGACCGCCCGGGCCTACCACGGCGTCCAGGAGGTCATCGTCCAGAACTTCCGTGCCAAGCCGGACACCGCGATGCGCGGCATGCCGGACGCCGAACTGGAGGAGCTGGCCGCCGCGATCGCCGTCGCCCGCCACATCCTCGGCCCCTCGGCCCGCATCCAGGCCCCGCCGAACCTCGTGGACGCCGAATACGCCCTGCTGATCGGGGCGGGCATCGACGACTGGGGCGGCGTCTCGCCGCTGACCCCGGACCACGTCAACCCCGAACGTCCCTGGCCGCACATCGACGAACTGGCCGCCCGCACCGCCGAGTCCGGCTTCACGCTCCGGGAACGCCTCACCATCTACCCCGAGTTCATCCAGCGCGGTGAGCCGTGGCTCGACCCGCGTCTCCTCCCGCACGTGCGGGCGCTCGCCGACCCGGAGACGGGGCTGGCGAAGGAGGGCGCGATCCCGGTGGGGCTGCCCTGGCAGGAGCCCGACGAGGGCTTCAACGCCTCGGGACGCACCGACCTGCACCGCACCATCGACACCGACGGCCGCACCGGGGACCGGCGCGACGACTTCGACGAGGTGTACGGCGACTGGGAGGCCCTGCGCGAGGCCGCGGCGCCCGGCATGGTCCCGTCGCGCATCGACGCCGACGTACGCCAGGCGCTGAGCCAGGCCGCCGACGACCCCACGAAGCTCACCGACGACCAGGCCCTCGCCCTGCTCCACGCGGACGGGCCGGCGCTCGACGAGCTGTGCCGGATCGCGGACACCCTGCGCCGTGACGTGGTCGGTGACGACGTCACCTACGTCGTCACCAGGAACATCAACTTCACCAACGTCTGCTACACCGGCTGCCGCTTCTGCGCCTTCGCCCAGCGCCGCACGGACGCCGACGCCTACACCCTCTCGCTCGACCAGGTCGCCGACCGTGCCGCGCAGGCCTGGGACGTCGGCGCGGTCGAGGTCTGCATGCAGGGCGGCATCCACCCCGATCTGCCCGGCACGGCGTACTTCGACATCGCGCGCGCCGTGAAGGAGCGCGTGCCCGGGATGCACGTCCACGCCTTCTCGCCGATGGAGGTCGTCAACGGCGCGACCCGCACCGGCCTGTCGATCCGTGACTGGCTGACCTCGGCCAAGGAGGCCGGGCTCGACTCGATCCCCGGTACGGCCGCCGAGATCCTCGACGACGAGGTCCGCTGGGTCCTCACCAAGGGAAAGCTGCCCACCGCCACCTGGCTGGAGGTCATCAGGACCGCGCACGAGACGGGCCTGCGCTCCTCGTCCACGATGATGTACGGCCATGTCGACCAGCCCCGCCACTGGCTCGGCCACTTCAGGACGCTGGCCCGGCTCCAGCAGGAGACCGGCGGCTTCACCGAGTTCGTCACCCTGCCCTTCATCCACACCAACGCCCCGGTGTACCTCGCCGGCATCGCCCGCCCCGGCCCCACCGACCGGGACAACCGCGCCGTGACGGCGATGGCCCGGCTGCTGCTCCACCCGCACATCACCAACATCCAGACCAGCTGGGTGAAGCTGGGGGCGGAGGGCGCGGCCGAGATGCTGCGCTCGGGCGCGAACGACCTCGGCGGGACCCTGATGGAGGAGACCATCTCCCGTATGGCCGGATCGAGTTACGGCTCCTACCGGTCGGTCCAGGACCTCGTGGCCATCGCCGACCTCGCCGGCCGCCCGGCGAAGCCCCGCACGACGCTGTACGGCGAGGTGCCCCAGGAGCGCGTCGACGCCGCGGCCGCGTCGGACGGACACCTGCCGGAACTGCTTCCGGTCCTGCCGGGCTGACCGTCCTCGCTCTCCCCGTCCGCGCCACCCGTCGGACGGGGAGGGCCGTCCGGCAGCCGTGCGGGCCGCCGGTTCAGAGCCCGGCGACGAAGGTGACGAAGTCCGTCCAGGCGGGGGCGCTCACGAGGAGGGCGGGTCCGGCGGGTGCCTTGCTGTCGCGGACGGGCACGAGCCCCGGAAAGCCGTCCGCGACTTCGAGGCAGTTGTTGGCTCCACCGTCGCTGTAGCTGGACTTGCGCCAGGCCGTGGTGGAGAGGTCGGGGATACGGCTCATGATGTCTGCTCCTCCAGGACGCCCCTGATGAACCCGATGGACTCCGGCGGGGGCAGCGCCCGGTCCCGGAGGCGATCGTAGGACAGCCGGTAGCGCGTGACCGCTGCCGGTTCCTCGATGAGCTCGGCGCATCCGTTGCCCTCCGTGTAGGCGACCGACGCCCCGTCCTCCTGCCAGAGCAGCGTCAGCGAGCCGTCCATCAGGTGGTGGGCTCCCGCCGAGAACGGCAGCACCTGGAGGACCAGTGAGGGCAGTTCGGCCGTGTCGACCAGATGTGTCAGCTGGTCCTGCCACACCTTGGCGTCCGGCACGGGGCGGCGCAAGGCGTATTCGTCGATGATGATCCGGACCGACGGGGCCGGCCTGCGGTGCAGCAGCTGCTGCCGTCCCATCCGCGCGACGACCTGTTCCTCCACCAGCTCGGCGTCCGCCTCCGTTGCCTGGGCGCCGGACAACGAGGTGCGGGCGACGTCCTCCGTCTGCAGCAGGCCCGGGATCCCGAGGGTGAACACGTGCATGATCCGGGCGGTCGGCTCCAGGCGCATGAACTCCTTGTACTTGTCCTTGAACACCTCCCGGCGAGCGGCCTTCCACAACTGGACCAGCAGGCCGTCGGACTCGTAATGCCGGTCCAGGTCCTCCATCACCGCGAGCTTGGACAGCCGCTGACCGGTCTCCAGCCGGTACAGATAGCTCTTGTCGTACCGCGTCTCCTCCGCGAGGCGGCCCAGGGACTTCCCCGACCGCTCCCGCAGATACCTCAGGGCACGGCCCAGAGCGGCGCGCCCCGACTCCTCGTCCACGTCGGCCGGCTGAGCGGTCATCGCGGTCCTCCCGTTGTCCCGTGCGCCGGCAATCGGGCGCCCCTTCCGAGGCTACGCGCAGAGGGTGATCATCGGAACACGAAAGGTGAGCATCACTCGGTGGTAGGAGTCACGTGGACGCCGGCGGCACCGCACCGCACGGCACCGCCACCGGAGCGCACCCCGCCGTCGCCGACACCTGTGAGGCATGCCCGTGGACGAATCCCCCCTTCGCCTGCTGCCCTGGAACTCCCCCGAGGGCAAGCCCTGTTATCTGAGCACCGACCGGCCCGGCGGCATGCTGTCCAGCCTCGCCGACGAGGTCGAGGCGGAACTCCTCTCCTGCGCGGAAGCGGTACTCGGCGGCGCGGAGGCCGTTCTCGCGGACACGGCCGCCGGGGAGGCGGCGGTGCGGTTCGCCCTCACACGGACCGCCGAATCATTGCGGGACGTACTGCGCGTCGCGCACTGCAGAGAAGGGAGGACATCCGGAAAACCCTGAGGAATGGCTTTCAAAAGGGATCTGAGGAGTTACTGAGTACATTCCGTTCGACCCCTGAGACACCCCATTCCGTTCGATTACAGTGCTTGCGCGGTCGCACGCCGGTATTCGTTGAGGAAGGGGCGCGGTGAGCACTGGGACCACAGCTGTCTGGGGCCGTGCCGAACAACAGGACTTTCGCAGCCGGGTGCGCGGCGCCCTGCTCGGCGGTGCCATCGGAGACGCCATAGGGGCCGGTGTCGCCCGCCTGACCCTGGAGGAGATCCGCGCCGCCCACGGGGTCGACGGGGTCGTGGACTTCGTCCCCGCGCACGGACGGCGCGGTGCCGTCACCGCGGTCACCCAGCTGACCCTCTTCACCGTCGACGGGCTCATCAGGGCGCAGGTCCGCCGGGACACCGGCGCCTGGCACCCGCCCACCGACGTGTACCGCGCGCACCTGCGCTGGGCGGCCACGCAGAGCGCCTGGGGGCCGGACGAGCGCCGCAAGGACAACGGCTGGCTGGCCAGGGAGGAGTGGCTCTACGCCCGCCGTGCCCCGACCCGTGAATGCCTGATCGGCTTCGGGGACGCCACCATGGGCACCCTGACCGTGCCCAAGAACCCGTCCGCACGCGATTCCGCCGCGCTCACCCGGTCCGCTCCGTTCGGCCTGCTCGTCGGCTGGGAGCCGCAGCTCGTCCTCCAGCTCGCCGTCGAGTGCGCCGCCCAGACCCACGGGCACGCCACCGCCCAGCTCTCCGCAGGCGCGCTCGCCCTGCTCGTGCACGGACTCGCCCGGGGGGAGACCCTGGACGGGTCCGTGCAGCACACGCTCGCGCTGCTGGCCGAGCGGCCGGGCAACGAGCAGGTGACCGACGCGCTCCGCCAGGCACTCGGCTCCGTACGGCAGGGGATTCCCGGGCCCGCGCTCATAGAGGCGCTCGGTGACACCGACTCGGCGGAGGAGGTCCTGGCGGTCGGGCTGTACTGCGCGCTGGTCGGCGAGGACGTGCGGCACGGGCTGCGGCTGGCCGTGAACCACTCCGGCCCCTCCGCGGCCACCGGCTCCGTCTGCGGGGCGCTGCTGGGGGCGCTGCACGGTGAGACGGCGCTGCCGCCCGCCTGGCTGGCCGAACTGGAGGGGCGCTCCACCCTCCTGGAACTCGCCGACGACTTCGCGATGGAGATGACCCAGGGGCCCGCCCTGCACAGCCCGACCGCGGTCGCTCCCGGCTGGGTGGCCCGCTACCCGAGGGACTGAGACGGGCGGGGGCGTCCCCCGGGACGCCGGAGGCGGGCGGACGCCGCCGCGCCCGCCCGCCGTCCCTTGCCCCGTTGAGCCACGTGTCGCGGGAGGGCCGTCAGTCCCTCGCGCCCTCGGGAACGCCGGTCCCCTCCGGGCCCGTCTTCTGCGCGGGGACGCCTGCGGTGGCGGCTGTGCCCGCGGGACCGCCGCCGTCCGTGTTGATCACCTCGATGAGGGCGTCGCGCTCCGGGGTGTCCTCGGGCTTGATGAAGCCGATGACGATGTAGAGCACCAGCGAGATGGCCAGGGGCAGCGCCACCTGGTACTGCAGCGCGACGTCCGTCTTCACCGAACCGTCGAGGTTGTAGTTGGTGAAGAAGAAGGCGAGCAGGCCCGCCGCCCAGCTGGTGAGCGCCGCCGTCGGGCCGGACCGGCGGAACCCGCGCAGCAGGCCGAGCATGAAGGGGATCGCGATCGGGCCCATCAGGCCCGCCACCCACTTGATGACGACCGTGATGATGTCCTTGAACGTCGGCGAGTTGATCTGGGTCGCCAGGGCCATCGACAGTCCGAGGAAGGCGAGCGTGGACAGCCGGGCGGCGAGCAGGCCACTGCGGTTGCTCCAGGTCCGGGCGGCCTTGGAGAGGACGGGCGCGATGTCCCGGGTGAAGACGGCGGAGATGGCGTTGGCGTCGGAGGAGCACATGGCCATCGTGTGGCTGAAGAACCCGACGACGACCAGGCCGAGCAGCCCGTGCGGCAGCAGCTGCTCGGTCATCAGGGCGTAACTGTCCGACGCGTCGGGCTTCTTGGCCTCGACGAGCAGCGGGGCGACCCACATCGGGAAGAAGAGCACCGCGGGCCAGACCAGCCACAGCAGGGCCGAGAGGCGGGCCGAGCGGGTCGCCGACCGGGCGGAGTCCGTGGCCATGTAGCGCTGGGCCTGGTTCCACATGCCGCCGTTGTACTCGAATGTCTTGATGAAGAGATAGGCGAGCAGGAACGTCACGGTGTACGGACCCGCCGTCGGGTCGGTGTGGCCCTCGGGCAGCTTGTCCCAGACGGTCCACAGGGAGCTGAAGCCGCCCAGCTCGCTCATCGCGATGAACAGCATCGTCAGACCCGCGAAGAGCTGGATGACGAACTGCCCCAGCTCGGTGAGGGCGTCGGCCCACAGTCCGCCGACCGTGCAGTACACGGCGGTGATGGTGCCCGTGATGAAGATGCCCTGGGTCAGGCTCATGCCCGTGAAGACGGAGAGCAGGGTCGCGATGGCGGCCCACTTGGCGCCGACGTCCACGATCTTCAGCAGCAGACCCGACCAGGCCAGGGCCTGCTGCGTCTGGATGTTGTAGCGGTTCTTCAGATATTCGAGCGGCGACGCGACGTGCAGCCGGGAGCGCAGCCGGTTGAGCCGGGGCGCGAAGAGCTTCGCCCCGATGCCGATACCGATCGCGATCGGCAGGGACCAGGTCACGAACGACGTGACGCCGTACTGGTAGGCGATTCCGGCGTAGCCGGTGAACATCACCGCGCTGTAGCCGGACATGTGGTGCGAGATGCCCGACAGCCACCAGGGCATCTTGCCGCCGGCCGTGAAGAAGTCGCTGACGTTGTCCACGCGCTTGTGCGACCAGAGTCCGATCGCGACCATCACACCGAAGTATCCGATGAGCACGGCCCAGTCGAGACTGTTCATGTGCCCCCTCCAGGGGTCCGCCTTGTGAACGGGAACGCACTTCGTCAGTACGGCCGTTCAGCGGTGGCCCCGTGCGGGAACGGGGACTTCGGGGATTGAACCGCCTGTCCGGGGCCTCGGTCAAGGTCCCCGCGATCAGGGATGTGAACACGGATCAGTAAGTCGAACGATTTTACTCGTTCTTGACCTTGTGGGGCGTTGTCGTGAACGTGACCACGGCCACACGATGAGCGGGCACTTCGTCAGGCTGTGCGGAGACCCACGCCATGCAGGAATGCCCGAGAACGCAGAACGGCCGCACGGGATGCGGGTCCCGTGCGGCCGGAGAAGAGGGAGAGCTGAACCACGCGACGCCCGGGCGCTGTTGACACCGGCCGGGCGCACCACCGACGCCCCCGCGCAGGGGACACGTCGGCGGCGCCGGGTCCTGTGCGGGCGAGGGCCCCCTCGGCCAGGACGGCGAAGCCGGTCGAGAGGGCTCCTGAGGGCCGCGCGTGAGGACTGGACGCGACCGGATACGGACCCGGATGCGGACCCGATTGCGGTGCGCGGGGCGGTGGGTCGATCAGGCGTTGATCGAACCCGAGGCGACGTCGCGGACGAAGGTGTTCCATGCCCCGGACACGAAGCTGATCGAAGGGCCTTCGGGGGCCTTCGAGTCACGCACGGCGATGGCCTGGGTGACGGGTGACTTCACCTCGACGCAGGCTCCGTTGCCGCCGGAGTACGACGACTTCGTCCAGTTTTCCGTAGCACCCTGAAGAATAGCCATGTTCACTCCGGTGTCCGTGAGTTGATGTGTGAGGGGCACCAACTTCGTTCCTGTTGGCGTGATCGACGCTACTCGCCAACATCCTCCGGTGGTGGGGCCGTTCACTCGACCGGATGGCATATTCCGTTCGGGGCTTCCGTGCGAGGTGGTGGCGGTGTATCGTCCCGCCCCCACCTCGCTTATATCGCGGCATTTCTCGCACATCAGGTGGTATCGCGGACGTGTCGCTTCCGCGGCTGAACGGCGTTTTCCGGCGGCCGATGCGGCCGAATCAGCGCGTGTACTCCTTCACGATGTCGCCGATGAATTGACGGGTCTGGTCCACATTCAGCGCCTGTGCCCGCAAGTGTTCGTACATGACGCTGTAGCGCTGTACGTCGTTCGCCTTCTCCAGGTAGAGATCGCTGGTGACCCCCTCGATGTACACGACGCTGGAGTCCGCGGCGTCCGGGAATTCCAGGATGGCGTACTGCCCGCTGATGCCCGGGTGCGCACCCATGTCGAAGGGCAGGACCTGCACCGTCACGTGGGGCAGCTGCGACTGCTCGATGAGGTGCTCGAGCTGTTCGATCATCACCTGCTTCCCGCCGACCCGGCGGCGCAGGGCGGACTCGTCGATGACGGCCCAGAGGCGCAGCGGGTGTTCGGGGGCGTTGACGCGGTCCTGGCGGCGGGCACGGACGTTGACCCGCTTCTCGATGTCGGCCGGCGGCGCCTCGGGCAGGGCCCCGGTGATCAGTGCCTCCGCGTAGCCCCGGGTCTGGAGGAGTCCCGGGACGACCTGGGGCTCGTACACCCGGAGGGACTCGGCATCCGTCTCCAGACCGATGTACACGCTGTAGGGGATGTCGCCGAACGCGTGCCACCAGCCCTGCTGCCGCGAGTCCTTGGCCATCTGCATCAGCGAGTCGACGACGCGGTGGTCCTCGACCTCGTACACGCCGCACAGATCGCGGACGTCACGCTGGCTGATGGACCGGCGGCCGTTCTCCAGGCGGCTGATCTTCGACTGCGAGACCAGCAGCCGCTCCGCCACCTCCTCGGCCGTCATGCCCTTGATCTCGCGCAGACGGCGCAACTCCTGGCCCAACCGGCGTCGCCTGACGGTGGGATTGACGTTGGTCGGCACGGAAACGGCACCTCCGGCTATGCAGCTGTTCTAGCTGTGCGTATCTACTGCTCAGCAGATTGCCACCCGCGCACCCGGGCGCGCTGGGAAACGGCCACACCAAAGCGCGCGGGGCAGCCGGTGGACCCGGCTGCCCCGCGCGTGGTGCGGCTCCCGGACCGGGTCATGGGGACGTCGGTACGGCAGTGTTCGGTTGTCCGCGCGAGGGGTGCGCGCGGTCAGTGCACGGAGGTGTGCGCCATGCTGCCGCGACTCGCCTGCGCTTGCGGCTGCAACGGCACGCCCGCCGTCTGCTGATTACGGCGCGGCTGGACGGCCGCGCCGTTCTGGACGTCCATCACGGCATGCGCCACGAGTCCGCCCATCGGGTCGTGCCTGATCAGGTCCCGGAGCCGGGAGCGCGACGAGCGCCCCTCGTTCCCGGGGTAGAGGTGCTTGCCGAGTCCGACCGCGTGGGCCAGTGCGGCGAGCGCCGCGGTCCGCGGGTCCGGCGGTACACCGGTACGGATCGCACTGTCCAGCCGTGCTCTGATGTCGCGGCTGATCGCCGTGTCCGTCGCCTGGTAGCGAGTCGTCGGCAGCACTCCGCACATCTGGCCCGCCACGGCATGCACCATGCCGCACCGCTCCAGATGAGCGAGGTAGATCTGGCGAAGTCCCAAACGGGGCCCGCCGATCCAGTGGACCGCCCGAACCGGACTGCCACGACGGCGCAGCAGCTCCAGTGCGGAGTCCAGAGTCGGATCTCCTGTCGGCCGTGGCATCACCACGGCTATACGATCCCCGTCAGGGGCTATCCGTCCTGCCAGAGCCAGCTCTACTAGCTGTGCCCCGGCCAGGCCGAGGTCGAGCGACTGCGGCTGCGCTGTGGTACCCGTGGTCGGGTCCAGAGCGAGCAGCAGAAGCTCCTCCGGAATCGTTCTGCGGCTCCTGCCCATCCATGCCTCCCCGCGTGGATGAGTGACAGGGTGACCCCTCTCACATTGGTCTGTCGAGGGTGCCTGGGTGCTTTGTGAGGGAACCGTTAGGTATGTCGTTCTCGTCTAGCGGTTCGGCCAAAGGTTCACACAGGACACTGGTAGATGGTTCGGACAGTGCGGGCATGACCCCGCGCTCATCAAGGAGGTAATCCGGTGGCGGGCGAGTCCCCCGACAAGTCGGAGCAGCGGAAGTCGTCGGGGACGACTGAGGAGCGCGATCCGCGTCTCGCCGTGTTCCGTGAACCGGTCGCCGCGGCGGGCGGCACCACCCGGGGCGGCACGACGGGCGCGGGGACGGACGGCGAGACGGACGGCCGGACCGACGGCAGGACCGACAGCCGGACCGACAGCAAGACGGCGGTCTTCCGCGTGCCGCGTTCCGCGGACGCCGACCCGTCGGAAGACGTGCCGGCCGCGGGTTCCGCGCCCGCAGCGCCCCAGTCCGAGGGCGACGGGGAGTCCGAGGAGTCGCTTGAGGCTTCGAAGGGCTCCGCGGAGGCTCCTGCGGCCCGCAGGGAGGCCGAGGAGGCCGCCGAGGCGGAGGAGGGGGCCGGAGAGGCTGCCGAGCCGTCCACGGCGCGTACGGACGCGGCGGCGTCGGACACTCCGGATTCCGGCACGGCGGAGCCGGACGCGACGGATGCCGGTGCTCCGGATTCGTCCGGTGCGTCGTCCGGCACGTCCGACGACGAGACCGAGGCGAAGGCGAAGACCGAGGCAGAGGCGAAGTCCGAGGCGAAGACGGGGGGCGCCGCTTCGGAGTCCGACGCCGAATCCGCCGGTCCCGCCCCGACCGACGCCCGGCTGCGCGCCGCCGTGGCGGCGTGGGTCTCGAACGGGACCGACGACGAAGCCGCAGGCGGGGAGGGCTCCACCGGCGGCGACGCCGAGGCCGTGAACGCGAAGCGGACGGATGCCGCGGATGCCACGGACGCTGAGGACGAAGCGTCCGCAGCGGGTGACGACAAGGCGCCCGCCGACTCCGGCATCGACTCAGGTGCCGATTCCGATGCCGACGACTCCGGGAGCGCCGCAGCCGCTGCCGAGCCTGAGGCCGAAGACGAGCCCGCAGCCGAGGCCGACGTAGAGGCCGAGAAGGCGGACGCGCCCCGCGTCCCGAAGAGCCGGGAAGAATCCTCCCCGGCCGAGAAGCCGGAGAAGCCGGAGACGGCCGGGAAGTCGGACGAAGCCGGGAAGTCGGACGAAGCCGGGAAGTCGGAGGAGCCGGAGGAGGGCGGCAAGCCGGGGAAGGCCGAGAAGGCCGATTCCGCAGGTGGCGAGCGAGGAATCGATCATCCGACCACCGTCTTCAAGGCGCCTCGCGTCGACCGGGTCGACCAGCCCACGACGGCGCTGAAGCTTCCGTCGAAGAAGGAGGCCGGGAACAAGCCCGCCCCGGGCGGTTCCGCGGCCGGCACCGGGACGCCCGCGGCGCCCCAGCCCTTCAAGGCCCCCGAGACCCCCGCGGAGCGGACCAGCAGGTTCGTACCGCTGCGCTCCGACGACGTGCGCCCCGCTCCTCCCGTGGTCGGTCCCACCGTCACGCCGGACATCTCGTCGGGGTCCGCCGCCCCGGCCGGCACTAGGCCCGCGCTGACCGAGGCCGAGCGGACCAGGCAGCAGCCCATGCCGCCGAAGCCGCCGCTCGACCTGCTGGCCGAGCTGACGAACACCCCGCCGCCCGCGGAGACCCCTGTCCGCACGGCGGTGCGGCGGGTCAAGATCTGGACGCCGCTGCTCCTGCTCGCGCTGATCATCTTTGCGATCGCGCAGGCGGTGCGCCCGCTGCCCGACCCGGCGCTGACACTGTCCGCCGACCCGACCTTCACCTTCGGGGGCGACAAGCTGGACATGCCGTGGCCGGAGGAGGGGCAGGGCGCCGTCGAGGTCGAGGGCGTCGGTGCGATCGGCTCGTACGGCAAGGAGAAGTCCGCGCCCATCGCGAGCGTCGCCAAGATCATGACCGCGTACGTGATCCTCAAGGGCCACCCGATCACCGGGAAGCAGGACGGCGAGGAGATCGAGGTAGACGCGAAGGCCGGCGAGGAGGCCAACCGGCCGGACGAGTCGACCGCGTCGATCAAGGAGGGGCAGAAGTACACGGAGCGTCAGATGCTCCAGCTTCTGATGATCCCCTCCGGCAACAACGTGGCGCGGCTGCTTGCCCGTTGGGACGCCACCACCGAGAAGGCGTTCGTCGAGAAGATGAACGCGGCGGCGAAGGACCTCGGGATGGCGAACTCGGTCTACACCGACCCGAGCGGTCTCGAGTCCACCACCCGGTCCACCCCGGCCGACCAGCTCAAGCTGGCCAGGGCGGTCACGCAGAACGACGTCTTCCGCGAGATCGTCAACATGCCGCAGGCCGACATCCCGGGCATCGGCAAGACGATCTACAACAACAACAACATCCTGCTGGAACCCGGCGTGAGCGGCATCAAGACCGGTTCGTCGACCCCCGCCGGAGGCAACCTCGTCTGGACCGCCGAGACGGTCGTCGACGGCAAGACCCGCCGGATCATCGGCGCCGTGATGGGTGCAGAGGTGGACAGCACCCTGGACGCGAAGCTGCAGCGCGCCATACAGAACAGCCTCAAGCTGATCCAGGCCGCGCAGAAGGGCGTCGACTCCGCCACCGTCGTCAAGAAGGGCCAGGTCGTCGGCTACGTCGACAACGGCTTCGGGGTCCACACCCCCGTGGTCGCCACCAAGGACCTGAAGGCGGTCGGCTGGGGCGGCCTCGAAGTGAAGCTCGACCTGAGCGCCACCGGCGAGCCGATCCAGCAGGCGGCGAAGGCCGGCACGGTCGTCGGACAGGTGACGGTCGGCACCGGCGCGGGCAAGGTCACGGCGCCCGTGGCACTCCAGGACGCGATGACGGAACCGGGCTTCGGCGACAAGCTCACCCGCATCGGCTGACCGGTCCGGACGGCCTCCGCCCCGCACCACGGGGCGGAGGCCGTCCGACGCGGGGCAGCGCGGTGAAAAAGCCGCGTGCTAGCGTCCCGAAGGCAACGGAGTGGCGCCGGGACGCGTCCCCCCGAGTACGGATGAGGCCGTGATCGACGGTTCGGCAGGCCCGGGCAAGGACGGGGAGAGTCGCAGTGACCACCGCTGAGCCGACGAGGGCTGACCACAGCCCGCCCGTCGACCGCCTGACCGTCCGGATCCCGGCCCAGCCCGCAGGGGACGGTGACGGGCCGCACACGTCGGTACGGAGCCGGCTGCGGCGCCACCCGGTCCTGACCACGACCGTCGTCGCGGCGGCCGTGCATCTGCTCTGGTTCCTCTTCTTCGCGAACAGCGGCGGGGACATCGCCGCCCAGGACGCCTGGGCGGAGTTCGTCGGGCGCCACCCCGGGACCGCGTACAACCTCGCCTGGTACGGGGGCATGCACCCCGTCTCGTACAGCGTGGTGTCGCCGTACCTGATGTCGGTGCTCGGCGTGCGGACGACGATGATGGTCGTCGGCACGGTGTCGTCGGCCCTGACCGCGCTGATCCTGGTGCGGGTACCCGCCGTCCGCAACCCGCTCGCCTGTGCGCTCGCCGGGGTCTTCGCCTACCTGTGCAACGCCCTCTCCGGGCGGGTGACGTTCGGGCTCGGCATGATGTTCGCGCTCGGGGCGGTCGCCGCCGTCTTCTGCTGGCCCCACCGGTGGCGTTACCGGCGCTGGGCGAAGGCCGTCGTGGCAGCCCCGCTCGCCGCCCTGGCGACGGCGGGCAGCCCGGTCGCCGGACTCTTCCTCGGTGTGGTCGCCGCGGCGCTCTTCCTGAACAAACGACGCCCCGGGGCCTACGCGATCGGCCTGCCCCCCGTGGTGGTCGTCGTCCTGTCCGCGTGGCTGTTCCCCTTCTCCGGCACGCAGCCGATGTCGTTCGGGACCCTGTCCCTGCCGTTCGTCTTCTCCGTCCTGGTGTTCCTCCTGGTGCCCCGGGACTGGCGCACCGTGCGCACGGCCGCCGCCGTGTACGGCGTCGGGACCCTGCTGACCTACGTGGTCGACTCCCAGATCGGCTCGAACGTGTCGCGCATGGCGATGCTGTTCGCCGGAGTCGTCCTGCTCGCGGCGCTGCCGTACACCTCCCCCCGCAGCCGGCACTGGTACGCGCTGCTGATCGTCTTCGTGGGGCTGAACTTCTGGATCGGTTTCAAGGGCGTCGACGACATCGTCCGCACCGCCCCCACCGCCTCCTGGAACCGCGAACTCGCGCCGCTGGTCAACCAGCTCCAGAAGGCCGGAGCGGAGCGGGGCCGGGTCGAGGTGGTCCCCGCCAGCAGCCACCGGGAGGCGTCCGCGCTCGCGCCGTACGTGAATCTGGCCCGGGGCTGGAACCGGCAGGCCGACATGAAGCGCAACCCGCTCTTCTACGACGACACCCTCGACGCGGTGAACTACCGCGAGTGGCTCGACCGCTGGGCCGTGCACTACGTGGTGCTGCCGACGGGCAAGCCGGACTCCAGCGGGGCGGAGCAGGAGGCGGGGCTCGTCGAGAAGGGCCAGCCGTATCTGAAGGCGGTCTGGAGCGACGCCAACTGGAAGCTGTTCCGGGTCCTGGACCCGGTGCCGCTCGCCGACCCGCCCGCGACGGTGGAGCACGCCGGCGACGACGAGCTGACGATCCGGGTGCAGTCCGCCGGCCGCGTCCTGATCCGCATTCCCTACTCCCGCTGGCTCGCCGTCGTCGACGACAAGGGAAAGAGCGTGGAGCGCCCGCAGGAGACGGAGGCGTCCAAGAAGCGGTCGGCCGACGACGAGGACGCGCCCAAGGACTTCGTGAACGCCCACGGCTGCCTGATCAAGGTCGACGAGGACGGGGACGGTGACGAGTGGACCGAACTGCTGGCACCGCGCCCCGGTGTCTACCGCCTGGCCGCCCCCTACCAGCTGCAGCCGGGCACCCCGTGCCCGGAGGAGCTGCGCTGACGAAGGACGACGCCTGCAAATAGTGCGGGAACCCTCGCTCCGGGGGCCCCGCACTGGCAAGGTGTGCTGCCATGAAGTGCCAACATTGCGGCGGCGAACGTGTCGGTCCGCTGCCGGGCATGGTCTGCCCGGAGTGCGGGTCCGTGTCCCGTTCGCCCCGTGAGAGCAGTTCCTGGATCGCGCAGGAGACGGTGAGGGGCCGGGTCTCCCTGCTCACCAGGCGCCGAAAGGCCCTGCTGGCGGCGGGAGTGGTGATGGCCGCGGGCGGCCTGGCCACCGCTGTGTCGCTGCTCGCCGCGGGGGAGGGGCCCGGGCGCCCCGAGGCGGTGGGCCGGGCCGGCGCCGTACCCGTACCGATCGGTGCCGGTGGGGCCCCGACCCGCATCGGGCCGGGGGACACGGGCGCGCCCACCGAGCCCGGGCCCGGGGACGGCGGGCCGCCCGCCGATCCGACGGCGGGGAGCCCGGTGCCGTCCGCGGAGCCGGGCGACTACCGCTTCTCCGAATGGGCGGGACCCGGCTGCACGTCGGGGGACTACGCGGAGCGCGGGCGGTTCGAGAACGGCGACGCGGGGTGGTACACGGTCGAGTCGGGCGGCTTCGAGGGGACCACCTGCGACGGCCGGTTCAGCGCCGTCCCGATGTCGGGAAGCCCGGCCGAGGACCGGGGGAGCAGCGCGGTCTGGTCCTGGCACCTCGGCGACGGCTTCCGCGAGTGCGCGCTGACGGTCTTCGTGCCGCGCAGCGTCCGCGACCGCGACGTGGCGGGCAACCCGACCGCGTACCGGGTGCTCTCCGACCCGCACGACGCGGACTCGGCCTACACGGGCTTCGCCGTGCGCCAGCCGGAACACCGGGGCAGCGCCGTCGACGTGCGGAGCTACCCCGTCAAGGGCGACACCTTCGCGGTCCAGTTGCTCGACCGGGGCCGTGACTGGGGTGACGAGGCACTGGTCGGCGCCCACCACGCCGCCGCGCAGATCAAGGCGTCCTGCCGCTGACGCCGGATACCGCTTGACGGGGCCGTGACGGGGCGGTTTGCATCGGCCGGATGCACGCCAACGAGACGAAGACCGACACGGCACTCGTACGACGCCTGCTGGCAGCGCAGTTCCCCGCCTGGGCCGACCTGGACGTCGTGCCCGTCACCTCCCACGGGACGGTCAACGCCATCTACCGGCTGGGCCCGGACATGGCCGTACGGCTGCCCCGTGTGGAGGGCGGCTCGCGGGACGCGGCGACCGAGCACCGCTGGCTGCCGCGTCTCGCCCCGCACCTCCCTCACGCCGTACCCGCGCCCCTGGGCCTGGGTGTTCCGGGCCAGGGGTACCCGTGGTCCTGGTCGGTGTGCCGCTGGCTCGACGGCACGAACCCGGCGGCGGGTTCCGGCGGCACCGAACTCGCCTGGGACCTGGCGGAGTTCGTGCGGGCACTGCGCGCGGTTGACCCCGGGGGCGCACCGCCGGCCTACCGCGCCGAGTCCCTGGCCGCCCGGGACGCGGCCACCCGCGACGCCCTGCGGACCCTGCACGGGGTGATCGACACCGCCGCTGCGGCCGGTATCTGGGCCCGGGCCCTGCGCGCGCCCGGCCCGAGGGGCCCGGCGGTGTGGGTCCACGGTGATCTCCAGCCCGGCAACGTCCTGGTCGACGGTGGCAGGCTCGGCGCGGTCATCGACTTCGGCTGCATGGGCCTGGCCGACCCGGCGGTGGACCTGATCGCGGCCTGGTACCTGCTGCCGCCCGGACCGCGACGGACCTTCCGTGCGGCGACGGCGACGGCGACGCAGGCGGGTGGGGCGGCGGGGGCGGCTGTGGACGCGGCGGCGTGGGCTCGGGGCCGGGGCTGGGCGCTGTCGATCGCGCTCATGGAGCTCTCGTACTACCGGACGTCGAACCCCGTGATGGCGGGCACGGCACGGCACGTGATCGGCGAGATCTTGACGGACGGGGTCCTGACGGACGGGATCCCGGCGGACGGGGGAGGAGCTGAGCGGTGACCGGGGGGCGTCCCGGGCGGCTTCGGCAGACCCCGGACGCCCGCCCGCTCACGCACCCGGGACAGCCGCGTGCCGGCCGAGGCACGCCACAGTCACTCGGACGCGGAGTCGGTCAGGTCCTGGGCGAGCCGCCAGCCGTCACCCGAGGGCGCGAAGAGGAAGAGGTGGGAGGCGGCCTCGGGAATGGTCCACTCGCGGTTCCCGCCCGACCGGTCAACGGCGTAGGGCGTCGTGGCAGCTGCTGTCAGCAGGGCCGGTGGGGTGCGGCGGCCCGGTACGCCGGGACCCGGCGTACCGGGAGGCCTACCGCATTCGCGCGCTGATCCACCGGGCGGCGACCACGGTGACAACTGCGAAGGCGACGAAGGTGACGGCAACGGCGATCATCATGGCGGTGCCCATTTCTCCGAGCATGTGCGTCTCCTTGGCTGTCGGACGGCTGTAGCCCGCGGCGCAGGACCGCGCTCCGGGTGGAGATGACCATGGCACCCCATCGCCGCAGGTGGAAGCCCGAACCGAGAACCTTGAGGACCATTTGAGCTTGCGGGCGCCCGGCGCCTCGACCGGGGTTCCGGTCTGGTGCGGGCCCAGGCCTGCCGTGCTGTACTGGCGAGGTGGAGCGAAAGCACGCACTGGCATCGATCACCCACCCGAGACGGCCCGGCAGGGCTGTTCCGGACAGCGCGAGCGACCGGCGGGCGGAGCAGGTGCGCACCCGGGTCCGCCTCATGATCGAGATCACGGCGCGGGCCGGGGTCTACCGCAAGGGCCTGGTCGCGGCCACGCGCCGCCTCAGCCCCGAGGAGGCGGCGATCCTCTCGGACCTGGAGCGCCACGGACTGCAGGTGCCCCAGTTGCACGACGTCCTGTGCGGCGGCCACGTGCTGGTGGACGAACCACGGCTGTACGAGGACTGGCGGTTCGCCGAGGTGAGTCACGAGCGCCTGTCCAGCCACCACCGTGACATCGACAAGGCGGTGTATCCCGACATCGGGATGCGCGGGGACGTGGTGCGGGAGAAGCTGCACGGGCGCACCGCCCAGGGCACCTGGGTGCAGTTGGAGAAGACACCGGCCGCTTTCGGCGGGCGGAAGCTGCCGAGTCCGGGCGACCTCCGCCACCTCGTGGACTACGTCGTCTACCGCGTCACGCGCAGCAACGTCGGCCCCTGGGGACTGTCCCGGATGACCGAACGGCGCCCGCTGTACCTGGCGCCCGTCCTCGCAGTGCCGACGGCCCTGACCCCTCCGGTCGCACGGATGCTGACCCAGGCACTGCGCCGGATCGAGGAGTCCGACGACGCCACCGCCGTCTCCGAGGACCTGGCGGCCCGTTTCCCGCCTCCGGACCGGGAGGACCTGGCCGGCGAGCTGGGGCAGTCGCTCCCGGACAGGGCGGGCCGCGGGCTCTTCGGCAACTCGGAGGTGTGGGTGACCGAGACACTCTCACCGAGCTGCGCCGCGGTGCTCCGTGGGAGTCGCGTGACACCTGTGGTGGACCTGTTGCAGCCCGGAGGACCGTCATGAGCGACGACGATCAGCGCGATGCCGCTGCCCCCGCGGCGCAGCCGGACGTGGGTGCGGCGTCCGCCCCTGCTGGGCTGGTGTCGGCGGTGGTGAACCTGGTCGACACGGGACCGGTGCTGCTCGGCGCGTACACCGTCGCGGAGCTGACCGCCGTGGACGCGATCGTGGACTTCCTGGAGGCCAGGCCGTCGGACGAGGTGATCGCCGAGGCCGTCCGCTCACTGGCCGCCCGGCAGCTGCTGCTGGCGGGTGACACGGGCGAGCAGGTCCGGGTGCAGGGGGACCTGGGGATCGCCGTGGCGTTCCAGCAGAGGGCCCGCAAGGTGCTCGACGCCCGTACGACCGGGTCGGGTCCGGGTGAGCCGTGGAGGATCCTGCTGCTCCCGCAACCCGAGCGGATCTCTCTCATGGTCCGCATCGACGCGCTCGGCGTGCACCAGCTGGGGCTGTACAAGGTCGACGAGGCCCTGGACGCCCTCACCGAGTGGCTGCCGCGGGGCCCGGCGGCGGATTCCGGAGACCAGGCGGACACCGAGGCCGTACTCGCCGCCGCGGAGCGCTCGGCGCTGGTGACCGTCACCGACTACACGGCGCGGGGATCGGCCGAGACCGCGGGCAGCAGCAGGGATCTGGTGCTGGCCCGCAGTGGTGGACGGCTGCACTTCCTCGTCCGCGACCCCGGCGACCGGGCGAGGCTGGTGCCGGACCCCGAGGCGGGTGAGGACGACGTCCGTGAACGGCTCGTCGGTCTGCTGGCGTAGACACGGCCGGAGCTGTGGAGGTGACGATCCGGGTCGTGGACCAGGGCCCGGTCGGTGATCCGACGCGTCCGGCGCACGGGGAGCGGGTACGGCGCGGGGCCGCGACCGGTCCCCCGATCCGGTCGCGGGCGCGCGGGCGTGGACGTTGATCGCGTCGACGTTGGTCACGTCGACGTTGGTCGCGTGAACGTCGGTCAGGCGCAGCAGCCGCCGGCCCCGGCCGGCGCGGGCGGGCCCGCTTCGGTGACGGCCGGGACCGTGCAACACGTGCTGCTCTTCTTCCGTTCGGCCATCGAGTCGGCGTCCGCCTTGACGACGTAGACCTCCCACGGCTCCTGGCCGGGGCCATGAACCCAGACCTTGTCCTGGAGGGCGTAACAGCAGGTGGTGTCGTTCTCGATGGCGGTCGCCAGGCCGTCGTCCCGGAGGCGGGAGGTGGCGGAGCGGACTTCCCGGGTGGTGTCGACCTCGATGCCGAGGTGGTCCATCCGCGTGCCGGTGGCTGTGCCCGTGCCCGCTGTGCCCTGGATGAGGACCAGTTTGAGCGGTGGGTCGGCGATGGCGAAGTTGGCGTAGCCGTCGCGGAGTTTGGCCGGTTCGGTCGCGAAGAGCTTGCTGTAGAAGGCGATCGAGGCCTGGAGGTCGGGGACGCGCAGAGCGAGCTGTATGCGTGACATGACATTCCTCCTGACGCGGAGCGGACGCGTCCCGGCCGGGCCGGCGGGGGCGCGGTGGTTCAGGACCCGCAGCACCCTCCGGACGCCGCGTCCTGTGCGGCTGCGACCGGCACGGGGACTCCGGTGCCGGTCCGTACGAGGGCGGGAGCCGGAGCGCAGCAGCCCTCTCCGTCGGCCTGTCCGGCCGCCGGGTCGTCGAAGAGTCCGGCTCCTCCGCAGACACCGGTTTCGGGGAGGGCGAGTTCGACGCGGTCGGCGCCTTCGGTGTCGCCCGCGATGGCGGCCGCGACGGAGCGGACCTGTTCGTAACCGGTCATGGCAAGGAAGGTGGGGGCGCGGCCGTAGGACTTCATGCCGACCAGGTAGACGCCCTGTTCGGGGTGGGACAGTTCGCGGTGGCCGTGCGGGGGGACGGTGCCGCAGGAGTGCTGGTTCGGGTCGATGAGCGGGGCGAGGTCCACCGGTGCCTGCAGGCGCTCGTCCAGGGCGAGGCGGAGCTCGGAGAGGAAGGACAGATCAGGTCGCAGGCCGGTCAGGACGATGATCTCGTCCACCGGGTCGAGGCGCCGGCCGTCCTCGCCGACGAGGGTCAGGCGGTGGTCGCCGGTGGGCTCGACGGCCTCGGTGCGGAAGCCGGTGACGGCGTCGGCGTACCCGTCGTCGACGGCGGCCTTGGCGGCCAGACCCAGTTCGCCGCGGGCGGGGAGCTGGTCGGCACTGCCGCCGCCGAAGGTGGAGCCGCTGATGCCGCGGCGCACGATCCATACGGAGTGCGTTCCGGGCTCACTCCTCGCGAGGTCGGCGAGGGTGGCCAGGGCGGTGAACGCGGAGGCCCCGGAGCCGATGACGGCGGTGCGCCTTCCCGCGTAACGGGCGCGGACGACGGGGTCCTTGAGGTCGGGGGTGCGGTAGGAGATGCGGGCGGAGGCGGTGCGCTCACCCAGGGCGGGCAGTCCGTCGGCGCCGATCGGGGCGGGGGTGGACCAGGTGCCGGAGGCGTCGATCACGGCCCGGGCCAGGATTCGCTCGTCGGTGCCGTCGGTGCCGTCGGTGCCGTCGGTGCCGTCGGTGCCGTCGGTGCGTGTGAGGCGGATGGTGAAGGGCTGCTGGTCCCGGTCGGCGTCGACGACCCGGTCGCGGCCCAGGCGCGAGACGCCGGTGACGGTGGTGCCGTAGCGGACCTTGTCCCCGAGGACGTCGGCGAGCGGCTGGAGGTACTGCTCGGCCCAGTCTCCACCCGTGGGGCAGAGGTCCGCGGCGGGCCTGGCCCAGCCGGTCGGCGCCAGGAGCTTCTCGGCGGCCGGGTCGGTCAGCTCGCCCCAGGGGGAGAAGAGCCGTACGTGCGACCAGTCCCGCACCGCGGTGGCCGCGCTCGGACCGGCTTCCAGGACCAGCGGTTCGATGCCGCGCCCGACGAGGTGGGCGGCGGCCGCCAGCCCGGCGGGGCCGGCACCGATGACGACGACCGGAAGGTCTGGAGTGGTGGTCATGGCGGTGATCTCCTCCGGGACGGGCGACCGTGCCGCGTCGCTGTTTCGATCGATGTCTATATTCGGAGCTTGCCACTCGTATCGACGGGTGTCAACATAGATGGATGTCGAAGTCAGAGATGGTGGAGCTGCCGGTTCTGGACCCCGGAATCGCGGTGCCGTGCTGTCCGCCGATCGCCGCCGGAGAGCTGTCGCAGGACGACGCGGAGAAGATGGCCGTGATGTTCAAGGCCTTGTCCGACCCGGTGCGGCTGCGGTTGTTCTCCAGGGTCGCCTCGCATGCCGGCGGCGAGGCGTGCGTGTGCGACATCCAGGACGTCGGTGTCTCCCAGCCGACCGTCTCCCACCACCTGAAGAAGCTGCGCGAGTCCGGCCTGCTGACCTCGGAGCGACGTGGGACCTGGGTCTACTACCGGGTCGCGCCGTCCGTAGTGGCGGCCATGGCCGCCATGCTCGACCTGCGCGGCTGACCCACGGCCCCGTGCCTGCGGGTCAGCCGGTGCAGCCGGGTGGGCGGTCGTTCGCCGGGTACGCCCGGAGGGCGGGGAGGCGCCGGGCCGGTGTGGCGCCGTCGGCCCGGCAGCGCGTCAGCTTTCCCCTCCGGGGGTGGCGAGGGCTCCGGGGGTGGTGACGGCGTGGGGGGTGAACTTCTTGCGCCAGGCGAGGGCGACGTGGACGAGGCCGATCAGGACGGGCACCTCGATGAGCGGTCCGACGACACCGGAGAGGGCCTGGCCGGAGGTGACGCCGAAGGTGGCGATGGCGACGGCGATGGCCAGCTCGAAGTTGTTGCCCGCCGCGGTGAACGCCAGGGTCGCGGTGCGGTCGTAGGCGAGGCCGAGGCCCTTGCCGAGGAGGAACGTCCCGAAGAACATGATCGCGAAGTAGACCAGGAGCGGCAGTGCGATCCGCACGACGTCCCAGGGCTGCGAAGTGATCGTCTTCCCCTGCAGGGCGAACAGCACGACGATGGTGAACAGCAGTCCGTACAGTGCCCAGGGACCGATCCTCGGCAGGAACTTCGCCTCGTAGCCGCTGCGGCCCATCCTCCGTTCACCGACGCGGCGGGTGAGGAAGCCGGCGAGCAGGGGGATGCCGAGGAAGACGACGACGTTCAGTGCGATGTGCGGGACGGGCACGTCCAGGCCCTGGCCGTCGCCGAGGTTCATCCAGCGGGGCAGCAGGTCGAGGTAGAACCAGCCCAGCAGGCCGAACGCGAGTACCTGGAACACCGAGTTGAGGGCGACGAGTACGGCCGCGGCCTCGCGGTCGCCGCAGGCGAGGTCGTTCCAGATGATGACCATGGCGATGCAGCGGGCCAGTCCGACGATGATCAGGCCCGTGCGGTACTCGGGCAGGTCGGGCAGGAAGATCCACGCCAGGGCGAACATCACCGCCGGTCCGGCGATCCAGTTGACGGCCAGTGAGGAGACGAGCAGCTTGCGGTCGCTGGTCACGCGGTCGAGCCGGTCGTAGCGGACCTTGGCGAGGACCGGGTACATCATCACCAGCAGGCCGAGCGAGATCGGCAGGGAGATCCCGCCGATCTCGATCTTCGCGAGCGCGTCGTTCATCCCCGGGACCATGCGGCCCAGGCCCAGACCGACGGCCATGGCGAGCAGGATCCACACCGCGAGGTAGCGGTCGAGGGTCGAGAGCTTCTTGACGATCGAGTCGTCCCCGCCGCCGGCCGGAGCGCGGGAGGCGGAGGGCTCCGTGAAGGTCACGGGCAGGCCCTCTTGTTCTCGGAAGCGGTACGGGCGGAGTCGGCCAGGGCGGCGAACTGCTCCGAGATCCCGGCCAGGACCTCGGGCCTGAGCTTGTAGTAGGTGAAGCGGCCGCAGGGCTCGGTGTCCACCACGCCCGCCTCGCGCAGAACCTTCATGTGGTTGGACAGGTTGGTCTGCTTCGCGCCGGTCTCCTCGATCAGATGCGTCGTGCAGAGCGTCTCGCGCGCCAGCAGGGTCACGATCCGGAGGCGGAGCGGATCGCCCAGCACCCGGATCAGATCAGGATCTACTGATGTCGGCATGCGCTGATACTGTCACATCATCGCTTGCTGATATCAGTGGGGGGTGAAGTGATTGGCGGGTGAGTCCGCCGTGCGACGAGAGAGAGCGATCATCATGGCCGAGTCCTCCGGCAAGCCGTCCGTCCTGTTCGTCTGCGTCCACAACGCCGGCCGCTCCCAGATGGCCGCCGCCTGGCTGACCCATCTGGCCGGGGACCGCGTCGAGGTCCGCTCCGCCGGCTCGGACCCTGGCGCCTCCGTCAACCCCGCGGCCGTCGATGCGATGGCCGAGGTCGGCATCGACATCGCCGCCGAGACCCCGAAGATCCTCACCGTCGACGCGGTCCGCCAGTCCGACGTGTGCATCACGATGGGCTGCGGCGACACCTGCCCCGTCTTCCCCGGCAAGCTCTACCTCGACTGGGAGCTGGAGGACCCCGCCGGCCAGGGCGTGGAAGCGGTCCGCCCGATCCGCGACGAGATCAGGGCCCTTGTCGAGAACTTGATCGCCGAGATCGCCCCCGGACGCAATCCCGCGTAGCCCGGACAGGGGGATGGAGCAGTGGTAACCCCGCTGTGGGCGCTGGCCGTTGACGGAGCATCATCCTTGAGGACGTTCGGCCCGGGGGCGGGGGCCGAGCCCGCGGAAGCTTTGGCAGTTCGGTTGTGGCGTCCTGGTCGTGGGTGGGGTGCTGCTCATGGCTGCTGTCGACAGCCGGGTGTGACCGCCCCCGTCCGCCGTTGTTGATGTCGGCCGTGGATGCCGGACCGGCGTGGATGTCGGACCGGCCTGGCATTCTGCGCCAGTGAGAATGACATGGGCCGCCTTCTGGCCGCTGATTGCCACCCTGAACGGCAAAGCAACTGAAGAGAGTTGCCATCGCCTCGCTGAGGAGCTGGGCCGCCGCCCAGTCCCCGACGTCATCGGTTTCGCGGAGCGCCTCGCGGAGGCCCTCTACCGCTTGGATCAAGAGAGGTTCGGCACCCTGCCGGTGGCCGACCTGACGGCCCGGCTCGGCAGCCCGTTCCCGCAGTCGTCCGACGTGTTCCTGTACTCGCGCTGTGCTGTGGTGGCCGCGGGACAGGGCGTGTGGGAGAGCGTGTTCTTCGACGACGACAAGTTCGCGCCCTACACCTCAAGCGACTGTGACGGCGAGTGGCTGCTGTACGTGCCGGACAAGGCGTACGAGCTGGCCACCGGCGAGCGGTGGGACCGCTCGACCCGGTACTGCTTCGAGAGCTACTCCAACCGTGACGGTTGGCCGGACCTGCGGGACTGAGGGCTTCGAACCCCACACCCACCGCAGGCGAACGGCCCCCCTGACAGCGAATCGGCCGAGGCCGTTCTCGGGCGTCCCGCCTTTTGGTGTCCGGCGCCCGGGGTTCCCCGCTGCTTCGACGCTGGTCGGCACGGCAGCGGCACGGGACAGTTCTGATCCGTAGCTCCAGCTGGAGCGGTGAGCAGCTGGCTATCCGCTGAGCGCTTCCACGACGTAAAGGAAGAACTTCAGGCCGAAGGCTGCGACGATCCCAAGTGCGACGACTCCCAGTGAGCAGACCAGTGCGATCACGGTCATCAACCGAGCCCATCCTTGAGCCCGGGTGTAGTCGGATTCGTCGCCCCGACCCTGGTCAGACATGATGCCCCCTTGCCGGTCACTGTACTTAGCGAGGGTCAGGTGGGGCTCTGCTGTTCGGCGGGACAGGGGTGAGTACGTGACCTCATCCTTGTCGGGTCGGCGCATGGGGGCCACCCACCGTGACTGATCCGATTCGAACGTCTACCGCTCCTTCACCCGGGTTGCCGAATCCGTCGGCCTCCGGGTGATCCGCTTGCACGATGCTCGGCACGGCTGCGCCACGATCCTCACCGTGGTTGGGGTGGCTCCTCGCGTCGTGATGGAGATCCTCGGGCACTGCCAGATCAGCATCACGATGGACGTGTACACCCAAGTCGTCCACGACACCCAGCGTGAGGCGATCAGCCACATGGACCGCCTGCTCAAGAGGCGGCCCGGCCGTGAGTGACCGCGGCGTTGATGTCAGACGTGGATGTCAAAAGGCCACCTACGGATATCCGTAGGTGGCCTCTTCCCTTGTGCCCCCGGCAGGATTCGAACCTGCGACACCCGCTTTAGGAGAGCGGTGCTCTATCCCCTGAGCTACGAAGGCGTTCGATGATCCCGGTCCGCGAGGACTGGGCCACCGCCGTCAGTGTAGCGGGTGAGGTGAGGTCCTCACCTGGGGTTCCCCTCCCGCGCGCCACGAGCCGGCAACCCGGAGGGGGGATCAGGCGAGGAGTGGCCCCGGGGTGCGTTCGGCGTGGGGCGCGGTTGACGCCCGCCAGGCGCGGGTCATAGCGTCGCCGGATCGCTGAGCCTGCCGTGGAGGGGCCGTACGTGCCGCACCCCGATCCGAGCCGCCCCCTTCCTTCCGCTCCCGCCGCCGATCCCGCGGCCCGCGCCCGCATCGAGAGGTCCCTGACCGCTCCCGGGGCTCCCTTCGCCGTGGTCCGTGCCGAGCACGGGCCCCTCGTCTACGCCAACGGGCCGCGCACACTGCGGGAGTTCGTGGAGGCCACCTGGGCGTTCGGCGATCAGCCGTTCCTGCTGGCGGGTGAACGGGTCTGGTCGTACGGCGAGTTCTTCGCCGCTGCCTCCGCGCTGGCGCGGCGGTTCACCGAGACGTACGGACTGCGCCCCGGTGACCGGGCCGTGGTGGCCATGCGGAATCACCCGGAGTGGCAGGTGGCCTTCTGGGCGGTGCAGTTGGCCGGTCTCGTCGCCGTGCCGCTCAACGCGTGGTGGACCGAGGCCGAGTACGCCTACGCCCTGGACGACTGTGATCCGCGCGCCCTGCTCGTCGACGGGGAGCAGCTGCCGAAGGTGGCCGCCTGGGCCCATAAGGCCGGGGTGCGGGTCGTCGTCTTCCATGACGACCTCGGAGCCGGCGAGCTGCCCGAGGGGGCCGAGCGGTACGCGGACCTTCCGGAGCCCGACCCGATGGAGGCGCCTCCCGAGGTGGAGATCCGGCCGGAGGACGACTCGACGATCATCTACACCTCCGGTACCACCGGCCGTCCCAAGGGCGCCGTGGCCACTCACCTCGCCCAGGCCGGAGCCGCCCTCAACCCGCGCTATCAGGCTGCCGTCTCCGCGCTCGCCCGGGGAGTCGTCCCCGGCCAGGGGCCCGCGCCGGTGACGCTGATGACCTTCCCCTTCTTCCACGTCGCCGCGTTCACCAGCCTCTACTCGGCCATGTCGGCGGGAGGCACGCTCGTCCTGATGCCGAAGTGGGACGCCGACGAGGCCCTGCGCCTGATCCGCAGGCACGGGATCACGCACTACGCGGGGGTTCCGGCCACCGCGCTCCAGTTGCTGACGGCGGCCGAAGACGCGGGTGACGGCCTGGAGAGCCTGAAGGGGCTGAACACCGGCGGGGCTGCGGCACCGCCCGACCTGGTCGGCCGGCTGTCGGCGCTGTACGGCGAGCGGATCGAGCCGCGCAACGGGTACGGCCTGACCGAGACCAGCGGTGGTGTGCTGGCCAACTTCGGCGCCCTCTATCGCGCGCATCCCGATTCCGTCGGCACGCCCACACCGGCGACCGAGGTGATGGTCGCCGACCCCGCGGGGGAGCCGGTCCCGGACGGTGAGGTCGGCGAGCTGTGGCTGCGGGGCCAGTCGCTCGCCCGCGGGTACTGGCGCGACGAGGCCGCGACGGCCGGGGCGTTCTCGGGCGGCTGGTTCCGTACCGGTGACCTCGCCGTCCTGCGCGACGGGCTGGTGGCCGTCGTCGACCGCATCAAGGACGTGGTCGTCAGGGGCGGCGAGAACGTCCACTGCGTGGAGGTCGAGGCCGTCCTGCACGATCACCCCGACGTGGAGGACGCGGCGGTGTTCGGCGTACCGCATCCGGTGCTGGGGGAGGAGGTGGCGGCGGTCGTCCGGCCGCGGCCCGGTACGACGGTCACGGCGGACGCGCTGCGGGCGCACGTCGGCCGGAGCCTGGCCCCGTTCAAGGTCCCTGCCCGTGCGCTGGTGTCGAGGGATCCGCTGCCCCGGAACGCCACGGGCAAGATCCTCAAGCGTGAGCTGCGTGAGCTGCGTGAGCTGCGTGAGGTACGTGGGGTGCGTGGGCTGGTTGACGAGCAGGCCCGAGGCGAGAGGCCCGAAGCCTGAGGTCGGGGTCTGAGGTCGGGGCCCGAGGTCCGGGGCCTGAGGTCTACGGCCCGAGGCCTGAGCACCGAGCCCCGAGGGAGCAGCGCTCGCAGGCGAACCCGTGCGTGTTCAGGGCCGGGTGATCCGCACCCGGTAGTTCCCGTCCTCGTCCTTCGCGATCACGGAGATCCGTATGTTGTTGGCCCGGTCGGTGAACGTCTCGCCCGGTTCGAACGGGGCGTCGGAGAGTTCGGCGTGCACATTGGGGCGCCGGGTGCAGCCGCCGCTGTCCTCGGTGCTGTCGGCGACCGAGACGGGGCCCTGGCCGGTGTCCACGTCCGAACTCACCTTGTAGATCAGCACGCCGGGCCGGCAGACCGCCTCGTCGTTGCCCTCCGGGGTCCGCACCTCCACCGCGTAACCGGACTGCGCGGTCAGGGGTACAAAGGCCAGCTTGGGGCCGCCCGCCGTGGCCAGCGGTCCGAGTGTGTGCTCGCTGGTTCCCGACATGGCGGCGCAGCCGACCTGGTCGTCGTCCAGCCAGCCGAGTTTCCACTTGTGCCAGCCCAGGAGGTCGTTGTTGGCACCCCAGTCCTCGGACATGATGTCCCAGTGCCCCACGGAGCCCCCGCCCTCCGGCGTGTAGAGGTCGGGCAGCCCGAAGACGTGGCCGTTCTCGTGGGGCAGGACCCGGTAGCCGGTCTCCGGGTACGAGCCCGAACCGTCGTCCTGGCGGCTGTACACGAAGGATGTGTTGGCGAGCGGGACTCCGTCGGCGAAGGGGGCGTCGTCGTTGCCGGAGAAGGTGACCGACAGGACGGTGTCCAGGGCCGAGGGTCCTGCGTTCGGCGTGACCAGCACGTTGACCAGGTTGTAGGCCGAGAAGTCGACCTTCGGGTCGGCGGCGCTCACGAGGTCCCTGACGAGTTCGCGGTATCCCGGTTCGTAGGGTGATCCCCGCTCGATGCCGTACTCGGCGAACGGCAGCGGCATCCGCAGCCAGTCGGCCACGGGAGCTTCCGGGACGTAGGTCAGCCGGCCGTAGGAGCTGGTGCTGAACCATTCGCTGGTCTGGGGGAAGAACTCCGCCAGCCGGTCGGCGGCGGGTTCCGTCGCCTGTGCGTCGGGGAAGTCGATCATCAGGTTCAGGGCCCTGATCCGGCCGGTGGAACGTGCGTAGCCGGGCGGTGTCGGTATGCCCTCCGACATCTGCACGCCCATGGCCGTGGATATTCGACACGGTGCCAGACCGGGACCCCGCGGCGCGGCCACCGGTCCCGCGGAGGCGCGGCCGGCGATGGGGAGGGTGGAGCTGGCGGATGCCATCGTGGCGATGACCAGTGCCGTCGCTCCGGCGAGCGCGAGGGGCCGACGCCAGGCGCGTATCCGGTGGCGGGGCTGCTGCATGGGCGTCGCCTTCGGGTCCGCGGCAGCCGGCCGGCCCTGGCTGCGCTCTGGCGCTCAGCCTCCGCCGGGTCGTGGGGTACCGCTCGTTGGGTGCGCCGATGGAGGGTTTTTCGGCGCGGGCCCATTCCCCTGAGACGTGTGGCGCAGGTCACAAAGGAGCGGGAAATAACCGGGGACCGTTTCCCCGTTTGAACCTGTGTCCCCGCCAAGCGGGGGATCGTTCCCCGGTTGTGTTCCAGGGATCGCCTTGTATCCGGACGAAGGGCCGCCGTCGTGAAGACCGCAGTCGAACCCGCCGCCTTCACCGCAGGCCGCCGTACGCCCCGCCCGCGGGCCGACGCACTGCGCAACAGGGAGCGGATCGTCGCGGCCGCCCGTGAGATGTTCGTCGAGTTCGGGCCGCACGTTCCGCTCGACGACGTCGCGCGGCGTGCGGGTGTCGGAAACGCCACGCTCTACCGCAACTTCCCCGACCGCGTCGCCCTGATCCACGAGGTCGTACTCGCCGTCACCTCCCGCACGACCGATCGTGCGGAGGAGGCCGCCGCGGCCGAGTCCGACCCGTTCGCAGCGCTCAGCCGTTTCGTGCACGACGCGGCGGACGAGCGGATCGGTGCCCTCTGCCCGATGCTGACGGGTGCCTTCGACCACGAACACCCCGACCTGCTCGCCGAGCGCCGTCGCCTCGAAGAGGCCGTCGAAGGGCTCGTGGAGCGCGCCATGACCGCAGGGAGGCTGCGCACCGACATCGCCGTCGGTGACGTACTCGTCGCCCTCTCCCAGCTCACCCGGCCACTGCCCGGCATCGCCTGCCCGGGTATCGACCGGTTCACCCACCGCCATCTGCAGATCTTCCTGGACGGGCTGGAGTCCCCGGCCCGGTCCGAGCTGCCCGGTACGGCGGCCACCTTGGAGGACCTGCGCAGCGGGCGCTGACGCCCGCGCACCGGAGAACGCACAGACGACGAGCCCACAGAGGCCGACACCACCCGCGCGCCCACAGAGGCCGACACCACCCCTATGAAGCGGGCCGTGCTCCGACCGGCAGGTCGGGCCGACGGCACCTCCCGCCTTTTTTCCGGCTACGCAAGCGGCCCGTTCGCGGTGTCCCGTCGCCGGCATCAGCACTTCACGACTTCACGACCCTTCGCGTCCTTAGGTGGCCACATCCATGTCGAAAACACTCGACGCCCTGCCAGATCCCAATCGCTGGAAAGCGCTGGCGTTCATCGCCCTCGCCCAGCTGATGGTCGTGCTCGACTCGACCATCGTGAACATCGCGCTGCCCTCGGCCCAGACGGACCTGGGCATCTCCGACGGCAACAAGCAGTGGGTCATCACCGCGTACGCGCTCGCGTTCGGCGGGCTCCTGCTCTTCGGCGGCCGGATAGCCGACCTCTGGGGCCGTAAGCGCACCTTCGTGGTGGGCCTGCTCGGCTTCGCCGCCGCCTCCGCACTGGGCGGTGTGGCCCAGGGTGAGGGCATGCTGTTCGGTTCGCGTGCCCTGCAGGGCCTGTTCGGCGCGCTGCTCGCGCCGTCCGCCCTCTCCCTGCTCGCGGTGATGTTCACCGACGCCAAGGAGCGGGCCAAGGCCTTCGGTATCTACGGTGCCATCGCCGGTGGCGGTGGCGCGGTCGGCCTGATCCTCGGTGGGTTCCTGACCGAGTACCTCAACTGGCGCTGGACTTTCTTCGTCAACGTCCCGTTCGCGATCGCCGCCGCCGCGGGTGCCTACCTGGTCATCCGCGAGCCCTCCGGCAGCCGGAACCGCGCCGCGCTCGACATCCCTGGTGTGGTCCTGTCGACGCTGGGCCTCGTCTCGCTGGTGTACGGCTTCACCCGCGCCGAGTCGGCCGGCTGGTCGGACTCGCTGACCATCGGTATGTTCGTCGCCGCCGGTGTGCTGCTGTCCGCGTTCGTGCTCACCGAGGCGCGCGTGAAGTCGCCGCTGCTGCCCCTGCGCGTCGTGATGGACCGTAACCGCGGTGGTGTCTACCTCTCGCTGGGTCTCGCCATCATCGCGATGTTCGGGCTGTTCCTCTTCCTCACCTACTACCTGCAGCTGGTCAAGGGCTACAGCCCGGTCAAGACCGGCTTCGCCTTCCTGCCGATGATCGCGGGCATGATCACCGGGTCCACGCAGATCGGCGCGCGTCTGATGACGAGGGTTCCGCCGAGGATGCTGATGGGCCCCGGATTCCTGGTGGCCGCCACCGGCATGCTGCTGCTGACCCAGCTGGACATCGGCACCTCGTACGCGGGTGTCATCCTGCCGGCGGAGCTGCTGCTCGGCCTGGGCATGGGCTCGGCCTTCATGCCGGCCATGTCGCTGGCCACGCACGGCATCGAGCCGCGTGACGCCGGTGTGGCCTCCGCGATGGTGAACACCTCGCAACAGGTCGGCGGCGCCATCGGCACGGCGCTGCTGAACACGATCGCCGCGGGCGCCACCAGTGCCTACATCGTCGATCACGTCGCGGGTGCCACGGACCCGAAGGTGCTGCAGCTGCAGGCCACCGTTGCCGGTTTCGCGAGCGCGATCTGGTGGGCGGTCGGAATCCTCGTCGTCGCCTCGGCGATCGCGGTGGTGCTGATCAACACCGGACGCCCGGGTGCGGGGAAGCCCGGTGCCTCGGGCGAGGGCGCGAGCGGCCTCGACGACGAGTTCAAGATCCCGGTCGTCGCGCACTGACGCAGGGCGTCGCGCACGGACTCCGGTCCTCGCACACTGACCGGGGTCGTCGCACACCGGCCCCGGTCTCCGGCCGCGGGGTGTAGTCCCGCGGCTGTCACAACCCCTGATCTGCCCTGGTCCCGCTCAGCGGAGCCAGGGCAGATCCGCGTTCGCGCCCTCGGGCTGGAGGCCGGTGGCGATGACCTGCATGATCTCGCCGAGACTCGTCACCTGTTCCGGGGTGAGGCGGGCGAACATCGCCTGGCGTACGGCATCGACGTGCCCCGGTGCCGAGCGGGCGAGCATCACGTGGCCCTCGTCGGTGAGTACGGCGTTCTGGCCGCGCTTGTCCGAGGGGCACTCCTCGCGGCGGACCCAGCCGTTCTTCTCCAGCCGGGCGACGGCGTGCGAGAGCCGGGAGCGGGTGATCTTGGCGTCCTTCGCCAGCTCGGTCATGCGCATGCGCCGACGGGGCGCCTGGGAGAGCTGGACGAGCAGCCCGTAGTAGATGTGCGGCATCCCGGCGTCCCGCTGCAGCTGGCGGTCGAGGTGGTCCTCCATGAGCGTGGTGGCATGGAGGTAGGCGCGCCACACGCCCTGTTCTTCGTCGGTGAGCCAGTGGGGCCCGCCGGTGGGTGCCGTGGTCATGGGCTCCACTGTACGACCTTTCCTTGAAAGTTTAACTAGATGGGACTAGGGTATGCGGGAGTAGGAACTTGAAGATTCAAGATGTCTTTGGATCCTCACGATGTCGATTCGATGAGTCGATCTGCCGAGTCCCCGGCGCCGGCCGCAGTTACCCGTCACCGGTGGTTGTGGAGAACACACCTACCCCGGCCGGCAGAGGAATGGGAGTGCCATGACAGTCGCCGCGGACCGGATGCCCGCCCTCTACCTCTCGCACGGAGCCCCGCCACTCGCCGACGACCCCGTGTGGCCCGGCGAGCTCGCGGCCTGGTCTGCTGGGCTCCCCCGCCCCAAGGCCGTCCTGATGGTCTCCGCGCACTGGGAGGAGGCCCCGCTCGCCATCGGCGCCACCGAGGCGGTGCCCCTCGTCTACGACTTCTGGGGGTTCCCCGAGCACTACTACCGGGTGCAGTACGCCGCACCGGGCGCCCCGAAGCTCGCCGAGGACGTCCGCAAGCTGCTGCGCGCCGCAGGGACGCCCGTCCAGGACATCCCGGACCGAGGCCTCGACCACGGGGCGTACGTCCCTCTGGTCGAGATGTTCCCGGACGCCGGTGTCCCGGTGCTCCAGATCTCCATGCCGACGCTCGACCCGCGGAAGCTGATGGACATCGGCCGGAAGCTCGCCCCCCTGCGCGACGAGGGCGTGCTCATCGTCGGCAGCGGCTTCTTCACGCACAACCTGGCCGCACTGCGGCACCAGGGCGGCGGCACTCCCGGCTGGTCGGCGGAGTTCGACGACTGGGGCGACCGGGCGCTCCGCGCGCAGGACGTGGACGCCCTGCTCGACTTCGAGCGCAAGTCTCCGGCCGGGAAGCTGGCCCATCCGCGCACCGAGCACTTCGCCCCGCTGTTCGTCACGCTCGGGGCCGCCGAGGACGAGCTCGACCAGGGGCGCAGTGTCATCGACGGTTTCTGGATGGGGCTGGCGAAGCGCTCGGTCCAGTTCGGCTGAGCAGCGGCTTCTCGTACCAGGAGACGTCCCAGTAGCGCCCGAACTTCCGGCCCACCTCGGTGTACGTACCGACGTGGCGGAAGCCGAAGGTGTCGTGCAGCCTGACCGACGCCTCGTTGGGCTGCGCGATCGCGGCGTAGGCGCGGTGCAGGTCCTCGTCCGCCAGGGCCTCGAACAGGGCCTTGTAGAGGAGGGTGCCGATGCCGCGGCCGGTCGTGCCCGGCGCGCAGTAGACGCTCACCTCGACGGAGGTGCCGTAGGCGGCCTTGGGCCGGTACGGGCTGCTGGTGGCATAACCGAGGAGCCGACGGGCGTTGTCACCGGTACGGGGGTCCTGGGCAACCAGGAGCCGGTGAGGGCCGTCTTCCGGATGGGAGCGCAGCCAGGGCAGCCGGTCCTCGGGAGCGAAGGGCTTCGTGTCGAATGTGAGGGCGGTCTCACGGACGTAATGGTTGTAGATGTCCGTGAGGGGCGCGAGGTCAGCCTCGACGCCAGGCCTGACCAGCACTTCTGCGGGTATCCGCACCATGTGTCCTCCCGTGGGGGCGGACAGGGTACTGCATGATCTCAAAAGTGAATGGTCCCGGTGGGAATTCTGTCCGGATTCCAGTCGTTGTTTCCATCGGATGCAGGGCACCCGAAAGGGTGTCGCGACCTACTCAGTAAGGGAGCTCGCATGGCAACCCGTGCCGTCGCTCGTCGTTCGTCCGCCAGCACCGGCGGGACCGACCGGGCAAGCAGTGTTCGCGCCGTGGGCGGGGAAATCGCCGATCGCGACCTGGTCGGCATGTACCTGGACGAGATCGCCCGCACACCTCTGCTCGACGCCGCCAAGGAGGTCGAGCTCTCCCAGACGATCGAGGCGGGCGTCTTCGCCCAGCAGATCCTCGACGGCGAGGTGGAGAGCGATGCCGGCGGAGCGACGCGTGAGGAGCTCCAGGCGCTGGTCGCCGAGAGCGAGCGCGCCAAGGACGTGTTCATCCGGTCCAACCTCCGGCTCGTCGTTGCCGTGGCCAGGCGCTACCCGAGGGCGGGCCTGCCCCTCCTCGACCTGATCCAGGAGGGGAACGCGGGCCTGGTGCGCGCGGTCGAGAAGTTCGACTACGCCAAGGGCTTCAAGTTCTCCACCTACGCCACCTGGTGGATCCGGCAGGCCATCACCCGGTCCATCGCCGATCAGTCCCGCACCATCCGCCTCCCCGTGCACCTCGTGGAGGAGCTCGGCAGGATCCGGCGAGTGCAGCGCGAGTTCAACCGTGAGCACGGGCGCGACCCGGACCACACGGAGATCGCGGCCGAGCTGGACACCAAGGCCGAGCGGGTCAGCAACGTCCTGGACTGGGCTCGTGACCCGGTCAGCCTGAACATGTCCGTGGACGACGACGGGGACACGCAGTTCGGTGACCTGCTGGAGGACACCTCCGCCGTCTCGCCCGAGCAGTCCGTGATGACGCTGCTGCGCAGCGAGGAGCTCGAGGACCTGATCGGCAAGCTCGACAACCGCACCGCTTCGATCATCCGGATGCGTTACGGAATCGAGGACGGCCGGGAGCGGACCCTCACCGAGGTCGGCAAGCAGCACGGTCTGACACGAGAGCGGATCCGCCAGATCGAGAAGCACGCACTACTCGAATTGAAGCGAATGGCTCACGACACGGGCTTTGACGCTGCGGCGTGAGCCGATACCCCGTAATCTCCCCATCAAGCCGGTTCGCACCGGCCCGACGACCGGTCTCCCTTCCGGTCCCATGAGCTGAGCCCCGGCGCCCACCCCCCCCCGGCGCCGGGGCTCATCCATGTCCGTTCCGAGGCCTTGAGGTCCGCTCAACCGCCTCGACGTCCGCTCCGCGACCCCATGTCCGAGTCCGGGCATGCCACGCGCAGGCGGCAGCCGTGCTCGCCCGAGGGCTCCGGGACGCCGAGCCCGGCGGGCAGCCGCGCCCGCACGAACTCCACCGGGGCCCGGAACGTCACGTCGACCGGCGGCCCGGGCTGCGCCCGGGACATCGAGCGGGTGAGGAAGCGCCGGTCCGTGCTCACCAGCCTGTACGGCTCGACCTGCCGCCTGGACTCAGCAGATCCGGGTGCGGTTCTCCATGGCCCGGCGCGCGGACTGCTCGTCGTCGTAGACCTCGCACATGTGGCGGCCGTCGGGAGTGGCCGTGTGCTCGACCTCCCACAGGCTCGTCTCCGTGCCGTCCAGGAGCAGGAAGGCGTGTTCGTAGAGGGTGAAGCCCGCGTCCCGTCCGTCGACGTGGAACTGGCGGCCGAAGATCTGGGTGATGTGGTGGGCGAAGGCGGCCCGCAGCCGCCCGGCGGTCGCGGGGCCCGGCCGGTCGCCGTTCTCCGCGCGGCGGAGGACACGGCGGGCATGGTCCGCCGAGTCGTCCTGCGCGTACATCCGGGGCGCGGGGGCCGGGGGGACGCTCATCAGCAGGGTGAGGACTTCGAGGTCCTCCCGCAGGCTGTCGTCGCCCAGTGCCGAGGCGGAGTCCCAGAAGCTGCCCGCGAGCCGCGCGGCGGCGACACGGGCGTCGCCCTCGTCGTCGTACAGCTCGTGGCGGACCGAGGTGCCCGGGTTGGCCCTGCCGCCTCCGTGCACCAGCTCCCACAGGGTGAGCGCGGTGCCGTCGGAGAGGAGATAGGTGTGCCGGTAGGTCTCGCGGTGCAGGGCGGCGCTGTGATGGGAGGAGTAGAGGGAACTGCTGTGCGCCAGGGCCGTGCCGAGCCGGTCGACCGTGGTGTCGGACAGATCGAAGGAGTTGAGGGCGCATCGCAGGAGTCGCTCGAGGTGCTGCTCGGTTGTCTCGTACGGATCGCTCAAGGTGCTCTCTCCAGGCCGTCGCCGCGTGTTACCCGATGCGTGCATAACGTAGTCCCTGGGTCTGACATCGTGACCGGGGTTCGCAAAAAACGTACCGCGCGCGCAGAAAGTTCCCACAGCCCTTCAGGACGGTCCGTAGAGCTCGCCGTACGAGGGGAAGGAGCCCCCGGGGCCGTCGGCGCCCCGGGCCGCCCGGATCGCCTTGACGATGGCGCGGGCCAGGACATCCGCGCCGGCCGCGAGCAACTCGTTGAGGACGGCCACGGGATCCGGTGGCAGTGGCACCCGACCGGTGGCCAGAGTGAAGACCGTGTCCCCGTCGGTGAGCAGGTGAACGGGCCGGACGGCGCGCGCGAGGCCGTCGTGCGCCACGCCCGCGAGCTTCTGCGCCTGGGCCCGGGTGAGCGCGGCGTCGGTGGCGACGACGGCGATCGTGGTGTTGAACGGAAGATCCCCCTGCGCACCGTCGCGCGCCGCCTCCTGGATCTCCGCCAGCCGGCGTCGCGCTGCCGCGTGTACCGCGGGGTCGGGGTGTGCGGGCGGTTCCCCCGTGCCGTATTCGCCGTAGAGCACACCGGTCCGCGGATCGAGCACGGAGCCGGCCGCGTTGACCACGGCCAGCGCGGCGACCGTGGCGCCGGTGGCCAGGCGCAGGCTCGCCGTGCCCACGCCGCCCTTCAGCCTCCCGGCGACGGCGCCCGTCCCCGCGCCCACCGAGCCCTCGGGCACCGGTGAGCCCGGCTCGGAGGAGGCTGCCGCCTCCACCGCGGCCCGTCCGGTCGAGGCGTCGGGACGGGCCCGCCAGTCACCGCCCCGGCCGAGATCGAAGAGGCAGGCGGTGGGCACCACCGGCACCACCTGCGCGGGGTCGGCTCCGACGCGTACACCGCGCCCCTGCTCCTCCAGCCAGGCCATCACCCCGGACGCCGCGTCGAGTCCGTAGGCGCTGCCTCCCGTGAGGACGATCGCGTCGACCCGCTGCACGAGGTTGCGCGGGTCGAGGGCGTCCGTCTCCCGGGTGCCGGGTCCGCCGCCCCGGACATCCACGGCTGCCACGGCCCCGCCCTGCGGAGCCAGGACGACGGTGGTTCCGCTCAGCGCACGCGCGCCCGGCGCGCGGGCATGACCGACGCGGATGCCGGCCACATCCGTCAGGGCGTCCAGCGGGCCGGGAACGGGCAGGTGGTCGTCGGTCATCGGCACTCCTCGGTCGGTCATCGGGACCCCTCGTCGGTGCGGTGGTGCGGTGGTGCGGTGGTGCGGACGTGCGGTGGTGCGAGCCTGTGGTGCGGCGTGCGGTGGTGCGAGCCTGTGGTGGTGCGGCGTGCGGACGTGCGGACTCTCCGCCGCCGGGTCCGTCCACCGGCGAACGTACAGCGGGCGACCAGTGGGCACGGAGGGGCGTGCCGGGATGCCGGAGCGCGGGCCACCTGGGCGACGTGCCCACCCTCTGGATGCCCATAGAGCGTCCAATAGCACATAACGGACCTACGGTGGCCGGGTGACCGAGCCAGCTGAAGTCCCCAGCGAAGCCGAGCGGCACGATCCCGGTGCGCGCACCGGCTCTCCCGGCGGGGCGGCCGGAAGACAGCCCGGCCGGGGCCCGTCCCTCCTGGCGCGGGCGGCCGATGCCCTCCCGCGATCCGTGTCCGGCCGCGCCGGCATCGTCGGGGCGGTCGTCTCCGGACTGCTGATCCTCGCGATCATGCTCGGCAGCCGGCTGCTGCACGACTTCGACTCGGCGCTGTTGCCCTATGCCGTGGCCACGGTCTTCCTCGCCTTCGGGGTCGCCTACCGCTACACGGTCTGGATCTCCGCCCCCGGCGCCCGGCGGCTCTTCGAGAAGGGCTGGGGCAGCCTGTTCTCGGCCGAGAACTTCCGCAGGGCCCCGACCGCCCTGCCGAAGATGGCCGCGACCTACCTCGGATTCCAGAAGTTCCTCGGGGCCCGCTCCCACGCCCGCTGGGCGGCCCATCAACTCATCTTCTGGGGATGCGTCCTGGCCGCGCTGATCACCTTCCCGCTGACCTGGGGCTGGTTCACCTTCACCTCGGGCAGCGGCTCCGGGCCCGGTTACGAGATGCGCGTCTGGGGCTTCAAGATCCTCGGCTTCGACTCGCTGGACTTCGTCGGCTGGGTGCTGTTCCACGGCCTGGATCTCGCCGCCGTACTCGTCATCCCCGGCGCCTCCTACTTCCTGTGGCGGAGGATGAAGGACCGCGGCGCGATCACCGGGCAGCGTTTCGCCTACGACATGGTCCCGCTGCTCGCCCTGATCATCATCTCGGTGACCGGCCTGCTGCTGACCTTCTCCTCGATCTTCCTGCACGGCGGCGGCTACGAGTTCCTCGCCGTCCTGCACATGGTCTCGGTGGTCTTCACCCTCATCTACATCCCCTTCGGGAAGTTCTTCCACATCGTGCAGCGCCCGGCGGCGGTCGGCATGCAGCTCTTCAAGTACACCGGACGACAGGACGACGAGGTCTTCGCCTGCCGCCGCTGCGAGGAGCCGATCGACACCGGCCCGTACGTCGAGAACCTGCGCGCCACCATGCGCGACCTGGACCTCCGCTTCGACGAGTGGGCCGAGTACTGCCCGCGCTGTAAGCGGGTCCTGCGCGGCAACGCCTATCTCACCCAGGTCAAGAAAGGCTTCAAGTGACAGCGGACCCTCGCGCTGCCGACCGCCGCACGGTCGTTCCCCTCGACCCCGCCCTCGCGCCGCCGGGCACACGGGGCTTCCGGGACGCGGGCGGCATCCCGGCCGACCGGTGGCACGCCGACCAGAACGGCGAGACGCTCGTCCCGACGCACTGCTGCTTCTGCGGTGTCCAGTGCGGGATGTACCTCCGCGTCGACCACGGGGGCAAGGTCTTCGGCGTAGAGCCCCGCAACCACGACATCAACCGCATGCGGCTCTGCCCCAAGGGCATCAACGCCTACCAGCAGGTCAACCACCCCGACCGGCTCACCGCACCGCTCATGCGGCGTTCCCGTGACGAGGCGCTGCGCGAGGTCTCGTGGGACGAGGCGCTGGACTTCACCGTGTCCGAGATCAAGCGCATCCAGCGTGACCACGGCAACGACGCCTTCGGGATCCTCGGCGGCGCCAGCCTCTTCTCCGAGAAGACGTACCTGGTCGGGAAATTCGCCCGGGTCGCGCTCGGGACCCGGCACGTCGACTACAACGGCCGCCTCTGCATGGTCAGCGCCGCGGGCGCCAACAAGCTCGCCTTCAACATCGACCGGGCCGGCAACCCGTTCTCCGACATCCTGCTCACCGACTGCCTGCTGCTCGCCGGGGCCAACGTCGGGGAGTGCTTCCCGGTGCTGACGCAGTACGTCTGGGGGGCCCGGGACCGGGGTGCCACCCTCATCGTCGTCGACCCGCGCGAGACCGCCGTCGCACGCACGGCCGACATCCACGTCGCCCTCAAGCCCGGCACCGACTCCGCCTTCTTCAACGCCGTGCTGAACGTGGTGATCGAGGAGGGCCTGACCGACGAGGCCTTCCTCGCCGCGCACGCCGGCGGCTGGGAGGAGGTCAAGGCCAATGCCGCCCACTACCCGCCCTCCCGCGCCGCGGAGATCTGCGGCGTCCCCGCGGAACAGGTCGTCCAGGTCGCCCGCGCCTTCGCCCGCGCCCCCAAGGCGATGGCCTTCCACGCCCGGGGCATCGAGCACCACACCCAGGGCGTCGAGAACTGTCTCACCGTGATCAACCTCTGCGCCGCGACCGGCCACCTCGGCAAGCCCGGCGCCGGGTACGGCACCCTGACCGGGCAGGGGAACGGGCAGGGGGGCCGCGAGCACGGCCAGAAGTCCGACCTCCTCCCCGGCGGCCGCTCGATCCTGAACGAGGAGCACCGCCGGCAGATCTGCGAGATCTGGGGGATCGAGGAGTCCGAACTCCCGGCGGCAGGCACCTCGATGATGGAAATGGTCTGGCAGATGCAGCGCCGCGAGATCCGCGGCCTGATCGGCATCTGCAACAACCCCTTCGTCTCGCTGCCCAACTACGCAGTGGTCAAGGACGGTTACGACACCACCGAGTTCCACGCCCAGTTCGACTTCTTCCTGTCCGAGACCGCGGCCAACGCGCACGTCGTCTTCCCGGTCACCGTCTGGGCGGAGGACGAAGGGGTGATGGCCAACGCCGAGGCGCGGGTGGTCAAACACAACAAGGCGCAGGAACCGCCCTCCGGCGTGCGCACCGACACGTGGGTGATGTGCGAGCTCGCCCGGCGGCTCGGAGCCGGGGACAAGTTCGCCTTCGGCAGCTCGCGCGAGGTCTTCGACGAGTTGCGCAGGGCCTCGGCCGGCACCGTCATCGACTACTCCGGCATCACCTACGAACGCCTGGAGGAGACCGGCGGAATCGCCTGGCCCTGTCCGTCCACCGACCATCCGGGCACGCCCCGGCTGTTCGAGGACGGCACGACATACCACGCGGACGGCAAGGTCCATATGCAGGTCGTCGAATGGCATCCGCCGGCCGACCCGTACGACGACGAGCACCCCATGTCGCTGACCACCGGACGCACGGTCGCTCACTTCCTCTCCGGCAACCAGACCCGCCGGCTGGGGGCCCTCGTCGAACAGACCCCGCGGCCGTGGGCCGAGGTGCACCCCTCGCACGGCTTCCGCAACGGTGAACCCGTCCGAGTCGTCACCCGGCGCGGCAGCGAGGTCTTCCCCGCCCTGGTGACCGAGGCGATCCGCCCCGACACCGTGTTCATCCCGTACCACTGGCCGGCCCCCACCTCCGCCAACGTGCTCACCATCGACGCACTCGACCCCCGCTCCAAGATCCCCGAGTACAAGGTCTGCGCCTGCCGCATCGAGCACGCGGCGGCGATCGACGAGGTACCGGCGCCTCCGGTCGCGCCGGGCCACGTCGCCTATCCGGAGACGCAGGTCTCCCGTACCGACCCGTTGCCGCCCACGGCCCCCCAGGGCCGCGGGACCTCGGAGAGGAGCTGACGCGCCGATGATGGGCAGAACGATCTTCATCGACCCGGGGCGCTGCATCGGCTGTCAGGCCTGTGTCTCCGCCTGCCGGGAGTGCGACTCCCACCGCGGCAAGTCGATGATCCACCTCGACTACACCGACGAGGGTTCCTCCGTCGCCTCCCTTCCCACGGTCTGCATGCACTGCGAGGACCCGGTGGCCCCCTGTGCCGAGGTCTGCCCGGCCGACGCGATCCTGGTCACCGCCGACGGGGTCGTGCAGCAGGCCGACACCACCCGCTGCATCGGATGCGCCAACTGCGTCAACGCCTGCCCCTTCGGTGTGCCGAAGATCGACCTCCAGGCGAAGCTGCAGATGAAGTGCAACCTCTGCTACGACCGCACCGCCTACGGCCTGGCGCCCATGTGCGCCACCGTCTGCCCGACCGGCGCCCTGTTCTACGGCACCGTCGAAGAGCTCCAGGCGGAGCGCCCCGGGGTGCAGGTCGCCGACACCTTCGTGTTCGGCGAGAGCGAGGTCCGCACGGGCGTGGCCATGGTCGTGCCGGCCGAGCGGGTCCGGTGGCCGGTGCCGGGCGGACTGCCCGTCGTCGAGATCAACGGGAAGGACGTCCGCCCATGAGCGTCACCGAGCAGGAGCAGCCGGGCCGCGACAACTCCGGCGGCGACCCACGCGAGGCGCTGCACGACAGGATCGCCGCGGACTCGCTCACCACCCGCCGCGACTATCTCCGGATCGTCGCCACGGTCTCCGGCGGCCTCGCCGTCGGCGGACTGGGGGTGGCGGGCGGCATCCTGCACCGGCAGGGGGAGACGGAGGACGGCAAGGCGCCGGCGCCGAAGCAGATCGCGGCACGACTTCTGCCCGGCCAGTCGCTCGCCTTCCGGTATCCCGGTGACGAGGACCGGGCGGTCGCCGTGCGGATGGACGACGGCACCCTCGTGGGCTACTCCGCCGTCTGCACCCATCTGGCCTGTGCCGTGCTCTGGCGCAAGGAACGCGGCTCGGAGGGCGAGCTCTACTGCCCCTGCCACGAGGGGGTGTTCGACGCGCGCACCGGTGAGGTCACAGCAGGCCCGCCGCCCCGCGGGCTGCCCAAGGTCGCGCTGACCGAGCTGGAGGACGGCAGTATCTGGGCCGTCGGCACCACCCGGTCCGGGGAGAGCATCGAGGAGGGGCTGTGCCGTCAGCTCGGCGACGGCCGCCCGGATCTCGCCGCCCGCATCGGCTGCCCGGGCACCGGGGGAGCCGAGGCGCCGCCAGGGGCTTCGCCCTCCGCTGCCGGGGCATCCGGGGGGCGGGCATGACGGAGCCCCTGGACCCGGTCGAGCCGCCGCGGCCGCAGAGCCGTCCCGCGACGCCTCCCGACTACCACCCGGGCAGCGCGCACGCCGAACTGAACCGTCCCCTGCACGAGCGTTACGCCCAGATCCGCCCCACCAGCGGCTACGTCGATCCCCGGGTACGTCACACGGGCCCGGGGCCCGGGGCGGGTGCGGAGCAGGAACCCGAGCGCTCGGCGAAGCTGACGGCACGGCTGGTGCTGGCCCTGAGCGTCGTCGTGGGCCAGCTGTGGGCGTTGACGGAGGTCGTGAACGTATGGATGGAGGGTGACACCGGCACGGCCTGGTGGGGCGCGGGATTCCTGTGCCTGTCGTTCCTCGTCGTCCTGGGGCTGTGGCTGCTCGACCCGAAGGACCGCTGAGCGTCCGCCGTACCCTGGACGTATGAGTACCGCCCCCACCTCCGGACCGCGAGAAGCGAAGCCGCAGCACTCGCAGGAACAGCCGCCGCGGGAGCCCCGGCCCAAGCCGTCGGCTCTGATCTTCGATGATCCGCTGGACCGGCAGTCCTCGGACGACACGGACCGGGGGTGGGGCGAGCGGGCTCCTGCCGGTGACAGCGCCGCCGACCTCGCGCGATTCCTTGACGAGAAGCCGCCTCACCACGTCTGAGCACGGCTTGCCGCGCGAGGTACTTCGCCGTGAACCGGCGCGAAGCCGCCGCTATCCGGCATGGGTCACCGCCACCGCGAGCCGGCCCACGGCCCCCGCACCGGCCAGGTTCCTCGCGGTCTCCCGTCCCACGGACAGGACCACCAGGGCGCCGCCGTCCCCGGTCGGAACGGCCTCCGCCCCGTCGGCCGACGGCCACCCCCCACCCGTGCCGTGCGGGACCTGCGCCACGCGCGCGTCGCGGGCCACCACCTTCGCCTCCGCGTCCCCGCCGACGGCCGCGATGACGTCGACGTGGTCCCCCGGCCTCAGCAGTCCGACCGTCGCCGCGTCGGCGATCCGCACCGGAGCGGACACGAGTTGAACCGTCTGCCTGCGCACCGGTTCCCGCTGAGCAGCCCCGGCGGCTGCCGCCGTCCCCTTGTCCCCGCCCGGTTGCGACACGGCGAGGACGGCCGAAGCCAGCGCGAAACCCACCGCGAGCGCGCGGCGCCTGGCGCGCAGAGCCCGCCGGACGCGTCTCCTGCCGCCGCCGCGCAGGCGCAGGGGTGGGAAGGGCGGGATCCCGCAGGGGGCGGGAGGCGCGGGACGTGTATCGGGGACCGACGGGAACATGGCCAACACCACCTGGCGTGAGGGAAGTCCGCGCGCGACCCGTGAGCGAGCCCACGCGGACAACCGTGAGGGGAGCCCGGCGGTGTGCCCGCCCGACTCCCCTCACGATCCACCGTCGGTGGATTTCCCGCTCGACCCTGTGGACAGCCCACACGTTGTGGAAAACGCGGCCACCCGCACGGGTTGGCTCCGGTGCGTGTGGTTGCCATGTGGTTGCCACAAGCGCCTCGTAGCGCGGCGCCCTTACCGCGCCGGGCCCTTACCGCGCCGGACCCTTGCCGCGCCGGGCCCGCGAGCGCCGAGCCCCCTGGACCCCGCGAGCAAGCACCGCGCCCGTACCGCGCCGGGACCCGCGCTACGGCAGCTCGATGCCCGTGTCGAGCCCGTCCAGGGCGTGCACGCAGACGCAGTCGCGGTCCTCGGTCGCCGGGAGCGCCGCCACCGCGTCGAAGAGCACCGTCCGCAGCCGGTCCACGTTGGCCGCGAACACCTTCAGCACCTCCGCGTGGCTGACACCGTCACCGGCCTCCGCCCCCGCGTCGAGGTCCGTGACCAGCGTCGTCGTCGTGTAGCAGAGGCCCAGTTCGCGGGCGAGCACGGCTTCCGGATGGCCCGTCATACCGACGACCGACCAGCCCATCGCCGCGTGCCAGCGCGACTCGGCCCGGGTCGAGAAGCGGGGCCCCTCGACCACGACGAGGGTGCCGCCGTCCACCGGTTCCCAGTCGCGTCCGCGCGCCGCGGCGAGGGCCGCCTTGCGGCCTGCCGGGCAGTACGGGTCGGCGAACGCGAGGTGCACGACGTTCGACTGGACCCCGTCGGCGCGGGTCTCGCCGTCGTAGAAGGTCTGGACGCGGGTCTTGGTGCGGTCGACCAGCTGGTCCGGTACGAGCAGGGTGCCCGGTCCGTACTCCGGGACCAGGCCGCCGACGGCGCAGGGGCCGAGCACCTGGCGCACCCCTACGGAGCGCAGGGCCCAGAGATTGGCCCGGTAGTTGATGCGGTGCGGCGGCAGGTGGTGGCCGCGGCCGTGCCGCGGGAGGAACGCCACCCGGCGGCCCGCGATCTCGCCCAGGAAGAGGGAGTCGCTCGGCGCTCCGTACGGGGTGTCGACCCGGACCTCGGTCACGTTCTCCAGGAAGGAGTAGAGCCCCGAGCCGCCGATGACGCCGATGTCCGCTGTAGCCGTGTCTGCGTTGACCATGCGGTCACACTAACGGGGTACCGAGGACGGTCACACCAACGGTGTACGCACGACAGGGACCCCGCCGAGTCGACCGGCGGGGTCCCTGTGAAACGTGTGGTGTCGCGCGCGGTGTCAGGCCGCCGACGTACCGCTCGACGACGAGGCCGAGGAGGAAGCCGAGGACGCCGCTGTCGCGGCCGGCTTCGACTCCGAGCCGGACGTCGACGACGATCCGCTCGTCGAACCGGTCGAACCGGACGCCTTGGCCGGGGACGACGTGGACGGCGTGCTGCTCGACGAGGAGCCGCGGCTGTCGTTCCGGTAGAAACCGGAACCCTTGAACACGATGCCGACCGCCGAGAACACCTTCTTGAGGCGTCCTTCGCAGTTCGGGCACACGGTCAGGGCATCATCGGTGAACTTCTGCACCGCCTCGAGGCCTTCGCCGCATTGGGTGCACTGGTACTGATAGGTCGGCACTTGCTCCTCCTGGCACTCTCACTCAGTGAGTGCTAACGACGTTCCATACTGACGTATTCCGAGCGATCAGTCCACCGTGACCGGCTCGCGGTGACCGATCCCACGCGCCACCGTGAGTCCCGGGGACCGCGGGGCCAGCCGCGTCCGCAGGGCCAGCAGGGTCGCCAGGGCCAGTGCGGTACCGGCCAGCGGGACCAGGAAACCGGTGCTCGCGCCGTGGGCGTCGGCGAGCCGCCCGGCCACGGTGACGGCGGCCGCCTGGCCGAGCGCCACGGCACCCGTGAGCCAGGTGAACGCCTCGGTCCTGGCCGATGCCGGGACCAGGGCCTCGACCAGCGTGTAGCCGCTGATCAGGGCCGGGGCGATGCAGAGTCCGACGAGCAGTCCGAGTCCCGCCAGCAGCGGGGCCGAGTGCACGGCCCAGAGGCCGGACGCGGTCAGGGTCAGAGCGACGTAGCCGACGATCAGCCGGCGGCGGGGGCTGCTCTTCCAGGCGATCGCCCCGCAGGCGATGCCGGCCAGCATGTTGCCGGCCGCGAAGACCCCGTACAGCAGCCCGTTCACGCCCGGGCGGCCGATCTCCTCGGAGAAGGCCGTCAGGGAGACCTGCATGCCGCCGAAGACGGCTCCGATGCCGAGGAAACTGATCGCGAGGACGCGTACGCCGGGCACGGAGAGTGCCGAACGGTGCGGTTCCGTCGCCGTCGTGGTGTCCCTGGGCGTGGGCTGGGTGGCTCGCTGCGCGGCGAACAGGATGCCGCCGAACAGCGTCAGTGCCGCCTCCGCGACCAGTCCGGCCGCCGGGTGCACCCCGGTGCACAGTGCCGTCGCGAGGACGGGACCGATGACGAAGGTGAACTCGTCCGTCACGGACTCGAAGGCGGCGGCCGTCGCCATCAGGGGCGAGGCGGGACGCCCCGGGGCGGCGCCCAGCAGCGCGGCCCAGCGGGCCCGCACCATGGGCCCGACCTGCGGGATGGACGCCCCGGTGGGGACGGCGGCCAGGAACAGCGCCCACAGCGGTGCGTCCGCCAGGGCGAGTGCGGTGAGCGCGCCGACGGAGGCGGCGTGCACCACGACGCCCGGCAGGAGCACGACACGCTGGCCGAACCGGTCGGCCAGCCGGCCGCTCTGCGGTGCGAACACGGCCATCGAGACGCCGGAGACGGCGGCCACCGCGCCCGCACTGCCGTACGAGCCGGTGGTGTGCTGAACCAGGAGGACGATGCCGATGGTCAGCATCGCGAAGGGCTGCCGGGCGGCGAAGCCCGGGAGGAGGAAGGTCCACGCACGCGGGGTGCGCAGCAACTGCCCGTAACCGGGGCGGTCGGAGACCGTGGACGCCACGGTCCTTGCCTTTCTGCCGCCTGGTGGCCGTGCGCCCGGGGACGAGCCCCCGCACCTGGGTGCGAGGGCTCACGGGGGCTGCCGAGAGCTGTCCTCTTCGCGCGGGACTGCGGTAGATGCCGGGCGCTCGCTCCAGAGGCGAAGGCGCCACGACCGCCATACGGTCGCGCCAGCTCTGCGTCAGGCAGAGTTGGTCGATCAGTGTTGTCGATCAGGGTCGGTCGATCGAAGCCGGTCGACCGGATTCATGTCGCCCGGCTTCATTCGGCCGACAGGAGTGGGCCGACCGGAGCGGGTCGATCAAGTTCGAATCGTACGGATCACGAGATCCAGTCCTTCATCTTACAGGTTTCCCTGCCGGTGGACCTGTGATTGCGCCCGCATGTGCGGGGCCGGCCACCGGTCAGCGGTGGGTCCGCCGCCCGCCCGCCCGCTCACCGCGCCGGTCGTCACCGCTCATGCCGAGCCTCTTGGCCAGTCTCGCGATGTGCGGCAGGTCCCCCGGGCCACCGGTGCGGCGGTCGGCACCGCCCGTCCCCAGCCAGCCGGCCAGCTTGCCGCCCTCGCCCACCGCGCGCAGCCGGGCTTCCGTGGCGTCGCGCACCGGGTCGGTGGCGACCACGAGCAGTTCGTCCCCCCGGCGCAGCACGGTCGAGGGCGCGGGCACGAAGCTCTTCTCGTCCCGGACGACGAGGGTGACCGCCGCCCCGGCCGGCAGCCGGAGCTCCGCGACCTCCACGCCGTGCATCTTGGACTTGCCCGGCACCGCGACCGACAGCAGATGGCCGCGCAGCCGCTCCAGGGGAGCGGACTCGATGCCGAGGTCCGCGGTCTCGGAGGGGTCCTCGGCGATCTTCAGGGCCTTCGCCAGCCACGGGAGGGTCGGCCCCTGGATGAGCGTATAGACGATGACGAGCACGAAGACGATGTTGAAGACCCGCGTGCTGCCCTCGATCCCGGACACCATGGGAATGGTCGCCAGGATGATGGGAACGGCTCCGCGCAGCCCGGCCCAGGACATCAGCGCCTTCTCGCGCCGTGGCAGCCGGAAGGGTGCCAGGCTGATGAAGACGGACAGCGGCCTGGCCACCGCCGTCAGGACGAGTCCCACGACCACCGCGGGCCAGAAGTCGTCGATGAGGTCGTGCGGGGTGACCAGCAGGCCGAGCAGGACGAACATGCCGATCTGGGCGAGCCAGCCGAGCCCGTCCGCGAAGCCGCGGGTGGCCGGCCAGTGCGGGAGCTTGGAGTTGCCGAGGACCATCGCGGCCAGGTAGACGGCCAGGAACCCGCTGCCGTGGGCCATGGCGCCGGCCGCGTACGCGGTCACCGCGATGGCCATCACGGCGATCGGGTAGAGGCCGGAGGCGGGGAGCGCCACGTGGCGCAGCCCGAAGGAGCCGAGCCAGCCGACCGCGAGGCCGATGGCCGCGCCGATCGCCAACTCCAGGGCTATCTCGCCGACGAGCACGTACCAGTGCTCCACCGGGCCGGCGGTCGAGAACGCCACCACGAGGATGACCACGGGGGCGTCGTTGAAGCCGGATTCGGCCTCCAGGACACCGGTGATCCGTGCGGGGAGCGGGACCCTGCGCAGTACGGAGAAGACGGCCGCCGCGTCCGTGGAGGAGACGACGGCGCCGATGATCAGCGCCTGCCGCCAGTCGAGGCCGACGAGGTAGTGCGCCGCGCTCGCGGTGACGCCCACGCTGATGCCCACGCCGACCGTCGACAGCACGGCAGCGGCCGGCAGCGCGGGTTTCACTTCTTTCCACTTCGTGCCGAGACCGCCCTCGGCCAGGATGACGACCAGGGCGGCGTAGCCGATCACCTGGGTCAGCTCGGCGTTGTCGAACTTGACGTCGAAGATGCCGTCCTGGCCCATGGCGATACCGATGCCGAGGTACAGGAGCAGGCTGGGGAGCCCGCTGCGGGACGAGATGCGCACGGCCGCGACGGCGACCAGCAGCACGACCGAGCAGACGAGCAGAAGTTCATTGAGCGCGTGGACAGTCAGGGTCCGTTCCTTCCCTGCGTGCGCCTTCCGGATCGGCCTCCGGAGGCCACTACTTCGTTACCTTACCTAATCTTTAACGCTTTCTTGACGCCTTCGAGTGTCCGTGCGAAGCGGTGCGCAAATGGATGCATCCCCATACCGCGTCCGAGTGGCTTCTGCGGGGCGCCTATGGTTGCTCCAGCACGCCCAGGACCACCCTGCCCCTCGAAGGACAGCGATGCCCGCCAACACAACCGCGCCTCCCCAGCCTGTCGATACGAAGCCGGCCGGTGGGAAGAAGAAGGGGCGACGCGCCCGCCTGCTCGTGATCGTCCTGGTGCTGGCGCTCGTCGCGGGTGTCGGCTACGGCGCGTTCTGGTCCGTCTCCACGGTCCGTGCCTCGTACCCGCAGACCACCGGATCGATCGACCTCAAGGGCCTGTCCGGTGACGTCGACGTCAAGCGCGACGACTACGGGATCCCGCAGATCTACGCGGACACCGACAGCGACCTCTTCCGCGCCCAGGGCTTCGTCCAGGCCCAGGACCGGTTCTGGGAGATGGACGTACGCCGTCACATGACGTCGGGGCGGCTCTCCGAGATGTTCGGCTCCGGGCAGGTCGAGACCGACTCCTTCCTGCGCACGCTGGGCTGGCGCAAGGTCGCGCAGGAGGAGTACGACACGGTCCTGGACGAGGACACGAAGAAGAACCTCCAGGCCTACGCGGACGGGGTGAACGCGTACCTGGCGGGCAAGGACGGCAAGGACCTCTCCGTCGAGTACGCCGCGCTCGGGCTGACCAACGACTACAAGCCCACCGAGTGGACCCCGGTCGACTCGGTCGCGTGGCTGAAGGCGATGGCCTGGGACCTGCGCGGCAACATGCAGGACGAGATCGACCGCTCGCTGATGACCAGCAGGCTCAGCGAGAAGGAGATCGAGGACCTCTACCCGGACTACCCGTACAAGAAGAACAAGCCGATCGTCGACCAGGGCGCCATCGACCCGGTCACCGGGAAGTTCGACCCGGAGGCCGAGCCGTCGGACGGCATCGGGTCCCAGACCGTGCAGGGCGCGACCGAGGGTGTGACCACACAGCTCTCCGCGCTCTCCGACACCCTCGACGAGATCCCGGCACTGCTCGGACCGAACGGCAACGGCATCGGGTCGAACTCCTGGGTCGTCGCCGGGAAGTACACGACGACCGGGAACCCCCTGCTGGCCAACGACCCGCACCTGGCGCCGCAGCTGCCCTCGCTCTGGTACCAGATGGGGCTGCACTGCCGTCAGGTCTCGAAGACCTGCCAGTACGACACCGCCGGGTACACGTTCTCCGGGATGCCCGGTGTGATCATCGGCCACAACCAGGACATCGCCTGGGGCTTCACGAACCTCGGCGCCGACGTCACGGACCTCTTCCTGGAGAAGGTCTCCGCCGACGGCTACCAGTACGACGGCAAGACCAAGCCCTTCGAGACCCGCGAGGAGACCATCAAGGTCGCCGGCGGCAAGAGCCGGAAGATCACCGTCCGCGAGACCAACAACGGTCCGCTCCTCTCCGACCGCAGCAACGAGCTGAAGAAGGTCGGCAAGAAGGCCCCCGTCGGCAACTCCGCTCCCGACCGCGGTGACGGCTACGCGGTCGCGCTGAAGTGGACGGCGCTGGAACCCGGCCACTCCATGGACGCGGTCTTCGAGCTCAACCGGGCCAAGGACTTCACCGGCTTCCGCAAGGCGGCGGAGCACTTCGAGGTGCCGTCGCAGAACCTCATCTACGCGGACACCAAGGGCCACATCGGCTACCAGGCGCCCGGCAGGATCCCGGTCCGCCTCAAGGGCGACGGCACGCACCCCAGCCCCGGCTGGACGTCGGACTACGGCTGGGAGAAGGACCCCATCCCCTTCGACGAGCTGCCCTACGAGTACGACCCGGAGCGCGGCTACATCGTCACCGCCAACCAGGCCGTCATCGACGAGGACAAGTACCCCCACTTGCTCACCAAGGACTGGGGCTACGGGGCGCGCAGCCAGCGGATCAACGACCTGATCGCCGACAAGATCAAGACCGGCGAGAAGATCTCCACCGACGACATGCAGCAGCTGCAGATGGACAACCACAGCGCCATCGCCGCGGAGCTCGTGCCGAAGCTGCTGAAGATCGGGATCTCCGACGAGAGCGTCCGCGAGACGCAGAAGCTGCTGGAGGGCTGGGACTACACCCAGGAGTCGGACTCGGCGGCGGCCGCGTACTTCAACGGCGTCTGGCGCAACATCCTCAAGCTGGCCTTCGGCAACAAGCTGCCCAAGGAGATGCGGGCCAAGGGCGACTGCATCTACGTCGAGCCCGTCGCGGGCTCCGGACCGGTCGACGACGAGGGCAAGCTCGTACGGGAATGCGGTCAGCGCGCTCCGGACGCGGCGCAGCCGGACGGCGGCGACCGCTGGTACGAGGTCGTCGAGAACATCCTGGACGACCAGGACAACGACTGGTGGAAGGTCCCGGCCAAGGGGCGCGAGCAGGCGATCGACAACCGCGACGAGCTCTTCGCCCGTGCCATGAAGGACGCCCGCTGGGAGCTGACCGCCAAGCTCGGCAAGGACGTCAGCACCTGGAGCTGGGGCCGGCTGCACCAGCTGACGCTGCGCAACCAGACCCTCGGCAAGGAGGGCCCCGGCCTTCTGCAGCGGGCCCTCAACCGCGGTCCCTGGGACCTCGGTGGCGGCGAGGCCGCCGTCAACGCCTCCGGCTGGAACGCGGCGGGCGGCTACGGCGTCATCTGGGTGCCGTCGATGCGGATGGTCGTCAACGTGGGGGACTGGGACAAGTCCCGCTGGATCAACCTGACCGGTGCGTCCGGCCACGCCTTCAGCTCCCACTACACCGACCAGACGGACAAGTGGGCCGACGGGGACCTGCTCGACTGGTCCTACACGAAGGACGGTGTGGACGGCTCGACCGTCGACACCCTGACGCTCAGGAAGTCCTAGCGCGCGAAGCGCCGCGCTCCGGCCGGCGTGACCACGGCGTCCACGGGGTGGTCGTGCGGTTCCTCCGGGACCCGCGCGACCACCTCGTCGTCGTAGAGGAGGACCACCAGGGCGGGATGCGCCCCGGCGGCCGACAGCCTGGCCAGTACCCGGTCGTAGCTGCCCCCGCCGCGGCCCAGCCGCATCCCGCGCCCGTCGACGGCGAGTCCGGGCAGCAGGACCGCCTCGGCTTCCAGGACCGCCCCGGGGCCGAGGCGCGGGCCGCTCGGCTCCAGCAGCCCCCGGCCGGCTGGGACGAGGCGGTCCGTGCCCTCGAAGAGGCCCCAGTCCAGGTCGTTGTCCGCCATGAGAACCGGGAGCAGGACGCGTACACCGCGGGCGCGCAGCATGTCCAGGAGGACGCGGGTGCCGGGCTCCCGCCCGACGGAGACGTAGGCCGCCACGGTCCGTGCTCCGGCGAGTCCGGGAAGAACCAGGGCGGTCGAGGCGAGAACCGAAGCGGCGTTTTCCACGTCTTCGGAAGTCAGCAGCCTGCGCGCGGCGAGCAGTTCACGTCGTAGACGTGTCTTTCGTGACATGTCAGGTTTCAACGGGTACTCACATAGCTCGTTCATATGTATATATGAGGGCAAAGTTAACCGGGTGCTCATCTTCCACCCATTCGCACCGGTTAAAGTGCTTGGTATGACTCAGTCGCACCCCAGGATCAGCAAAGCTGTCATTCCAGCTGCAGGTCTCGGCACCCGGTTCCTGCCGGCCACCAAGGCCACTCCCAAGGAGATGCTGCCTGTCGTCGACAAGCCGGCGATCCAGTATGTCGTCGAGGAGGCGGTGGCCGCGGGGCTCTCCGACGTGCTGATGATCACCGGCCGCAACAAGCGTCCCCTTGAGGACCACTTCGACCGGAACTACGAGCTGGAGTCGGCACTGACCCGCAAGGGTGACGCCGAACGGCTCTCCCGGGTACAGGAGTCCAGCGACCTGGCGACCATGCACTACGTGCGCCAGGGCGACCCCCGCGGACTCGGCCACGCCGTGCTCTGCGCCGCGCCGCACGTCGGCGACCAGCCGTTCGCCGTCCTCCTCGGTGACGACCTCATCGACCCGCGCGACCCCCTGCTCGCGCGCATGGTGGAGGTGCAGGAGCGCGAGGGCGGCAGCGTCGTGGCGCTCATGGAGGTCGAGCCGTCGCAGATCCACATGTACGGCTGCGCGGCCACCGAGGGCACCACCGACGGCGACGTCGTGCGTGTCACGGGTCTGGTCGAGAAGCCCGATCCGGCCGAGGCGCCCAGCAACCTCGCCGTCATCGGCCGCTATGTCCTGGACCCGGCGATCTTCGGCATACTGCGCCACACCGAGCCGGGCCGCGGCGGCGAGATCCAGCTCACCGACGCGCTCCAGCTGCTGGCCGAGGACGAGAAGGTCGGCGGCCCCGTGCACGGCGTCGTCTTCAAGGGCCGCCGTTATGACACCGGCGACCGCGGCGACTATCTGCGTGCCATTGTGAGACTCGCGTGCGAACGTGAGGACCTGGGCCCGGACTTCCGGACCTGGCTGCGGAGTTACGTCGACGAGGAGTTGTAACAGCTTGAGCAGCACGATCTGGTCGGTGGACGAGCACCTGGACGACATTCTCGCCGCGGTGAGGCCGCTCGAACCCATCGAGCTGCAACTGCCCGAGGCCCAGGGCTGTGTCCTGGTCGAGGACGTCGTGGTGGAGGTGGCCCTGCCTCCCTTCGACAACAGCTCGATGGACGGATACGCCGTCCGGATCTCCGACGTCGAGGGTGCCAGTGAGGAGTTCCCCGCCGTCCTCACGGTCATCGGTGACGTCGCCGCGGGCGACGGAGGCCTTGCCGACGGCCGGTCCGTCGGCCCCGGTGAGGCCGCCCGCATCATGACCGGCGCCCCGCTGCCTGCCGGTGCCGAAGCGGTCGTCCCGGTGGAGTGGACCGACGGCGGCACCGGCGGCGGCCCGGCCGAGACCATGCGCGCCCACAGCGACGCACCCGAGGGTGCCGGCGGAGAGGTTCGGATCCACCGGCCCGTCAAGCCGCGGGCCCACGTCCGGGCCAAGGGCAGCGACGTGCGGCCCGGGGACCTGGCGCTGCGCGCGGGTTCGGTCGTCGGGCCGCCGCAGATCGGACTGCTCGCCGCGATCGGCCGCTCGACGGTGCGCGTGCGGCCCCGCCCGCGGGTCGTCGTGCTCTCCACCGGCAGCGAACTGGCACAGCCGGGCGAGGAGCTGACCGGCGGCCGTATCTACGACTCCAACAGCTTCGCGCTGACGGCGGCGGCCCGGGAGGCGGGCGCCATCGCCTATCGCGTCCCGGCGGTCGCCGACGACGCGGAGACGCTGCGGGCCACGATCGAGGACCAGCTGATCCGCGCCGACATCGTCGTCACCACGGGGGGCGTGAGCGTCGGCGCGTACGACGTGGTCAAGGAGGCGCTGTCCTCGGTGGGCGACGAGGACGAGGCCGGCGGCGGCATCGACTTCCGCAAGCTCGCCATGCAGCCGGGCAAGCCCCAGGGATTCGGCTCGATCGGCCCCGACCACACGCCGCTGCTGGCACTGCCCGGCAACCCGGTCTCCTCGTACGTCTCCTTCGAACTGTTCGTCCGCCCGGCGATCCTGACGCTGATGGGGCTGAAGGACGTGCACCGGCCGAAGGTCCGGGCCGTGCTCAGCGCCGACGGACCGCTCTCCTCGCCGGCCGGCAAGCGGCAGTTCCTGCGTGGGACCTACGACGCCCAGGCGGGCACCGTCACTCCGGTCGGAGGGGCCGGATCGCATCTGATCGCGGCCCTGGCGCAGGCGGACGCGCTGATCGTGCTGCCCGAGGACGTCACCTCCGCCGAGCCCGGCGCGGAGGCCGAGGTCATCCTCCTCCGCTGACGTCGTCGCGGTGGCGGTACGGTATCTGGCGCTGTGCCTTACCGGGGAAACCCCCGGACGCCCGCCCCGCGTCCCCGACGCGGGCCGGGCGGGCAACCGGCGCCCTACCGCTAGGCGGAGTGAGTTGAGTACGCAGAACAGCCTGACGCACATCGACGAGGCGGGCGCGGCCCGCATGGTCGACGTATCGGAGAAGGACGTGACCGCACGCGTCGCCCGTGCGAGCGGCCGGGTCCTCGTGTCGCCCCGTGTCGTCGAACTCCTCAGGGGCGAGGGCGTCCCCAAGGGTGACGCGCTCGCCACCGCTCGGATCGCCGGGATCATGGGCGCGAAGCGCACGCCCGACCTGATCCCGCTGTGCCACCCGCTCGCGGTCTCCGGTGTCAAGGTCGACCTCTCGGTCGCCGACGACGCGGTGGAGATCGCGGCCACCGTGAAGACGACGGACCGTACGGGCGTCGAGATGGAGGCCCTGACCGCCGTGTCGGTCGCCGCGCTCACCGTGATCGACATGATCAAGGCGGTCGACAAGAGCGCGGTGATCACGGACATCAGGGTCGAGGCGAAGTCGGGCGGCAAGTCCGGGGACTACCGGCGCCCCGCAGCGGAGGGGACGGACGCATGACGGCGCCCGGCAGCCCGGCGGACATCGGCGGAGCCCTGACCGCGCCGTACGCCGCGCTCGTCGTGACCGCCTCCAACCGCGCGTCCGCCGGCGTCTACGCCGACAAGGGCGGCCCTCTCGTCGCCGAGGGGCTCGCCGGTATGGGATTCGCCGTCGACGGTCCGCAGGTCGTACCCGACGGCGACCCCGTCGAGGCGGCCCTCCGCGCGGGCGTGGCCGCCGGCTACGACGTGATCGTGACGACCGGCGGGACCGGCATCTCGCCCACGGACCTCACCCCCGAGGCCACCCGCGCGGTCATCGGCCGGGAGGTCCCCGGCATCGCCGAGGCCATCCGCGCCGAGGGCCGGGACAAGGTGCCGACCGCCGCGCTGTCCCGGGGTCTCGCGGGCATCGCGGACGGCACCCTGATCGTGAACCTGCCAGGCTCCACCGGGGGCGTCCGCGACGGGATCGCCGTCCTGGGCAGGCTTCTGGTGCACGCCGTCGACCAACTGCGCGGCGGCGATCACCCCCGACCCGGGAGCCCGAGCTGAACGTCCGGACCTGGCCGGTGATCCTGACCGACGGCGCCGTCACCCTCCGCCCGATAAAGCTGCGCGACCAGAGCATCTGGCGCGAGGTGAACCGGCGCAACCGCGACTGGCTGCGCCCCTGGGAGGCGACCGTCCCGCCGCCGGCCCCCGGCGGCCCGGTGGCGCAGCGCCCCACCTACCGTCAGATGATCCGCCACCTGCGCGCCGAGGCGAACGCCGGCCGGATGCTGCCCTTCGCGATCGAGTACGAGGGCCGCCTCGTGGGGCAGTTGACGGTGGCGGGCATCACCTGGGGCTCGATGTGCTCGGGCCATGTCGGCTACTGGGTGGACCGGAGCGTGGCGGGACGCGGTGTCATGCCCACCGCGGTGGCGCTCGCCGTCGACCACTGCTTCCGCACGGTCGGACTGCACCGCATCGAGGTGTGCATTCGGCCCGAGAACACCCCCAGCAGACGGGTCGTGGAGAAACTCGGATTCCGCTCGGAAGGACTGCGGCCGCGCTATCTCCACATCGACGGTGCGTGGCGGGACCACCTGATCTTCGCCCTCACCGCGGAGGAGGTGCCCGACGGCCTGCTGCGGCGTTGGCGCAGGGTGCGGGCGGGCGCACCGCAACCGCCCGGGGACACGCCGCACGCACCCGGTTAAATAAAATAAGTGTTCGAATTTGATCGCTGACTGACGACAATCGACCCGACTTGCGTCGACTGTCGCTCCGAAGAATCGCAAAAAAAGTCCGTCATATGAGCCTGATCGTGCGACACACCGGGCCAATTGGCGGATGCTGTCGCGCAAACCCCTCTACGGTGTGAGATGTGAGCAGCAGCGGCCTCATCTACGCAGTCATCGTCGGGGCATGGGCCGCCTACTTGGTACCGATGTGGCTCCGCAGGCAGGACGAGCTCAACGAGGCGCGTCCCACGGAGCGCTTCAGCACCGCCATCCGGCTGCTGTCCGGACGCGCGGCCATGGAGCGCCGTTACGCCAAGGAGCTGCGGGAACGCGGGGCCGAGGAGGCGCCTGGCGACGTGGACCCGGATGCCGTCACGGACCGTATGGAGTCCGTCGACGTCCGGGCTTTTTCCGCGCCCCCGGCACATACGGAAGCCCGGTTGCGCGACCCGGCGCCCGAACGCACCGAGCAGGACCGGCCACCGGCGCAGGTCCGGCGACGGCGCCCCTCCGGTGCGGAATCGGAGCGGGAGCGGCGTCAGCGCTCCCAGGTCCTCGCGCGCCGACGGCGCACGACCACCATGCTCTTCATGGCCTTCACGCTCGGCGCGGTCGTCGCCGCCGTGGGCGGGCTCCGCTTCCTGTGGGCGCCCGCCGTGCCGGCCGTGCTGCTGAGCACGTACATCGTGCATCTGCGGGCCCAGGAGCGACGGCGGTTCGTCTTCACCATGGACCGTCGCCGTGCCGAGGTCGCCGCGCAACGGCTCCGCGAGAACCGCCCCCGCAGGCACCAGCCCGCGGCGTCGGCTCCCGCCGAGCCGGACGAGGAGCCCGAAGCGTCCGCCCCCGCTCCCACCGTCTCCCCGCAGGAGGCGGGCCGCCGCGCCCTCGTTGAGCAGACGGACCACGCCGAGTGGGTCGACCAGCAGCGCGAGCGCGGTCCGGCCCAGGGTGACAGCTGGGAGCCCGTGCCGGTCCCGCTGCCCACCTACGTCACCGCCCCCGTCGCCCCGCGCGCCACGGGCGGGGTGGAGGTCGGCGACCCGGAGACCTGGAGCGCCGCCCGCTCCAGCCCGGCCGAGCCCAGCCGCCCGGACACCGCGGAGCCCGACGCCGAGGCGCGCCCGCGCCGCCGTCCCGGCCAGCCCCGCCGCGCGAGGGACCGGGGCCGGACACCGCTCTTCGACCAGTACGACGACGGAGACCGGCCCCGCGCGGCCAACGAGTGACGCCTCGGGCATCCGGCTCGGTGACCTGCCGGGATACGGATTTCCGAGCACCCCTTCCGGGGTGCTAGAGTTTCACTCGTTGCAAGGGCCTGTGGCGCAGTCTGGTAGCGCACCTCGTTCGCATCGAGGGGGTCTGGGGTTCAAATCCCCACAGGTCCACCGCAGCTCAGAGCCCCTGCCAGGGAAACCCGGCAGGGGCTCTTTGGCGTGGTTCTGAAGTGAGCTTCTCAAGGCAAATGCGGCTCCTGCCCGTGGTGTTGCGCGCGGTCCGGGTCTCCAGAGGGCTTCCTGAGCGTGTGCGGCGTCCGTGAGGGCCGCTGTCAGAGGCGTGTGCCAGAGTCTGCGCATGCTTGAGACCGTGGTGAAGACGGAGCAGGGGGAGCGGCACGTCCGCGTGTCCGAAGGGGAGCTGGCCGGGCTGGTCCGGCGTCTGGGCGGTGACGAGGACCACTTCCTGGTGCTCCAGCGGATACCCGACCTGCCGGACGTCTTCGCCCAGGTCTGGCACGAGGCCGGGGGCGACTACACGCTGGAGCACCGCGCCGGTGCCGCCGACCGGCACTTCCAGGCGCTGGTGGACAGTCCCGAGGCCGTGATCGCGACGCTCACCGGCTGGGCCCGTCAGGAGGTCGGCTGGGACGCCGGCCCGGCCTGGTCACCGCTGGATATGGGCCCCATCCGCGAGGTGCCGCCCCTCGACCTCGGTGGGGACGAGGGTGAAGTGCTGGAGAAGCGCGTACGCGAGGTGCTGCTCGCCGGATACGCCTCCCGTGCCGAGCTGGCCGAAATCGCCGAGGACTACCTGGTCACCGAGGACCGCCGGCCCGTCTCGCGTGAGCAGGCGGCGGCGCTGGCCGACCGGATGTGGCTGGAGCGCGTGGCGGAGCAGGCCGCGTGGCAGGGCGAGACCCACCCCGAGCGGCTCACCCGCGCGTTCGCCGCCCTCCAGGAGGCCGGTATCACCGCCCGCGAGCACTTCACCTGCTGCCGCTCCTGCGGACAGTCCGAGATCGGCGCGGAAGCCGGGCCCGAGACGCGCGGCTTCGTCTACTTCCACACCCAGTGCACGGATTCCGCCGTAGCGGGCCAGGGCCTGACGCTTCTCTACGGTGGCTTCGACGAGTCGTCCGAGACCACCGCAGCCGTCGGCCGTGAGGTCGTCGCCGCCCTCGGAGCGGCCGGCCTCACCGCCGAGTGGGACGGCGACCCGGGCCGGGCCGTGACCGTCACTCCTCTGGACTGGCGCCGCCGCCTGGTCGGTTAGGGACCGCAGGGGAGCGGGTGCGGGTCGCGGCCTGGCGGAGGTGCGGCTTCCGTCGGGGCGACCAGCCGGTAACCTGGGCCGTCCTCGCTCACCCGCCCCTGTGGTCACCGCTGTTGAGGGTCGCGCAGGCCAGGTGCGGGGTGCCTGTTCGTGGTTCCTTACGGAGGAGCGTCCTGTGACAGCCGACATACCCGGCTCCCGCATCGACACCGGCAAGCCTCATCCGGCGCGCGTCTACGACTGGTTGCTGGGCGGCAAGGACAACTACCCGGTCGATCAGGAGGTCGCGGAGAAGCTGCCCGCCGAGGCCCGGGCGAACGCGGGGCGGAACCGGGCCTTCATGCACCGGGCGTCCGCCTGGCTGGCGGGCCGGGGCGTCGACCAGTTCCTGGACATCGGCACGGGCATCCCCACCGCGCCGAACCTCCACCAGATCGTCCAGGCCGTCACGCCGGGGTCCCGTGTGGTCTACGCGGACAACGACCCCATCGTCCTGCGCCACGCCGAGGCGCTCCTGGTGAGCAGTCCCGAGGGTGCGACGGACTACATGCACGCGGACGTGCGCGAGCCCGAGGCCATCCTCGAACGCGCGGCGAAGTTCCTGGACTTCGGGCGGCCGGTCGCGCTGTCGCTGATCGCGCTGATGCACTTCCTGCCGGACGACCACGATCCGTACGGCATCACCCGCACGCTGACGGGTGCGCTGGCGCCGGGGAGTTTCCTGGTCCTCTCGCACGGCACCGCCGATCAGCACCCGGAGCTGAAGCGGGAGACCGAGTCCGCGTACCGGAAGGGTGCCATCGCGCTCAGGATGCGTACGCGTGAGGAGGTCGAGCCGTTCTTCGAGGGGCTGGACCTCGTGGAGCCCGGCCTGGTCACGGCGCCCGAGTGGTACCGGGAGGGACCCGCGCCGGAGTACGAGCGGAGCGGGTTCTACGTGGGTGTGGCGCAGGTGCCTCAGGCGGTCTGAGCGGGGCCGGTGAGGGGCTTGCTCATGCAGACGCTGGTGTCGTACGTGCGGTAGTGGCCGAACTTGGCGCAGGGCGTGTAGCCACTCGACGTGTACAGCGCGATCGCCTCGGGCTGCCGGTTGCCGGTCTCCAGGACCATGCGCGTGCGGCCGGCGGCCCGTGCGTCGGCCTCCAGCGCGGCGAGGATGCGGCGGGCCAGCCCCCGGCCGCGTCCCTCGGGGATCACGAACATCCGCTTGATCTCGGCGTCGCCGTCGGAGTAGCCCTCGGGGTTCCGGTCCTGGCTTCGCCAGCCGCCGGTGGCCACGGGGCGGCTCTCTTCGTCGTAGGCGAGCAGGTACAGCCCGCGGGGCGGGTCGAACATGGCGGCTTCGAGGGGTGTGACGTCGCCCCCGTCGCCGTAGCGCGCGGCGTATTCGAGCTGCACCTGGTCGTTGAGCTTGACGGCGTCCGGGTGGTCGTACGGCCGAGGCTGGATAAACATGCGAGTCATAGTACAGCTATGCGCGAGGAGATGTAGGTACTGTATCCGGATGCTGACTGTTACCTCCGTGAATGTCAACGGGCTCCGTGCCGCCGCCAAGAAGGGCTTCGTCGAGTGGCTGGCGCAGACCGAGGCCGATGTGGTCTGCCTCCAGGAAGTCAGGGCGGAGGCGCAGCAGCTCCCCGAAGAGGTGCGTGAGCCGGAGGGCTGGCACGTCGTGCACGTGCCGGCCGCCGCCAAGGGGCGCGCGGGCGTCTCGGTGCTGACGCGGCACGCGCCCGAGCGTGTGCAGACCGGCTTCGGCGGATTCGGTGTGCCGGGCGCCGAGGAGTTCGACGCGAGCGGACGCTATGTGGAGGTGGACCTCCCGGGCGTGACGGTCGCGAGTCTGTACCTGCCGTCCGGTGAGGTCGGCACGGAGAAGCAGGAGGAGAAGGAGCGCTTCATGGCCGCCTTCCTGCCCTACCTGCAGGGGCTCCGGGGGCGTGCGGCCGCCGAGGGGCGCGAGGTGGTCGTGTGCGGCGACTGGAACATCGCCCACCGGGAGGCCGACCTCAAGAACTGGAAGGCCAACAGGAAGAGCTCCGGCTTCCTCCCCGAGGAGCGGGAGTGGCTGACCCGGGTGTTCGACGAGGCGGGGTACGTGGACGTGGTCCGCGCCCAGCACCCGGACGAGGAGGGCCCCTACTCGTGGTGGTCCTACCGCGGCCGGGCCTTCGACAACGACGCGGGCTGGCGGATCGACTACCAGGTGGCGACCCCGGGGCTCGCCGGGCGAGCGGTCAAGGCCTGGGTGGAGCGCGCCGCCACGCACGGCGAGCGGTGGAGCGACCACGCGCCGGTGACCGTCACGTACGAGCGGTAGGGATCGGCGGGCGCCGCCGGGGCCCGCCCGCCGCTGCTCAGCCGTCGTCGCGCAGGCGGCGGTCCAGGGCCATCGAGAGCTCGGCGTCCACCACCGCCTGGGCCAGGGTGCGCAGCTGGTCCGGCTCGGAGTGCGCGGTGTGGGTGCGCAGCACGCGTACGAACAGGTCGGCCAGGGCGTCGGCGTGCTCGCGGACCCGGCGGCCCGAGGAGAGCACGGCGGAGAGCGGGACCCCGGCCCGGACGAGTTCCGCCGAGGCGTCCAGCAGGCGGCGGCTGATGTGGACGATCTCGTCGCCGTCGGTGGCCAGATAGCCCAGCTCCAGGGCCCCGGCGAGGTTCTCCGCCGTGGCCTGGTCCATGAAGTAGTCGGCGAGTTGCTCGGGGGTGAGCCTGACCGGGGTCTCCTCGGTCGGTTCGCCCAGGCCCAGCACCTCGGCGACGTCCTTGCCGCTGTCGAAGGTGGCGGCCAGGTCGGCGATGCCGTTGAGGGTGTGGCCGCGTTCCAGCAGGCCGGTGATCGTGCGGAGCCGGGCCAGGTGGTGGTCGTCGTACCAGGCGATACGGCCCTCGCGCCGGGGCGGCTGGATCAGGCCGCGCTCCCGGTAGAAGCGCAGGGTGCGCACGGTGATGCCGGCCTCCCGGGCCAGCTCCTCCATGCGGTACTCGCGGTGCTCGCGTCCTTCAGCCACACCCGCACCCTATGTTGTACCGCCGGTAACTTTCCTTGCCCCGCCCCCTACCCATCAGTACGCGGCTGCTCTACCCTCCCAACAATGCCAGTGATTGCTGGCAGAGTCGTGTCACGTACCGCGGGGAGGCGGCAGCATGGCCCAGCACGAGCACGTACGAGTGGCGGTGATCGGATCCGGATTCGGGGGCCTCGGGGCCGCGGTCCGGCTCCGCCGCGAGGGCGTCACCGACTTCCTGGTCCTCGAACGGGCCGGCTCCGTCGGCGGTACGTGGCGCGACAACAGCTACCCGGGTTGTGCCTGCGACGTACCCTCCCACCTGTACTCCTTCTCCTTCGCGCCCAATCCCGACTGGCCGCGCACCTTCTCCGGGCAGGAGCACATCCGCGCCTACCTGGAGCACGTGGCCGACACCTTCGGGCTGCGCCCGCACATCAGGCTCAACCGTGAAGTCACGGTCATGCGCTGGGACAACGACGAACTGCACTGGACGATCGAGAGCGCCGACGGCTCCACCGTCACCGCCGACGTCGTCGTCTCCGCCACCGGCCCGCTCTCCGACCCGAAGCTGCCGGACATCCCCGGGCTCGCGGACTTCCCGGGGAGGGTCTTCCACTCGGCGCGGTGGGACCACGACTACGACCTGAGCGGCAAACGCGTCGCCGTGATCGGCACCGGTGCCTCGGCCATCCAGATCGTCCCGGAGATCCAGCCCCGGGTGGGCCGGCTCACCCTCTTCCAGCGGACCCCGCCCTGGGTCATGCCGCGCATGGACCGCGCCATCAGCGGGCCCGAGAAGTGGCTGCACCGCGCGCTCCCCTTCACAGGCACCGCCCGCCGCGGACTGCTCTGGGGCATCCGGGAGCTGCAGGTGGGCGCCTTCACGAAGCACCCGGACCAGCTGGGCCTCGTCGAGTCGATAGCCAAGGCCAACATGGCGCGGGCGATCAAGGACCCCGCCCTCCGGGCCAAGCTGACCCCGTCGTACCGCATCGGCTGCAAGCGCATCCTGCTCTCCAGCGCCTACTACCCGGCGCTCGCGCAGCCCAACGTCGACATCGTCGCCTCCGGACTCACCGAGGTGCGCGGCTCCACCGTGGTCGCCGCGGACGGCACCGAGGCCGAGGCCGACGTGATCATCCTCGGCACCGGCTTCCACGTGACGGACATGCCGATCGCCGAGCGCGTCGTCGGCGCCGACGGCATCACGCTCACCGAGGCGTGGAAGGACGGGATGCAGGCACTGCGGGGCGCGACCGCCGCCGGCTTCCCCAACTGGATGACGATCATCGGCCCCAACACGGGCCTCGGGAACTCCTCCATGATCCTCATGATCGAGTCCCAGCTGAACTACATGGCCGACTACCTGCGCCAGCTCGACGTCCTGGGCGGGCGCGCGGCCCTCGACGCGCGCCCCTCCGCCGTCGGGGCGTGGAACCGCCGGGTCCAGGACCGGATGAAGCGCACCGTCTGGAACACCGGCGGCTGCACCAGCTGGTACCTGGACTCCACCGGCCGCAACACCACGGTCTGGCCGGGGACCACGGCCGAATTCCGCCGGGCCACACGCTCGGTGGACCTCGGGGAGTACGAGGTCGTCCGCACACCACTCACCCACTCCACGGCGCGGGCCGTGACCGAGGAGGCAGCACGATGAGCGGTACGACGACGAGGACGACGGCGCGGGCGGAGGCCCCGCCCGTGCCCGTGCGCGAACTGACCGTCGTCTCGGCCGACGGCGCGCGCGTCAACGTCGAGCTGCACGGCCCCGACGGCGCACCCGCCGTCGTCCTGGCGCACGGCTGGACCTGCAACACCCGCTTCTGGGACGCGCAGGTGCGCGACCTGTCGGTGGACCACCGCGTCGTCGTCTACGACCAGCGGGGGCACGGCCGTACGCCCGAGCCGGGGGCCGGCGGCTACAGCACGCACGCGCTGGCCGACGACCTGGAGGCGGTGCTGCGGGCCACGCTCGCCCCCGGGCAGAAGGCCGTGCTCGGCGGCCACTCCATGGGCGGGATGACGCTGATGGCGGCCGGTGGCCGGCGGGCCGTCCGGGAGCACGGAGCGGCCGTTCTGCTGTGCAGTACCGGGAGCTCGCGGCTGACCGCCGAGTCGCTGGTGCTGCCGATGCGGGCGGGAGCGCTGCGCACCCGGATCACCGCCGCGGTCCTCGGTGCGCGCGCTCCGCTCGGACCGGTCACGGCCGTATCGAAGGCGATCCTCAAGTACGCCACGATGGGGCGCGGTTCGGCCCCGGAACGCGTGGATGCCTGTGCCAGGATCGTGCATGCGTGTCCGCGTGCTGTGCGGGTCGCCTGGGGTCACGTGCTCGCGGAGCTCGACCTCGACGCCGGGGTGCGGGAGTTGCTGCTGCCGACCGCGGTGATCGCGGGCGCCGACGACCGGCTGACGCCGCCGGTGCACGCGCGGGCCATCGAAGTGTCCCTGCCGCACAGCCTCGGGCTCACGGTGCTGACGGGCATGGGGCACATGACGCCGATGGAGGCGCCCGAGGTGGTCACGGCGAAGCTGCGCGAGCTCGTGGCCACGTACGTCACTGTGGAAGGTGCGGGCAGCACGGCGGCAGCCGTGAGCGAGGAGGAGGTCGCATGAGCGGCAGGCGGAGTCTCGAAGGACAGGTCGTCGTCGTCACGGGCGCGGCACGGGGGGTGGGCGAGCTGCTGGCCCGCAAACTCTCGGCGCGGGGTGCCACGCTGGCACTGGTCGGCCTGGAGCCCGACGAGCTGAAGAAGGTCTCGGAGCGGCTGCACTCGGAGAGCGGCCACTGGTTCGCGGACGTCACCGACCACGTGGCGATGAGCCAGGTCGCCGCGGAGGTCCAGGAGCGCTTCGGCAAGGTCGACATCGTCGTCGCCAACGCCGGTGTCGCCACCGGCGGGCCGCTCGTCGACTCGGACCCGGAGGCGTGGCGCCGGGTGGTGGAGGTCAACCTCATAGGGGGTGCGGTGACGGCGCGGGCTTTCCTGCCCGTGCTCATGGAGAGCCGCGGATACTTCCTGCAGATAGCGTCACTGGCCGCGATCACCCCGGCGCCGATGATGAGCGCGTACTGCGCGTCCAAGTCGGGTGTGGAGGCGTTCGCCCACTGTCTGCGCGGCGAGGTCGGTCACCGGGGCGTGAAGGTCGGCGTCGGCTACCTGTCGTGGACCGACACGGACATGGTGCGCGGCGCCGACGAGGACGACGTCATGCGGGAGTTGAGGCAGCGGCTGCCGTGGCCCACGAACCGCACGTATCCGCTGGGACCCGCCGTCGACCGGATCGTCGCCGGGATCGAGCGGCGCTCCGCGCACGTGTACGCCCAGTGGTGGCTGCGCGGGATGCAGTCGGTCCGCGGCTACCTCCCGACGCTCATAGGGACCGTCGGACAGCGCGAGATGAAGCGGTTCGGGCCCCGGCTCGACGGTGTGGGCAAGGGGCTCGTCGGGGCCGGCGGAGAGGCCGATCAGCGGGCCCGAGTCCGGCGATGATGATCGAAATGCGATGAATGTCCGGGTGTGTAAGTCTGAGCGAGGCCCCACCGGGGTCAACCCCACGCACCCACATAGGAGTGAACAGCATGGGCATCGCAGACCAGTTCAAGGACAAGGCCCAGGAGCTCGCCGACCAGGCCAAGCAGCAGAAGGCCGGCGGCGGCAAGCGTGACGAGGCGCGCGAGCGCTCGTCCAACGCCCCGGGCCGCGCCGCGGACCAGGCGCAGGGCCGTCGGCCCGGCGACCGGAACCGGGCGCAGGATGCGGCGGACCGGACGCGTGAGCGTTCTGAGCGCTGACGGCCGACGCCGCTGAGCGTCTGCGGTTGGTCGGGGTGCACCCGGGTTCCGGGTGCACCCCTTCTCGTGCGTCGCGTCCGTTTCTGTGGGGGTTCTCGTGCGTCCGCCCGGTCAGAAGGCCGGGGGCGTCCTGTGCTCCGGAGGCCGGGGCGGCCTGCGGGAGTCCCGCCGGCCGCCCCGGCCTCCGCATCACCTCGGGGGGAGCGGCGGGCGGCGCAGGTCCGGGACGGATCCGTAGGTGGGCGGTGTGGCCGCCGGGTGGGCGGCCAGCAGGTCCAGGGCCACCCTGACCGCGTCGTCCAGCACGGCGTGCCGGCCCTCGGCCCAGTCCAGCGGGGTGCGCAGGGCCTCCAGGTCGGGCTCGACGCCGTAGTTCTCGACGGACCAGCCGTACGTGTCGAACCAGGCCGCGTTCATGGGCACGGTGATCACCGTGCCGTCGCCGAGCCGGTGGCGGCCGGTCATGCCGACCACGCCGCCCCAGGTGCGCTGACCGACCACCGGTCCCAGCTTCAGCAGGCGGAACGCGGCCGTGATCATGTCCCCGTCGGAGGACGTCGCCTCGTCGGCGAGGGCCACGACCGGGCCCCGGGGGGCGTTGGACGCGTACGACACCGCCTGGGCGTTGCGGGTCAGGTCCCAGCCGAGGATGGTGCGGGTGAGCTTCTCCAGGACCAGCTCGCTGATGTTGCCGCCCGCGTTGCCCCGCACGTCCACGATCAGTGCGGGACGCGAGACCTCCAGCCGCAGGTCCCGGTTGAACTGGGCCCAGCCCGATCCGCCCAGGTCGGGGATGTGCAGGTATCCGCACTTGCCGTGGCTCAGGTCCCGTACGACCTCTCGCCGCTTGGCCACCCAGTCCTGGTAGCGCAGGGGGCGTTCGTCGACGAGGGGGACGACCGCGATGCGGCGGGGCCGGCCGCCGCACTCGCCGGCCGGCGGGCGGAACGTCAGCTCCACGGTGGTGCCGCCCGCCGCCGTCAGCAGCGGGTACGGGCCGGCCACCGGGTCGACCGGCCTGCCGTCGACGTGGGTGAGGACGAAGCCCTCCCGGATGCCCGTACCGGCGAGCGGTGAACGCGCCTTGGAGTCGGAGGAGTCGCCGGGCAGGATCCGCAGCACGGTCCAGTCGCCGTCCCGGCAGCCGAGGTTGGCGCCCAGCAGGCCGATCGCCCGCTGGTAGTGCGGGGGGCCCTCGTTGCGGCGTGCGGGCGAGACGTAGGCGTGCGAGGTGCCCAGCTCGCCCAGGACCTCGCGCAGCAGGTCGGCGAACTCGTCGGGGGAGGAGACCCGTTCGACCAGCGGGCGGTACTGGTCCAGCACGCCGTCCCAGTCGATGCCGCACATGTCCGGTTCCCAGAAGTAGGCCCGGGTGAGCCGCCCGGCCTCGCCGTAGGCCTGGCGCCACTCCGCCGCCGGGTCGACCTCGTGCAGGATGCGGCGCAGGTCGATGAAGACCGTCGAGTCGTTGTCCCCGGGCTCGTTGGACGGCACGGCCCGCAGCTCGCCGTCGTCCATGACGACCAGCCGAGAGGCGTCACCACTGATCGCGAACCAGTCGAGGTGGCCCACGAGTTCGGTCCTGCGGGCCTTGGCGATGTTGAAGTGCTCCAGCGTCGGGCGGCCCGACATGTCGGACGGGTTGGCGAAGGTCTCGCCCAGGGCGCCGGAGATCGGCCAGCGCAGCCAGACGAGACCGCCGCCGCTCACGGGCTCCAGCGCGGAGTACTTCGAGGCCGCCACGGGGAACGGGGTCACCCGGTTCTCCAGGCCCTCGAACTCCACGGTGACCGTCGGCCCCTCGACCGCGCCCTCGGGGATGTCCACCGGGTCCAGGCCGCCCGCCGCGGGCCGGCCGTCGGGCAGCAGCGCGAAGGGGGACGGGGTGGCCGAGGAGAGCGGGACCAGATAGGGCCGGCAGCCCAGGGGGAAGGAGAGGTCGCCGGTGTGGACGTCGTACACCGGGTCGAATCCGCGCCACGAGAGGAAGGCGAGGTACCGGCCGTCACCGGTGAAGACCGGGTTCTCGTCCTCGAAACGGCCGTTGGTGACGTCCACGATCACCGGGGCCCCGGGGCCGGTGATCCGCGCCAGCTTGATCTGCCGGAGCGAGCGGCCGACGCCGGGGTGCGACCAGGTCAGCCAGTTGCCGTCGGGGGAGAACGCCAGGTCGCGCACCGGCCCGTTGACGGAGCGGATGAGCTCGGTGAGGTCTCCCTCGACCTCTTCGGCCGCCCCGCGCTCCGCCACTTCCTCGTCCTCTTCGGCCGCCCCGCCTTCTTCGGGCGTCCCGGCCTCCACGGCGTCCCCGGCCATCGCGATCCTCTCGGTTCCGTCGGCCGGCCGCAGGCGGGGGCGGTCCTCCGGCTCGGCCGGGTCCAGGGAGTCGTCCGCAGTGTCCAGAAGGAGGAGTCTGCCGTCGTTCGAGGCGACGGCCAGCCGCTCGCCGTCCGGGTCGGAGACGATCTCCAGGACCCTCCCCAGGCGCCCGGCGGCGAGCCGTCGGGGCGGACGGTCGCCGCTGGCCCGGGGGAGCGAGGCGATCTCGACGGCGTCGTCGCCGTCGGCGTCCGTCACGTAGGCGACCTGGCCGCTGCTGCCGAGCATCTCGGGCAGCCGGGCGCGTACCCCCGGGGTGTCGGTGATGGTGCGGGCCGGGCCGTCGCGGTGGGTGAGCCAGTACAGGCTGCCGCGCACGGAGACGGCGCTCGCCCGGCCCGTCTCGTCCACGGACAGCGCGTCGACGTGGGCGGCAGCGGGCACCTGGTAGGGGCGCCGCCCGGTCCGCGGCCCGCCGAGCCTGACCTCCAGCCTGCGCGGTCTCGCGTCCGGCGATTCCAGGTCGTCGACCAGCCACAGATCACCCGCGCACTGGTAGACGACCCGGCGGCCGTCGCTGGAGGCGTGCCGGGCGTAGAAGGCGTCGTGGTCGGTGTGACGGCGCAGGTCCGTGCCGTCCATCAGACAGGAGTACAGGTTGCCGACGCCCTCGTGGTCGGACAGGAAGGCGATGCGGCGCCCGACGAACATGGGCGCGTCGAGGTGTCCGCCGATGTCGGGCAGCAGCCTCTCCCCGTGCAGCCACAGGCGGCCCGTCGCCCCGCCGCGGTAGCGCTTCCAGGCCGCCGGCTCGTGCGGGGGCTTGCCGGTGAGCAGCAGGGTGCGCCGCTCTCCGTCGACGTCGGCGACCGCGATGTCGGACACCGGCCCCCACGGGAGTTTGCCGCCGGGGCTGCCGTCGGTGGGGACGCTGTAGGCCCACGAGAAGTAGGAGAACGGCTGGCCGTGCGAGGACACCGCGAGGATCTGGCAGGAGTCGTCGCCGCGGTCGGGGCTCCAGCCGCAGACACGGGCGTCGGTCGAGCCCCAGTAGGTGAGTCTGCGGGCGGGCCCGCCGTCGACGGGTACGACATGGATCTCCGGATCGAGCGTGCGCCAGGTCGTGTAGGCGATCCGGCTGCCGTCGGGGGAGAAGCGGGGATGACTGACCCTCGTCCGGTCGACGGTCAGCCGCCACGCCCGGCCCGGTCTCCGCCCCTCCGGGGCCAGAGGGGCGACCCAGAGGTCGTCCTCCGCCGCGAAGCAGAGCAAGTCCTCGTGGAGGTGCGGGAAGCGGAGATACGCGGCGTCGTCACTCACCCTCCAATGCTTTCCGCGCGAGTGGCCCGCGGCAACTTGTGGTGCAGCGCACAAGCGAAACTGTTTCGTTTCGCTAGGAGGGGGGAGTATGTTCAAGGTGTACGAAACAGTTTCGTTCGCCGAATTGATCATCGGCTGACGTACGATCCAGCAGGCACACAAGACGAGGGAGGAGGTCGGCACATGGCAGGCAGCAGGCTCACGCCGGAGCGCGAGAGCGAGCTGTACACCGCCGTGCTCGACCTGCTCGGCGAGGTCGGCTACGAAGCCCTGACCATGGACGCCATCGCCTCCCGCACCCGTTCCAGCAAGGCCACCCTCTACCGCCAGTGGGGGAGCAAGCCCGAGCTGGTCGTCAAAGCGCTCCGCAACGACAAGCCGGTGCACCTCGCCGATGTCGACACCGGATCGCTGCGCGGCGACTTCCTCGCCGTGATGACGCGTACGGACGACTGCCAGATGGAGAAGAACTCCGCACTGCTGCGGGGTCTGACCCATGCCATCCACAACAACCCCGATCTGTTCCAGGCCCTGCGGGAACTGCTGATCGAGCCGGAGATGACCGGTCTCGGGGCGCTGCTCCAGCGAGCCGTGGACAGGGGGGAAGTGCGTGCGGACAACCCGGCGCTTCCCTACGTGCCCCACATGATGATCGGCGCCTTCGCCGCTCGGGAGCTGGTCGACCACCAGCCCGTCGACCAGGCGTTCCTCACCGACTACGTCGAATCCGTGGTGTTCCCCGCCCTCGGCGTCTGACGTCCCCGCTCCCCCCGTACGGCCCTCTCCCCGACGCTCCACCTGACACGGCCGCTCTCGTCGTCGGGCTGGTTCCTCACGCCCTTTTCCACTCAACGACCCGACCGGGAGTACACCCTCCGTGGCCACATTCCTTTACAAACTGGGACGGCTCGCCTTCCGGCGACGCCGTTACGTCGCACTGGTCTGGGTGGCGCTGCTGGCGCTGGCCGGTTTCGGTGCCGCCTCCGCGTCGACCGCCACCTCCAGCTCCTTCTCGATCCCCGGCACGGAGGCCCAGCGGGCCTTCGATCTGCTGGAGAAACGTTTCCCCGGCGGCAGTGCCGACGGTGCGACCGCCCGTGTCGTCTTCAAGGCCCCCGAGGGCGAGAAGGTGACCGCGTCGGCCAACAAGGCCGAGATCAAGGACATCGTCGGCGAGCTGAAGTCCGGTTCGGACCAGATCGCCTCGGTCGCCGACCCCTTCGCCGCCAAGGCCGTCAGCCAGGACGGCTCCACCGCCTACATCTCGGTGTCCTACAAGGTCAGCTCGATGGAACTGACCGACGGGACGCGGGACGCGCTCAAGGACGCGGGCGAGGCCGCGCAGAACAGCGGAATGACCGTGGAGATCGGCGGTGACGCGCTCCAGGTGATGCCGGAGACCGGCGCCACCGAGATCATCGGCGTCGCCATCGCCGCGGTGGTGCTGGTGATCACCTTCGGGTCGCTGATCGCCGCGGGGCTGCCGCTGCTCACCGCGCTCATCGGCGTCGGGATCGGCGTCTCGCTGATCACCGCCCTGGCCAACGTGCTCGACCTCGGCTCCACCACCTCCACGCTCGCCATGATGATCGGCCTCGCGGTCGGCATCGACTACGCGCTCTTCATCGTCTCCCGCTACCGCGCCGAACTGGCCGAGGGACGGGAGCGGGAGGAGGCCGCCGGGCGGGCCGTGGGCACTGCCGGGTCCGCCGTGGTCTTCGCCGGTCTGACGGTCGTCATCGCCCTGGTCGGCCTGGCCGTCGTCAACATCCCCATGCTGTCGAAGATGGGCTTCGCCGCGGCCGGCACCGTCGCGATCGCCGTACTCATCGCGCTGACGCTCGTCCCGGCGCTGCTGGGCTTCGCGGGCAAGCGGGTCATGGGGCGCAGGGCGCGCAAGGCCGCCGAGGCGGAGAACAAGCCCGAGGCGAAGCCGAACATGGGCACCCGCTGGGCACGCTTCGTGCTGCGCCGGCCGGTGTGGGTGCTGCTGGTGGGTGTCATCGGCCTCGGTGCCGTCGCCCTGCCGGCCACCTCGCTGGAGATGGGCCTGCCGGACGACGGCTCGCAGCCGAAGAGCACCACGCAGCGCCAGGCGTACGACATGCTGTCCGACGGCTTCGGCCCGGGCTTCAACGGTCCGCTGCTGGTCGTGGTGGACACGAAGGACGCCTCGGACGGCAGGACCGCCGTCGACCGGGTCTCGCAGGAGATCGAGGGCATCGGCCACGTCGCAGCCGTCACGCCGGCCACCTTCAACAAGGCCGGTGACGCCGCGACCATCACCGTCATCCCGAAGGACCGGCCGAGCTCCACGGAGACCGAGGACCTCGTCCACGCCATCCGTGACGCGGGCGGAGAGATCAAGGACGACACGGGGGCCGAGGTGCTGGTCACCGGTGCCACGGCGATGAACATCGACTTCTCCGAGAAGATGAACGCAGCCCTGCTGCCCTACCTGGCGCTCGTCGTCGGCCTGGCCTTCCTGCTCCTGATGGTGGTCTTCCGCTCGCTGCTGGTTCCGCTGAAGGCGGCCCTGGGCTTCCTGCTCTCGGTCGTGGCGGCGCTGGGTGCGGTCGTCGCGGTCTTCCAGTGGGGCTGGTTCGGCTCGCTCCTCGGTGTCGAGCAGACCGGTCCGATCATGAGCATGATGCCGATCTTCATGGTCGGCGTGGTCTTCGGTCTCGCGATGGACTACGAGGTCTTCCTGGTCACGCGCATGCGGGAGGCGTACGTCCACGGTGAGTCGCCCGGCCAGGCGATCGTGACGGGCTTCCGGCACGGGGCCCGGGTCGTCACGGCCGCGGCGGTGATCATGATGGCCGTCTTCGCCGGCTTCATCGGCTCCAGCGAGTCGATGATCAAGATGATCGGCTTCTCGCTCGCCATCGCCGTCTTCTTCGACGCCTTCGTGGTCCGGATGGCCATCGTGCCCGCGGTGCTCGCCCTGCTCGGCAGGCGCGCCTGGTGGCTGCCCCGCTGGCTGGACCGGATCCTGCCCAACGTCGACGTGGAGGGTGAGGGCCTGCGCAAGGACCTCGCCGCCGGCCCGTCCGAGGGCGGCGGGGCGCGGGAGCTGGTCCGCGTCTGACGCGTGGACCGGGCCTTACGGACCCCGGGGCCCGCGTCCGAGCGGAACGCGGCTCCGGTGCGCCGGTCACCTGTGGGGACGGGGGGCCGGAGCGGCCTGAGAGCCTCCGTGCACGCGGCGCGGGGGCTCTCGTCGCGCGCGGAGGCGCTCAGGCGCGGGCGCGGCTGGCGGGGCCGGCGGACGGGGCGGCCGTCCTGCGTGTCCCGGTGCGGGCGCGGGTCCGGGCCAGGAAGCGGATCAGCGGGGCGTTGTCGATCTGGAAGACGGCGACGCCGTCGGCCGAGTGCAGCTCCAGGACCAGCTGGGCCCGGCCGCACGGCCAGATGCGGATGTCGCCGCGAGTGACGGGGGCGCGCAGCCCGCGTTCGATGAGATCGATGCCGAAGGTCCAGTCGACTCCGCCGGGGAGGCGCATCCGGACCGTCTTCGGTTCGTCCGAGTCGTAGCGCAGTTCCACGGGGACCGGCCGGGGGTCGGGGCCGTCGGTGATGAGCCGGGCGCGTATGTGCTGTTGGATCACGAGGGACATGGGCCGGCTCCTCCTGTGTGAAGATCTCTCCCCCCAATGTCCCATATTTTCCCATTTGGGCACGTTGGGGGCGGACAGTTGACGCCCCTGCGCTCTTGCGAGCTCTTTGCAACAGGGCTCTATCATTGAGCGGTTCCCGACCCCGCCCGACGTAACGCCCGAAAGCGGAGCCACTCCATGCATGTACCCGACGGATTCATCAACGCACCCGTCTCCGCCGTCGCGGGCGTCGTCGCCGCGGGTGCGGTCGCCGTCAGTCTCCGCGGTGCCCGCCGTGAACTCGGGGGAGAGCGCACGGCCCCGCTGGCCGGGCTCGTCGCCGCGTTCATCTTCGCCGTGCAGATGCTGAACTTCCCGGTCGCGGCCGGGACCAGCGGGCACCTCCTGGGCGGGGCGCTCGCGGCGATCCTGGTCGGCCCCTACACGGGAGTGCTCTGCATAGCGGTCGTCCTCCTCATGCAGGGCGTCCTCTTCGCCGACGGCGGTCTCACCGCGCTCGGCGTGAACATCACGGTCATGGGCGTCGTCACCACCGTCGTCGCCTACGCGCTCTTCCGCGGGCTGACCCGCGTGCTGCCCCGCACCCGGCGCTCGACGACCACCGCGTCCTTCGTCGCCGCGCTGGTCTCCGTGCCCGCCGCTGCCGCCGTCTTCACCCTGATCTACGCGATCGGCGGCACCACCGACGTGCCCGTGGGCAAGGTCCTGACGGCGATGGTCGGCGTCCACGTCCTGATCGGCATCGGCGAGGCGGTGATCACCGCGCTGACCGTGGGCGCCGTTCTCGCGGTCCGTCCCGACCTGGTGCACGGGGCCCGCGGCCTCTCGGCCCCGCTGAAGCTCCGGGTCGGCGGCGAACTCGTCGACGCCCCGGCCGCCGCCCCCGTGCCCGTCCCCGCCGCCCGGTCGACCCGCAAGGTCTGGGCCACCGGGCTGGCCGCCGCGCTCGTCCTCGCCGGCTTCGTCTCCTTCTACGCCTCCGCCAGCCCCGACGGCCTGGAGAAGGTCGCCGCCGACAAGGGCATCGACGAGAAGGTCCAGGAGCACGACGCCGCAGGCTCCCCGCTCGCCGACTACGGCGTCAAGGACATCGGCGACCCCCGGGTCTCCGGAGGCCTCGCCGGAGTGATCGGCGTGGGCGTCACCGTCGCCGTCGGCAGCGGAGTGTTCTGGGCGGTGCGCCGCCGCCGTACGCCCGACGCGCCCGTGGCCCGCACCGCCGAGTCCGTCTGACATGGGAGCCGGGCACGCGCACAAGCTCTACCGGCACGGGCACTCGCCCGTCCACGACCTCCCCCCGCACTGCAAACTCGCCGCGGTGGTCTGCTTCGTCGTGGTCGTCGTCTCCACCCCGCGCGAGGCCGTCTGGGCCTTCGCGCTCTACGCGGCCCTGCTCGCCGCCGTCGCCACCGTGGCCCGGATCCCCGCCGGGTTCCTGCTGCGGAGGCTGGTCATCGAGGTGCCGTTCGTGGCGTTCGCGCTGCTCATGCCCTTCGTCGTGCCCGGCGAGCAGACCGAACTGCTCGGCGTCTCCGTCAGCGTGCCCGGACTCTGGGGCGCCTGGAACGTCCTCGCGAAGGGCACCCTGGGCGTCGCCGCCTCGGTGATCCTGGCGTCCACCACCGAACTGCGCTCCCTGCTGCTCGGCCTCCAGCGACTGCGGCTGCCGCCCCTGCTCGTCCAGATCGCGTCCTTCATGATCCGGTACGGCGACGTCATCACCGACGAGCTGCGCCGGATGTCGATCGCCCGGCGCTCCCGGGGCTTCGAGGCGCGCGGGATACGGCACTGGGGTGTCCTGGCCAAGACGGCGGGCGCCCTGTTCATCAGGTCCTACGAGCGAGGCGAGCGCGTCCACCTCGCGATGGTCAGCCGCGGCTACACCGGCAGCATGCCGGTCATCGACGAGGTGACCGCCTCCCGGACCCAGTGGGCGCACGCGGCGGCACTCCCCCTGCTCGCCCTCGTCGTGTGTCTGCTGGGATGGACCGTATGAGCCCGACCACCACCCCCGCCCCGTCCCTCGAGGTCAGCGGCCTCGCCTACGCCTACCCCGACGGCCACCAGGCCCTGTTCGGCGTCGACCTGACCGTGGCCCGCGGCGAGCGCGTCGCCCTGCTCGGCCCCAACGGCGCGGGCAAGACCACGCTCGTCCTCCACCTCAACGGCATTCTCGACGCGGGCGCCGGAACCGTCCGGGTCGCCGGGATGCCCGTGGACAAGAAGAACCTGGCGGAGATCAGGCGCCGCGTCGGCATCGTCTTCCAGGACCCCGACGACCAGCTCTTCATGCCGACCGTGCGCGAGGACGTCGGCTTCGGCCCGGCCGCGGCCGGGATGCGCGGCCCCGAGCTGGAGGACCGGGTCATGACCGCCCTGAAGCGGGTGGGCATGGAGGAGTTCGCGGCGCGGCCCCCGCACCACCTCTCCTTCGGCCAGCGCCGCCGGGTCGCGGTCGCCACCGTGCTGGCGATGGAGCCGGAGATCCTCGTCCTGGACGAGCCGTCCTCCAACCTGGACCCGGCCTCCCGCCGTGAACTCGCGGACATCCTGCGCTCCCTGGACGTCACCGTCCTCATGGTCACCCACGACCTGCCGTATGCCCTCGAACTCTGCCCCCGGGCCGTGATCCTCAGCGACGGGGTGATCACCGCCGACGACCGTACGCAGGACCTGCTGTGCGACGACGCGCTCATGCGCAGGCACCGGCTGGAGCTGCCCTTCGGGTTCGACCCGCGTTCCGTGTCCGTTCCGCACGCGTGAACAGATGGTGACCCGCCCCCCGCTTCACCTGCGGCGGGATGCACCATGGAGGGATGAGCGGGAGCGCGGGAGCAGGCGTGGACGTACGGGGCACGGTGGCGCCGGGATTCGAGGCGGTACGGGACGCTTTCGTCCGTAACTTCGAGCAGCGCGGGGAGCGGGGAGCGGCCGTCGCCGTCTACCGCCACGGCCGCAAGGTCGTCGACCTGTGGGCCGGCACGAGGGATGTGGACGGCACCGAACCCTGGGCCGTGGACACCGTCCAGATCGTCCGCTCGGCGGGCAAGGGCGTCGCCGCCGCCGTGCCGCTGATGCTGCACCAGCGCGGCCAGGTGGACCTGGACGCCCCCGTCGGCACCTACTGGCCCGAGTTCAAGGCGAAGGGCAAGGAGCGCGTCCTCGTGCGCCATCTCCTCGCCCACCGCGCCGGGCTCGCCGCGCTCGACGTGCCGCTCACCCCCGCGCAGGCGGCCGACCAGGCGTCCGGGCCGCGCTCCGTCGCCGCCCAGGAACCCCTGTGGGAGCCGGGCGCCGGCCACGGCTACCACGCCCAGACGTTCAGCTGGCTCGTCGCCGAACTGGTCCGCAGAGTCACCGGGCGCACCATCGGACGCTGGGTCGCCGAGGAGATCGCCCGTCCGCTCGGCCTCGACTTCTGGTTCGGACTCCCGGCGGACGAGGCACACCGGATCGGGCGGATCGGGCCCGTCGAAGCCCCGCCCGCGGAAGGGGGCGGAACCCTGCGGGTGCGCCCCAAGCGCTCCGTCGTCGACGCCTATGCCGATCCCTCCTCGCTCACCCGCCGCGCCTTCGGGGCGATCGACCCCTTCCCCGACGAGAACGACCCCGCCTACCGCGCGGCCGAACTCCCCGCCTCCAACGGTGTCGCCACCGCGCGCGGCCTCGCCCGCTGCTACGCCGCGATGATCGGGGAGGTCGACGGGCAGCGGCTGTTCGCCCCCGCCACCCTCACCCTGGCGCGCACCGAGGAGTCGGCGGGACCGGACCGGGTGCTCGTCGTCAGCACCCGCTTCGGACTCGGCTACATGCTCCACGGTCCGGCCGCGCCGCTCCTGGGCCCCGGATCGTTCGGCCACCCCGGACGCGGTGGTTCACTCGGCTTCGCCGATCCCGAATCGGGCATCGCGCTGGGATATGTGACGAACGGTCTGCAGAAGGGAGTCACCGCCGACCCCCGTGCCCAGGCCCTGGTCAGGGCAGTACGGTCGGCGCTATGACACCTCCACGCTTCCACGGGTACGCGGTTCTCCTCACCGGCGCGGGACAGGGCATCGGGGCCGCCTCCGCGCGCCGGCTCGCCTCGGAGGGCGCGGCCGTTCTGGTCACCGACCTGGACGCCGGCCGCGCCGAACGCACGGCGGACGGGATACGCGAGGCGGGCGGCACCGCCGAATCCCTGGCCTGCGACGTCGGCGACCGCACGGCGGTCGAGGCGGCCGTCGCTCACGCGGTCGCCGCCTTCGGCCGGCTCGACGTCCTGGTCAACAACGCCTACGCCAACCACGACGACGCCGCGCTCTTCGAGGACGAGGACGACGCGTCCTGGGAACACACCCTCGACATCACCCTGAGCGGCCCCTACCGCTGTTCCCGGGCCGCGCTGCCGCACCTGGTCGCGTCCGGCCGCGGGGCCATCGTCACGATCGGCTCCGTCAACGGCGAGCAGGACTTCGGCGGGCACGCCTACAGCGCCGCCAAGGCGGGCCTGGCGAGCCTGACCCGTACGCTCGCGGGCCACGCGGGACCGCGGGGTGTCCGCGTCAACCTCGTCGCGCCGGGCACGATCCGTACCGACGCCTGGGCGGGCCGCGACGCAGAGCTGAAGCGGGCCGCCGCGCTCTACCCGCTCGGACGGATCGGCGAACCGGACGACATCGCGTCCGCCGTCGCCTTCCTCGCGTCCCGGGACGCGGCGTGGATCACCGGCACGACACTGCGGGTCGACGGCGGTCTCCTCGGCGTCAACACCGGCTTCCGCAAGGCCATGACGGGCGAGGAGTAATCCGCTGGCGGAGGTGCGGCCCGCGCCCTACTCTCCCGGGATGATCGATTACGGCTGTGCCGACCGGACCGGGCGAGGCGTCACCCTGCGCGAGGTGACCGACGACAACTGGCGCGCGGTCGCCGACGTCGCGCCGCTCGACGCCCAGCGGGACTTCGCCCCCGCCCTCGCCGCCCGCTATCTGCTCCTCACGTCGCGGGAGGACACCTGGCACTCGTTCGCGGTGTACGCCGGCGAACTCCCGCTCGGCCACGTCATGTGGGCGCGGGACGAGGACGGTTCGTACTGGATCGGCGGCGTGCTGATCGACGGCCCCGAGCAGGGCGCGGGGATCGGGCGGGCCGCCGCGCGCACGCTCGCCGCCTGGCTGGCGCGACGGGACGGCTGCGAGGTGATCCGGCTGTCGTACGACCCGGCCAACACGGGTGCAGCGGCGCTCTGGACCTCGCTCGGCTTCCTGCCGACGGGCGAGGCCGAGGACGACGAGGTGGTCGTGGAACTGGCCGCCTCCGCCGCCGTGTCCGCGTGACGGGGGGCCGGTGACGGGACCGGGCGGGGCGAGCGGGTGGGAGCGGGTCAACTCGTGTGAAGCATCAGCCCGATGCCGACCACCATCAGCCCGGCGGCCGCGATCCGGGGGCCGCCGAACTTCTCCTTGAAGAACAGCGTCCCTATCGCGGCACCCACGATGATCGAGGACTCGCGGAGCGCGGCGATCGGGGCGAGCGGTGCCCTGGTCTGCGCCCACAGGACGAGCCCGTACGCGGCGACCGAGAGCGCCGCGCCCAGCAGCCCCCGGGCCATGAACGGCCGCAGAGCGGGCAGGAGTCCGCCCCGGCGGCGCAGGCCCGCGTACACGGGGATGGCCACGCCCTCGGCGATCATGAGCCAGCCGATGTAACCGACCGGTGTCCCCGAGGCGCGCACCCCGACCCCGTCGACCGTCGTGTACCCGGCGATGGCCAGGCCGGTCGCCAGGGCCGCCAGGATCGCGGGCCAGTGGGGGCGGCGGCCGGAGCCGCGGATCCCCCACAGCGCCAGCCCGACGAGCCCCGCCGAGGCCACCGCCACGCCCGCCGTCGCCCAGCCGTCGGGACGCTCGCCGACGAACACGGCCGCGAGCACCGTCACGACCAGCGGGGCCGTGCCCCGGGCGATCGGATACATCTGGCCGAAGTCGCCCAGGGTGAACGAGCGCATCAGCAGCAGCATGTACGCCACGTGCAGGCCCGCGGAGACGAGCAGATACGGCCAGGCGCCGGCAGCGGGCAGTGGTGCGAAGCAGACGAGTACGGCCCCGATCAGCGCGCCGCCACCGGAGATCAGGGTGAAGGAGAGCAACTGGTCGCGTATGGCGTGGGCGATGGCGTTCCAGCTCGCGTGCGTGATCGCGGCGGCCAGCACCGCCGCCGCCACCAGCGGGGTCACGTCGTGGGTGCTCATGCCCGGCACGCTACTGAACGGGTCCGCGTGTACACCACAGCGATTCCGGCGCCTGTGCAGAACGTCACCCGGGCCCGAGCGCCCCTTCCGCCGTCGTGCGCCGCCCCCTCGGGGGGCTACGACCCCGCGCGCAGCACCGCGGCCACGACCGGGCCGGCGGCGTCCCCGCCGTGACCGCCCGACTGGACGACCGCCGCGGCGGCGAGGTCGTCGCTGAAGCCGGTGAACCAGCTGTTGGACGTGCCCTGGCCGTCGACCTCAGCCGAGCCCGTCTTGGCGCCCTTGTCGCCGCCCACCGAGGCCATCGCGGTCTTTCCGGTGCCCCAGGACGCGGTGGCCCGCATCATGTCGTTCAGCTGACCGGTGACGCTCTGCGGCAACGAGCGGGAGGCGGTGGCGATCTGACGGTCGTCCAGGGACTGCGGGACGATCAGCGGCTGGCGGAAGGTGCCGGTGCGGGCGGTGGCGGTGATGGACGCGATGTTGAGGGCGTTCATCTGGACGGTGCCCTGGCCGATGTACTGGGCCGCCGCCTCACCGCCGGTCTCGTCCGGCACCTTGCCGTCGAAGGAGGCGATGCCCGTCTTCCAGTCCAGCCCGATCCCGAAGACGTCCCGGGCCTCCTTGGGGAGGGCCGCGTCATCTTTGGTGTCGTCGATCAGCTTGATGAAGGCGGTGTTGCAGGAACGGGCGAAGCTGGTGGTGAAGTTGGTGGATGCGGGAAGCTGGAAGTGGTCGAGGTTGTGGAACGTACGTCCCTGGTACAGCGCTTCCTTGGGGCACTCCGCCGGCCGGTTCGCCGAGACGAGCCCCTTCTCCAAGAGCATCGCGGCGGTGACTATCTTCAGCGTCGAGCCGGGTGCCTGGGTGCCCTGCATCGCGGCGTTGAAGCCGGTCGCCGGGTTGTTGGCGACCGCGCGGATCGAGCCCGTGGAGGGCCTCACGGCGACCACGGAGGCCTGGCTGAACTTCTTGACCGCCTTCTCCGCCGCGGCCTGGGCGCCGGCGTCGAGTGTGGTCTGCAGCTTGCCCGGCTTCCCCTCGGCGAGCGTCAGGAGCGTGGTGTTCGCCGCGGACCCGCCCTCGGGTTCGATCCAGGTCTCGATGCCGGGGGAACCGCCGGTGCTGTCGCCGTACTTCTCGCGCAGGCTGTCCAGGATCGGCCCGAGCGACGGATACGTCTCCTTGTCCAGCACCTTGCCGTTGTGGTCCACCGCCTCGATCGCGGCGGTGGCCGACTCTCCCGTCCTCAGGGTCGCGCCCTCGGTGAGCTGCGGATGGATCACCGCGGGCTTCCAGTCGACGAGCGCCTTGCCGGTGGTCAGGCCCCGCACCACGGTCAGTTCGGAGGCGTACGACCAGGGCTTGGTCCTCCCCTCGTAGGACACCGTCGCCTTCACCGTGTACGGCACCTTCGCGCCGACCGCCGGGCCGGGGGTGATGACCGCCTTCGTGACGTGGGCCTCCTCGGCGAAGCCGGTCAACAGCGGCTCGGCGGCGGCCTCGTTGTTCGTGAGCAGTGAGGCGGCGGCCCCGTCGCCGGAAGCCCACGCCGCGAGGAAGTCCTTCGCGGTCGTCTCTATCTCCTCCCTGCCCGGCGGCCCGGTCTTCACCTCGGACGACGCGGACGCGGTCCCGGCGCCTCCGCCGCCCAGCACCACGCTGTACGCGCCGTAACCGAGCCCTCCGGTCACCAGCACGAACACCCCGCCGATCACGGCGACCTTCGCTCCACCACGCATGGTCCGTCCCCTCCCCAGGAGTCCTTATTGAACGTGTTCAACAAGGCTTTCCCTGGAACTCTACGTGGCGGCAGTGAGGCCAGAGGCGGTTGTTACAGGACTGCGACGCGTCGGGAGAGCGCTTTCTGGCATCGGAGGTCCGGCATCGTGGCCGGAGTCGCCGGTCGTGGGGGGAAATTTGACACAACAACTAATGATGTAATGTGCACATATGCGTATCCTCGTGTTTAGCACCCCCCTGCTGGGGCACTTCCTGCCCACTCTGCCGGTCGCGCGTGAGCTGCGGAAGCAAGGGCATGTCGTCGCGGTCTGCTCGGCCGCATCGATGGCGGGCATCGTCGAGTCCGAGGGCTTGGAGCTGCTCCCTGTGGGCCCGGAGAAGGAGGCGCTCGTCGGCGGAGCGCTCGAACGGATCGGCATGGAGGGGCTGTTGGGCGAGTCGCCCCAGTTCCTCGCGGAGTTCTTCGCCGGGGTCCGCCTCGACCTCGCCACGGACGACGCGCTCGACGCCGCGCGCGCATGGGCGCCCGACATGATCGTGTCGGAGTACTGCGACTTCGTGGGGCCGCTGGTCGCCGCCACGCTCAAGGTGCCCTCCGCCGTCATGGCCATCGACCCGGCGCTGGAACCGGACTATCAGGAAGCGCTCACCGCCTCGGTGAGTTCCCGTTACCTCGAACGCGGCCTGGACGCACCGGCTCACTCCATGTCCGGCACCTGGATGGTGGACATCTGCCCGCCGAGCCTGCAGGGCGGGGGCGAGGTCCCGGGGCTGGAGCGCATTCCGATGCGGCCGAGCCCCCATCAGGCCCCCGAGGGGACGCCGGCCGTGCAGCGGGCGGAGCTCACCGGCCGGCCGCGCGTGCTGGTCAGCTTCAGCACCGGCCTGAGCGAACTCGACCGGCTCGGCTCGCTGCTCAGGTCGCTCAGCGCCCTGGACGTGGACCTGGTGGCGACGACCTCGGGTGACGAGGTGCCGCTCGACGGATTCGGCCTGGACCCGGCCCGGGTGGAGCTCGTCACCTTCGTCCCCGCCGCCGAGCTGCTCGACGGCGTGTCGGTCATCGTGCACCACGGCGGTTCGGGCACGACCTTCGGTGCGGCGGCCCGTGGCATCCCCGCCGTCGTCCTGCCGGACCGGTCCACCCAGCTGCGCTGGGCCGAGCGACTGGAGGCCGCCGGAGCCGGAGTCGTCCTGCCGGAGGGCGCCGAGGCGACCAACGAGGCCGTCACCGCCGCCGTCCAGCGGATCCTGTCCGACGCCGCCTTCACCGCCGGGGCACAGCGCCTGCGCGACGAGATCGCCGCGATGCCGACCGCGGCCGAGGTTGCCGCGCGGCTCGTCGCGTCGGCCGGCTGACAGACCGGTCCACGACGGGCCGTCAGCGGGCCGTCGTGAAGCGCGTGAGGTACCACGGCCGCTGCTGCGGCCACGACGGGCCCGGCACCATCAGGTGCCGGGCCCGTCCGTCGTCGCGGCCGGCCCCGCGTCGTCGCGGCTAGACCCAGGTGTCCAGCCACATCCGGTCGCGCCAGGCGTCGTCCGGGATCGACGTGCCCGTGTAGATCGGCCAGAAGTAGATGAAGTTCCAGATGATCAGCAGCACCAGGACGCCCGCCGCGATCGCGCCCAGTGTGCGTCTGCGTTCGCCCGTGGGGTCCGCCTTGGTGAGGCCCATGCGGTGCCCGGTGCCGGTGCCGGCCGCCGGGCCCAGCAGGGCACCGATCATCATCGTGACCGCGAGGCACAGGAACGGGACGAACACCACCGCGTAGAAGAGGAAGATCGTCCGCTCCTGGTAGTGGAGCCAGGGCAGCCAGCCCGCCGCCACGCCGCACGCGATCGCGCCGGCCCGCCAGTCGCGGCGGAAGAACCAGCGCCACAGGACGTACAGCAGGGCCACGCACGCCGCCCACCACAGGAGCGGGGTGCCCAGTGCCAGGACCTCGCGGGCGCACTTGCCGCTCGCGGAGGCGGTGCAGCCCGTCTGCTCCTCGTAGAAGTACGAGACGGGGCGGCCCAGCACGAGCCAGCTCCACGGGTTGGACTGGTAGGTGTGGCCGGACGTCAGGCCGATGTGGAACTCGTAGACCTGGTACTCGTAGTGCCAGAGGCTGCGCAGCCAGTCGGGCAGCCACGCCCAGCCACCGCCCTTGCCCTGGGTGGCCGCCCAGTTGCGGTAGTACCCCTTGTCCGTGACGATCCAGCCCGTCCACGACAGGACGTACGTGCCGATCGCGACCGGCACCGTGGAGACGAACGCCGGGAGCAGGTCCCTGAGGATCACGGCCCGGTACGGCTGCACGGCACCCGCCGTGCGCCGGGCGCCGACGTCCCAGAGCACCGCCATCACGGCGAAGGCGGCCAGGATGTACAGCCCGTTCCACTTCGTGGCGAAGGCCAGACCGAGCATCAGCCCGGCCGCGAGCCGCCACGGCCGCCAGCCGAGGCGGAGCGTTTCGGCAACGTGGGCGTCCGGCCGCAGGAGTCCGTCCTCGTCCTCCGGGAGCGCGGCGGCCAGCCTGCGGCGGGACCAGTCCCGGTCGACGAGGAGGCAGCCGAAGGCCGCCAGCACGAAGAACATGAGCACCAGGTCGAGCAGCGCGGTGCGGCTCATCACGAAGTGGAGCCCGTCCACGGCCAGCAGCGTGCCGGCCAGGCAGCCCAGGAAGGTCGAGCGGAACAGGCGGCGGCCGATGCGGCACAGCATCAGGACCGAGAGGGTGCCGAGCAGTGCCACCATGAAGCGCCAGCCGAACGGGGTGAACCCGAAGATCTGCTCGCCGAACCCGATGATCCACTTGCCCACCGGGGGATGGACGACGTAGCCCGGGTCCACCGGGACGGCGACCGAGGACGGGTCCGCGAGGATCTTCTTGTCGATGTCCTTGGGCCAGGCGCCCTCGTATCCCTGGTTGACGAGCGCCCAGGCGTCCTTGGCGTAGTACGTCTCGTCGAATATCACCGCCTTGGGGCTGCCCAGGTTCCAGAACCGCAGCACCCCGGCGACCAGCGCCACCAGCAGCGGACCGCCCCAGGCGGACCAGCGCACCAGGCGGCCGGCCAGGGCGGGAGGCACCGCGAGGACGCTCCAGAACTGGCCGCCCGGGCGGGTGTACGGCGGGACCAGGCGCTCGCGCAGCCCCGTCTCCGGCCGTGGGGAATGGCCGAAGCGGCGCAGCCGCTGCTGCCAGGAAGGCGGCTGGTCGCCGGCGTGATCCCCGGCGTCGTGGCCCTGCTGGGCTTCGGGCGCAGTACTCGTCACCGCGCCATCGTAGGGAACGCTTCTGTGCGAGTGGTGCCGCGCGTGCTGGGAGGATGGCCGATGTGACTGGATCGACTGGAACGCTCGTACTCGCAGGGACCCCCATCGGCGACGTGGCGGACGCCCCGCCACGGCTCGCCGCCGAGCTGGAGACGGCCGACGTCGTGGCCGCCGAGGACACCCGGCGGCTGCGCCGGCTGACCCAGGCGCTGGGCATCCACACGACGGGGCGTGTCGTCTCCTACTTCGAGGGCAACGAGTCGGCGCGTACGCCGGAGCTCGTCGAGGCGCTGGCCGGCGGCGCGCGCGTCCTGCTGGTCACCGACGCGGGCATGCCGTCGGTCTCCGATCCCGGTTACCGGCTCGTGGCCGCCGCCGTGGAGCGGGACATCAAGGTCACCGCCGTGCCGGGCCCGTCGGCGGTGCTGACCGCGCTCGCGCTGTCGGCCCTGCCCGTGGACCGCTTCTGCTTCGAGGGTTTCCTGCCGCGCAAGGCGGGGGAGCGGCTCGGGAAGCTGCGCGAGGTCGCGGACGAGCGCCGCACGATGGTCTTCTTCGAGGCCCCGCACCGGCTGGACGACACCCTGGCCGCGATGGCCGAGGTGTTCGGCGCCGAGCGCAGGGCGGCCGTGTGCCGCGAGCTGACCAAGACGTACGAGGAAGTGAAGCGCGGCTCCCTGGGCGATCTGGCGGTCTGGGCGGCCGAAGGCGTGCGCGGCGAGATCACCGTCGTGGTCGAGGGCGCGACGGACTCGGGGAACGAGGGGCTGGACGCTGCCGAGCTGGTGCGCAGGGTGCAGGTGCGCGAGGAGGCGGGGGAGCGGCGCAAGGAGGCCATCGCGGCGGTCGCCGCCGAGGCCGGGCTGCCCAAGCGCGAGGTGTTCGATGCGGTGGTCGCGGCAAAGAACGCGGCTCGGACCGGCCAGGCGGAGGGCAAGGGACTAGCCTGAAATGTAAAGCCCGAACCGCGTTCCGGCCCCTTTGTCCATGGATCGGCCAAAACCGTTCCAACACTCGGCAGACCTGGTGCGTCGCCGCTCGTGGAGGCGTCCACTTGAGGGTGGAACGCACCATCCGGAGTGCTTGTCCGGAGTGCTTCTCCGCTGACAAGGGAGCAGGCATGAGTGAGATCGCAGCAACCACCGTGCACGAGGCGTACGCGTTCGCCTGCATGAGGTGCGGGCACGGCTGGGAACAGGCCTACCAGATAGAGCACCACGTCGACGGCTCGGGCAACGCCTTCGTGGTCTACAAGGCGGACGGGGAGCGGGTGCCCTCGCCGCTGTCCACCCCCTCCTGCGCCAACTGCGGCGGCCACGTGGTCCGGATCATGCGCGCCGGCCGGGTCTCCTCGGTCCAGCAGCTGCTCCGGGCCCAGCAGGCGCCGCGTCCGCGTGACGCCGACGGCGCGGAGCCCGACGAGGAGCTGGCCGTCGCGGCCGTGCGGGCCCCTGGGCCCGAGACGCACCACTGGCACCTGTCCGACCTGCTGCGCCCCTTCCACCGCCGGTGAGAGGGACGGCCCGCGCCCTCGTAGAGTCGGGGGCATGAGCCGTACCGAAGCCCCGCCGCTCCCCGAACCCCTGAGGGTTCCGGTCGCCGATTCGCACACCCATCTGGACATGCAGGACGGAACCGTCGAGGAGGGCCTGGCCCGCGCCGCGGCGGTCAACGTCACCGCGGTCGTCCAGGTGGGCTGCGACGTGAAGGGCTCGCGCTGGGCCGCCGAGACCGCCGCCGTCCACCCGTCCGTCCACGCCTCCGTCGCCCTGCACCCCAACGAGGCGCCCCGCATCGTGCACGGGGATCCCGAGGGGACGTCCCGCCAGGGTGCGCGGGAGCCCGGCGGGAAGGCGGCTCTCGACGAGGCGCTCGCCGAGATCGACGCGCTGGCCGCCCTCGCACACGTCCGCGCCGTCGGTGAGACCGGCCTGGACTACTTCCGTACGGGGCCCGAGGGCATGGCCGCCCAGGAGGAGTCCTTCCGGGCGCACATCGAGATCGCCAAGCGGCACGGCAAGGCCCTGGTCATCCACGACCGGGAGGCCCATGCGGACGTGCTGCGCATCCTCGCCGACGCGGGGGCACCGGAGCGGACGGTCTTCCACTGCTACTCCGGGGACGCCGAGATGGCCCGGATCTGCGCGGCGGCCGGATACTTCATGTCGTTCGCCGGCAACGTCACCTTCAAGAACGCGCAGCCGCTGCGGGACGCGCTGACCGTCGCTCCGGCCGAACTGGTGCTCGTCGAGACCGACGCGCCGTTCCTCACGCCCGCCCCCTACCGCGGCCGGCCCAACGCGCCGTACCTCATTCCGGTCACGCTGCGCGCGATGGCCGAGGTGCGGGGGACCGACGAGGACACCCTGGCCGCCGCTGTCTACGACAACACCGCGCGGGCGTTCGACTTCTGACCGCGGTCCGGCCGCCCGCCGCGCGCCACCCGGCGGCACACCGGGCGGCACACCGGGCGGCACCGGATGACCGTCCGCGACACGTTGGGTAATCGTACGACTTTGGAGGGTGACCTCTCCTCGGTTATCGTGCCCGCGCAACGGGGTCGGCAGGCCGGAACTTCTGGAGCGTCGTGGGGCATTCGCAGGGCAGTCACCGCGCACCGCGCGGCAGTCGGCGCACGGCGCAGTCCCCGCCCCGGGCCCCCGCACCCGCGCCGCCGCGCCCGCTCCCGTCGCGCGCCTTCCACGAGGAGCGGACGATCGTCGCCGCGCTGTGGCCGGCCCGCACTCAGGTGCACGACCCGACCATGCTGGACACGCCGCTGGTGCCCCGCCCGGCGGCCACACGGGAAACGCCCGCCGTACGCCGGCGCGGCGGGCACCGGGCGGCCCGGCGAGGCGCCCCGGAGGGCCTGCGGCGGCTCGTCCCGCGGGCCCTCGTCGTCGCGGTCCTGGCCGGCGGAACCACCGCGTTCCTCGCTCTGGACAAGGCCGTCCAGGTCCGTGTCGACGGGACGTCGCGCACCCTGCACACCTTCGCCGACGACGTCGGGGAACTCCTCGACTCCGAGGGCGTCGTCGTCGGCACCCGTGACGTCGTCGCCCCGGAGCCGGGCACCGGACTCGACGACGGGGACGAGGTCGTCGTCCGGCGGGAGGCGCGCGGGCCCGGGCCGGGCGGCGGTCTCCGGGCCCCGCGGCGGCCGTAGGCTTAACGGGTGAGCACCACAGAGCCCGACGCCCTCCTGGGCCCCGCAGACATCCGCGAGCTGGCCGCAGCGCTGGGCGTACGCCCCACGAAGCAGCGCGGCCAGAACTTCGTCATCGACGCCAACACGGTCCGCAGGATCGTACGGACCGCCGAGGTGCGGCCCGACGACGTGGTGGTCGAGGTCGGGCCCGGTCTGGGTTCGCTGACCCTGGCCCTCCTGGAGGCGGCCGACCGGGTCGTCGCCGTGGAGATCGACGACGTGCTCGCGGGCGCCCTGCCGGCCACCGTCGCCGCCCGCCTGCCGGACCGGGCGGGCCGGTTCGACCTGGTCCACTCGGACGCGATGCTCGTGACGGAGCTGCCGGGCCCGGCGCCGACCGCACTCGTCGCGAACCTGCCCTACAACGTCGCCGTGCCGGTGCTGCTCACCATGCTGGAGCGCTTCCCCACCATCGAGCGGACGCTCGTGATGGTGCAGGCCGAGGTCGCCGACCGGCTGGCCGCCCGGCCGGGCAACAAGGTCTACGGCGTCCCCTCGGTGAAGGCCAACTGGTACGCCGACGTCAAGCGCGCCGGCTCCATCGGCCGCACGGTGTTCTGGCCCGCCCCGAACGTCGACTCCGGGCTGGTGTCCCTGGTCCGGCGCACCCAGCCGATCCGCACCACCGCGAGCAGGGCCGAGGTCTTCGCCGTCGTGGACGCCGCCTTCGCCCAGCGCCGCAAGACACTGCGCGCGGCCCTGGCCGGCTGGGCGGGCTCCGCCCCGGCGGCCGAGGAGGCCCTGGTCGCGGCGGGCATCTCACCGCAGGCCCGCGGCGAGGCGCTCACCGTCGAGGAGTTCGCCGCCATCGCCGAGAACAAGCCGTCGGGCAACAAGCCGTCGGTGACCGAGCCTTCGGGGACCGAGCCTTCTGGGAGCAGCGAGTGAGCGTCACCGTCCGCGTGGCCGCCAAGGTCAACGCCCAGCTCGCCGTCGGCGCACCCCGGCCCGACGGTTTCCACGACCTCGCCAACGTCTTCCTCGCGGTCGGCCTGTACGACGAGGTCACCGTGACCCCGGCCGACGCGCTGCGCGTCACGTGCTCCGGGCCGGACGCCGGCCAGGTGCCGCTCGACGCCACGAACCTCGCGGCGCGGGCCGCGATCGCCCTGGCGGCCCGGCACGGCATCGCACCCGACGTCCACATCCACATCGCCAAGGACATCCCCGTCGCCGGTGGCATGGCGGGCGGCAGCGCCGACGGCGCCGCCGCGCTGCTGGCCTGCGACGCCCTGTGGTCCACCGGAGCGACCCGGGAGGAACTCCTGGAGATCTGCGCCGAGCTGGGCAGCGACGTGCCGTTCAGCCTGACCGGCGGAGCGGCACTCGGGACCGGCCGGGGCGAGCGGCTGACCGCCGTCGAGGTCGGCGGCACCTTCCACTGGGTCTTCGCCGTCGCCGACGGCGGGCTCTCCACCCCGGCCGTGTACGGCGAGTTCGACCGCCTCACCGCCGGCACCGACGTACCCGAGCCGACCGCGTCGCCCGCGCTGCTGGACGCCCTGCGCACGGGTGACGCCACCGCGCTGGCGGACGCCCTCGGCAACGACCTCCAGCCCGCGGCGCTCTCCCTGCGCCCCGCGCTGGCGGACACCCTCGCCGCCGGCACGGGGGCGGGCGCCCTGGCCGCCCTGGTCTCGGGCTCCGGCCCGACCACGGCGTTCCTCGTCGCGGACGAGGAGACGGCGCACAAGGTGGCCGACGCACTGCTGGCGTCGGGCACCTGCCGAAGCGCCCGGGTGGCGCTCTCGCCGGCCCCCGGGGCCACGGTCGTCGGGGCCGGTGCCGCCTGAAACCTGGTCACCGGAGTGCCGCACCGTTCACCGGAGTGCCGCACCGCACCGCTGACCGACGTGCACACCGGCGCCCGGGCTGCGGTCAGGAGCCGTAGTGGTAGCGGCAGGCGGCGATGCGGACCTCGTCGTCGACCACCTTGTAGATCAGGCGGTGTTCCGCGGTGATGCGGCGGGACCAGAATCCCTGGAAGCCGTGTTTCAGGGGCTCAGGCTTGCCGATGCCTTCGTTGCCGTTCCGGGCGACATCCTGGAGCAGGCTGTTGATCCGCCGGAGGATCTTCCGGTCCTGAGCCTGCCACCAGACGTAGTCCTCCCAGGCCGCCTCGTCCCAGACGAACTTCACTCCGCCAGCTCCCGCACGGTGCCCCCACCGGATTCCAGACGGTCTATCGAAGCCAGCAGGCGGCGGGCGTTCTCGGGGCTTCGCAGCAGATAGGCGGTCTCCTTGAGGGACTCGTACTCGTCGAGCGCGACTATCACCACCGGGTCGTGACCGGCGCGTGTGACGACAACTTCCTCGCGGTCGTCGACGACGGCGTTGAGCGTCTCGGCGTACTTCGCCCTTGACTCGGTGTACGTCATGGTCCGCACGGTGGCCTCCTCACGTCTGTACGGTATCCTGTACGTACAGAATACCGTACATATTGTCGGAGTCGCAGCCTGTCAGCCCAGCTCCCGTCAGCTCAGCTTCAGGGTGCTCTTCGCCAGCTCGTACGCCGGCAGCATCTGCCGGTGCTCCGTGGAGTCCAGCCCGCCGAGGTGCACCACGACCGGGCCCTCCGGGGTGGCGACCGCGAAGGCGCGCTCCGGCTTCCGCTCGTCCAGTGCTTCGGCGTGGACCGTGTAGGTGACCTCCACGGCCGCCACCGCCCCCGCCTCCATCTCCTCGTAGGCGGCCTCGGTGGCGTGTTCGTCGCCGGCCACGAAATCCTCCAGGGCCGACCGGGGGTCGTCCTCGGAGGCCCTGCCCCGCCACACCCGCAGGTAGCCGATGTTCCCGGCCGGCTTGGCGTCGATCTCGCAGACCATCGTGGCCGAGCCCTGCTGCCCGAGGGCCGCCAGGTCGGAGCCGGGCTCCACCTCCACCGCCTGCGGCTTCCAGCCCGCCGCCAGGTCGAAGGTGACCGGGAGTTCGCACGCGGTGCCCGCACCGCCGAGGGAGCCGCCCTTCTTCGCGGGTGCGCTCTCCGCGGCCTCCGCGGGCGCGCTGTCCCCGTTCTTCCCGGTGGCGGTGGCGGTGGCGGTGGCGGTCCCGGTCCCGGTCCCGGTGTCCGTGTCCGTACCGCCGTCGGACGGCGAGGAGCAGCCGGTCAGCACCGCCGCCGCCAGGACCGCCGGTATCCAGGTCCGCATCGTGTCGCGCATCATGAAGTCCCCACCCCAGAGATGTTCCGTACCGCTCCGACCTGGGGTTACTCCCCATGATCGATCGCCGCACGCTATCGCACCCCTCGCGGCGACTACTCTGGTACGTCGAGCGGTCCCCGGAACAGGGACCCCCCAGGCAGGAGTGAAATGGCCGTCAATCTGGTCAATGTCGAGCAGGTCAGCAAGGTGTACGGCACCCGTGCCCTGCTCGACGGTGTATCCCTCGGGGTGTCCGAGGGCGACCGGATCGGCGTCGTCGGCCGCAACGGCGACGGCAAGACGACGCTCATCCGGATGCTCGCCAAGCTGGAGGAGGCCGACAGCGGCCGCGTCACCCACAACGGCGGGCTGCGCCTCGGTGTCCTCACCCAGCACGACTCGCTGGACCCGAAGGCCACCATCCGGCACGAGGTGATCGGCGACCTCGCCGACCACGAGTGGGCGGGCAGCGCCAAGATCCGGGACGTGCTGACCGGTCTCTTCGGCGGCCTCGCGCTCCCCGGCTTCGAGCACGGCCTGGACACCGTCATCGCCCCGCTCTCCGGTGGCGAGCGCCGACGCATCGCGCTGGCCAAGCTGCTCATCGGCGAGCCGGACCTGATCGTCCTCGACGAGCCCACCAACCACCTCGACGTCGAGGGCATCTCCTGGCTGGCCGGACACCTGCGGGCCCGGCGCTCCGCCCTCGTCTGCGTCACCCACGACCGGTGGTTCCTGGACCAGGTCTGCACCCGCATGTGGGACGTCCAGCGGGGCTCCGTCCACGAGTACGAGGGCGGCTACAGCGACTACGTGTTCGCCCGGGCCGAGCGGGAGCGCATCGCCGCGACCGAGGAGTCCAAGCGGCAGAACCTGATGCGCAAGGAGCTCGCCTGGCTGCGCCGGGGCGCCCCCGCGCGCACCTCCAAGCCGCGCTACCGCATCGAGGCCGCCAACGAGCTGATCGCCGACGTGCCGCCCCCGCGCGACACCAGCGAGCTGATGAAGTTCGCCAACGCCCGGCTCGGCAAGACGGTGTTCGACCTGGAGGACGTGACCGTCCAGGCCGGACCCAAGACGCTGCTCACCCGCCTCACCTGGCAGCTCGGCCCCGGCGACCGCATCGGCCTCGTCGGTGTCAACGGCGCGGGCAAGACCTCGCTGCTCAGGGCGCTCGCGGAGGCGTCCCGCAGCCAGGGCGACGTCCAGCCCGCCGACGGGAAGATCGTCGTCGGCAAGACGGTCAAGCTGGCCTACCTCTCGCAGGAGGTCGCGGAGCTCGACCCGAAGCTCCGGGTGCTCGAAGCCGTCCAGCAGGTGCGCGACCGCGTCGACCTCGGCAAGGGCCGCGAGATGACGGCCGGGCAGCTCTGCGAGCAGTTCGGCTTCGCCAAGGAGAAGCAGTGGACGCCGGTCGGTGACCTGTCCGGTGGTGAGCGGCGGCGGCTGCAGATCCTGCGCCTGCTGATGGACGAGCCCAACGTCCTCTTCCTCGACGAGCCCACCAACGACCTGGACATCGAGACCCTGACCCAGCTGGAGGACCTCCTCGACGGCTGGCCCGGGTCGATGATCGTGATCTCCCACGACCGCTTCTTCATCGAGCGGACCACGGACAAGGTGATGGCCCTCCTCGGGGACCGTGCCCTGCGGATGCTTCCGCGCGGCATCGACGAGTACATCGAGCGCCGGCAGCGCATGGAGGAGACGGCCACCCCCGCCTCCGCCGCCGGGTTCCCCGCGGCGAAGGCGGCTCCAGCCGAGACCCTCTCGCCGCAGGCCGCGCGCGCCGCGAAGAAGGAGCTGCAGAAGGTCGAGAGGCAGCTCGAGAAGATGTCGACGAAGGAGACGTCGCTGCACGCGCAGATCGCCGACCACGCCACGGACTTCGGGAAGGTCGCCGAGCTCGACGCCGAACTGCGCGCACTCGTGGCGGAACGCGACGTGCTGGAGATGCGCTGGCTGGAGCTGGCCGAGGACGCGTGATCCCGGCGGCACCCCGGACGGTTGTGCGGGGGCCACGGCAGACGCGAGTGGGTTCCGCCGAAGGCTGCGAAGGCGCTCTCGGTCTTCGGCGGATGAACACCCGCTCCGAATAAGGGTGATAGCGGCACCACGGTGACAAAGCGGCCGGTCGACCTGCGGTGATGCCGCGAAGTAAGCGGTCGTCGCGTGAATGTGACGTCCCGTCAGTCGAACGGGCGCCGGTCGTCCGCGCAGACGTGCGTAACGACGGCATCACAGGCCGGTTCTCCCTTGGGAACGGGGCTGGACCGTTCCGCTGTTCGATATCGACCGGGTGGTACAAAGAAGCCCCGCTCGACTGTCGTGACGCCGCGGGATCCATGCCCGATTCGCTCCTTTCCGAGGGGAATTCAGCCCAGCGGAATCGCGGGGGAGAACGAACCGGGCACCGGACCGCACGAAGGGGGACGTGCTGATGACGCAGCCGCCCAGCCAGCAACCGCCGCAGGGGGGCTTCGGGGCACCGCGGGAGCCGCAGGACACTCCTCAGCCGCCCCAGCCGCAATCACCCCCCGCGGCGCCGCCGCCGATGCCTCCCGCTCCGCCGCAGACACCGCCCCCGGCCGCCGCACCGCCGCAGACGCCTCCCGCCCCGCCGGCCGGGCAGCCGGGCTACGGCTACCCGCAGGCACCCGGCTCGCAGCCCGGATACGGCTATCCGCAGGCACCCGGCCAGGCCCCGGGCCCCTACGCACAGCAGCCCGGTCCCTACGGCGCGCCCGCCGGGCCGTACGCACAGCAGCCCGGAGCCTACGGTCAGCAGCCCGGACCCTACGGTCAGCAGCCGACCGCCGGTTACGGCCATCCACAGCAGCATTACCCCGGTGCGCCCGCCCCCGGCGGCTCCGGCGGCGGCCCCTTCAAGGGCAGGCCCGCCGTCATCATCGGTGCGGCGATCGCCGTGCTCCTCGTCGTCGGCGGAGGCGTCTTCTTCGCCACGAGCGGCGATGACGGCGAGAAGAAGCCCGTCGCCGGGCCCAGCGAACCGCCGGTCGGCCCGAGCGCCTCGCCGAGCGTCGACCAGGGCGACGGCAAGGGGGACGGCCGGGAGGCGGACGACAACCTCAACGCCGGGCGCAAGCCGGGTGAGGCCAAGGTCCTCTGGCTGACGGCGAACGGCATCGACCTGCCGCGCAACGGCGCGGACGTGTACGGCCCGTGGATCGTGGGGGACACCCTCGTCAAGGGCATGTACCGCTCGGTCGTCGGCTATTCGGTGGCCGACGGCAAGGAGAAGTGGACGCTCCCGCTGCCCGCCGACATGTGCGCGGCTCCGGCGACGGCCACCGCCGACGGCAAGATCGTCATCGGGGTGAAGAACGGCACGACGGACAAGGCCGACTGCTCCGAGCTCCGGATGATCGACCTCAACACGGGCAAGGCCGGCTGGAAGAAGTCCGTCAAGAAGAACGGCACCTGGGACCTGATGTCCGACATCGGTCTGGCGATCAGCGGCGACACGGTCACCGTCGGCCGCACCGGCAACTCCAACGGCTACCGGGTGAGCGACGGTTCGCAGCTGTTCGGCAAGCCCTCGGGGAACTGCCAGCCGTTCGCGTTCGCCGGCGGCCCCAAGCTGATCGCCGCGTCCGCCTGCCGCACCTCCGACGCGGACAACCCGCAGCAGCAGGTCCAGGAGGTCGACCCGGCCACCGGGAAGCCCAAGTGGACCTACCAGCCCAAGCGCGGCTGGGAGGTCGACAAGGTCTACTCGGTGAGCCCGCTCGTCGTCTCGCTGACCCAGCGGGACGAGAAGAAGTGGTCCATCCTCGCGCTGAAGGAGAACGGAACGCTCCGCTCGCAGCTGGTCGGTGACAAGGAGGACAAGTTCTCCGTCGACTGCGGTCACGACTTCGCGATCTTCGGTGAGCAGCTCGAAGGCTGCGCGGGCCTCGCCGCCGACGCCAACACCTTCTACATGATGACCGAGGACGACACCAGCGGCACCGGCCGCACCAACAAGGTCGTCGCGTTCGACCTGAACACCGGCAGGCCCAAGTGGAAGGCCGCGGCGCCGGCGGAGCGCACCATGAAGCCGCTGCGCATGGAGGGCGGCGACGTGCTGGTCTATCTGGAGCCCTCCTACGACAAGGGCGGGGCCATCGCGACGATCGCGCCCACCGGCGGCGCGCCGAAGGTCGTGCTCCAGCACCCGGACTCCACCACCCGGATCGAGAACTTCTTCACGTCCAAGGTCGTCTACGCGGGCGGCCGTTCGTTCGTCGTCAGCGACCGCGTCAGCGCGAGCAGCGACGAGGAGGAGAAGGAGCAGACGACCATGATGGCCTTCGGCAGGTGACGGCCGTCGGCAACCGCAGCCCCTTCCCCACGGACTCCCCTGAGGTACGTACGCCATGACCCAGCCGCCCCAGCCCCCCTCCGAAGAACCGCCCCAGGGCGGGTTCGGTGCCCCGCAGGACCCGCCGCCCGGCGGTTTCGGCGCGCCCTCCCCGCCGCCCTCCGACGGTTTCGCCAAGCAGCCCCCGCCCTCGCCCCCCACGCCGCCGGCCGGTGGCTACGGCAGCCCCCCGCCGCCGCCCGGTGGCTTCGGGACGCCGCAGACACCCCCGCCCGCCGGCGGTTTCGGCGCACCGCAGCCGCCGCAGAACCCCGCCTACGGCTACCCGCAGGCACCGCTCCCGGGGCAGCCGCCGACGCAGCCCGGTTACGGCTTCCCGCAGGGACATCCCGGCGTGCCCCCTCAGCAGGGGTACGGCTACCCGACCGCGCCGATGCACCCGCAGTACGCGGTTCAGCAGCAGGGCGGCGGCAAGAAGTTCAACACCCGTATGCAGATCGTCGTCGCGGCGGTCGTCGCCATCGCGCTGATCGTCGGCGGCGGGGTCATCTACGCCTCCAGCGGCGGTGACGAGGGCGGCAGGAAGGAGGGTCCCGCCTCGGCGGGCCCCGACGGCGGCGAGGGCAAGGGCGGCGACGGCCTGTCCGGCGGCACGGAGAAGGCGCCCTCGGACACGAAGTCCAGGATCGGCTTCCAGCTTCCCCACCCCAAGGTCACGGACACCACGGTCGTAGACGGCTCGTGGATCACCGACAAGGTGTACGTGAAGACCGGCGTGTACGAGGTCGTCGGCTACGACCTGGACAAGGGCACCAAGCTCTGGTCGATCCCCCTGCCCGGGCAGGTCTGCGCCGCCTCGCGGCACATGAGCAAGGACTTCAGGACCGCGATCGCCTTCCAGGAGGGCAAGCCCTCCGCCGCGGACAAGTACCCGTCCTGCAACCAGATCGGGGCGCTCGACCTGGCCGGCGGAAAGCTGATGTGGAACAAGTCAGTCACCTCCGACTCCAACGGTGACGAGCCCATCCGCTTCAACGAGGTCACCCTGAGCGGATCGACGGTGGCGGCCGGCGGCACCAGCGGCGGCGCCGCGTTCAACCTCGCCGACGGTGCCGAGCTCTGGAAGCCGAAGACGGACGTGAACAACTGCTCCGACCGGGGATACGCCGGCGGCGAGGCCCTCGCCGTCGTGCGCAGGTGCGGCAGTTACGACGAGGCGCAGCTGACCATCCAGGCCCTGAACCCGGCGACCGGCGCCCCGCTCTCCTCGTACGCCATGCCGGCCGGCGTGGAGTATGCGAGCATCGTCTCCACCAAGCCGCTCGTCGTCGCGGCCGACGTCGGCGACACCGCCGGTGACGGCAGCGGCATCTCGGACTTCTTCTCCATCGACGCGGCCACCGGCAAGCTCATCGTCAGGATCTCCGCCGACGCGGGCAAGTACGCCGCCGAGTGCGGTTCCACCGAGGTCGAGACGTGCCGTTCGCTGGCCGTCGGCAACAACAGGCTCTACGTGCCGACCGAGGAGCACGAGGGCGGCGGGGAGTACGGCGACACGAACGAGATCGTCGCCTTCGACCTGACCACCGGCAAGCTCGTCGGCGGCAGGGCGGATGCGGGCGACAGCTACACGCTGACCCCGCTGCGCATGGACGGTTCGAACGTCATCGCGTACAAGAAGCCCCCCTACGACAAGGGCGGCCAGATCGTCTCCATCGACGGCTCGACCTTCGAGGAGACGGTGCTGATGGTCAACCCGGACGACGAGGCGGTACGCGACGCGGAGACGAGCTTCTCCAGCGACTACTCCGAGTTCATCTACGAGAAGGGCCGGCTGTTCATCTCCGAGAAGATGATCAGTGAGCCCAGCAAGAACGCGAGCGCGGACGACAAGCAGTACCTCGTCGTGTCCTTCAGCACCGTCTGACAGCACCGCCCGACCCGCCCGGGTCAGCGCTGACGGCCCTGCCGGTTGATCATTCGACCGGCAGGGCCGGTCGTTTTTCGTCCGGCAAGTAGCCCTGAATGACTCAGAATTCGGCATTCTGGGGGGCTTCTGCCCGGTAGAGGGGGCGCGGCGTCGAACAAGCGTGTAACTTGCCGGGTCAGAGGCCGGGGGGCCTGTTCTAGGGCTACACAGCGATACGCGCTGTACACATGGGGGCAGAACTCGATGGGCGTTCGGCTCATGGTGGTCGATGACCACCGTCTGCTGGCCGAGGCACTCGCCTCCGCCTTGAAACTGCGCGGGCACCGGGTGCTCGCGGCGGCGGCGCCGACCGCCGGGGCCGCCGAACTGGTCGTCAGCAGGGCGCCCGAGGTCTGCCTGTTCGGCACGGCGGCGCCCGCCGAACCCGGTGCGTTCGACCCGATCGTGCGGATCGGCCGGGAGCGCCCGCAGGTGGCCGTGGTGGTCCTCGGGCCGGTGCCGAGTCCGCGGGGCATCGCGGCGGCCTTCGCCGCCGGGGCCGCCGGGTACGTCCGCCACGACGAGCGCATAGAGGGCGTGGAACGCGCGATGATCAAGGCCCGTGCGGGGGAGGCCGCGGTCGCCCCGCAGTTGCTGCGCGGTGCGTTCGCCGAGCTGCTCCACCCCGCGGTCCAGCCGGACGACGAGGGCCAGCGGCTGCTGCGGATGCTCACCCCGCGCGAGGTCGAGGTGCTGGTGCGGGTCGCCGAGGGCGAGGACACGCGGCTGATCGCGGCCGGGATGGGGATCGCGCCGAGCACCGCGCGGACCCATGTGCAGCGGGTGCTGATGAAGCTGGGCGTCGGGTCCCGGCTGGAGGCCGCGGCGCTCGCGGCGCGCACGGGGCTGCTGGACCGGGCGGCGGGGACGCCGCAGGGGCCGGACGGCCTCGCGTGATCGCGTGACGGTCCGGCCCCTGCGCGGTGCGGGCCGGGTCTGCGGCCCGACGGTCAGTTCTCCGGGGTGCCGGGGGTCTCGTCCGGCACCTGCGTGGGACGCAGCTTCATCCAGATGAGGAAGAACAGGCCGAGCGCCAGCATGGCCAGGCCGGTCCAGAGGTTGATGTGCACGCCCTCGGCCTTCTTCAGGTCGGCCTCCGACGGGCTGATGCCGGCGATGGTGACGATCACTCCGTAGATCACGAAGAGGCCGCCGATGATCCGCCGGATGTCGAAGAGCCGGGCCGCGGTCGCGGACGTGCGCTCCAGCTCGGAGACTTCCTTGTGTGCTTCGTGTGCGTCGGACATGGTGAGTGCCTCCGATCAGAGCGAGTAGGGCAGGTAGCACAGGGCGGCGAGGACGAGGGCGCCCCAGCCGAGCAGTGCGGGCTTGCGGTACCAGGCGTCGTCGCCCGCCTCGGGAGCCTCGTCGGCGTCTGGGGACTCCGTTCCGTAGACCAGACCGGCCAGTTCGGCCTCGGGCTTGGGAGCGGTGAAGAGGGTGACGGCGACCATGACGACCGCGCCGGCGACGAATCCGACGATCGCGGAGACGAAGTTGGCTCCCTGGTCGGACGGGATGTCGATGATGCCCTGCTTGTAGATGACGAAGTAGTTGACCATCGCGGCCGTGGTGCCTGCCAGCAGGCCCCAGACGCCGGACTTCATCGAGGCGCGCTTCCAGAACATGCCGATGATGAAGACGACGAAGAGCGGGACGTTGAAGAACGAGAACAGCGTCTGCAGGTACGTCATGATGTTGGAGAAGCTGGCGGCGATGAACGCGGTGCCGATCGAGGCCAGCACACCCACCGCTGTGATCAGCCGTCCGAAGCGCAGGTAGTACGCGTCGGGCTGGTCCTTCTTGACGTACCGCTGCCAGATGTCCGTGGTGAACACCGTGTTGAACGACGACACGTTGGCGGCCATGCCGGCCATGAACGCGGCGAGCAGACCGGTCACCGCGATGCCGAGCACACCGTTGGGCAGGAGCTCCTGCATGAGCAGCGGGATGGCGTCGTTGTACGTGAGGTCGGAGCCGGGCGTCCCGATCTTCGGCACCAGCACGGCCGCGACGAGACCCGGGATCATCACGGCGAAGACGATGAAGATCTTCGGGAAGGCGGCGATCAGCGGGGTGCGCTGGGCGGCCGAGAGGTTCTTCGCGGACAGGGCGCGCTGCACCTCGGCGAAGTTGGTGGTCCAGTAGCCGAAGGAGAGGACGAAGCCCAGGCCGAGGATGATCGTCAGCCAGTTGGCGCCCAGCGGGTTGGCGTCACCGATGCCGGTGCCGCCCCAGGCGGTCATGAAGTCCGCGCCGTGCTGCTTCTCCAGGGAGCCGCTCAGCCCGTCCCAGCCGCCGACGCGCTTGAGGCCCAGCAGGGTCAGCGGGATCAGCGCCGCGAGGATGACGAAGAACTGCAGCACCTCGTTGTAGATCGCGGAGGAGAGGCCGCCGATGGTGATGTAGACGAGGACGAAGAGCCCCGCGACGACGATCGCCACCCACTGCGGCCAGCCCAGGAGCGCCTCCACGACGATCGACAGGGCGTAGAGGTTCACGCCCGCGATCAGGATCGCCGAGAAGGCGAAGAGTATGGAGCTCAGCAGGTGCGCCGACTTGTCGAAGCGGTGCAGCAGGAACTCCGGTACGGAGCGGACCTTCGACCGGTAGTAGAAGGGCATCATCACCAGGCCGAGGAAGACCATGGCGGGGATGGCGCCGATCCAGTACCAGTGGACGACCGCGACGCCGTACTGCGCGCCGGTCGCCGCCATGCCGAGGATCTCGGTGGCGCCGAGATTCGCCGCGACGAAGGCCAGACCCGTCACCCAGGCGGGCAGTGACCGGCCGGACAGGAAGAAGTCGAGGCTCGTCTTCACGCTGGCCCGGGCGGCGAAGCCGATGCCGAGCACCACGACGAAGTAGATCGCCAGGATTGTGTAGTCGAGCCCGTTCGTGGGGAGTCGGAGCCCTTCGGCCAGATAGTGCATGGGGGGTTACTCGCTTCGTTGCGCGAACTGAACCCGTCGGAACCTACGCCCATGTGTTCAGAAAATGAACAGTTTGGTTGCCGTTCTTTGTTTGATCGTGATCGGAAGAGGTGAAATGCCCCGTTTGAGCCCCGCGTGAACGCGGTTCATTCACACGTTCTGGAGACATTGACGGAGCATGTTTACTTGTGATTAGTTATGTGCGGTTCTGTTTAGAGGGCGTTACATGGAGGAGCCTGGTGAAGAAGACGGTTACGACCCTCGCCGACGGCCGTGAGCTGATCTACTACGACTCCGCGGACGACACCGTCCGCGACGCCGTCGACCCGCGGCCGCTGGACCCCGTGTCGACGTCCTCCGAGATCCGCCGCGATCCGCTCCTCGGCGACTCGGTGGCCATCGCCTCGCACCGGCAGGGACGCACCTACCACCCGCCGGCGGACGAGTGCCCGCTCTGCCCCTCGCGCGACGGCCGGCACAGCGAGATCCCCGACACCGACTACGACGTCGCCGTGTTCGAGAACCGCTTCCCCTCCCTCGCCGGTGACTCCGGCCGCTGCGAGGTCGTCTGCTTCACCTCCGACCACGACGTGTCCTTCGCCGGCCTCACCGAGGACCAGGCGGCCCTCGTCCTCGACGCCTGGACCGACCGGACCGCCGACCTCGCCGAGCTCCCCCAGGTCGCCCAGGTCTTCTGCTTCGAGAACCGGGGCGCCGAGATCGGTGTGACCCTCGGCCACCCGCACGGCCAGATCTACGGCTACCCCTTCGTCACCCCGCGCACCGAGCTGATGCTGCGCTCGGTCCGGAGCCACCGCGCCGAGACCGGCCGCAACCTCTTCGACGACGTCGTCGCACGGGAGCTGGCCGACGGGGACCGCGTCGTCCTGGAGAGCGAGCACTGGGTCGCCTTCGTGCCGTACGCCGCGCACTGGCCCTACGAGGTCCACCTCCACCCGCGCCGCCGCGTCCCCGACCTGCGGGAACTCGACGAGGGCGCGCGCACGGAGTTCCCACAGGTCTATCTGGAACTCCTGAGGCGGTTCGACCGGATCTTCGGGCCCGGGGAGCCGCCGACCCCGTACATCTCGGCCTGGCACCAGGCACCCTTCCGGGCCCCGGACCGCGAGGAGTTCGGGCTGCATCTCGAACTTTTCACCATCCGGCGGACCTCCGGCAAACTGAAGTTCCTCGCGGGCTCGGAGTCCGGCATGAGCGTGTTCATCAACGACGTGCCGCCGGAGGCCGCGGCCCAGCGACTGCGAGAGGTAGCGAGCGAGTGAGCAGCACCGGCAAGAAGTACCTGGTGACGGGCGGGGCGGGATACGTCGGCAGTGTCGTGACGGCGCACCTGCTGGAGGCGGGGCACGCCGTCACCGTCCTCGACGACCTGTCGACCGGCTTCCGGGAGGGCGTCCCCGAGGGCGCGGAGTTCATCGAGGGCCGCATTCAGGACGCCGCCAAGTGGCTGGACCCCTCCTACGACGGAGTCCTGCACTTCGCCGCGTTCTCCCAGGTCGGCGAGTCCGTCGTCGATCCCGAGAAGTACTGGGTCAACAACGTCGGCGGGACCACCGCCCTGCTCGCCGCCATGCGCGACGCGGGCGTGCGCACGCTCGTCTTCTCCTCCACTGCCGCGACCTACGGCGAGCCCGTCTCCAGCCCCATCACGGAGACCGACCCGACCGCCCCCACCAACCCCTACGGCGCCTCCAAGCTCGCCGTGGACCACATGATCAGCGGTGAGGCCCGGGCCCACGGGCTGGCCGCCGTCTCCCTCCGGTACTTCAACGTCGCCGGTGCCCACGGCAGTTGCGGCGAACGCCACGACCCGGAGTCGCACCTCATCCCACTGGTGCTCCAGGTCGCCCTCGGCCGGCGCGAGTCGATCTCCGTGTACGGCGACGACTACCCGACCCCGGACGGCACCTGCGTACGCGACTACATCCACGTCGCCGACCTCGCCGAGGCCCACCTGCTGGCCCTGGGAGCGGCTACCGCGGGCGAGCACCTCATCTGCAACCTCGGCAACGGCAACGGTTTCTCCGTGCGCGAGGTCATCGAGACCGTCCGCAAGGTGACCGGCCACCCGGTCCCCGAGACCCCCGCGCCCCGGCGCGCCGGCGACCCGGCCGTCCTGGTCGCCTCCGCCGCCACCGCCAGGGAGCGGCTCGGCTGGCAGCCGTCGCGCGCCGACCTGGCCGCCATCGTCGCCGACGCGTGGACGTTCGCCCGCCGAGAGGAACCCACCGCACCATGACCGACAACGCCGAGCTGACGGCCTCCTTCGCCGAGCTGTACGGGACCGCACCCGACGGTGTCTGGGCGGCACCCGGACGAGTGAACCTGATCGGTGAGTACACCGACTTCAACGGCGGCTTCGTCATGCCGCTCGCCCTCCCGCACCACGCCCGCGCCGCGGTCGCCCGCCGCACCGACGGACGGCTGCGCCTGCACTCCACCGACGTGCCGGGCGGAGTCGTCTCCCTGCGCGTCGAGGAACTGGCCCCGCACTCCGGTCACGGCTGGGCCGCCTACCCGGCCGGTGTGGTCTGGGCGCTGCGCGAGGCCGGGCACCGGATCACCGGCGCGGACATCCAGCTCACCTCCACCGTCCCGGTCGGCGCGGGCCTGTCCTCGTCGGCGGCCCTGGAGGTCGTCACGGCCCTCGCCCTCAACGACCTGTTCGAACTCGGCCTGAGCGCACCGGAGATCGCGGTGCTCGGCCAGCGCGCCGAGAACGACTTCGTCGGCGTGCCCTGCGGAGTCATGGACCAGATGGCCTCGGCCTGCTGCACCGAGGGGCACGCGCTGCACCTCGACACGCGCGACCTCGGCATGCGTCAGGTCCCCTTCGACCTGACCGCGCACGGCCTCCAGCTGCTGGTCGTCGACACCCGCGTCAAGCACGCCCTCGGCGACGGGGCCTACGCGGAACGCCGGGCCGGTTGCGAGGCGGGTGCCCGGGCACTGGGCATCGAGACCCTTCGCGACCTGCCCTTCGAGGACCTGGACGCCGCGCTCGCCACCCTGGCGGCAGGCGAGGACGAGTCGGTCGTGCGCTACGTCCGCCACGTCGTCAGCGACAACCACCGGGTGGAGCAGGTCATCGCGCTGCTCGACGCCGGGGACGTGCGCGCGGCGGGACCGGTGCTCAACGCGGGCCACGTATCGCTCCGCGACGACCTGCGGGTCTCCTGCCCGGAGCTGGACCTCGTCGTCTCCTCGGCGAACGCGGCCGGCGCGCTCGGGGCCCGGATGACCGGAGGTGGCTTCGGCGGCTCCGCGATCGTGCTGGTGGAGGAGGCGATGGCGGACACCGTCGCCAAGGCGGTGTCGGAGGCCTTCACCTCGGCCGGCTACGCCACCCCCGGAATCTTCCCCGCCGTTCCTTCGGCGGGGGCCCGGCGGGTCGCTCCAGCTGCTTGACCAGGATGAACTCGGCGACGCCGGGCGGGTAGTCGGGGATCTCCCCGACCACCTCGTACCCCTGCTTCCGGTAGAACGCGGGGGCCTGGAAGTCCCAGGTCTCCAGCCGGGAGCGGGTGCACGCCCGGTCGTCGCGGGCCAGGCGTTCCGCCTCGGCGAGCAGCTGCGAGCCGAGGCCGAGGCCGCGGTGGCGGCCGTCCACCCACAGCAGGTCCACGTGGAGCCAGTAGGCCCAGGTCCGTCCGCTCAGTCCGCCGGCCAGGCCTCCCTCCTCGTCCAGGAGCCAGACCTCCAGGGGCACTTCGTGTTCGGCGGGGGTCGTGTGCAGGGCACGCAGTTCCGGTGAGCCGTCCCAGTTGTCGTCGTGCAGCCGACGGCCCAGCAGAACGCGACGTTCCTTGTCTACTTCTGTCTCAAGACGGAACATGAATCACACCCTAAACACCTTGAGCGATCAGTTCCGCGAATCTCCTACCGCCGCCCACCGCCCCCCGTACGCTGATGCTCAGCACCGGTGGGGGCCGGTGTCGTTTCAGGGGACGAGACGGTCGGATGCGACGCCCGGGGCGGGTGGCGGCCGGCACACGGCGGCGGCCGTGCGCCGAAGGCCACCGGAGTGTTCCGGGCGCCGCATCCGAAGCGGTCCGTCCCCGTCGGGGCCGGCCATGGACGGGGGCGCCCCAGGAGCTCACACAGCATGGGGGTGTCTGTGGCGCGTATCCGGGTTCTGGTGGTCGACGACCACCGCATCTTTGCCGAGTCCCTCGCCGCGGCGCTCGCGGCGGAGCCGGACGTCGACGTGTCGGCGGCGGGCAGTGGTCCCGCCGCACTGCGCTGTCTGGAACGCGCGGCCGCGGAAGGCCGCCGTTACGACGTGATGCTGGTCGACGCCGAGCTGGGCATACTCGCTCCGGGCGGCGTCCGGACGATCCCCGCTCCGCGCGCCGAGGGCGACGCAGGCGGTGGTGACGGCATATCGCTCGTTGGCGGGGTCCGCTCGACCCATCCGCACATCCGCACGGTGGTGCTCGCCGAGAAGGACGACCCGCGCCGCGCCGCGGCGGCACTGCAGGCGGGTGCGTCCGGCTGGGTCGCCAAGGACTGTTCTCTGCAGCGTCTGCTGACGGTCATCCGGGGCGTGCTGCGGGACGAGACGCATCTGCCGGCCGCGCTGCTGACCGGTGTCCTGCGGGAACTCACCGCGGAGCGCAAGCACCGGACCGAGTCCGAACAGCTCGTGGAGTCGCTGACGCCGCGCGAGCGCGAGGTGCTGCGCTGCATGGTGGCCGGCCTGGGGCGCAAGGCCGTCGCGGAGCGGCTCTTCCTCTCCCCGCACACGGTGCGCACGCACATGCAGAACGTGCTGGGGAAGCTCGGGGTGCACTCGACCCTCGCCGCGGTGGCTCTGGCGAGGCGGGCCGGGGTCGGCCCGGCGGCCCTAACCGGGGATGTTGTCGAACGGGGCGGTCAACTGGCGCAGTAGTCCGGCCAGTTCGGACCGCTGCCGACGGGAGAGCTCGCCCAGGATCGCCCGCTCCTGGTCGAGCAGCCCGGCCAGCGACTGGTCCGCCTTGTCGCGGCCCCGGTCGGTGAGCCGGACGAGGACACCGCGCCGGTCGCTGGGGTCCGGCAGCCGCTCCACGAGGTTCTTCTTGGTCAGCCGGTCGATGCGGTTCGTCATCGTGCCCGAGGTGACCAGGGTCTGGGTGAGGAGCTGACCGGGGGAGAGCTGGTACGGCGCACCCGCGCGGCGCAGCGAGGTCAGGACGTCGAATTCCCAGGGCTCCAGCTGGTGCTCGGCGAAGGCGATCCTGCGGGCCCGGTCCAGGTGACGGGCCAGGCGTGAGACGCGGCTCAGCACCTCGAGCGGTTCCACGTCGAGGTCCGGGCGCTCGCGGCGCCATGCAGCGACCAGTCGGTCGACCTCGTCCTCCATGTCGATCAGTGTAGAGGGTCCCTCGACATGAAGTCTCTTGAATTCAAGTGTCTTGACATCAAGAGATTGAGCTTGTGATCCTGGCACCATGACCTCGCCGACCTGGGACCCGAGCCAGTACCTCCGGCACGCCGACCACCGCACCCGCCCCTTCCACGACCTCCTGGCCCGCGTCGGACCCCTGCCGCACGAACCCGCACCCCGCATCGCCGACCTCGGGTGCGGCGCCGGCAACGTCACCGCACTTCTCGCCGCACGCTGGCCCGGCGCCCGCGTCACCGGCTACGACAGCTCGCCCCACATGCTCGAACGCGCCCGCGCCCACACCGGCCCCCTCCTCGACTTCGCCGAAGCCGACGCCGCCACCTGGGAGCCCGCCGAGACCTACGACCTCATCGTCTCCAACGCCCTGCTCCAGTGGGTGCCCGGCCACACCGCCCGCTTCCCCCACTGGCTCGGCGCCCTCGCCCCCGGCGGCACCCTCGCCTTCCAGGTCCCCGGCAACTTCGACGCCCCGAGCCACACCCTCATGCGCGAACTCGCCGGATCCCCGCGCTGGGCCGGCCGCCTCGGCGGCCTCCTGCGCCACGCCGACGCCGTACTCACCCCCACGGACTACCTCGGACACCTCACCGCACCCGGCCGCACCGTCGACGTCTGGGAGACCACCTACCTGCACCTGCTCCAGGGCGAGGACGCCGTCCTCGACTGGGTGAAGGGCACCGGCCTGCGCCCCCTCCTCGACGCCCTCGCCGACGACCCCGAGGCCCACGACACCTTCCTCGGCGAATACCGCGACCTGCTGCGCACCGCCTACCCGGCCGGCCCGCACGGCACGGTCTTCCCGTTCCGCCGGATCTTCGCCGTCGCCCGCACCGCCGGGTGAGTGACCCGGCAGGACGTCAGAGGGCGTCCAGGGCCTCCGCCGAGATGTCGAGGTCGACGGAGAACGGGACCCCTGTCTTGAGCCGGTCGTGATGGATTCCGGTCAGGGCGTACGCCTTCGTCACCGGATCCAGCTCGTACACCCGCACCGCCGGGTGCTGGTCGCTTCCGGCCATCTCGACCAGCCAGAAGTGTTCGATTCCGGCGGTCGCGTACTTGTTCGGCTTGGTCTCGCGGTCGCGGGCCTCGGAGTCGGGCGAGACCACCTCGACGGCGAGGAGGACGTCGGCGGCCTGGAAACGGGTCTGCTCGAGACCGGTGGCGGCTGAGGCACGCACAACGGATACATCGGGTTCCGGGCCGTTGCGCCGGTCCAGCACCACCGTCATCTCACGTTCGACCTTCAGGTCCTTCGGAACGCTGCTGCGCAGCCCGTTCACCAGCAGGTCAATGGTCTTGGAATGGAAGCGGCGCTGCGGACTCGCGAAGATCAGGCTCCCGTCGAGCAATTCCGTGTGCGGCGGGAGATCGGGCAACGTGAACAGGTCGTCCACGGTGTATCCGTCCTGCGGGGGCACCGGCCAGCGGGAACTGTGCGCGGTGGTCGGCTCGGCGGTCATGGTTCCTCCCATGGACGGGATTCTGTGCCCTGCCGACCACACTACGGCCGGCAATCCACAGGCGTCATCACAACGGGTGACGTGCCGGGAGCAGCGTCCGGGCTCAGCTCTTCCGGTGCCCTATCAGCCGCGGCTTCGACTCCAGGTTCTCCAGCCCGTGCCACGCCAGATTCACCAGATGGGCGGCGACCTCGGCCTTCTTCGGCTTCCGCACGTCCAGCCACCACTGCCCGGTCAGCGCCACCATCCCGACCAGGGCCTGCGCGTACAGCGGCGCGAGCTTCGGGTCGAAGCCCCGGGCCTTGAACTCCAGGCCCAGGATGTCCTCGACCTGCGTGGCGATGTCACTGATCAGCGAGGCGAACGTGCCCGTGGACTGCGCGACCGGGGAGTCGCGGACCAGGATCCGGAAACCGTCCGTGTACTTCTCGATGTAGTCGAGCAGCGCGAACGCCGCCTGCTCCAGCAGCTCACGCGGATGACCTGCCGTGAGCGCCCCCGTCACCAGGTCCAGCAACTGGCGCATCTCGCGGTCGACCACGACGGCGTACAGGCCCTCCTTGCCGCCGAAGTGCTCGTACACCACCGGCTTGGAGACCCCGGCGCGTGCCGCGATCTCCTCCACCGAAGTGCCCTCGAAGCCCTTGTCGGCGAACAGGGTGCGGCCGATGTCGAGCAGTTGCTCGCGGCGCTCCTTCCCCGTCATCCGGACCCTGCGGGTCCGCCGGGTGGGGGCAGGCATGCTCTTCTCGCCGCTGGTGCTTGAGTCGGTCGCCACGTCGTCAATCATGCCGGGTCGGCGGCCGCGGACTTGCGTCGGGAGGCGATACGGGAGGCATCGGGCCACCGCACGTCGCGTGCCCAGCCCAGCTGCTCGAACCAGCGGATCAGCCGCGCACTGGAGTCGATCTGGCCGCGCAGCACCCCGTGACGCGCGCTCGTCGGGTCCGCGTGGTGCAGGTTGTGCCACGACTCGCCGCACGACAGGACGGCCAGCCACCACACGTTCCCCGACCGGTCGCGGGACTTGAACGGCCGCTTGCCGACCGCGTGGCAGATCGAGTTGATCGACCACGTCACGTGGTGCAGGAGTGCGACGCGGACCAGCGAACCCCAGAAGAACGCCGTGAACGCACCCCACCACGACATCGTGACCAGCCCGCCCACCAGCGGCGGGATCGCCAGCGACAGGATCGTGAAGCTCAGGAAGTGACGCGAGATCGCGCGGAGCGCCGGGTCCCGGACGAGGTCGGGGGCGTACTTCTGCTGCGGGGTCTGCTCCTCGTTGAACATCCAGCCGATGTGGGCCCACCACAGGCCCTTCATCAGCGCCGGCAGGTTCTCGCCGAACCTCCACGGCGAGTGCGGGTCGCCCTCGGCGTCGGAGAACCGGTGGTGCTTGCGGTGGTCGGCCACCCAGCGCACGAGCGGGCCCTCCACCGCCATCGAGCCGGCGACGGCCATGACGATGACGAGCGGACGCTTCGCCTTGAACGATCCGTGGGTGAAGTAGCGGTGGAAACCGATCGTCACGCCGTGGCAGCCCCAGTAGTACATGGCGACCAGCAGACCGAGGTCGAGCCAGCTGACACCGCGCCCCCAGGCCAGCGGCACCGCCGCGACCAGGGCGGCGAACGGCACCACGATGAACAGGAGCAGTGCGATCTGCTCCACCGAACGCTTCTTGTCGCCGCCGAGCGTGGCGGAGGGGATTGCGGTGTCGCCTGCCGCCGTCGGCAGGCCGTCGTCGAGCACATCGGGGCTGGTGGGCATTGGGGAGTCCCCCGTGAGGTGAGGAAATATGACGGAATGAGCGGGCTACGCTTCCGTAACCTACGGCAACGTAAGTATGGCAGCGAAGAGGCCCGCGACACGAGAGCGCCGCCGTGGCAACCCTTGTGCGACAGGGCCCCCCGCTCTCGTGTACCCCCGAACGGGACCGCCCCGCAGGGCAGCGAGCACGCCGAACCCCCGGACACCTATCCTGGGGGCGTCGGACAGCGCGGTCCGCACTCTGCATACCCGGGGCGAGCCGTCAGCACCACCAGCGCCCCGGCCCCCCTGACAGACGTGCTCAACCACTGCAAGGAGCCGCACACTGTGAGCAGTGCCGACCAGACCCCTGCCGCCAACACCGAGCTCCGCGCGGACATCCGCCGCCTCGGAGACCTGCTGGGCGAAACCCTCGTACGCCAGGAAGGCCAGGAGCTCCTCGACCTCGTCGAGCGCGTCCGCGCCCTGACCCGCACCGACGGCGAGGCCGCGGCCGAGCTTCTCGGCGACACGGACCTGGAGACCGCCGCACAGCTCGTGCGCGCCTTCTCCACCTACTTCCACCTCGCCAACGTCACCGAGCAGGTCCACCGCGCCCACGAGATGCGCGACCGCCGCGCCGCCGAGGGCGGGCTCCTCGCCCGCACCGCGGACCGCCTCAAGGACGCCGACCCCGAGCACCTGCGCCAGACCGTCAAGAACCTCAACGTACGGCCCGTCTTCACCGCACATCCCACCGAAGCCGCCCGCCGCTCCGTGCTCAACAAGCTCCGCCGCATCGCCGAACTCCTCGAAACCCCCGTCATCGAGGCCGACCGCCGCCGCCAGGACATCCGGCTGGCCGAGAACATCGACCTCATCTGGCAGACCGACGAACTCCGCGTCGTCCGCCCGGAGCCCGCCGACGAGGCCCGCAACGCCATCTACTACCTCGACGAACTCCACGCCAACGCCGTGGGCGACGTCCTGGAGGACCTGGCCGCGGAACTGGAGCGCGTCGGCGTCGAACTCCCCGCCGGCACCCGCCCGCTCACCTTCGGCACCTGGATCGGCGGCGACCGCGACGGCAACCCCAACGTGACACCCACCGTCACCTGGGACGTCCTCATCCTCCAGCACGAGCACGGCATCACCGACGCCCTCGAACTGGTCGACCAGCTGCGCGGACTGCTCTCCAACTCCATCCGCTACACCGGAGCCACCGACGAGCTCCTCACCTCACTCCAGACCGACCTGGAGCGCCTCCCCGAGATCAGCCCACGCTACAAGCGGCTGAACGCCGAGGAGCCCTACCGCCTCAAGGCCACCTGCGTCCGCCAGAAGCTCGTCAACACCCGCGAACGCCTCGCCAACGGCACCCCCCACCGCCCCGGCTGCGACTACCTCGGCACCTCCGAGCTCATCGCCGACCTGGCGCTCATCCAGACGTCCCTGCGCGAGCACCGCGGCGGGCTCTTCGCCGACGGCCGCATGGACCGCACCATCCGCACGCTCACCGCGTTCGGCCTCCAGCTCGCCACCATGGACGTCCGCGAACACGCCGACGCCCACCACCACGCGCTCGGACAGCTCTTCGACCGCCTCGGCGAGGAGTCCTGGCGCTACACCGACATGCCCCGCGACTACCGGCAGAAGCTCCTCGCCAAGGAACTCCGCTCCCGTCGCCCCCTCGCCCCGACCCCGGCCCCGCTGGACGCCGCGGGGGAGAAGACCCTCGGGGTCTTCCACACCATCGGCCAGGCCTTCGAGCGCTTCGGCCCCGAGGTCATCGAGTCCTACATCATCTCGATGTGCCAGGGCGCCGACGACGTCTTCGCCGCCGCCGTCCTCGCCCGCGAAGCCGGCCTCCTCGACCTGCACGGCGGCTGGGCCAAGATCGGCATCGTGCCGCTCCTGGAGACCACCGACGAGCTCAAGGCCGCCGACGTCATCCTCGACGAGATGCTCGCCGACCCCTCCTACCGCCGGCTCGTGTCGCTCCGCGGCGACGTCCAGGAGGTCATGCTCGGCTACTCCGACTCCTCCAAGTTCGGCGGCATCACCACCTCCCAGTGGGAGATCCACCGCGCCCAGCGCCGCCTCCGCGACGTCGCCCACCGCTACGGCGTCCGCCTGCGCCTCTTCCACGGCCGCGGCGGCACCGTCGGCCGCGGTGGCGGCCCCTCGCACGACGCGATCCTCGCGCAGCCCTGGGGCACGCTCGAAGGCGAGATCAAGGTGACCGAGCAGGGCGAGGTCATCTCCGACAAGTACCTCATCCCCGCCCTCGCCCGGGAGAACCTCGAACTGACCGTCGCGGCCACCCTCCAGGCCTCCGCGCTCCACACCGCGCCCCGCCAGTCCGACGAAGCCCTCGCCCGCTGGGACGCGGCCATGGACACCGTCTCCGACGCCGCCCACCAGGCCTACCGCAAGCTCGTCGAGGACCCGGACCTGCCCGCGTACTTCCTCGCCTCCACCCCGGTGGACCAGCTCGCCGACCTGCACCTCGGCTCGCGGCCCTCCCGCCGCCCCGGCTCCGGCGTCTCGCTCGACGGCCTGCGCGCCATCCCCTGGGTCTTCGGCTGGACCCAGTCACGGCAGATCGTCCCCGGCTGGTTCGGCGTCGGCTCCGGCCTCAAGGCACTGCGCGAAGCCGGCCTCGACACCGTCCTGGACGAAATGCACGAACAGTGGCACTTCTTCCAGAACTTCCTCTCCAACGTCGAGATGACCCTCGCCAAGACCGACCTGCGCATCGCCCGGCACTACGTCGACACCCTCGTGCCCGACGAGCTCAAGCACGTCTTCGACGTCATCCGGGCCGAGCACGAACTCACCGTGCAGGAAGTCCTCAAGGTCACCGGCGGCAAGGAACTCCTCGGCACCAACCCGGTGCTCCAGCAGACCTTCGCCATCCGCGACGCCTACCTGGACCCGATCTCCTACCTCCAGGTATCGCTCCTCGCCCGCCAGCGCCAGGCGGCCGAACGCGGCGAGGAAGCCGACCCGCTGCTCTCCCGCGCCCTCCTGCTCACCGTCAACGGCGTGGCCGCCGGACTCCGCAACACCGGCTGACCCGCACCCGGAGAACCGCGCGGGTGCGGCCCCTCAGAGGGCGACGAACGTCGCCGTCAGCTGGGCCGCACCCGCGATCCCCGTGACCCAGGCCGTCCGCGTCATCCGCAGACCGCCACCGATCAGCAGGGACGACAGCAGCAACGCGCCGCCGAACGGCACCCAGGCATGCAGAAAGCCGGGCACACCCGTCCGCACGACAGCATCCGAACCCGGCTTCACCACCACGGGAAAACGGTCGCCCTTGCGCACCGCGACCGACTTGTCGATCGTCACCCCGCCACGCCTCCGCGAATCCGCGTCCGGCGAGAACGACCCCGTGCACGTGTCCTCACCGCACCCCGTCACCACCACGGCCCCGTGCTCACGGCCCTTGGCCAGCACGATGTGATGCGCGGTGTTCCACGACGACCACCCGCCCGCGACCAGCAGCAACAGGACGACGCAGCCCGCGGCGAACGAACGGCCATGGGCCAGCACCCGGGGGGAGGACTTCCGCTTCATGGAGGCAGATCCTTGGGCAGAGCCCTGCCCAAGGTCAACCTGCGGCCGGAAAAGGACCGGGTAGCACCACGAATGTCAGGAGTTGTACGCGGACTGGGCCCGCTCCAGCCCCTCCGCCAGCAACGACTCCACCGCATCCGCCGACCGGTCCACCAGGAACGCGAGCTCCTTGCGCTCCGTCGACGAGAAGTCCTTCAGCACGAAGTCCGCCACCTGCATCCGGCCCGGCGGCCGGCCGATCCCGAACCGCACCCGGTGGTAGTCCGCGCCCATCGACTTCGTCATCGACTTCAACCCGTTGTGGCCGTTGTCGCCACCGCCCAGCTTCAGCCGCAGCATCCCGAAATCGACGTCCAGCTCGTCATGCACCGCCACGACGTGATCCAGCGGCACCTTGTAGAAGTCACGCAACGCCGTCACCGGCCCGCCCGACAGGTTCATGTACGACATCGGCTTCGCCAGCACCACCCGCCGGCTCGCGGGCCCGGGCGGACCCATCCGCCCCTCGAGCACCTGCGCCTGCGCCTTCTGCGCCCGCTTGAACTTCCCGCCGATCCGCTCCGCCAGCAGATCGGCGACCATGAAACCGACGTTGTGGCGATTCGCCGCATAGTCGGGGCCCGGATTGCCGAGGCCCACGATCAGCCACGGGTCGGTGGGATCGGACATCACAGCTCGCTCTCCTCGCGGTGCCGACAAGCCGGTCGATACGGCTTGGATACAGGGAAACGGGGCGGCGGCACCCCGGAAGGGAACCGCCACCCCGTCACTCAGCCGAACAGGTGGGGCGAGGCTCAGGCCTCGGCAGCCGCGTCCTCGGTGGCCTCGGCGTCGGCGGCCGGCTCCTCGGCCTGCGCGGCGACGACCTGCAGCACGATGGCGTCCTCGTCACCGGCCAGCGTGGCGCCCTTCGGCAGCTCGATGTCCTTCGCGAGGATCGAGGCACCGGCGTCCAGGCCCGCCACGGAAACCGTGACCGACTCGGGGATGTGGGTGGCCTCGGCCTCGACCAGGAGCGTGTTCTGCACGAACTCCAGCAGGTTGGCGCCCGGGGCCAGGTCGCCCTCGGCGTGCACCGCGATCTCGACGTTGACCTTCTCGCCGCGCTTCACGGTGAGCAGGTCGACGTGCTCGATGTTGCCCTTGAGGGCGTTGCGCTGCACGGCCTTCGGGATCACCAGGGCGTCCTTGCCGTCGATCTCCAGACCGATCAGGACGTTGGCGGTACGCAGCGCGAGAAGCAGCTCGTGGCCCGGCAGGTTGATGTGAACCGGCTCAGCACCGTGGCCGTAGACGACTCCGGGAACCAGGTTGGCGCGACGGGTGCGACGGGCGGCGCCCTTGCCGAACTCCGTACGGACCGTTGCGTCGAGCTTGATCTCAGCCATGCTGCACTCCTCGTAGGTGACGAAAGAAACCGTTGGTCACCCGGCCCACGACAGGCCTGCTACGAAGAGCGCGTCGATAACGGACCACCGGCCCATGTCCGAGACATGAGAACGGCCTCCCTCGCCGAGCAACTCCAAGAGTCTACCCGGCCGGGAGGCCGTACCCAAAGTGGATCAAGTGGTCACCCGGAGGCGGTCACCCGGAGGCGGTCACTCGTTCTCCTCGAAGAGGCTCGTCACCGAACCGTCCTCGAACACCTCGCGCACCGCACGCGCGATCGTCGGCGCGATCGACAGCACCGTGATCTTGTCGATCTCCAGCTCACCCGGAGTCGGCAGCGTGTCCGTGAACACGAACTCGCTGACCTTCGAGTTCTTCAGACGGTCCGCGGCCGGACCCGACAGCACACCGTGCGTCGCCGTCACTATGACGTCCTCCGCACCGTGCGCGAACAGCGCGTCCGCGGCCGCACAGATCGTGCCACCCGTGTCGATCATGTCGTCGACCAGCACGCACACCCGGCCCTCGACGTTGCCCACGACCTCGTGGACGCTGACCTGGTTCGGCACGTCCTTGTCGCGGCGCTTGTGCACGATCGCCAGCGGCGCGTCCAGCCGGTCGCACCAGCGGTCCGCGACCCGCACGCGTCCGGCGTCCGGCGACACGATCGTCAGCTTCGACCGGTCCACCTTCGCGCCCACGTAGTCCGCCAGGATCGGCAGCGCGAACAGGTGGTCCACCGGGCCGTCGAAGAAGCCCTGGATCTGGTCCGTGTGCAGATCGACCGTGAGGACGCGGTCCGCACCCGCCGTCTTCATCAGGTCCGCCACCAGACGGGCCGAGATCGGCTCACGACCGCGGTGCTTCTTGTCCTGGCGGGCGTAACCGTAGAACGGCACGATCACCGTCACCGACCGGGCCGAGGCGCGCTTGAGCGCGTCCAGCATGATCAGCTGCTCCATGATCCACTTGTTGATCGGAGCCGTGTGGCTCTGGATCAGGAAGCAGTCGGCCCCACGGGCCGACTCCTGGAAACGCACGTAGATCTCACCGTTGGCGAAATCGAAGGCCTTCGTCGGCACGAGACCGACACCCAGTTGATGTGCGACCTCCTCGGCCAGCTCGGGGTGGGCGCGGCCGGAGAAGAGCATCAGCTTCTTCTCGCCGGTCGTCTTGATCCCGGTCACAGCACAGTCTCCTCAGACGTGTATCCGGCTCCGCGCGCATGTGTCCCGATGTGCGACGAGCCAGCCGAAATGGGTGAGCATCTATCACGGTACGCCAGACGTGGGTGCGCCTGTTTCCGGTCAGCTTTCGCCGCCGGACTCCGGTGCGGCCGCCTCAGCCGCCCTGGCCGCCGCGCTCCCGGGACGCTTCCGGGCCACCCAGCCCTCGATATTCCGCTGCTGGCCCCGGGCCACGGCCAGCGAACCGGACGGCACGTCCTTGGTGATGACCGAACCGGCCGCGGTGTAAACGCCGTCCCCGACCGTGACGGGCGCCACAAACATATTGTCCGACCCGGTCCGGCAGTGGGACCCGATCGTGGTGTGGTGCTTGGCCACCCCGTCGTAGTTCACGAAGACGCTCGCCGCGCCGATGTTGGTGTGGTCACCGATCGTCGCGTCACCCACGTAACTCAGGTGCGGCACCTTCGTGCCCTCGCCGATCGTCGCGTTCTTCATCTCGACGTACGTACCCGCCTTGGACTTCGCGCCCATGCGCGTGCCCGGCCGCAGATAGGCGAACGGACCCACCGTCGCCCCCGGACCCACCTCGGCCCCGTCCGCCACCGTGTTGTCCACCCGCGCGCCCGCGTGCACGACCGTGTCCTTCAGCCGCGAGTTCGGACCCACCTCCGCGTCCTCCGCCAGGTGCGTCGTCCCCAGCAGCTGCGTCCCCGGGTGCACGATCGCGTCCCGCTCGTACGTCACCGTCGCGTCGATCAGCGTCGACGCCGGCTCCACGACCGTCACACCCGCCAGCATCGCGCGCTCCAGCAGGCGCTCGTTGAGCAGCCGGCGCGCCTCGGCCAGCTGGAGCCGGTTGTTGATGCCCAGGATCTCCCGGTGGTCACCCGTGACCGAGGCCCCCACGCGGTGGCCGGCCTCGCGCAGGATCGACAGCACGTCGGTGAGGTACTCCTCGCCCTGGCTGTTGTCCGTGCGCACCTTGCCCAGGGCCTCGCTCAGCAGACGGCCGTCGAACGCGAAGACCCCGGAGTTGATCTCCCGGATCGCGCGCTGCGCGTCGGTCGCGTCCTTGTGCTCGACGATCTCCCTGACCGCCCCGGTGGCCGGGTCGCGGACGATCCGGCCGTAACCGGTCGAGTCCGGGACCTCGGCGGTCAGCACGGTGACCGCGTTGGCGTCGGCGGCATGGGTGGCGGCCAGCACGGAGAGGGTCTCGCCGGAGAGCAGCGGCGTGTCCCCGCACAGGACGATCACGGTGCCGTCGACGGTCCCGCCGAGCTCTTCGAGCCCCATGCGGACCGCGTGGCCGGTGCCGTTCTGCTCGGCCTGGAAGGCGGTGCGCACAGGGGTGTCCCCGGCGGACAGATGCGCGGTGACCTGCTCGCCGGCGTGGCCGACGACCACGACGAGGTGTTCGGGGTTCAGCCGGCCGGCGGCGGCGACGACATGCCCGACGAGGGAGCGTCCGGAGATCTCGTGCAGGACCTTGGGGGTCTTCGACTTCATACGGGTGCCCTCACCCGCTGCGAGGACGACGACGGCCAGGCTGTTGGCGCTCACGGATGTGCCCTTCGGCTTCGGGTGGTGGACCCCCGCAGGATACCGGGGGCGTAAATGCCCGAAACGAACGCGGGCCCCGACCTGTGAGGTCGGGGCCCGATGCGTGAGCTCCGCCGGCTGGATTCGAACCAGCGTCTCAAGGCTCCAAAGGCCTGCGGGATGCCGCTACCCCACGGCGGATCACTGCGTCAGACCCTACCTGAGGTGGAGTTGGGCCCGTTCCACGATTCCGCGCCACCAGCCCTCAACTCGACGGTACAACTCCGCACCCTGAGAAACACGGATCACCAGACACCCGCGGTAGGACTCGCCGGTGTTCTTCCGCACCGTTCTGGGGTTGTGCTTCTTCAGCGTCGTCTTCTGGAGGGCGGAGGCTTCGATGCCCACGAGCTCCGCCCAGAAGCGTTCCGCAGCCACGACGTCTGCCGTCCGGTGGATCATGACCCGGAAGCAGATGCGGTCGCGCGTGACCCCCACCACGGCCAACCAGGCCAGGTAGGTCTTGATCATGCCCGGATCGCTGTTGACGAACGTGAGGTTCTCCCGGCGGTCGTACGGCTTGTCCTTCGTTCCCTCGGCCCAATAGAGCCCTACGCCGATCAGAAGGAGTTCTCGGTCGGTGAGGTCCCCGATCTCGGCCCGAGCGGTGGTCTTCGTCCGCTGTCGTTCGCTGTCGCGCACGGCCAGTTCGTGATCCCAGCGCATGCGCCCGGCGAGCTTTGCCTGTTCGACGGCGCTTCGGCCGCGCTCCGGCCTCGGCAGGTCCCGCACCCACAGCGAGATCGAGCTCTTCGAGCACCCCAGCTCCACCTGGATCGCGTCGTAGGTCATCCCCCGGAGCCGCAGTTCCCGGGCCTTCGCGCGCAGGTCGTCCTTCGCGCGCGGGCGCTTCGTCCACTCCGGCGCCGGCTCGCCCTCCAGCAGGCGGTTGAGGATGTCGTTGTTGTCGACGTGCAGGCGGTCCCGGATCTGACGGCGGCTGAGCCCCGCCCGCCGCAGCGCGACGGCTTGCTCCCGCAACCCCTCGAAGTCCGCGTACTTGTCACTGGCATGTGTCATACGAAGAGATTCGTCCGGAATGCGGACGTCCGGCATGGAAGGGGGCCCGGTTCACCGGATCGTGGGATGTGCCGGCCTTCGCGGTACGACCAGTGACTTTCCGTGGTGGCGGACTCTCCGGAAAATGGGATGCGGCCGCCCGTAGGCTGGATGCCATGACCGTAACGGGGGCAGACCGGGAAGCGGCGGGCCCGACCACCCGCGGCTACTGGTGGTGGGGGCGGCGACGGAGCGTCGCACTGGACGTGGGACTCGCGCTGGTCTCGGCGCTGGAGTGCGCGCTGGAGGGGGTGTCGTTCGCCGGGGACACCGGGCTTCCGGTGCCCTTCGGGGTGCTGTTCGGCCTGCTCGCCGGGTCGGTGCTGGTGCTGCGCAGGCGGTGGCCGATCGCGGTGGTGCTGGTGTCGATCGCGACGACGCCCGCCGAGATGGGCTTCCTGATGGCGATCGTCGGGCTCTACACGCTGGCGGCCTCGGACGTGCCGCGCAGGATCACCGTCGTGCTGACGGGGATGACGCTGGTCGGCACCTTCATCGTGTCGTACGTGCGGCTGCGGCAGACGGTGGACGCCGATGCGGACTTCGGGCCGGGGGTCTGGTACGTCCCGGTCGTGTCCCTGTTCATGTCCCTGGGGCTGACGGCGCCGTCGGTGCTCTTCGGCCTGTACATCGGGGCCAGGCGCAGGCTGATGGAGAGCCTCCGGGAGCGCGCGGACTCGCTGGAGCGGGAGCTGTCGCTGCTGGCGGACCGGGCCGAGGAGCGGGCGGAGTGGGCGCGTACGGAGGAGCGGACGCGGATCGCCCGGGAGATGCACGACGTCGTCGCCCACCGGGTGAGCCTGATGGTGGTGCACGCCGCGGCGCTGCAGGCGGTGGCTCCGAAGGATCCGGCGAAGGCGGTGCGCAACGCGGCGCTGGTGGGTGACATGGGCCGGCAGGCGCTGACGGAGCTGCGGGAGATGCTCGGGGTGCTGCGGAGCGGTGACGCGCTGATCGCGTCGCCGGCGGGGGCCGTGCCGCTGGCTTCGGTGGGCCGGGCGGCGGCGGCCGCTGCGGCTGCCGTGGTGGAGGAGGGGCCGCGCCTGTGCGAGGTGGAGGCGCTGGTGGCGCAGTCCCGTGAGGCGGGGATGACGGTGGAGCTGTCGGTGGAGGGGGAGCTGCGGCCGTATGCGCCGGAGGTGGAGCAGACGGCGTACCGGGTGGTGCAGGAGGCGCTGACGAACGTGCACAAGCATGCGGCGGGTGCGAGGACGTGGGTGCGGCTGGCGCATCGGGGTGCGGAGGTGGCGATGCAGGTGGAGAACGGTCCGTCGGACGGGGCGGCGGCGGATGCGGGGCTGCCGAGCGGGGGCAACGGTCTGGTGGGGATGCGGGAGCGGGTGCTGGGGCTCGGGGGTGTGTTCGTGTCGGGGCCGACGGACGCGGGGGGTTTCCGGGTGTCGGCGGTGCTGCCGGACGCCGGGGTGGCGTGAGGCGGTCGTGCGGGGGCAGGTCCGGGGCCGGTGTTCCGGGACGGTTCCGGGGCCCGGGTGGGGGGTGCCCGGGCCGGGTGGGGTGTTCGGGGCTCAGCCGGGGGTGAGGCGGGTGGGCTGTGCGCCGGTGATGAGGGCTTCGAGGGCCCGGTCGATGTCGGAGCCGAGGTACCAGTCGCCGGTGTGGTCGATGGAGTAGACGCGTCCTTCGCTGTCGATGGCGAGGACCGCCTGGCCGTCGCCCTCGTCGCCGAGGGGTGCGACTTCGGTCTCCAGTGCGCGGCCGAGGTCGCCGAGGGTGCGGGCGAGGTGGAGTCCGTTGAGCGGGTCGATGGCCACGGTGGCGGCGGCGATCTGCCGGCCGGGGGCGATCGCGGTGATGCGGAGGCCGCCGAATTCGGCCCAGGCCTCGACTGCGGCGGGGAAGACGGCGTGCTGGTGGCCTGCGGGGGAGGCGTGGGAGCGCAGGGCGTCCGCCCATTCCTCGGCCTGCCGGATGTCCCAGCGTCCGGGCAGCCATCCGGCGTTGCGCAGTGCCGTGTCGACGTTGAGCGAGAAGCGGGTGGTGGGCGCGTGCTGCTGTTGGGCGGGCAGGCCGGTGCGGTCGTGCATGGTGGTGTGTTCAGCCCTTCTCGGCCGTGGTCGCCGTGCCTGTGCCGGCGAGGTCGACGGGGCGCACACCGAAGTGGGCGAGCATCGCCGTGCAGGAGCGGCAGGGGGGTGCGTAGCTGCCGTGGAGGGGGTCGCCGTCCTCGCGGATGTGGCGGGCGGTGAGCCGGCCGTGTTTGAGCGCGCGGCGGGCCTCACCGTTGGTGAGGGGTTTGCGCTGGGCTCTTTTGGAGCGGCTCTCGTCGGCGGCGTTGAGTTGCCGTGACAGGAGTATGGCCTCGGGGCAGCGTCCGGTGAAGCGTTCGCGCTGGATGCTGGTGAGGGTGTCGAGGAAGTCCTGCACGAGTGGGTGCAGGGCAGGTGGCTGGTCCCCCTTGCCCGCGGTGCAGGTGAGGGTTTCTCCGCGTACGGACAGGGCCGCGGCCACCGCGGGCAGGATGCCGTCGCGGCGGTGCTGGAGTCGGGGTGCGCGGCTGGGTTCGGTGGTGCTCCAACTGAGTCGCGGATCTCCGGATGTGACTGCTTGTGCTGTGTGCATGACGATCGTCCCTCCCGTGCAATCCCCCGAGTTGCGGGGGACAGCCTGCCAAATGTGCAGGGTGGTGGGGAAGCTGGGGCGGGGAAACGTGTCTGCGTGTCGCGGCTCGGTGGCCGTGTTGTCGCGTGTCCGTCACGCGCCGGTGACGTTCGGTGAGTGGTGGTGCGGGGGCGGGGGGCCGTGTTGCGTCACCGCATAGGCTGTGCGGAACACCGGACGCAGCAGGGGGCAACCGCCATGACTTCAGGTCGGCTCGGGCAGCAAGCCGCGCCACCGAACGCGGCTTATGCGGGACAGGTCGTTCACTTCCCGGATCCGGTCCGGGCGTCCCGGCACCCGAAGGGTGTCCGTGTGGACGGGGACGGCTATCCGGTGCTCTCGCCGTACGCGCGTGCGGCCGCGGAGATCGCGGATCCGCCTCCGGGGTTCGGTGTCGACGAGTTGCGGCTGACGGACTACGTCTCGGCGAACGCGGCGTCGGCGGCGAGCGGTCACGAGCTGTGGGAGACCATCCCGGCGGTGGCGACGCCGCACGGCTGGACGTGGCACCACGTGGCGGGTGGCCGGCGGATGGAGCTGGTGCCGATCGAGGTGAAGGCGCTGCTGCGTCATCACGGTGGTCTGGCGACGGCTTCGGTGGACCAGGACCGTCGGGGTACGCGGCCGCTGCAGGAGACGCGTCCGGCTCATTTCCGGCTTCCCAAGGGGTCGGTGGCGGTGGGCGAGCAGCAGATCCTGGGTGTCGAGGAGGATCTGGGCTACCGCCTTCCGGGTGCGTACCGGTCGTTCCTGAAGGCGGCCGGCGGGTCGGCCCCGGTGGGTGTGGCGCTGGACGCGGAGCTGGGGCTGCTGGTGGACCAGCCGTTCTTCACGGTGCGCGAGGAGGCGGCCGTGAACGACCTGGTGTACGTGAACAAGTGTCTGCGGGACCACTTCACGAAGGATTTCCTGGGCGTGGGTTTCGTCCAGGGCGGCATTCTGGCGTTGAAGGTGCGGGGCTCCGGGGCGGGGTCCGTGTGGTTCTGCCCGTACGACGATGCGCGGGACCGGGACGGCTGGGGTGTGCAGGAGCGGGTGGACCGGCTTCTGCTGCCGTGCGGTGAGGACTTCGACGCCTTCCTGCAGCGTCTCGCGGGCAGTCCGCCGGAGTTGGAGACGGTGGCGAACCTGATGGTGGACGGCGGCTTCGCGCGGGCCGTCCCGGTGGAGGGGTGAGCGCGGTGGTGACGTTCGCGCAGGCGCAGGAGCGTGCGGATGAGTGGGTCAACGGTGATGTGCCCCCGTATCAGCACCGTGAGGTCCGGGTCCGTGAGTTCGAGCTGGGTTTCGTGGTGTGGGCCGAGGACCGGGCCGAGGGTCCCGTGTCGGACGGTGGTCGCCAGCGTCTGGTGATCGCCCGGGACAGCGGTGAGGCGACGCTGTGGCCGGGGCTGCCCGTGGGCGAGGTGATACGGCGGTACGAGGAGGAGTACGGGGTCCCGTCCGGGGCGGGGGATGTTCCGGAGCCGCCGCGGCGCATCGATCTGAATCAGACGTCGTTCCTGCTGAGTCCGCCGGAGTGGCTGCAGGAGGCGGCGGACAAGCTCGGGATTCCGGACCGGCGTGCGGGTGCGGAGGAGTCTTCGCCCGCCGCTGCCGCCGCCCCTTCCGCGGGCGCCGGAGCCGCGGGCGCCGGGAGCGGGGCCGCGTGGCCGGCTGCCGGCGGTGAGGAGGACCACGAGCCGACGGCTCAGGACGGTGTGCCGGCCGGGGCCACCCCGTGGGCGGGCACGGACACGAACGCGCGGGGCGACGGGGCCGGGGTGCCGTTGCCCGCGACGGTGTTCGCGCCGCCGCTGTCGGGTTCCGACGACGACGGGACTCCGCCTCCGGTCGTCTCCGCGGAGGCACCGACGGCGTTGATGTCGGGGGGCAGCGGGCTGCCGGCGACCGCGGTGGTCCCCGGGCTGGATCCGCAGGCTCCGCCGCCGGGGACGGCCGGGCCCGGTGCTCCCGCGGCGCCGGCCGGGCCGGGGCCCGGGGACATCGCGGACGCCGCGACGAGCAAGGCCGTGGTGCCCCCGAGGGGTGCGCGCGGTGCGGGGGCGACGACTCCGCCGCCCCCGGGGGCGCCGGGCACGCCCGGGGTGCGGCCGGGTGCCGTTCCGCCGCCGCCGGGTCCGGGTGCACCGGGCGGTTACGCACCGACGCAGCTGGTCTCGCAGCCGGGTCCGCCCGGTGCGACGCCGCCTCCGGGTGCGCCGCAGCCGCCCGCGCCTCCCGGTCCTCCGGGTTCCCCGCCGCCCGCGGGCGGCGGGGCGCACCATGCCGCGACGGTGTTCGCGGGCGTCGGTGGCCCGAGCGCGCCGCGCCCTCCGGGGCCTCCCGGTCCGCCCGGTGTCCCGCAGCCGCCCGCGCCTCCCGGCCCGCCGCCGGGTGCGACACCGCCTCCGGGCGGTGGGGCGCACCATGCCGCGACGATGCTGGCGGGCCCGGGTGCGCCGCAGCCGCCGGGTCCTCCGGGTCCTCCCGGTGTTCCGGGTGCTCCCGGTGTTCCGGGCCCGCACACCCCGCCGCCGCCCGGGGCGTACGGGTATCCGCAGCAGCCGACGGGCCGGCCCATGGTCGGTCCGGGCTACCAGGCCGTGCTGAGGTTCCGTGCGGCCGACGGCAGCGAGCAGCAGCTGATCCGGCGTTCGGAGCCGGGCACCCCGCATCCGGAATGGCGGATGCTGCACGAGCTGCGCGGGATGAACGTGCCGCCGCAGCAGGTCATCGAGCTGCACACGGAGCTCGAGTCCTGTGAGCTGCCGGGTGGTTACTGCGCGCGGATGATCCGGGAGACGTGGCCGCAGGTGCGGATCACGAGTGTGGCGCCGTACGGCACCGATCATGCGAGCCGGCAGCAGGGGATGCAGCATCTGCTGACGCATCAGGGCGAGTTGCACCAGGTGGCGGACGGGCCGGCGCGGCCCGCTCCGGTGCGGGCGCCGCTGCCGCAGGTGCCGCCGGCGCCGGCGTTGCCGCCGGAGGCGCTGGCGGAGGAGATGCACGGGGCGTTCGGACCGAGCGGTGTGCTGCGGTTCGACCAGCGTGCGGTGTCCCGTCAGGGGGTGCCGGAGGTCGTGGCGCGGACGCTGGTCTGGGCGGGGCTGCCCGCTGACTTCGGGCCGTTCTTCTGGGCGCAGCCGGGGCATCCGGTGGTGCCGACGCTGGCGGAACTCGCGGCGCAGCGGGGGGTGCCGGCGGCGTCGGACGCGGGTTCGTATCTGGTGATGGGTTCGGACTTCGGCCGGGCGGTCTGTGTGCAGTACGGGACGGCGAACATCGTGGCCGTGCCCGTGGAGGCGGGCCCGGGTGGTCAGCCGGTGCCGCCGCAGTTCGTGAACACGGGGCTGCCGGAGTTCGTGCGGTCGATGGCGCTGCTGGGGCGGATGTGGCGTCTCCGGTTCGGCTTGAATCCGGAGCAGGCGGGCCGTTGGACGGTCGATTTCCAGGCGCAGTTGGTGGCGCTGGATCCGGCGGCGCTGGCGTCGCCGGAGAGCTGGTGGTCGGTTCTGCTGGAGCAGATGTGGGACGGCCTGCTCTGATCTGATCGGTTCTGGCCTGTTGTGTGCGTGAGGCGTCCGGCCCCAGTCGGGGACGGGCGCCTTTCGTGTGCGCTTTGTGATGTCGGCCGCTTCCGTCCTGAATGGAGCTGATCGATTCCGACTTCCGGGCCAATTACCGCATCCTTGACGTATTGCTTCATGGTCGGGGAGTCGGAGAGCGGGAAGAGGGCTTCAGGGATGAGTGGTGGACCGGTGTCCGCGCACGGTTTTGTCGGCGTACGGGGGCGTGGCTACAGCCCTGAGCAGGTGGACCGGGCGGTGGCCTCGCTGTCGGCGGAGCGGGACGCGGCCCTGGACCGGATCTCGCGGCTGACCGGACTGGCGGAGGAACTGGCCGCCGAGTCGGCCCGGCTGCGTGAGGTGGTGGCCGCGCTGGCGCCGCAGACGTACGTGTCGCTGGGGGAGCGGGCGCAGCGGATCCTGGCCCTGGCGGAGGCCGAGGCGGAGGCGGCCCGGGGTGCGGCGCTGGAGGAGGCGCAGGCGCTGCGGGACGCGGCGGACGAGGCGGGGCGGGTGGCCCGCGAGGCGGCGCGGGAACGTTCCGGTGAGGTGCGGGCGGCTGCGGACGCCGGTGCGGAGGAGGGGCTGGCCGCGGCGCGGGACCGGGCCGGGTCGTTGGTGGAGGACGCGCGCCGGGAGGCCGGTGAGGTGCGGGGCACGGCGGACGCGGAGATGGCGGAGACGCGCCGCCGTACCGCCGGTGTGCTGGCGCACCAGGAGCAGGAGCACATCGAGCGGGGCAAGGCGTTGGACGCGGAGATCGCGGCCGCCGAGGCCGCGGCGGCGGAGCGCGAGGCCGAGCTGGCGGCGCGCGGGGAGGCGCTGCTCGCGCAGGGGCGCAGGCGGTCGGCGGAGGCGGAGGAGGCGGCCCGGCACCGCCAGGAGGACGCGCAGGCGCGGGCCGCGGAGCTGCTGTCGGAGGCGAGGGCGGCGGAGGAGCGAGTGGGCCGGGAGACGGACCGGGTGCTGCGGGAACACCTGGAGAGCCGCGAGGAGGTCCAGGCGCACATGACGCACGTGCGCAATTCGCTGGCGGCGCTGACCGGGCGTGTGACGGCGGGCCCGGCGCGGGACTGACGCGGGGGCGCGCCCGGGGCGGGGGCTTTCACCGGCGTCCGGCGGGCGGGGCTCCGGCCAGGATCCAGGGCTCGACCGCTTCGTACCGGCGGCGCTGTGCGGCGCTGTCGTCGTCGCGGCCCCGTACGCTCCCGAGCCAGCCGGCGAGGAAGCCGAAGGGGATGGAGACCAGGCCGGTCGTGGTGAGCGGGAACCAGTTGAAGTCGCGGTGGGGGAAGACGGATCCGGGTGATCCGGAGACCAGGTCGGTGCCGGTGATGAGGACGAGGACGCACGCCGTGCCGCCGAGGAGGGTCCAGAGCAGGCCGGTGCGGGTGTAGCGGCGCCAGAACATGCTGTAGACGAGGGCCGGGGCGATGGCGGACGCGCCGATGCAGAAGGACAGGGTCACCAGGGCCTGGACGTTCCAGTGGCGGGCGAGGACGGCGAGGGTGACGGCCAGGGTGCCGACGGCGACGGCCGAGCCCCGTGCGGTGACCAGTTCGGTGCGGGTGTCCATGGGGGTGCGGGCGCGCACTCCGTGGTGGAACAGGTCGTGGGCGAGGGAGTTGGCGCACGCCAGGATCATTCCGGCGACGGAGGCCAGCAGGGTGAGGAAGATCGCCGTGGTCATGGTGGTGACGACGAGCGCGCCGGTCTCCCCGCCTCCCGCGACGGCTCCGGACACCTGGAGGATCGCGCTGTTTCCCTGGGCGCCCGCGGCGGTGATGCGGTCGTGCCCGACGAGGGCCGCGGCGCCGAAGCCGATGACGGTGAGCAGGAGGCAGAGGCCCACGACGACGCAGACCGCCCAGGACATGGAGCGGCGGACGGCCCGGGCGTCGCGGACCCCGGTCATCCGCATGGTGATGTGCGGCAGGCAGGCGGCGCCGAGGACGACGGTCAGTTCGGAGCTGATCATGTCGAGGTCGTTGCCGCCGAACTGCAGTCCGGCGTGCAGATAGGCGGCGCCCGCGCCGCTGCCGGTCTCCGCTGCGCGCAGGAGCGCGCCGGTGTCCCAGTCGAAGCGGTCGAGGACGAGGACGGAGACGAGGAGCCCGGCCCCGAGCAGGACGACGGTCTTGACGATCTGGATGAGGGCGGTGCCCTTCATGCCGCCGATGGCCGCGTAGCCGGTCATGACGACGCCGAGGGTGATGATGGCTCCGGTGCGGAATCCGGAGCTGTCGAAGCCGAGGATGAAGGACAGCAGGTTTCCGCTGCCGGCGAGCTGGACGACCATGAGCGGCAGCAGCGCGGCGAGGGTGACCGTGCAGGAGGCGATGCGCGCGGCCCGGCCGGGGGTCCGGCGGGTGAGCATGTCCCCCATGGTGAACCGGCCCGCGTTGCGCAGGGGTTCGGCCAGCAGGAACATCAGCAGGACGAGGGAGAGCGCCGTGCTGAGGGCGAGGACGAGGCCGTCGTGGCCGGTGAGGGCGATGACCCCGGTGGTGCCGAGGACCGTGGCGGCGGAGAGGTAGTCGCCGGCGACGGCGAGGCCGTTGCGCAGGGGGGACAGCGAGCGGTAGCCGGTGTAGTACTCGTCGAGGTCGTCGCGGTCGGGTCCGGTCATGACGCAGAGCAGCAGGGTGACGCTGGCGACGGCGATGAAGGCGGTCAGGGACATCGTCTGGGCGGACTCGTCGAACCCGTTCACCGGCCCGCTCCCGTCCCGCGTCCCGCGGCCGGCCAGGTGCCCCTGCTGTCGCCGGCGGCCCGTTCGCGCAGTCCGGCGCAGAGGGGGTCGACGGTGCGCCGCGCCGTCCACTCGTACACGGCGATGGCGGCGAGGGCCACGGGGAGCTGGCAGAGGCCGAGGAGGAGGCCGGTGGTGAGTCCGCTGCCGCCCACGGGGCGGGTCATGAGGGCGGGGGCGTAGCCGGAGAGCAGGAGGAAGAGGGTGAAGTAGCCGAGCGCGGTGAGGGTCGAGACGCGGCGCAGCAGGCGGTAGGCGGTGCGGAGCCGGCGGAGGTCGCCGTGGTGGCCGGGGGCGGATGTCCGGCGCGGGGCGGGCGGCCGGTGCCGGGGCGGCCGCGGGGGTGGTGAACTCTGCCAGGGCAGCAGGTAGTCGCCGGGGTAGGGCGGCCGCCGGGGCGGCGGCGGTGGCCGGTGGGGGCGCGGGTGCGGGGGACGCCGGGGCGGGTACGGGGGCGGCTGCGCGTCGTACGGCAAGGCGGTGCTCCTTGCATGGCTCGGGCCCGGGGACGGGCTGCAAGGCAGGAGCGCGGGTGCGCTGTCGGGAGCGCGTACGTTACTCGCGGGTATCGCGAAGGGGGAGGGTTACGGGCGAACTACCTTCGGTAACTCGCCAGTTGTCTAGTCCTTGGGCGCCGGGGGAGCGCTCTCGTGCTCGGCCAGCACGGGAAAGCGGCGCGGAGCCACGACGACGAGCACCAGCAGGGCGAGGGCCGCGGCGACCGCGGCGCCCGTGAACACGTGGTCGACGGCGGTGTCGACGGCTCTGCGCAGGTAGTCCGTCGCGGCGGCGGAGAGGGCTGCCGGATTCTCCAGAGCGTGCGAGACGGCGTCCAGGTCGCCGGGCAGACCCGGGACGGGGGCGTCGGACAGCCGGGAGGCGAGCACCCCGTTCGCGACGGCGCCGAAGAGGGCCGCGCCCAGGCTCTGCCCGACCTGGCGGCAGAAGAGCACGGAGGCCGTCGTCGTCCCGCGCTCCGTCCACCCGACCGTCGACTGGACGCCGACGATCAGCGGGAGCTGGAACAGGCCGAGCGTCGCCCCGAGCAGCAGCATCAGCAGGGCGGGCTGCCAGGCGGAGCCGGGGTAGGGGAGCAGCGGGAAGCAGAGGAGGACCAGCAGGGCGCCGGACATGCCGGTGATCGCGGTGCGGCGGAAGCCGATGCGGTTGTAGACCCGGTCGGACAGGGCGGCGGAGACGGGCCAGCTCAGGGTCATCACGGACAGGACGAACCCGGCGGCGATCGGGCCGAGCCCGAGGACGGACTGGGCGTAGGTCGGCAGGAAGACGGTCGGCGCGACCATCAGCAGCCCCATCGCGCCGAGGGCGAGGTTCACCGAGGCGATGGTGCGGCGCCGCCAGACCCAGCCGGGGATGACCGGTTCGGCGGCGCGCCGCTCGATGACGACGGTCAGGGCGGCCAGTGCGGCGCTCCCCGCCAGCAGGCCGAGCGAGGGCGCCGAGAGCCACGGCCAGGCGACTCCTCCCTGGACCAGGGCGGTCAGCAGGAGCGCACCGGTGGCGAAGACGGCGAGCGCGCCCGCCCAGTCGACGCGGGGACGGACCGCGGGGCGCGGCCGGGCCGGTTCGTGGAGGTGACGGACCACCAGCCAGAGGGCGACGGCGCCGACCGGCAGGTTGATCAGGAAGATCCAGCGCCAGTCGGCGTACGCGGCGAGCAGTCCGCCTGCCGCCGGCCCCGCCACGGCGGACGTGGCCCAGACCGTGGACAGCTTCGCCTGGATCTTCGGGCGTTCCTTCAGCGGGTACAGGTCGGCGGCGATGGTCTGCACCGTGCCCTGGAGGGCGCCGCCGCCGAGGCCCTGGACGACGCGGAAGGCGATCAGGGCCGCCATGTTCCAGGCCGCGGCGCACAGAAGAGAACCGGCGAGGAACAGGACGATGCCGGCGATCAGGACGGGCTTGCGGCCGAAGGTGTCGGAGAGTTTCCCGTACACCGGCAGCGTGACGGTCACCGCCAGCAGATAGCCGGAGAAGAGCCAGGAGAAGACGGAGAAGCCGCCGAGGTCGCCGACGATCTGGGGGACGGCGGTGGCGACGATGGTGCCGTCGATGGCGGCGAGACCCATGCCCAGCATGAGGGCCGCCGCGACCGGGCGGCGGGCCCGGTCGGAATCCGGCACGCCCCGGGGGGCCGTGCCGCGTACCGCTTCCGGGCTGTCCGTACCGCCGACGCTCTCCGTGCCGCCCACCGGGGTCCCTTCCCTATGCACGTATCTCCTGGGGGCCACTGTCCCACCAGTGGCGCGGGAAGGGCAGACGCGGGCCGAGGGGTGAGACCACCCCTACCCGGGGCTCGTCCGCGGGACCCGGACCCCTAGGGGGAGCTCCGTACTGCGGCCCAGGGATCGTTCCTCCCGCCGGAGGACGAGAGCGGCGGACCCCGTTCCTTAACGTGTTCTTGCATCGCTGATGTGGCCCGCCGCAGGGGGAGGGGTGGGGAAAACCCCCAGGCGAAGACTGCGCCGGGCACCAGGGCGCGCGAGGCCCCCGCACACGAGACTCGACACGTACACCGAGACGTCCAGGCATTGACCGACATAGGAGAGAAACCGTGACAACGGCTGTGACCATTCCCAGGCACGGGGACACCGGAGGGCGCACGGCCGTCGCCGCGCGGGCGCGCCAGGTCGTCAAGGCGTACGGGGCGGGGGAGACCAGGGTGGTGGCCCTCGACCACGTCGACGTGGACATCGCCCGGGGGCAGTTCACCGCGATCATGGGTCCGTCCGGTTCGGGCAAGTCGACCCTGATGCACTGCCTCGCGGGCCTGGACACGGTGACCTCCGGTCAGATCCACCTGGCCGACACCGAGATCACCGGCCTCAAGGACAAGAAGCTCACCCAGCTGCGCCGGGACCGGATCGGGTTCATCTTCCAGGCGTTCAACCTGCTCCCGACGCTCAACGCGATCGAGAACATCACGCTGCCGATGGACATCGCCGGCCGGAAGCCGGACGCGGAGTGGCTGCGGCAGGTCGTGGAGACCGTCGGTCTCGCCGAGCGGCTGAAGCACCGGCCCACCCAGCTCTCCGGCGGCCAGCAGCAGCGCGTCGCGGTGGCCAGGGCGCTCGCGGCCCGGCCCGAGATCATCTTCGGCGACGAGCCGACCGGGAACCTCGACTCACGGGCCGGCGCCGAGGTGCTGTCGTTCCTGCGCAAGTCCGTGGACGAACTGGGCCAGACCATCGTCATGGTCACCCACGACCCGGTGGCCGCCTCGTACGCGGACCGGGTGCTGTACCTCGCGGACGGGTCGATCGTCGACGAGATGCAGAACCCCACGGCCGAGCAGGTCCTCGACCGCATGAAGGACTTCGACGCGCGCGGGCGGACGTCATGACCGTGTGGAAGACCTCGATGCGCAACTTCCTGGCGCACAAGGGGCGGATGGCGCTGTCGGCCGTCGCGGTCCTGCTGTCGGTGGCGTTCGTGTGCGGCACGCTCGTCTTCACCGACACCATGAACACCACCTTCGACAAGCTCTTCGCCGCGACCTCCGCCGATGTGACGGTCAGTCCCAAGGCGGCCGGCGGCGCCGACGACATCCCGGAGAACGGCAAGCCCGCGGCACTGCCGCAGTCCGTCGTGGCCGAGGTCGCGGGCGCCGACGGTGTGAAGAAGGCCGAGGGCGCCGTCACGAGCATGGCCGTCACACTGGTCGACAGCCACGACAAGAACCTCGGTTCGGACACCGGCGCCCCGACCATCGCGGGCAACTGGACCGAGAACGACCTGCGGTCCATGGAGATCACCTCCGGCCACGCCCCGCGCGGCCCCACCGAGGCGATGATCGACGCGGACACGGCGGAGAAGCACCACCTGGAGATCGGTGACGAGGTGCGCACCATCGCCGTCACCGGGGACATCCGGGCGAAGGTCACCGGCATCGCCTCGTTCACCGTGACCAACCCCGGTGCGGCCGTCGTCTACCTCGACACGGCCACCGCCCAGCAGAAGCTCCTGGGCGCCCCCGGCGTGTTCACGCACATCGCCGTCACCGCCGAACCCGGTGTGAGCGACGAGCAGTTGAAGCGGAACGTCGGCGCGGTCCTGGGCGACCAGGGGGCGTACAAGCTCCGGACCCAGAAGGAGAGCGCGGCGGACAACAAGGACTCCATGGGCTCGTTCCTGGACGTCATGAAGTACGCGATGCTCGGGTTCGCCGGGATCGCGTTCCTCGTCGGCATCTTCCTGATCGTCAACACCTTCTCGATGCTCGTCGCCCAGCGCACCCGCGAGATCGGCCTGATGCGGGCCATCGGCTCCAGCCGCAAGCAGGTCAACCGGTCCGTGCTCATCGAGGCGGTCCTCCTGGGCATCGTCGGATCGGTCCTGGGTGTCGGGGCGGGCATCGGCCTCGCCGTCGGGCTGATGAAGCTCATGGGCGCCATGGGCATGGAACTGTCGACCAGGGACCTCACCATCGCCTGGACGACGCCGGTGATCGGGCTGGTGCTCGGCATCGTCGTCACCGTCCTCGCCGCCTACATCCCGGCCCGCCGGGCCGGCAAGGTCTCCCCGATGGCCGCGCTGCGCGACGCCGGGACCCCCGCCGACGCCAGGTCCGGCTGGGTCCGTGCGGCCCTGGGGCTCGTCCTCACCGGTGCGGGCGCCGCCGGCCTCTGGGCGACGACCCGGGTCGACGACGCGACCGAGGGCTCGCTCTACCTCGGCCTCGGCGTGGTCCTCACCCTGATCGGCTTCATCGTGATCGGCCCGCTGCTCGCCGGCGGGATCGTACGGGTGCTCGGTGCCGTCGTCCTGCGGCTGTTCGGCCCGGTCGGCCGGCTGGCGGAGCGCAACGCACTGCGCAACCCGCGCCGTACGGGAGCGACGGGCGCCGCCCTGATGATCGGCCTGGCCCTGGTCGCCTGCCTCTCGGTCGTCGGCTCCTCCATGGTCGCCTCGGCCACCGACGAGCTCGACAAGTCGGTCGGCACGGACTTCATCGTCCAGTCGAACACCGGCCAGCTGATCGTGCCGCAGGCCGCGCAGGCCATGGAGAAGGTGCCGGGCATCGCGCACGTCACCGACTACAAGGTCCTCTCCGCGAAGCTCACCAACCCCGACGGCTCGACCGTCGACGAGGACGTCACCGCGGCGGACCCGACGTACCCGCAGGACCTGCGGCGCAAGACCGTGGCCGGCGACCTGGCGAAGGCGTACGGCGCGGACTCGATGTCGGTCGGCTCGGACTACGCCGCGCTCCACAAGATCAAGGCCGGGGACGAGATCACCGTCGCGTTCAAGGCCGGTGAGACCGCGAAGCTGAAGGTCGCCGCGATCACCTCGGACGAGACGAACGTCGACAAGGGCGCGATGTACATCAACGTCACGACCGCCGAGCGCTACGTCTCCGCCGACAGGATGCCCACGAACATGATCATGTTCGCCTCGGCCGAGGACGGCAAGGAGAAGGAGGCGTACGCCGCGCTCAAGAGCGCCCTCGCCCCCTACCCGCAGTACAAGGTGCAGAACCAGGCCGACTTCAAGGAGGACCTGAAGGACCAGATCGGCCAGCTGCTGAACATCGTCTACGGCCTGCTCGCCCTGGCGATCATCGTGGCGGTGCTGGGTGTGGTGAACACCCTGGCCCTGTCGGTCGTCGAGCGGACCCGCGAGATCGGCCTGATGCGGGCGATCGGCCTCTCCCGCCGCCAGCTGCGCCGGATGATCCGGCTGGAGTCCGTGGTCATCGCCCTCTTCGGTGCCCTGCTCGGACTCGGCCTGGGCATGGGCTGGGGCACCTCGGCCCAGAAGCTGCTGGCTCTCGAAGGGCTCGGGGTCCTGGAGATCCCGTGGCCGACGATCCTCACGGTGTTCGTCGCCTCGGCCTTCGTCGGACTGTTCGCCGCCTTGGTCCCGGCCTTCCGGGCGGGCCGGATGAACGTCCTGAACGCCATCGCCACGGACGGGTGACGGAGCCCGCCGTAGGATGACCGAACCGGCCCCGGGACGTTCCTCCAAACGTCCCGGGGCCGGTTCGCCTCCGTCCGCGCCGCTCCGGTCAGGCGTGCATGACCGGCACGTCGTACTGGGGGATCCACTTGTCGCGGGTGACGACCGTCAGCCCCTCGGTCTGGGCCTGGGCGACGAGGATGCGGTCGAAGGGGTCGCGGTGGAGCGGCGGGAGGCGGCCGGCCTTGACGCCGTGTTCCGCGGTGATGGGCAGCCCCTTGAACTGCAGGTCCCGGGCGCGTTCGGCGAGATCTGCTTCGCCTTTCAGCTTCCCGAGCTCCTGCTTGATCGCGATCTCCCAGGGGGTCGCGGCGCTGAGGTACACATCTGCCTCGGTGCGCAGGATGACCTTCAGGTCGTCGGACAGCTCCGGTGAGGCGTTCAGCCACCAGAGGGCGACATGGGTGTCGAGGAGGAGCTTCATCCGCGCATCCCGAATGCCTCGGCGATGTCGTCCGGCAGTTCATCGAAGTCGTCCGGGATGTGGATCTGTCCGCGGAGGGCGCCGTAGTCCGTCCGGTTGACCTTGGACCTCAGGGGCACGACCTTCGCGATGGGCTCGCCGGCCCGGCTGATGACGACCTCCTCGCCGGTCTCGACCTGCTGCAGTATCCGGGAGAAGTGCGTCTTCGCCTCGTGCACGTTGTACTGCCGGGCTGCTTCCATGATCGCCTCGCTCGGGCCGGAAATGGACTAGCTGCTGGACTAAGGCTAGTCCCGCTGCCGCCGTACGGACAACGCCATTCCCTCGCGCGGGTGACATACCGGCGTCGTACGCTGGAGACCCCGGCCCGTCCCACGTGTCGGGCCCTTCGCGTTGCTCACTCGCCACACCGGACGGAATCCCTTCATGAGCCTGCACGGTCTGCTGGACGTCGTCGTCACCGACCCGGCGCTCTCCGAAGCGGTGAAGGCCGCCTCCGACGGCCACCGGGCCCATGTCGACCTGGTCGGCCCGCCCGCCGCCCGCCCCTTCGCCGTCGCCGCGCTGGCCCGCGAGGCCGGCCGGACCGTGCTCGCCGTCACCGCGACCGGGCGCGAGGCCGAGGACCTGGCCGCCGCGCTGCGGACCCTGCTGCCCCCCGACAGCGTGGCGGAGTTCCCCTCCTGGGAGACCCTGCCCCACGAGCGGCTCTCGCCCCGCTCCGACACGGTCGGCCGCCGTATCGCCGTGCTGCGCCGACTGGCGCACCCTCGGGCGGACGACCCGGAGACCGGCCCGGTCAAGGTGATCGTCGCACCGGTCCGGTCCGTGCTCCAGCCGCAGGTCAAGGGGCTCGGCGACCTGGAACCGGTGGCGCTGCGCAACGGACAGAGCGCGGATCTGGGCGAGGTCGTGGAGGCGCTCGCGGCGGCGGCGTACGCCCGTGTGGAGCTGGTCGAGAAGCGGGGCGAGTTCGCCGTGCGCGGCGGCATCCTGGACGTCTTCCCGCCGACCGAGGAGCACCCGCTGCGGGTGGAGTTCTGGGGCGACGACGTCGAGGAGATCCGCTACTTCAAGATCGCCGACCAGCGCTCCCTGGAGGTCGCCGAGCACGGGCTGTGGGCCCCGCCGTGCCGGGAGCTGCTGCTCACGGATGACGTACGCGAGCGGGCGGCAGCCCTCGCGGAGGCGCACCCGGAGCTGGGCGAGCTGCTGGGGAAGATCGCCGAGGGGATCGCCGTCGAGGGCATGGAGTCCCTGGCCCCGGTGCTCGTCGACGAGATGGAGCTGCTGATCGACGTCCTGCCGAAGGGCTCGATGGCGCTGGTCTGCGACCCCGAGCGGGTGCGGACCAGGGCGGCGGACCTCGTCGCGACCAGCCAGGAGTTCCTCCAGGCGTCCTGGGCGGCCACGGCGGGCGGCGGCGAGGCCCCGATCGACGTCGGCGCGGCCTCGCTGCGGGGTATCGCGGACGTCCGCGACCGGGCCCGCGAGCTGGGCATGATGTGGTGGTCCACCTCCCCCTTCGCCGCCGACGAGGAGCTGGACGGGGACACCCTGAAGCTCGGGATGCACGCCCCGGAGGCGTACCGGGGCGACACCGCCCGGGCGCTCGCCGACACCAAGGGGTGGCTGGCCGAGGGGTGGCGCACGGTGTACGTCACCGAGGGCCAGGGCCCCGCCTCCCGCACGGTCGAGGTCCTCGGCGGGGAGGGCATCGCGGCGCGGCTCGACGCGAACCTGACGGAGATCGCGCCCTCGCTCGTCCACGTCTCGTGCGGTGCCATCGACCACGGTTTCGTCGACCCCGGTCTGAAGCTCGCCGTGCTGACGGAGACGGACCTGACCGGGCAGCGCACGGCCACGAAGGACCTGGGGCGGATGCCGGCCAAGCGCCGCAAGTCCGTCGACCCGCTCACCCTGCAGACCGGCGACTACATCGTCCACGAGCAGCACGGCGTGGGCCGCTACATCGAGATGGTGCAGCGCGCCGTGCAGGGCGCGACCCGCGAGTACCTGCTCGTCGAGTACGCCCCCGCCAAGCGCGGGCAGCCCGGTGACCGGCTGTACATCCCGACCGACCAGCTGGAGCAGGTCACGAAGTACGTCGGCGGTGAGGCGCCCACCCTGCACCGGCTCGGCGGCGCCGACTGGACGAAGACGAAGCAGCGCGCCAAGAAGGCGGTCAAGGAGATCGCCGCCGACCTGATCAAGCTGTACTCCGCGCGCATGGCGGCTCCCGGGCATGCGTTCGGCCCGGACACCCCGTGGCAGCGCGAGCTGGAGGACGCCTTCCCGTACGCCGAGACGCCCGACCAGCTGTCCACGATCGCCGAGGTCAAGGAGGACATGGAGAAGTCCGTCCCGATGGACCGGCTGATCTGCGGCGACGTCGGTTACGGCAAGACGGAGATCGCGGTGCGGGCGGCCTTCAAGGCGGTCCAGGACGGCAAGCAGGTCGCCGTGCTCGTGCCGACGACGCTCCTCGTGCAGCAGCACTTCGGCACCTTCACCGAGCGGTACGCCCAGTTCCCCGTCAACGTGCGGGCGCTGAGCCGCTTCCAGTCGGACACCGAGTCGAAGGCGACGCTGGAGGGGCTGAAGGACGGGTCCGTCGACCTGGTCATCGGTACGCACCGGCTGTTCTCGTCGGAGACGAAGTTCAAGGACCTGGGCCTGGTCATCGTCGACGAGGAGCAGCGCTTCGGCGTCGAGCACAAAGAGCAGCTGAAGAAGCTCCGGGCCAACGTGGACGTGCTCACCATGTCGGCGACGCCCATTCCCCGTACGCTCGAAATGGCCGTCACGGGCATCCGCGAGATGTCGACGATCACGACGCCCCCGGAGGAGCGGCACCCCGTCCTCACCTTCGTCGGGCCGTACGAGGAGAAGCAGATCGGCGCGGCCGTGCGGCGCGAACTCCTGCGTGAGGGCCAGGTGTTCTACATCCACAACCGGGTCGAGTCCATCGACCGGGCGGCGGCCAGGCTGCGCGAGATCGTGCCCGAGGCGCGGATCGCGACGGCGCACGGACAGATGGGCGAGAGCCAGCTGGAGCAGGTCGTCGTCGACTTCTGGGAGAAGCGGTTCGACGTGCTGGTCTCGACGACGATCGTCGAGTCCGGCATCGACATCTCCAACGCCAACACGCTGATCGTGGAGCGCGGCGACAACTTCGGCCTGTCCCAGCTGCACCAGCTGCGCGGCCGTGTCGGCCGTGGCCGGGACCGGGGGTACTCCTACTTCCTGTACCCGCCGGAGAAGCCGCTGACGGAGACCGCGCACGAGCGCCTGGCGACGATCGCCCAGCACACCGAGATGGGCGCGGGCATGTACGTGGCGATGAAGGACCTGGAGATCCGCGGCGCCGGAAACCTCCTGGGCGGCGAGCAGTCCGGCCACATCGCCGGGGTCGGCTTCGACCTGTACATCCGGATGGTCGGCGAGGCGGTGGCCGACTACCGGGCCGCCGTGGACGGCGCGGCCGAGGAGGAGCCGCCGCTGGAGGTCAAGATCGAGCTGCCGGTGGACGCGCACATCCCGCACGACTACGCCCCCGGGGAGCGGCTGCGCCTGCAGGCGTACCGCTCCATCGCCTCCGCGAACTCGGAGGAGGACATCAGGGCGGTGCGCGAGGAGCTCACCGACCGCTACGGCAAGCTGCCGGAGCCGGTGGAGAACCTCCTGCTGGTCGCGGGCCTGCGGATGCTCGCGCGGGCCTGCGGGGTGGGCGAGATCGTGCTCCAGGGCCCGAACATCCGCTTCGCGCCGGTGGAGCTGCGCGAGTCGCAGGAGCTGCGGCTGAAGCGGCTGCACCCGAAGACGATCTTCAAGCCGGCCGCGCAGCAGATCCTGGTGCCGCGCCCGACCGCGGGCCGGATCGGCGGGAAGCCGGTGGTGGGCCGCGAACTCCTCTCGTGGACCGGGGAGTTCCTTACGACGATCCTGGGGTCGTAGGGCCGAGACGTTTCGCGCGCGGGCCCCGCCGGACTGTCCGGCGGGGCCCGCGCGTCTTCCCTGGCCCTACGGCACGGTGGGGCGGTCGAAGGCGACCCAGACCGTCTTGCCGACGACGTGGTGGTCGACGCCCAGTTCCGCGGCCACCCGTTGAGCGAGGAAGAGCCCGCGGCCCGAACTGCTCTCCTCGCTCACTCCGGATGCCTTCACCTACCGTGTGCTCGACAGGGCGGGGCGGCGACGAGGAGGAACCATGGCCCAGGGAGATCCGGTCACCACGTCGGCCCGTTACCTCGCGCCCTCCGAGGGCGGTGACGCGTGGGCGGCCGAGGCGGCGGTCGACGGACGTCGGGGAACGCAGGAGATCGTGCGGGCGGGTGAGGCGGTCGCTCCGGACCGGGTGGCCGCGCTTCTCGGTCTGGAGAAGGGCCGGCAGGTCGTCGAGCGGCGCAGGGTCATGTACCTCGACGGGGTGCCCTGCGAGTTGACCGACAGCTACTACCCGGTTCGGATCGCACGGGGCACGAAGCTGGCAGGGACTGCCAGGATCCGGGGAGGAGCCGTGCGGCTCCTGGCGGAGCTCGGTCACGTCGGCGTCAGGGTGGTGGAGGAGGTGGCCGCCCGCATGCCCACGGCGGACGAGCGGACCGCTCTGGCCATGGATGCGGACGGACCCGTCCTGGAGGTGCTGCGGCTCACGCTGGACGCGCGCGACCGGCCGGTCCAGGCCGACGTGATGGTCATGCCGCCGGGTGGTCAGCGGCTGAGGTACGAGATCAGGATCGGATGAGCGTGTCCGGAAACGAAGAGGAGGCTGCAGACCGTCGCTCGCTCCACGAGCGCATCGCGGCCGATCTGCGGGACGAGATCATGTCGGGGGACCTGGAGCCCGGAGTCAGTCTTCCGTCCACGGTGCGGTTGAAGGAGCGGTTCGGCGCGTCGAACGCCACGGTCCAGAAGGCGCTGCATCTCTTGAAGGAGGAGCGGCTGGTGATCGGCAGGGCTGGGGCATCGGTCACCGTGCGTGATCATCGGCAGCGGACGATGCGCCCCGCGTCGTACATGGCGCCTGCGGCTTCCGGTGAGCCGTACCGCTGGTTGACCGAGGCGTCGCGCTCCGGTGCCCGTGCGCACAGCGCGCTGGTGGAGGTCGCCGAGGCGGTGCCTCCGACGGACGTGGCCGACGCGCTGGGCCTGCGGCGCGGAGAGGCCGCTGCCCTTCGGCGTCAGGTGCTGTCGATCGACGGCGAGCCGGCGGAACTGGTCGCGTCGTACTACCCGCTGGAGATTGCTCGCGAGACCGCGATCACCGGACAGCGACGGATTCCCGGCGGGACACCCACTCTGCTGGCCTCGCTCGGTTACCCGCCCAGGCTCAGCGTGGACCGGGTGTCCGCGCGTGTGGCCACGCAGGAGCAGTACCGGCTGCTCGGGCTCCCCGGCGACCTTCCCGTACTGCGCACCTTGCGTGTCGTCTTCAGCGATCACGACCGGCCGATCGAGGCCACGGTCATGGTGAAGGCGGGGCATCTCTACGAGGTGCAGTACGAGTTCTCGTCGGGTTCCGCCTGACAGCTCCTCGGGCATACGGTGACCCGGCGGGCCCGCCATGTCACCCGGCGTCGCCGCTGCGCCGCGTGAAGACCGCGCCTGCCAGTGCGCGGAAGGCGGATTCCGGGGTGCGGCCTTCCAGGGCGTCGGAGAGGTTGCCGCTCAGCAGCAGCGTGGCGAAGCCGTGGGCGAGGGACCATGCGGCGATGCCCGCGAGCCGGGCGTCCTCGCCCCGGGCCTCCTCGGGCAGGTCGCCGACCCCCGCGCGCAGTTCCCCGGTGGCGCGGGCCTTCGCGGCGAGCAGGCCGGGGTCGTCGGCGCGGTGGAGCTCGGGGCGGAACATCACCTGGAAGTGCGCGGGGTGCCGGGCGGCGAACCGTACGTAGGCCACGCCCCGTTCCCTGAGGTCGGGGGCCTCGGCCAGGGCGTCCGCGAAGAGCGCGTAGCCCTCGGCGGCGACGGCGGTGAGCAGGCCGGTGCGGTCCTTGAAGTGGTGGGCCGGTGCGGCGTGGGAGACGCCCGCCCGGCGGGCCAGGTCGCGCAGGGACAGGGCGTCGGGGCCGTCCTCGGCGATGGCGTCGAGGGCGGCGGCGAGCAGGGTCCGTCGCAGGTCGCCGTGGTGGTAGGCGCGTTCGCTGGTCATGGGACGTACCGTACGCGCAATCTAGTCATTGACAAGTTCAAGGGGAGAGGTGCACCCTGAACATCTAGTCACTGACAAGATGGACCGGGGAGCGGGAGGTCGGCAGATGTCCGACGAATCGGGTCGGGTGCGTCAGATGTGGCACCTGCTGGAGCCCTTGCACGCCGTCGTCTACTACGCACCGGAGGCCTTCGAGGAAGCCGCCGCGCTGGGATACGGGACGGACGAGCGGTGGCCCTCCTACTTCGCGTGGCGCGCCGCACCGCTCGGGGCGGTGGACGCCGAGCGGGTGACCGGGACCTTCTACAGCTTCAGCCCCCGGATGATCGGCGGCCACCTGCCGGCCGGCTGGTCCGTCGCGACGCCGGACGAGGTGCTCGCGGCCAGGACGAGGGCCGTCGGCCGGGCGTACCGGGCGCTGTTCGGGGACGCCGTTGACGGCCCCGGGTTCGCCGGAGCCGCCGCGCTCGCCCGCCGGGCCGCGCTGGCCGCCGACGTGACCGGGCGCCCCCTCGCGGCGGCGGCCGCCGCCCTGCCGTGGCCGGAGGAGCCCCACCTGGTGTTGTGGCACGCGGCAACGATCCTGCGGGAGCACCGGGGCGACGGCCACGTGGCGGCGCTCGTCGCGGCGGGCCTCGACCCGGTGGAGTCGCTGGTCTCCTTCGCGGCCGTCGGCGCCGCCCGGCCCGAGGTGTTCGCGAGCCGGGGATGGAGCGCCGGGGAGTGGGAGTCGGCCCGTGGTCGTCTCGCCGCGCGAGGGCTGGTGGAGGCGGACGGCACGGCGACGGTCGAGGGCCGCGCGCTGCGCGCCGAGGTCGAGCGCCGTACGGACGAGAGCGCGGCGCAGCCCTGGGAGGCGCTCGCAGCCGATGAGCGGGATCGGCTCGTGGAGCTGCTGGGGCCGGTGTGGGTGGGGGTGCTCGGCTCGGGGCTGCTGCCGTCCGAGACGACGCTGGGCATCGGCAAGGTGTGAGCCTGCGCGGGCCCGCCCCGTGCCGCGATTCCGGCCCGGCGCCTAACCTGGTTCGCTGTGAAGCCATCTGACACAGTGAGCCCCCGAAACCGCCTCCTCGCCCTCGTGACCGTGGCCCTGACGGGTTCTCTGGTCCTGACCGGGTGTGACTCCCTCGACGAACTGCCCGACCCCGCGCGGTCCGAAGCGGCACCCGCCCCCGGCGGCAGCGCACTGCAGGCGGTCGAGGGCCTCACGGTCAAGGGCCGGGCGCCGAAGACCGGTTACGACCGCAGCGAGTTCGGGTCCGCCTGGGCCGACACCGACCACAACGGCTGCGGCACCCGTGACGACATCCTCGCAGACCAGCTCGACGACGTCTCCCGGGACTCCGACGGCTGCACGGTGCTCAGCGGGGTCCTGGACCCGGACCCGTACACCGGGACCCGCATCCAGTTCCAGCGCGGACGCAGCAAGGTGGACATAGACCATCTCGTCGCCCTGTCCGACGCCTGGCAGAAGGGCGCCCAGAAGTGGAGCGACGGCAAACGGCGTGCGTTCGCCAACGATCCGCTGAATCTGGTGGCGGCCGACTCCTCCACCAACCGGCGCAAGGGCGACGGGGACACCGCGACCTGGCTGCCGCCCAACAAGGACTACCGCTGCGCGTATGTCGCGGGGCAGGTCTCGGTGAAGAAGAAGTACGGACTGTGGGTGACGCAGGCGGAGCAGGACGCCATGACGGACGTGCTGAGGACCTGCCCGCAGGAGAAGCTGCTCGCGGGCGGCAACCCGACGGACGCCCCGGCGCGTTGAGCCCCGTGCGCACGGCGGGCCCGGATGCCGCCCTGTGGATACTGGGCGGATGTGGAGATGGCGGCTGACGGCCGCGGGGGCCAACCTGGCGCTCGGCGTGCCGGGCATCGTCCCGGTGTGGCTGGTCTGGTACTTCCTGACGAACGGGCCGCTCGCCGACGCCGGCTGGACCCGGCGCGAACCCACGGAGAACGACGGCATGCTGCTCTGGCTGGTGATCGTCGTGCCGGTGGTCGCGGTCTTCGGGATCAGCTGGTGGCTCGCCAACGGCCCGGTGCGCCGGAGGGCGGCGCTCGACCCGCGCGCGTACTGGCCGGCCGTGGTGCTGCTGACGCTCGTGCCGACCGCGGTGCGCGTTGCCACCACCTGCGCATGACGTGTGCGGCGTCGGTGAATTCGCTTGGCCGGCCGGTGCCCGGCGCCTACCGTGACGCCCATGGACCTGAAGATCACCACGCTCGCCGAGCGACCCGAGCTGGCGGGCGCGATCGACGGGATGCCCGTCACCTGGCCGGTCTTCGTGCTGGAGGACCTGGTGGGCTGGGCGAACTTCCCCCGCCTGGCCGTCGAGTTCCCCGAGTACGTGCTGGTCGCCACCGGTCCCGACGGCTCCGTGGTGTCCCGGGCCTACAGCGTGCCCTTCGCCCTGGACGTCCCGGGACGGGGCTCCCTGCCCGCGAGCGGCTGGGACCAGGTGCTGCTGTGGGCGTTCTCCGACCTGCGGCACGGGCGTACCCCGGACACGGTCAGCGCCATCGAGATCGCGGTGGCCACGGGGCTGCAGGGCCGGGGCGTGTCCGGGCGGATGCTGGCCGCCATGCGGGAGAACGCCCGGCGGCTCGGCTTCCGCGAGGTCGTGGCCCCGGTGCGGCCGAGCGCCAAGCACACGGACCCGGCGACGCCGATGGAGGAGTACGCCCGGCTGACCCGGGACGGGGACGGCCTGCCGGTGGATCCCTGGCTGCGGGTTCATGTGCGGGCGGGCGGGGTCATCGACTCGGTCGCGCCGACGTCGATGACCGTGAGCGCACCGCTCGACCGGTGGCGCGCCTGGACGGGGCTGCCGTTCGACACCGAGGGCCCCGTGGACGTGCCGGGAGCCCTGGTGCCGGTGCTGTGCTCGGTCCGGCACGGCTACGCGGTGTACGTCGAACCGAACGTGTGGGTGCGCCACCGGACGTGAGCCCGGGGGCGGGCCTGCCGAGGCCGGCACGGCGGCCGGCCGGGGACCCGTTCACGCGGTCGCCCGAGGGTCATCGTCGCCGGCGCTCCAGGGCGGCGGCCGCGGCGTCGGCCACGTCCGCCCTGGGGCCTGCCGCGCACGAGTCGAGGAACGCGCGGACCCGGTCACCGGGCCAGTCCCGTGCGGCGACCGCGGCCCAGTAGCGCAGGCCGTCGAACCGATCGAGCGGGTCGAGGAAGTCCAGGACCCGGTCGACGGTCGTGGCGTCCAGGGGCGGTGCGAGGGCGGCGACGGCCCGAAGGGCACCGTCGGCAAGCGCGGGGTTCCGGTGTCCCAGGCACCATTCCAGTGCGGCGGCGCCTTCTCCAGGGCCGCGCAGCCGGAGGAGCGCATCGCCGACGGCCACGTGGAGTGCGGTGTGTTCGGTGGGCCGCCGGGCCAGTTCCGACAGGAATCCGACGGCGGGCCCGTAGGCGCACGCCCCGAGGGCCATGACCATCTCGTACTGCGTTTCCCAGGTGCGGGGGTCGCCGGTCTCGCGGCGGAGCGCGTCGAGCAGCGCCGGGCCGGCCGTCACGTCCGGCGACCTGCCCAGTCGCCTCGCGGCGGAACGGCGCTTGGCCGACGCCTTGTCGCCCAGCTGCGCGACCACTGTCTCCCTGGTAAGCGACAACGTCTTTCCTGCTCTCCTGAGGTTGGACCTGCCGACCTGCTGCCGCGGCCTGGTGTCGTGCTCCGGAAGAGGCATGGTGCCCTCCCCCGGGGAGGCGCCCGCATCTCCGGGCGCCTGCCTGCCTCGTGGAGCCGTGGACCGTGCGCCGTCGTGCGTGGGCCGTCGTGCGCGGCCCACGGTGTGTCAGAGCTTCAGGTCCCACTGGTCGGCGTCCCATTCGAGGCCCGGGCTGACCTCGACGGTGAGGTTCTTCGCGTCCGCCGGTGCGTCGAAGGCGAACTGTGCGGTGATCTTCTTGCCCGGGAGGACCGTTCCGCTGAAGCCCTTGCCGACCTTGCCGTCGAAGATCTGCTCGGCGTTGACGCCGTCCTTGCCGGCGCGGGCGTCCACGGTGGCCAGACTCGCGTCGAACTTCTCCTTGCCCTTGTTCTCCAGGACGACGGTCACCTTGTACGCGCTGTTGCCCTTGGTGTGTCCGGCTGCGATCGCGTCCGGCGTGTAGGCGTTCGCGGGTCCGACCGTGACCTCCAGGCCGTCGTCGTACACGGCCGTGTCCGCTTCGTCCAGGCTCACGGCCTTCTCCTCGGCGGTGTCCTTCTCCGCGCCACCCGTGCCACCCGTGGCCGTCCCCGGCTTCGCGGAGGCCGCGCTCCCCGACACCTCCTTGTTGATGTCCTTCACCACGTCGTCCACGGCCTTGAACGTCAGGACGCCTCCGACCACCGACAGGATGAGCGAGACCAGGCCGAGCACCGCGCCGAACGTCGCCACGCCCTTGTTGGTCGCCTCCCCGCGCTTGGCGCGGCCCCGTGCCGCGAGGCCCAGGATCAGGGCGATGACTCCGAGGATGCCCGCCAGCCAGAAGAGCAGCGGCACCAGACCGGAGACCGTCCCGATGATGCCGAGGACGAGGGCGGCGACACCGAGCCCGTTGCGGGCGGGCCGCGTGCCGGGAGCCTGGGCGGGGGCGTACGGCTGCTGGGGCTGAGGCGACTGCGTGTACTGAGACATGGGTGTGCCCTTCGGCGAATGACGGGGATGTGAGCGGCGAGAAGCGCCGCCCCGTTGTGCGATGGGTCAATAAGAGCAGAGCCTGTGAACCGGGTCAACACGTGATCCATTGTTTCGAGTCGTCTCATGCGTGAACCGCTGTGTGCGTGTGATCGGTATGCTCACCCACAACGGGCGACACCGACGTGCGTGGAACGGGAGACAGGCCAGTGCCGGAGAGCTCGACAGAGGTGACCGCGGCCGGAATCGCCCGGCTCGCGGGTGTGGGCCGCGCCGCCGTCAGCAACTGGCGCCGCCGTCACGACGACTTCCCGAAGCCTGTCGGTGGCACCGAGGCGAGTCCTTCGTTCGCCCTTCACCAGGTCGAGCAGTGGCTGCGGGACCAGGGCAAACTCGCCCGGGTCCCGCTGCGCGAAAAGGTCTGGCAGCAGCTGGCCGGGCACCCCGGCGGCGCCGTCACCGCTCTCGTCCACGCCGGCAGTGCCCTGATCCTGGTCCGGGACAGGCCCACCGCGTGGCTGGAGATCACCGCGGTCTCGGACGCCCGTATGGCGGGAGTGCTCCCGGACGCCCTGGACCGGGTGCTGGCCGACCGTTTCGGGCCGGGTCACGTCGTGCCCACGCCCACGGCCTCCGCGCTTCTGCCGTCCGTCCCGCTCCTGCGCGGCGTCGCCGAGCTGGCCGCGGAGACCGGCGTACGGCAGGCCTTCGACTTCCTCTTCGGCCGCCAGCTCGACGCCAACCCGCGTCAGTACACGCTCACGCCCCCGGGGCTCGCCGACCTCATGGCCTCCCTCGCCGAAGCGGAGAAGCCGCACGGCGGGAAGCGGGTCACGCGCACGGTCCTCGACCCCGCTGCCGGAACCGGCGCCCTGCTGCGCGCGGTCGGCCGGCCCACGGCGCTGTACGCGCAGGAGGCGGACGCCGACCTCGCGGCGCTCACCGCGCTCCGGCTCGCTCTCCAGGCACCGACGAGCGGGGCCGGTGAGCCCGCCATCGAGGTGCGGACCGGCGACACCCTGCGTACGGACGCGTTCGCGCGGCTGACGGTGGACGCCGTGCTCTGCCACCCGCCGTTCAACGAACGCAACTGGGGCCATGACGAGCTCGCCTACGACCCGCGCTGGGAGTACGGGTTCCCGGCCCGCACCGAGTCGGAACTCGCCTGGGTGCAGCACGCACTCGCCCGTCTCCGCGAGGGCGGCACCGCCGTGCTGCTGATGCCCCCCGCCTCCGCGTCCCGCCGCTCGGGCCGCCGCATCCGCGCCGACCTGCTGCGCCGCGGAGCGCTGCGCGCCGTCATCGCCCTCCCGGCCGGAGCCGCGCCCCCGTACGGCATCCCCCTTCATCTCTGGGTGCTCCGCAAGCCGGGTGCCGAGTCGAGGCCCGCGCCCGAACTGCTGGTCGTGGACACCGCCGACCCCGAGGCGCCGGGCGCCGCGTCGGGCCGCGACCGGCTCGACTGGCCCGCACTGCGCGCGGAGGTCCACGACGCCTGGAAGCGCTTCGACGCGGCCGGCCGCCGGGGGGCCTTCGAGGGGCGCCCGGGGGCGAGCCGCGCCGTCCCCGTCATCGAACTGCTCGACGACGACGTCGACCTGACCCCCGCCCGTCACCTCCCGCCCGCGGCGTCCGGCGGCGGCGCGGCGGAGCTGGCGGCCGTACGGGAGCGCCTGCAGGACACCCTGAAACTGGTCTCCCGGCTCGCCCCGGCCCCCGCTGTGCCCGGCGAGGCCGCCAGGCGGCCTCACACCACGGTCGGCGAACTGGCCCGCGCCGGCGCCCTGCACCTGCGCACGGGCACGGGCGCGGCGACCGGCCGGGTGGCGGTCCTCACCGAGCACGACGTCCTCGCCGGCACGGCCCCCAGCGGGACGCCCACGGCCCCCGCGAGCAGCCCCCAGGACGAGCCGGTGCTGCTGGAGACGGGCGACGTGGTGGTGCCCGTGCTCGGCGGCGGCGCGGTGGCCCGGGTCGTCGACGACGCCACTGCGGGGGCCGCGCTCGGCCGCAACCTCCAGCTGCTGCGCCCCGATCCGGCCGCCCTGGACCCCTGGTTCCTCGCCGGCTTCCTGCGCGGGACCGCCAACAACCGGCAGGCCAGCAGCTACGCCTCCACGGCGACGCGGCTCGACGCCCGCCGCCTCCAGGTACCGCGCCTTCCGCTGGACGAACAGCGTAAGTACGGCGCGCAGTTCAGCGCCCTGGCCGCCTTCGAGGAGGCGCTGCGCACGGCGGGACGGCTCGGCGGGCAGCTGGTCCAGGGGATGTACGACGGGCTCACGGACGGGACGGTGGCCCCGAAGTGACCTGAAGCACAACGGTTGTGCACAACCCGGGACCGGTTGTCCGTGTCGGTGTATACGCTCGCAGCAACGTCCGACTCAGACCCTCCCGGGAGCAGCACATGCACGGCTACGGCTATCCGCCGCCGCAGCTACCCAAGCGGCGGCCGTCCTCGGCGACGCTGACCGCGCTGCGCGTGCTCTTCGTGGCACTCACGCTCATGAGCTGCGGGTTCCTGTCCTGGGCAGCGCTGCTGCGGCTGGCCACCGTCACCCGCAAGGGGCTGGACTGGACGCTGATGGCGGTGGTCATCGCGCTCAACGCGGGCATGTTCGCGTACATCGTCTCCACGCCCGACAGCGAGGAGGAACTGACGGATGCGCAGGCGCTCGTGTTCCTCGGCTGGCTGCTCTGCACCGTGATCGGCACGATCACCTACTACCTCTACGCGGAGATCCGGCACTACGGCCCCCAGCAGGCGATCCCCGGCGGCCCGGCGCCGTACGCGGCCCACGGCGTGCCGCACGTCCCCGCCGTCCCGCCCGCCAGGCCCACCCCCGGGTACGGCTACCCGCCGCCCCCGGCCGACTCCGTACGCCCGCCCGCCCAGCAGCGGTCCTCCGCCGTTCCGCCGCCCCTGGCGGATCCGCCGAGGCTCGCCACCCCTCCGCGCCTCGACCAGGTGCGCGCCGAGCTCGACGAGCTCAGCGACTACCTCCGCAAGGAGGGTGACGGCAGGTGAACGGCCGTGTCATCGCGGGCCGTTACGAGCTGGCGACCATTCTCGGCCAGGGCGGCATGGGCCAGGTGTGGACGGCGTACGACCAGCGGCTCGACCGCAGGGTCGCGGTGAAACTGCTGCGCCCCGACCGGGTCGCGGGTCCCTCCGACAGTGAGGCCGCAGACGACCTGCGGCGCAGGTTCGTCCGCGAGTGCCGGGTCACCGCGCAGGTCGACCACCCGGGTCTCGTCACCGTCCACGACGCGGGGAGCGACGGCGACGACCTCTACCTCGTCATGCAGTACGTCGAGGGGGCCGACCTCGCCGACCACCTCGCCGAGCACGACCCCTACCCGTGGACCTGGGCGGTCGCCGTCGCGGCCCAGCTCTGCGCGGTGCTCTCGGCCGTGCACGCGGTCCCGATCGTGCACCGCGACCTGAAGCCGCGGAACGCCATGATCAAGCCCGACGGCACCCTCACGGTGCTCGACCTCGGCATCGCCTCCGTCATGGACACCGACACCACCCGCCTCACGCACACGGGTTCACCCATCGGCTCCCCGGCCTACATGGCCCCCGAGCAGGCGATGGGCGGCGCCGTCGGCCCGTACACCGACCTGTACGCCCTCGGGGCCCTCCTCCACGAACTCCTCAGCGGTGACGTGCCGTTCGCCGGTTCCACCGCCCTCGGGGTGCTCCACCGCCATCTCTACGAGCCGCCGCTCCCGGTCCGCCGGCTCAGGCCCGAGGTCCCCGAGGCACTGGAAGCCCTCGTCCTGCGGCTGCTCTCCAAGGACCCGCAGCACCGCCCCGCCTCCGCCCAGGAGGTCTACGAGTCCCTGCGGCCCCTGCTGCCCTCGGGCGGGCAGCCCTCGGGGCCGCTCGACCCGACCCGCCCGTTCCTCCGCCCGCACGCGCCCTGGCCCGACCGGGCGGCCACCCCGGCCCCGGCCCCCGTCCCCGCGCAGCAGGCGCCCCCCACGACCTTCGAGCCACCCTCGCGGCCGGACGTCGCGCAGGCCGTCGACGAGGTGAAGCGGCTCCTCGGCGAGGGCCGGATCACCCAGGCCGTCGACATCCTCGGCGGCATCCTGCCCGCCGCCGCGGCGGAACACGGCGAGCACTCCCCGGTCGTGCGGATCCTGCGCAAGCAGTACGCCGCCACGCTGATGGACGACGGGCAGTACCGCCGCGCCCTCCCCGAGCTGCGCCGCCTCGCCGACGACCGCATGGCGGAGGCCGGCCCCGGCGACGCCGGGACGCTCCAGTTCCGTTACGACGCGGCACAGTGCCTGGAGCAGCTGGGCGAGGCCGCGGCGGCTCTCGCCGAATACCGGGCGCTCCTGCCGTACTACGAGAACGGCTACGCCAACTCCACAGGTCCCGGGCGGGCGTTCGACATCCGGCAGCGCATCGGCCACCTGCTGCTCGGCATGGGGGACCACTCGGCGGGCCGCGCCCAGCTGCAGGCTCTGCTGTACGACACGGAGCGTGCCTACGGCCCGCACCACCCGCTGCCCACGGAGCTCCGCCGGCAACTCACCCACCATCAGGACGTGCGCGGGTCGTTCTGAGGCGCGCTGCCGTCCGACGTGGCGACGCGGGCGGGTTTTCGTCCCCGACCCCACACTGACCGGTCCGGAAATCGTTGGTCGAAGCAGTGGCCCGAATCACGTCCACTGCCTAACATCGATCACCGCAAGGCTTTGTGCACTGATGCACAAACTCTCCCCGGGAGGCTCCTTTGCACCGCCGCCGTCGTACCGCGCTCGCCCTCTCCGCCGCAACGCTCCTCGCGGCACCCCTTCTGACCGCCTGCGGCAGCGAGGCCCATCCGGGTGCCGCGGCCGTCGTGGGCGGCGACCGGATCGACGTGGCGACCGTCCAGGCGCAGGCGGCCGACGTGCGCACGGCGCAGCAGAGCGCCGGACAGTCCGAGGAACTGGTCAAGAAGACCGGGCAGCTGAACCGGGCCAAGCTGCACAGCCTCATCTTCGGGCGGGTCCTGGACCGGGCCGCGAAGGACGCCGGGGTGACCGTCAGCCGCAAGGAGGTCCAGGAGATCCACGCGGCGGCCGCGGCGCAGTCCGGCGGGGACGAGGGCCTGCGTACGGTGATGCTGGAACAGCGCTGGGTCGCCCCCGGCCAGATCGAGGAGGACCTGCGCAAGGAGGTCCAGCTCCCGAAGCTGGCCCGTGCGCTCGGCGCCGACCTGCAGACTCCGGCCGGCCAGCAGGCCGTGAGCAAGGCGCTCACCGAGGCGTCGAAGGCGCTGCACATCGACGTCAACCCGCGCTACGGCAGTTGGGACGACAAGAAGGTGCAGCTCAGCACGTACAAGACGGCGTGGATCAAGCAGGTCACCACCTTCCCGGGCCAGGAGCCCGCGGCGGGCGCCTGACCCCGGGACACCTCGTCCTGGCGGGGCGGGTCTCACACCCGGTCCGGACGAGGGGTGCCCCCGGCCGGGGGTAGGTTCGAGGTGTGAACGCTGAAGACCCCGGCCGTATCGTCCTGCTCACCGCCAGCCACCGGGTCGCCCCCGGTCTGCTGTCCTGGCCCGCCTGGCAGACGCTGCGGGCCGCCGACCGGGTGCTGTGCCCCGAGTCCGACCACCCGCAGCTGCCGTACCTGCGGGAGGCGGGGGTCGCCGCCGAGCACGCCTCGCCGTCGGCCGGGGAGCTGGTGGACGACTGCGCGGGCGGCCGGACCGTGGTGGTGATGGTCGGTGGCGAGGGCGATCAGGCCCTCACGGACGGGCTCGCCCGGCTGGGCGGCTCGGGCCGGGTGCGGATGCCGGACCTGGAGCTGCTGCCAGGTTCGTACGACCTGCCCGGGGCGCGGCTCCTGGACCTGGTCCAGGTGATGGACCGGATCCGTCTCGCATGCCCGTGGACGTCGCAGAAGACCCACGAGGGCCTGGCGAAGTACGCCATCGAGGAGGCGTACGAGCTGGTCGAGGCCATCGAGGACGGCGACCGCGGGGAACTGCGGGAGGAACTCGGCGACGTGCTGCTCCAGGTCGTCTTCCACGCCCGCATCGCCGAGGAGGACGCCCAGGAGCCGTTCGGGATCGACGACGTCGCGGCGACGATCGTCGAGAAGCTGATCCACCGCCATCCGCACGTGTTCGGCGACGAGACCGCCGAGACCCCGGAGGACGTCCGCGCCCACTGGCTGCGCACGAAGGCCATCGAGAAGCAGCGCGCCTCCGTCACCGACGGCGTGCCGCTCGGTCAGCCCGGCCTGGCGCTCGCCGCCAAGCTGGGCAGCAGGGTCCGCGCGGCGGGACTCGACGCCGGCCTCCCCGAGGGCGACGGGATCGGTTACCAGCTGCTCGCCCTCGCCGTGCGGGCGGAACGCGACGGTGTCGATCCGGAGGCCGCCCTGCGCGCCGCAGCGCGCGCCTACCGTGACGCCATCAGGGCCGCCGAAGGGCTCGACGGCGCGGCGGACGGCGTCCAGGAGTGAGTGACGGCTGCCCCGCGACCCCTTCCGGCCCCGACGCCGGACCCGAGCTCTTCACCTGGGAGTTCGCCACCGACCCGTACCCCGCCTACGCCTGGCTGCGCGAGAACAGTCCCGTGCACCGCACGGCGCTGCCGAGCGGAGTGGAGGCCTGGCTGGTGACCCGGTACGCGGATGCCCGGCAGGCCCTCGCGGACACCCGGCTCTCCAAGAACCCGGCCCACCACGCCGGGCCGGCGAACGCCAAGGGGAAGACGGGCATCCCGGGTGAGCGCAAGGCGGAGCTGATGACGCATCTGCTGAACATCGATCCGCCGGACCACACCCGGCTGCGCCGGCTCGTGTCCAAGGCGTTCACGCCGCGCCGGGTCGCCGAGTTCGCGCCGCGCGTGCAGGAACTGACGGACTCCCTCATCGACGCCTTCATCGAGGAGGGGAAGGCGGACCTCATCCACGACTTCGCCTTCCCGCTGCCCATCTACGCGATCTGCGACCTGCTGGGGGTGCCCCGGGAGGACCAGGACGACTTCCGGGACTGGGCGGGCATGATGATCCGCCACGGTGGCGGCCCCCGGGGCGGGGTGGCCAGGTCGGTCAAGAAGATGCGCGGTTACCTCGCCGAACTCATCCACCGCAAAAGGGAGAATCCCGGCGACGATCTCATCTCCGGCCTGATCAAGGCCAGTGACCACGGTGAGCACCTCACCGAGAACGAGGCCGCGGCGATGGCCTTCATCCTTCTCTTCGCCGGTTTCGAGACCACCGTCAACCTGATCGGCAACGGGATCTACGCGCTGCTGCGCAACCCGGCGCAGCGCGAGCGCCTGGAGCGCTCGCTGGAGGCGGGGGAGACCGGACTGCTCGCCACGGGCGTCGAGGAGCTGCTGCGCTACGACGGGCCGGTGGAGCTCGCCACATGGCGCTACGCCACCGAACCCGTGGCGCTGGGAGGACAGGTCATCGCGGCGGGCGACCCCGTCCTCGTGGTGCTCGCCGCGGCCGACCGCGACCCCGGGCGATTCCAGAATGCGGACACCCTGGATCTCGCTCGGAGTGACAACCAGCACCTCGGTTACGGGCACGGCATCCACTACTGCCTGGGTGCGCCGCTGGCCCGTCTGGAGGGGCGGGTCGCCCTGGCGACCCTGCTGAAACGGCTCCCTGACCTGCGGCTCGCTGCCGAACATGCCGATTTGCGATGGCGCGGTGGACTCATCATGCGTGGACTGCGCACACTCCCTGTGGAGTTCGTTCCCGGCCATACGGCGCCGGAAGGTGACATTCTGTCAACTCCGTGACTTTCACGTGATCTCCGCTGCATCGACTTGTGACACACGTTCGAGTACGGCTAGGTTCACCGTTCGACTCACCCGTCACATGTCAGTCACACGGAAGGCAATCCCATGGGCTCCGCGAACGGCAGACACCGTCGCCCTCGTCAGGCACCCGCCATCGTCGTCGCCGCAGGCGTCACAGGATCGGCGATTGCCATCCCGCTGCTCGGCGCCGGCGGCGCACAGGCCGCAGACGCCTCGACGTGGGACCGCGTCGCCGAGTGCGAGAGCGGTGGCATATGGAGCGCCGACCTCGGCAACGGCTACTACGGAGGCCTGCAGTTCTCCGAGGCCACCTGGTCGGCCTACGGCGGCACGGCGTACGCGTCCCGAGCCGACCTCGCGAGCCGCTCGCAGCAGATCGCCATCGCCGAGAAGGTGCTGGACGACAAGGGCCCCCAGGCGTGGCCCAGCTGCTCGGTGATCTCCGGGCTCGCACTCGACGGAACGCTGCCGGGTGTGGACCCGGGCGACGGGCCGTCCGCCGAGGCGACGGGCACCGCGACCCCGTCCGCGACCCCCTCCGCCGAGGTGCCGGACGAGGCGGACGCGAAGGGCAAGGCAGGGAAGGCCAAGTCCGGCGGCGCGACGGGCAAGGGCGGGAAGGCGGACGCGTCCGGCGCTTCGTCCTCCGCCACGCCGTCGCCCGAGGCGTCCGAGACCTCCGCAGCCTCGAAGCAGGAGGGGACGAAGGCCGGGAAGCACCGCGGCACACCCGCCCCCGAGACGGCCGAGGAGTCGTCCTCCTCGGCGGCCGAGGGCCGCGAGTCGGGCAGGCACGCCTCGCGCGGTGCCGCCGAGGGGCGTCAGAGCGCGGAGGGGACCTACACCGTCCAGGAGGGCGACAACCTCTGGGCGATCGCCGACACGGAGGAGCTCCCCGGCGGCTGGCCCGCTCTCTACGAGGCCAACAAGGACGAGCTCGGCTCCGACCCCGACCTGATCCTTCCCGGCCAGAGTCTGGACCTCGGCCTCGCCCTCGGTGCGGACGCGGGCGGGGCGCAGGCGGAGACCCCGGCCGCCAACTGATCAAAAGCGGGAAAACACCCCGAAATCAGGGGTAGTTCAGAGGCCTATGTCCACTTATGTGTAAGTGAGACATGGGTCTCTTTGCTTCAACTCGCGTGTCATGTACGCCCGGTCTGTCCATATCCGCTCCGACCTGCGCGAACGGATCGCCGGGCCGAGCGGTAACGCGACGATTGACCGCTATGCCCATTTTTGAATGTAGGGGTTGTGTGTGATTACGGTCGGAGCCGCTCGCACCGCGGGCACCTTCGACCGTCACGCCGAATCCTGCCGTCGGTCGGGGGGAACGACGCGTAAAGCGCCGTAGGCAGGAGCGGGGGACCCAGGTAAGTGCCGGAGCCCGGCTGTCGGAAGACGGCTGAGGACCGGCTGGGGGTGAAGTCGTCCGCGAGTGCGGTCGGCCGGGCAACTCACAGGCCCGAACCCGACAGCTCACCTCGTAGGCGTCGGTGAGGAGAACCATGCTGCTTTCCAGCAAGGGCAAGCACCGCCGCCCGTCCAAGGCCGTCCGCATAGCCACCCTGGCGGGCGTCGCCGGTGCGGCCGTGGCCGTGCCGCTGATGGGCGCGACCGGTGCTTCCGCCGCCTCCGTCGCGACCTGGGACGCCGTCGCCCAGTGCGAGTCCGGTGGCAACTGGTCCATCAACACCGGCAACGGCTACTACGGCGGCCTGCAGTTCTCGGCCTCCAGCTGGGCGGCCGCCGGTGGTACGCAGTACGCGGCCCGCGCCGACCTGGCCACCAAGGACCAGCAGATCGCCGTCGCCGAGAAGCTCCTCGACCTGCAGGGCCCGGGCGCCTGGGCCTGTGCCGGCGCCGGCGGCCTGACCAACGACGGTGTGGACCCGGGTGTGGACACCGGCTCCGCGCCGAAGGCCGAGACGAAGGCGCAGCCGGAGCGCAAGGCCGAGCAGCCCGTCTCGCGCAGCGAGAAGCGCGAGACCGTCACCACCCCGACCGGCCAGAAGGTCGAGAAGGGCGACGGCGAGTACAAGGTGAAGCCCGGCGACACCCTCAGCAGCATCGCCGAGGCGGAGAAGGTCAAGGGCGGCTGGCAGAAGCTGTTCAAGCTGAACGACGACATCGTCGAGAAGGCCGACCTGATCTTCCCGGGCCAGCAGCTCCACCTGAAGTAGTCACGAGCGGTACGGGGTCCTCCTCCGCCCCGACGGCCCGGCCCGGCGCGCCCACCCCCCTGCGCGCCGGGCCGGGCCGTGCCCGGGGTTCCCGGGTGCCTCCTCGGCGGGGCCCGTGGGGACTCCTGCGGGGGGAAGCGTTCAACTGTTGTAGTTACTGACCAGTAAATATCTGGAGATTTGCCCGTAATGCAGGTCCTTGGGCCCTTTTTCGTCCCAGGGGACGGGCGGACGGCCGACGGAGCGGGCCGAGCCGGTTAGGCTCGTGGCGCAAGGCCACAGTGACCCTGCACATCCAGTGTCATATCCCAGAAGGAGATGCCTCGTGCCGTCCATCGACGTCGTCGTAGCCAGGGAAATCCTCGACTCCCGGGGCAACCCCACGGTCGAGGTCGAGGTTGGCCTCGACGACGGCAGCACGGGACGTGCTGCTGTTCCGTCCGGCGCCTCCACCGGTGCGTTCGAGGCCATTGAGCTTCGCGACGGCGACCCCAACCGCTACCAGGGCAAGGGCGTCGAGAAGGCCGTCCTCGCCGTGATCGAGCAGATCGGCCCGGAGCTCGTCGGTTACGACGCCACCGAGCAGCGCCTCATCGACCAGGCGATGTTCGACCTGGACGCCACCGAGAACAAGGGCTCCCTCGGCGCCAACGCCATCCTCGGTGTCTCGCTGGCCGTGGCGCACGCCGCGTCCGAGGCCTCCGACCTCCCGCTGTTCCGCTACCTCGGCGGCCCGAACGCGCACCTGCTGCCCGTTCCGATGATGAACATCCTGAACGGCGGCTCGCACGCCGACTCCAACGTGGACATCCAGGAGTTCATGATCGCGCCGATCGGCGCCGAGTCCTTCTCCGAGGCCCTTCGCTGGGGCGCGGAGATCTACCACACGCTGAAGAAGGTCCTGAAGACCAAGGGCCTCTCCACCGGTCTCGGCGACGAGGGCGGCTTCGCCCCCAACCTCGAGTCCAACCGCGCCGCCCTCGACCTCATCCTGGAGGCCGTCAAGGAGGCCGGTTACGTCCCGGGCCGCGACATCGCGCTCGCGCTCGACGTCGCCGCGTCCGAGTTCTACAAGGACGGCGTCTACGAGTTCGAGGGCAAGTCCCGCTCGGCCGCAGAGATGACCGAGTACTACGAGGAGCTCGTCTCCGCGTACCCGCTGGTCTCCATCGAGGACCCGCTGTACGAGGACGACTGGGCCGGCTGGAAGGTCATCACCGACAAGCTGGGCTCCAAGGTGCAGATCGTCGGCGACGACCTCTTCGTGACCAACCCGGAGCGCCTGGCCCGGGGCATCGAGGAGGGCTCGGCCAACGCCCTGCTCGTCAAGGTCAACCAGATCGGTTCGCTGACCGAGACCCTGGACGCCGTCGAGCTCGCCCAGCGCAACGGCTTCAAGTGCATGATGTCGCACCGCTCCGGTGAGACCGAGGACGTCACCATCGCCGACCTCGCGGTCGCGGTGAACTGCGGCCAGATCAAGACCGGTGCCCCGGCCCGTTCGGACCGCGTCGCCAAGTACAACCAGCTGCTGCGCATCGAGGAGATCCTCGACGACGCCGCGGTGTACGCGGGCCGTTCGGCGTTCCCGCGGTTCCGCTTCGAGGGCTGACGGCCCGAGTCCGGAGCACCAGCCTCCGTCCGTCCCCGCATCCGGTCCCGTACCGTGTGCGGGGACGTACGTGCGTAACGGGAGGCGTGAGACATGGCCGGGAAGGACCGCGACCGGTTCTCCACCGCGACCAGGCTGCGGCTGCTCGGTGAGCAGACGGCGGCCCGCGTCTACCGGTCCCAGAACCGCCGCCAGGCCCGCCGCTCCAGGCTCACCGGGCGGGCGGCGTTCCTGGCGCTGATCGTCTGCTCCCTGGTGGTGGCCCTGGCGTACCCCATGCGGCAGTACATCTCCCAGCGCGACCAGATCGCCGATCAGGAGAGGCTGTCGAGGGAGGCGCGCCAGCGGACCGAGGAGCTGCGCGACGAGAAGGCGCGGCTCAAGGACGACGCGTACATCCGCCGTCTGGCCCGCGAGCACCTCCACTACGTGGTGCCGGGGGAGACCGCCTTCACGGTGATCGACCCCGACGCGGGCGAGGTGCGCCGCGGCGATCCGGGGGCGACCGGGCGGCCCTGGCACTCCAACCTCTGGGACGGCGTCGACAGCGCCGACCGCGAATGACCCCGCCCCCGCAGCGGCCCTGGTCCGGGCGCACGCACCGTGCCCCGCACCCGCGCCGATACATACAGACCGACCGATGACATTCAAGGCAGGCATGGACACGCCCCCTCCGCAGACCCCATCCACCACGCCCACCGCTGCGGACATCGCCGCGTTCGAGCTCCAGCTCGGCCGCCCGCCGCGCGGTCTGCGCGCCATCGCGCACCGCTGCCCCTGCGGCAATCCGGACGTGGTCGAGACCCAGCCCCGCCTGGAGGACGGCACGCCGTTCCCGACGACGTACTACCTCTCGTGCCCGCGTGCCGCCTCCGCGATCGGCACGCTGGAGGCCAACGGGGTCATGAAGGAGATGACCGCGCGCCTGGCGGAGGACCCCGAGCTGGCCGCCGCCTACCGCGCGGCCCACGAGGACTACCTCGCCCGGCGTGACGCCATCGAGGTCCTGGAGGGCTTCCCGAGCGCGGGCGGCATGCCCGACCGCGTGAAGTGCCTGCACGTCCTGGTCGGCCACTCGCTGGCGGCCGGCCCCGGGGTCAACCCGCTGGGCGACGAGGCGATCGCCATGCTGCCGGAGTGGTGGGCGAAGGGCCCCTGCGTCACGCCGTGCGGCGACGCCGGCGCGTCCTGATCCCGCGCGGTACCCGTCCAACCACAGGAGCCCCATGACCCGCGTTGCCGCCATCGACTGCGGTACCAACTCCATCCGTCTGCTCGTCGCCGACGTGGAGCCGTCCACCGGGCGGTTCACCGAGCTCGACCGGCGCATGCGGATCGTCCGGCTCGGGCAGGGTGTCGACCGCACCGGGCGGCTGGCCCCCGAAGCCCTGGAGCGCACCTTCGACGCGTGCCGCGAGTACGCGGCCGTGATCAAGGAGCTCGGCGCCGAGCGGACCCGCTTCGTCGCCACGTCCGCGTCCCGCGACGCGGAGAACAGCGACGTGTTCGTCCGGGGCGTCCTGGACATCCTGGGCATCGAGCCCGAGGTCATCAGCGGTGACCAGGAGGCGCAACTCTCCTTCGACGGCGCCACGAAGGAACTGACGGGCAGTGACCACCTGGACAAGCCGTACCTCGTGGTGGACATCGGCGGCGGTTCCACGGAGTTCGTGGTCGGTGACGACGAGGTCCGCGCGGCCCGGTCCGTGGACATCGGCTGCGTGCGTATGACCGAACGTCATCTCGTGGTGGACGGGGCCGTCGTGGACCCGCCCACGCCGGACCGGGTCGCGGCGATCCGGGCCGATCTCGACGCCGCCCTGGACACGGTCGAGGAGACGGTGCCGATCGCCTCGGCCGCGACGCTCGTGGGCCTGGCCGGGACGGTGACCACGGTCGCGGCGATCGCCCTCGGCCTGGAGGAGTACGACTCCGAGGCCATCCACCACTCCCGGGTGTCGGCCGCGCAGGTCCGGGAGATCACGGAACGGCTGCTCGCCTCGACGCACGAGGAGCGCGCGGCGATCCCCGCGATGCATCCCGGCCGGGTCGACGTGATCGCCTCGGGCGCGCTCGCGCTGCTCGCGGTGATGGAACGCAGCGGTGCCGCTGAGGTCGTCGTCAGCGAACACGACATCCTGGACGGGATCGCCTGGTCGGCGGCGTGATCACCGTGCCGCCGGGGGTGCGGTGAGATGCCGCTCATACGCATTCCCGCCTGCACCTCTGAGCTGCGGAAGGCGTCTCCGGGCTCGTCCGGGGAGGCCTTCCGCGCAGTGCCGCGACGAAGTTCGTGAACTTCTTCACAAGGAATTCGGCCCCGGTGGGCGAAGTTCTTCGTCCGAGGGGCCGTACGGACCGCTCGGAGGGACCCGCAGGCGCCGGGCGGGGATGTTGCGGAGGTGTGGCCGGGGTGTGTCCGGGGCAGGTGTCCGCCCGGCTCCGGCGGCTCAAGGGCCAGCTCACAAGCGGTGAACAACGTTCGCCCGCGATTCCTGGTTCCCCAGGTGGACCATGACCTGGGTCACGTGGGCGGCGAAGTGTAGCAGAGGGTCGCGCATACCTTGTGAAGGGGCTCACGAGCATGCCTCCCGAGGGGGGTGGATACTCGATGGCATGAGCACCACGGAGCGTCCCAGGATCCTCGTTGTAGGCGGTGGGTACGTAGGCCTGTACGCAGCTCGTCGCATTCTGAAGAAGATGCGGTATGGAGAGGCGACCGTCACGGTCGTCGACCCTCGCTCGTACATGACGTACCAGCCCTTCCTCCCCGAAGCTGCTGCCGGCAGCATCTCGCCTCGGCATGTCGTCGTCCCGCTGCGACGCGTGCTGCCCAAGGCCGAGGTCCTCACCGGCCGAGTCACGACCATCGATCAGGACCGCAAGGTCGCCACGGTCGCGCCGCTCGTCGGCGAGGCCTACGAGCTGCCCTTCGACTACCTGGTCATCGCGATGGGCGCGGTCTCCCGCACCTTCCCGATCCCCGGCCTCGCCGAGCAGGGCATCGGCATGAAGGGCATCGAGGAGTCCATCGGGCTGCGCAACCACGTCCTCGAGCAGCTGGACAAGGCCGACTCGACGACCGATGAGGACGTCCGCCGCAAGGCGCTGACGTTCGTCTTCGTGGGCGGCGGCTTCGCCGGCGCGGAGACCATCGGCGAGGTCGAGGACATGGCCCGGGACGCGGCCAAGTACTACTCCAGCGTGAAGCGCGAGGACATGCGCTTCATCCTGGTCGACGCCGCCGACAAGATCCTTCCCGAGGTCGGCCCGAAGCTGGGCGCGTACGGCAAGGAGCACCTGGAGAGCCGCGGTGTCGAGGTCTACCTCTCGACCTCGATGGACTCCTGCGTCGACGGCCACGTCGTCCTGAAGAACGGCCTGGAGGTCGACTCCAGCACGATCGTGTGGACGGCCGGTGTGAAGCCGAACCCGGCGCTGGCCCGCTTCGGCCTGCCGCTCGGCCCGCGTGGTCACGTGGACACCTCGGAGAAGCTCCAGGTGCAGGGCACCGACTACATCTGGGCCGCGGGCGACAACGCCCAGGTGCCGGACATGGTCGGCCGCCGCGCCGGCAACCCGAACGCCTGGTGCCCGCCGAACGCCCAGCACGCGCTGCGTCAGGCGAAGGTCCTCGGTGACAACGTCATCTCCGGCATGCGGGGCTTCCCGCAGAAGGAGTACAGCCACGCCAACAAGGGTGCGGTCGCCGGACTCGGCCTGCACAAGGGCGTCGCGATGATCGTCATGGGCAAGGTGAAGATCAAGGTCAAGGGCCGTCTCGCCTGGTACATGCACCGCGGCTACCACGGCATGGCCATGCCGACCTGGAACCGCAAGATCCGGATCTTCGCCGACTGGACGCTGGCGATGTTCCTGAAGCGCGAGGTCGTCTCGCTCGGCGCCATGGAGACTCCCCGCGAGGAGTTCTACGAGGCCGCCAAGCCGAGCCCCGCGCCCGTCGCCGCCAAGGCCGACGGCGACAAGAGTAAGTCTGAGGGTGAGAAGGCCAAGGCCTCCTGACCCCGGCACGAAACCGAAGGGGCCGTCCGCCATCCGTGGTGCGGGCGGCCCCTTCGGCGTGCCCGGCCCCCCGGGCAAGTAGATGGTAAGTGCAGGTATTTTGCCGTTCCGTTGCGCGGGGGAGGGATGGCGTAGGGGCCACGCGGCGTTGACGCCGGTGTACCTCGCCGCGGCCCCGAGGTGTCGCGGCCCGGTTCGGGTGCGTATATGCGAATTTAGGCACGTTCGGAAACACCACCACGGAGGTGTGCGCCATGGCCGATGCCGCATCGCGGCTGACCGCTCTCGCCGAAGAGTTGCTGGGAGAACCCCTGCCCGTCCGGATCCGGGCCTGGGACGGCAGCGAATCCGGGCCGCCGGGCGCGCCCGTGTTCGTCCTGCGCCACCGTCGTGCCCTGCGGAGGCTCCTCTGGAAGCCGGGCGAACTGGGCCTGGCCCGCGCCTGGGTGGCCGGTGAGATCGACGTCGACGGGGACCTGTACGCCGCCCTCGGCGCCGTGGCCTCGCTGCTCTGGGAACGCGGCGCGGACGCGAAGGACGGCGTCCACCCCGCCCGGGACGCCGGGGTGCGGGCCTTCGCACGGGGCCTCGTCCAGCTGGCCGGCCCCTGGCCGCCGCCGCCCCCGCCCGCCGAGGAGGTCCGCCGCCGCTCCGGCGCGCTGCACACCAGACGCCGCGACAAGAGGGCGATCAGCCACCACTACGACGTGGGCAACGACTTCTACGCGATGGTCCTCGGCCCGTCCATGGTGTACTCCTGCGCCTACTGGCGGGACGGTGCCTCCCTGGAGGAGGCGCAGCGCGACAAACTCGACCTCGTCTGCCGCAAGCTGGCCCTCAAGAAGGGCGACCGGCTCCTCGACGTCGGCTGCGGCTGGGGTTCGATGGCCATCCACGCGGCCCGGGAGTACGGCGCCCGGGTCACGGGCGTGACACTCTCCACCGAGCAGGCGGCCTTCGCCCGCAAGCGCATCGCGGAGGAGGGCCTCGCCGACCTGATCGAGATCAGGGTCCAGGACTACCGGGACGTCAGGGACGGTCCGTACGACGCCATCTCCTCGATCGGCATGGCGGAGCACGTGGGTTCGGTCCGGTTCCGGGAGTACGCCGACGACCTCTACGCCCTCCTCGTGCCCGGCGGCCGGCTGCTGAACCACCAGATCGCCCGCCGTCCGGAGAAGGACGAGTCGGAGTACCGGATCGACGAGTTCATCGACGCCTACGTCTTCCCCGACGGTGAACTCGCCCCGGTGGGGCGCACGGTCGACACCCTGGAGCAGGCCGGCTTCGAGGCCCGCGACGTCGAGGCGATCCGTGAGCACTACGCACTGACGCTGCGCCAGTGGGTGGCCAACCTGGAGAAGCACTGGAAGGAGGCCGTCCGGGCCACCTCGCCCGGGCGGGCCAGGGTGTGGCGGCTCTACATGGCCGCTTCCGCGCTGTCCTTCGAGCGCAACAAGATCGGTGTCAACCAGATCCTCGCGGTTCGCCCGGAGGAGGGTGGCGGGTCCGCCCTGCCGCTGCGGACCCGCGACTGGACGGCATCCGCCAACGGCTGACCCCGCCAACGGCCGACCCCGGACACGGCTGACCCCCGGAACGCGAGGAGGGCCGGTACCCGCGATCGCGGACACCGGCCCTCCTCGCGTCACACCTACTCCGTCTTGATCGCCGTCAGCATGTTGAGCCTCGCGCCGCTGCGGGCCGGCCACAGGGAGGCCAGCACACCCACCAGACCGGCGAGCACCAGGAACAGGGCGATGCGGTCCCAGGGGATCACGAGGGCGTAGCCGGGGATCTGCTCGGCCAGCGTCCGGCCGATCGCCCAGCCGAGGAAGACGCCGAGCCCGACGCCGATCACCGCGCCGAAGACCGAGATGACGACGGCCTCCAGACGGATCATCCGCTTCACGCGTCCCCGGTCGAGACCGATGGCGCGGAGCATCCCGATCTCCTGCTGCCGCTCGAAGACCGACATCGCGAGGGTGTTGACGACCCCGAGGACCGCGATCAGGAGGGCCATGGCGAGCAGCCCGTACATGATGTTAAGCGCGGTGTTCACGAAGCCGCCGAAGGTGTCGCGGATGTCCTGCTGGTCCATGACGCTCATCGCCGGGTTGTCGCCCAGCGCGTTCACTACGGCCTGCTCGTTGGCCTTGCTCGCTCCGCCGTCCGTCTTGATCCAGATCTCGCGGATGTCGGGGCGGGAGGTGGAGCTGTGCTCGTCGGCGAACGCCTTCGGGACCACGAAGGGCGAGAGGAACTCGTTCTCCTCGTAGAGGGCGCCGATCCTGACCGTGGCCTTCTTCTTGTCGTCGAAGGTCACCGGCAGGGTGTCGCCGGTCTTCCACCCGTTCGACCGGGCGGTCTTCGACCCGACGGCGACCTCGCCGTCCTTCAGCGAGCTCAGCGAACCGGACACCGTCTTCAGCGAGAAGACCTTCTCCACGTCGCCCGGGGTGACGCCCGAGGCGGAGTGGAACTCCCCGTCGATCTGGAAGTACACCGACTGCTGAGGTGACAGGGCGGTGACGCCGTCGGCCTTCGACAGGGCGGTGAGCGCCGACTCGTCGAGCGAGTCGCCACTGGCCATCGAGACCATGTAGTCGGCCCTGATGTTGTCCGTCGTCATCTTGTCGACCGCCTGGCCGAGTGTCACACCGAGCACTGAGATGCCGGTGACCAGGGTCAGGCCGATGGCGAGCGCGGAGGCGGTGGCCCCGGTACGGCGGGGGTTGCGGACCGCGTTCTGCGCGGCCAGCTTCCCGGACACGCCGAACAGCTTCCGCAGCAGGGGCCGCACGGCGGCGACGGCCGGGCGGGAGAGGAGCGGGATCAGCACGATGATGCCGATGAGGGCCAGGAAGGCGCCGGCCGCGACGAGATAGCGGCCGTCCTCGCCGCCGGTCGCGGCGCCGCCGACGATCCCGGCCGCGCCGATCAGGGCGATGACCGCGCCGATCGAGTTCCGCACGATCAGGGACTTGGTGGTGGCGACGGCGTGCACGCTGCTCATCGCCGCGACCGGGGCGATCTTCGCGGCCCGGCGGGCGGGCAGCCAGGCCGCCAGCACGGTGATCAGGATGCCGACGCCGAAGGCGGCACCGACCGCCACGGGCGAGATGATGAGCGGACCCGCCGGGATCTTGCCGCCGATGAGGCTCGTCGCGGAGCGCAGCCCGGTGGCGAGACCGACACCGAGGACGAACCCGATGACGGAGGCGAGAGTGCCGACGACGGCCGCCTCGATCAGGACCGAGCGCTTGATCTGACGGCGGGAGGCGCCGATGGCACGCATCAGGGCGAGTTCACGGGTCCGCTGGGCGACCAGCATGGTGAAGGTGTTGGCGATGAGGAAGACGCCGACGAACAGCGCGATGCCCGCGAAGGCCAGGAGCATGGCGTTCAGGCCGGCGAGCCCCTCCTCGATGTGCTCGGCCTCCTCGTGGGCGAGGGCACTGCCGGTCTGCGCGGTCGCGTCCTCGGGGAGCAGCGGCTTGATCGCGTCCAGGATCGCCTTGTCGGAGCTGCCGGGCGTGGCGGTCACGGTGGCGTCCTTGAAGACACCGGGCTTGAGGTAGAGCGTCTGGGCCGTCGCGGTGTCGAACAGCACCAGGCTGCCGCCCGCGTTGACCGCGCCGTCCTCGGTGGTGAAGACGCCGGAGAGGGTGAACTCCTTCACCGGGCCGTTCGTGGCCACCCGCACGGGGTCGCCCACGCGGTACTCGCCCTTGTTCGCCGTCTCCCGGTCCAGTGCGATCTGGCCGTTCCTCAGCGGGCCCGTGCCGTCGGTGAAGGTGTACGCGCCGTCCTTGCCGTTCTTGCCGGGGGAGAAGTTGGCGCCGGTGTTGGACCAGCCGTTGCCGATGAGCTTTCCGTCCGGGTCGGCGACGCCGGCGAAGCCGGAGACCCGCCCGGTCGCGGAGGCGACGCCGTCCAGAGCCCGGATCTTCTCCATGGTGGCGTCGTCGATGCCGTGGGCGTCCTCGTCGCGCCCGTCGGCGTAGGTGGAGACCGCGACGGCGACGTCGTCGTAGTTCTTGGCCGACTGGTTGCGGAAGGCGTTGCCGAGGGTGTCGGTGAAGACCAGGGTGCCGGAGACGAAGGCTACGCCGAGCATGACGGCGAGCACGGTCATCAGCAGCCTGGCCTTGTGCGCGAGCACATTGCGCAGGGCGGTACGGAACATGTGTGGGTGTCCTGTGATGGGTGCCGGAGGGGGTCGGGGCGGGGGAGCGGCGGCCGGGGTGCGGCGGCCGCCCGCCTCAGCTGGTCCGGCCCTTCGCGTCGAACGCCTTCATCCGGTCGAGTACGCCGTCGGCCGTGGGGTTCAGCATCTGGTCGACGACGGCGCCGTCCGCGAGGAACACCACCCGGTCGGCGTAGGAGGCGGCCACCGGGTCGTGGGTCACCATCACGACGGTCTGCCCGAGCTCGCGCACCGAGTTGCGCAGGAAGCCGAGCACCTCGGCGCCGGAGCGGGAGTCGAGGTTCCCGGTCGGCTCGTCACCGAAGATGATCTCCGGCCGGGAGGCGAGGGCGCGGGCGACGGCGACGCGCTGCTGCTGACCGCCGGAGAGCTCCGTGGGGCGGTGCTTGAGCCGGTCGGAGAGGCCCACCATGTCGATGACCTTCTGCAGCCAGGCCGCGTCGGGCTTACGCCCCGCGATGTCCATCGGGAGGGTGATGTTCTCCAGAGCGGTCAGCGTGGGCAGCAGGTTGAACGCCTGGAAGATGAAGCCGATCTTGTCCCGGCGCAGCTGGGTGAGCTGCTTGTCCTTCAGGGTGCCGAGCTCGGTCTCGCCGATGCGCACGGATCCGCTGCTGAAGCTGTCGAGGCCGGCCACGCAGTGCATCAGCGTGGACTTGCCCGAACCGGAGGGGCCCATGATCGCCGTGAACTCGCCCTGCGGGAAGTCCACGGTCACCCGGTCCAGGGCGACCACCTGGGTCTCGCCCTCGCCGTAGACCTTCGACAGCTCCGTGGCGCGGGCGGCGACCGCGGTGGTGCGGTGAACGCTGGTGGTGGTCACAGGGGTACTCCATGTTCGGACGGCTTGTTCGGGGGACCTGCCCATCCTCTCCGCCGGATCGGGCCGGGTCGTCAGTCCCCGTGCCCGTTCCCGGGGCCCTCTTGAGTCGCATCCGCCGTCCGGTGGCGTACTCCTGAGGTAGGAGACCGACCCTGACCGGCGTCGCCCGTACGACGGGGAGGGACGGCCGGCCGGCGCGGTACGGGGCGGGCCGCGGCGTCCTCGGCCGGGGCCCGCCCCCCGGCCCCGTCGGTCACCCAGGGTGACGGGCGGGGGTGCCGGCCGCCCGTCCACGGTGCCTGCGCGGTCCCCTCCGCCGTCCCGCCGCCCGCCCCCGGCCGGCCGGACGGGGCGGCCGGGGGGCGACGGACCCGTCGTTCCGACGCCGGGCGGGAGCGCCGCGTTCCGCGTCCTGGTGCGGAGCCGGAGGGCCCGGAAACGCCGAGCTGGAGGGCGGTCGGGCGGTGGGTCGGTGACGCCGTGCGGGGGTGAGGTGGCGGGCCCTGGCGAACGGTGGCGCGGGCCCGTGGCGCGTGGGCCGTACGGGTGCGGCGACTTTCCGTCATTCCCGTTTGCCGGGGTTCGTCCCACTCGCCCCGTCCGGGCGTGTGCTGACGCGGTGGGTGGTGTCTGACGGACCCTCAAACGATCAATAAAATAAGACAACATCGAGCGGATGTTCCGCTGTTCGAGGGACACCCCCGGATAGGGTCTTGTGCCAACGCGGAGCCGCGCGCCCACGCCCGGGTGGTGGAATGCAGACACGGCGAGCTTAAACCTCGCTGCCTCCTCGGGGGCGTGCCGGTTCGAGTCCGGCTCCGGGCACCACGGCATCGCCGGTGGGACCCGGGCGACCGCGTGATGGTTAACCTGTGAACTTGCCTGAAAGATCCTCCTCTGGCACTAGGGCCTTTGTTTTGCCTACCCATTACTCTTGTGGCAAGGCCACGCAGGGTGGCCATGGAGGAGTGAGATGAGGAGCAGCAACCCGGTCTTCTCGCGACGGGGCTTCAGCCGCGACAACGGTTACGCGGGCTTCAACGCGGCACCGCAGGCCGGGGCCCCCGCAGCGGGTGCCAACCCGTACGCGCAGGGCACGGCGGCCAACCCGTACGCCACGAACCCCTACGCCCAGCAGGACACCCAGCACGGCACGCCGCAGGCGCCGCCGAGCACCGGCGTGATGACGATCGACGACGTCGTCACGCGCACCGCGATGTCGCTGGGCACCGTCGTGCTCACCGCCGCGCTCTCATGGGCCCTGCTGCCCGTCGACGAGGCCAACCTCGGCAAGTCGTACGGCATCGCGATCGGCGCCGCCCTGGTGGCGTTCGTCTTCGCGATGATCCAGTCCTTCAAGCGCAAGGCGTCCCCTGCGCTGATCCTGGCCTACGCGGCCTTCGAGGGTGTCTTCCTCGGAGTGATCTCCAGCACGGTCAGCACCTACATCAGCCCCGGCACGGTGATCCAGGCGGTGATCGGCACCATGTGTGTCTTCGCCGGCGTCCTGATCGCCTACAAGATGCGCTGGATCCGTGTCACCCGCCGCTTCTACGGCTTCGTGATGGCCGCGGCCATGGGCTTCGTGCTCCTGCTGGTGGTCAACCTGCTGTTCAGCGTGTTCGGCGGCGGCGACGGCCTGGGCTTCCGCAGCGGCGGTCTCGGCATCCTCTTCGGTGTCGTCGGGATCATCCTCGGCGCGTGCTTCCTGGCTCTCGACTTCAAGCAGGTCGAGGACGGCATCGCCTTCGGCGCACCGCGCGAGGAGTCCTGGCTGGCGGCCTTCGGCCTCACGCTGACCCTGGTGTGGATCTACCTGGAGATGCTGCGTCTGCTCTCCATCCTCAACGGGAACGACTGACCCGCAGACGCACGACGACGGACGGCCCGCAGGCGACTCGCCTGCGGGCCGTCCGCCGTCACGGGGAGGAGTGGAGCCTCAGCGGAACTTCCTGGCCGCTCGTCTCAGGTCGTACTCGTGGATGATCGCCTTGGCGTGGCCGTAGGTGAGGTCGTGTTCGCTCCGCAGCCAGCTGACCTTCTCCTCGAAGCGGACGAGGGAGGGGCCGTCTTCGACGGTGCGGAGCCAGTCGGCGATGTCACGACCGGTGCAATGAGGAATCCGGGAGAGCAGGTTGCGGTGGGTTTCTTCGGAGAAGACTTGAGACATCGGCGCCTCCGACGCAGAGCGCGTAACTGGTCCTTGCCCGACACCGTGCCCGAGCGGCGCCGTGTTGGCAACCATCCGGTGGGGGCGCGTAGGGTCACGGCGTGCTCGATACGACTCCTCTGATCACCGCCGTGGACCGCTTCGCCGACCGGCTGCGGAGCACTCCGCAGAGCCGGCTGCAGCAGGGTGTGGCCGCCGAAGCCCTGGCCACGGCCCGGGAGCTGTCGGCGTGGGCGCAGCGCGCCGAGGCGCCGGACCTGGAGGCCCGGGTCATGCCTGACGCCGGGATATTCGCCGTGGGGGACCAACTCGCGGTCGCGGGCCGCGACCTGGCGGTGGCACTGGAAACGGCCCCGTCCCAGGAGCTGGACGAGGCCGTGAGCCGTGTCGAGGAGGCGTCGGTACGGGCGTTCTCACCCGGGCCCCGTTAGAACGAGGCGATGACGCGGTCGGCCAGGATGTAGACGTTCTCCTCGCCGCACGAGAAGGTCAGAGCGTAGGCGCCGGAGACACCGGAACCGCCCAGCAGCACCGGCTGCTCGCCGGAACGCAGCGAGTCGGCCAGCCGCTCCGCCGTCTCCCGGTGGCCGGGGGTCATGCACAGCGTGGTGCCGTCGGCGAAGACGTACACGTCGAGGGTCCCGAGAGGGCCGGGCCGCACGTCGGTGAGCTCCGTGCCGGTATCGGCGAGCCGCTCCAGGCGGTTGACGGTACGCTCATGGTCGGTGACGACGGGTGTCTGCACGGGGACGAAATCCGGGTGCGAGGGGTGGCGGCGACGGGCCGCGGCCAGCTCGGGCGAGTCCTCGGCGAATTCCGCGTACTCGGCGACACCGGCGGTCCCGGGCAGATCGGCGAGACCGGTCAGCTCGTCCAGGGCGTCGTCGGCGTCGAGGTCCATCGCCTCCAGGCCCACGAAGTCGGTCTGCCGCGGCATGAAGAACGGGATGTCGTCGCCGAGCCCGCCCAGCAGGGACGGGGCGTCGGCCGCGTCGCGGGCCTCCTGTGCCGCCCAGAAGGCGCGGGCCTCCGCGAGCTCGCGCTCCCGTTCCTCGGCGAGCGCCTCCGCGACGGCGGTGCGTATCTCCTCCGCGGGGGTGTTGCTGCTGCGGTCCTGCTGTCCGGGCAGGGAGGCGTGGAGTGCCCGCCCCTCCGCGAGCTCGGTGCGCAGGGCCGTCACCTGCTTGCGCAGCCCGTGAGCGGCGTGCAGAGCGGCGGCGCCGACGGCCGTGGCAGCGGCGGTGGTCAGCAACAGGGCAAACGGCATGGCGCTCACTGACATACTCCCGGTTTCAATCGACACCCCCGACTTCCTACATCAGCTTGTCCTGTACCTCTGCCTGCTGTCAGTGCATTACGTCACGAAATGGACAGGTCTTTGGGCCCGAGGTTTAGGGCTGTGGCTGGTGTGACCTGGGTAAACGACTCTCCCCCGGGACGCAGATCACATCCTGGGGGAGATTCGGTCACGATCGGGGCTCGTGCCGGTTCAGGCGGTCCCGCTGCGGGACCAGGGCCTCGCGCCGCAGCCGCTCCGGCTCAGCTCAGCCGCCGGTATCCGTGGTCGCGCTGAGCTTCGCCTGCGCTGCGGGCAGGTGCCGCCCTCGTACCTCGGGCACCCCCTACCCTCCGCTCCGGCTCAGCTCAGCCGCTCGATGACCATGGCCATGCCCTGGCCGCCGCCCACGCACATCGTCTCCAGCCCGAACTGCTTGTCGTGGAACTGCAGGCTGTTGATCAGCGTGCCCGTGATCCGGGCGCCCGTCATGCCGAAGGGGTGGCCCACGGCGATCGCGCCGCCGTTGACGTTGACCTTGTCCAGCGGCAGGCCGAGGTCCCGGTAGGACGGGATGACCTGGGCCGCGAACGCCTCGTTGATCTCGGCGAGGTCGATGTCGTCGATGGTCAGCCCGGCGCGCTTGAGCGCCTGCTTGCTGGCCTCGACCGGGCCGTAGCCCATGATCTCGGGAGACAGGCCCGAGACGCCGGTCGAGACGATGCGGGCCAGCGGGGTCAGACCCAGCTCGTGGGCCTTCGTGTCGGACATGATCACCAGGGCGGCGGCGCCGTCGTTGAGGGGGCAGCAGTTCCCCGCGGTGACGAGACCGTCGGGACGGAACACCGGCTTGAGGCCCTGCACGCCCTCCAGGGTGACCCCGGCGCGCGGGCCGTCGTCCTTCGAGACGACCGTGCCGTCCGGCGTCGTCACAGGGGTGATCTCGCGCTCCCAGAAGCCGTTCTTGATGGCTTCCTCAGCGAGGTTCTGGGACCGCACGCCGAACTCGTCCATGTCCTGGCGGGTGACGCCCTTGGTCCTCGCCAGGTTCTCGGCGGTCTGCCCCATCGAGATGTACGCGTCCGGGACCAGGCCCTCCTCGCGCGGGTCGGTCCAGCTCGCCCCCGACTCCTCGGCGCGGGCCGCGGTGCGGGCCTCGGCGTCGGCGAACAGCGGGTTGTGCGTGTCCGGGAGGCTGTCCGAGTTGCCCTTCACGAAGCGGGACACCATCTCGACACCGGCGGAGATGAAGACGTCACCCTCGCCGGCCTTGATGGCGTGCAGCGCCATGCGGCTCGTCTGCAGCGAGGAGGAGCAGTAGCGGGTGACCGTACAGCCGGGGAGGTGGTCCATCCCCATCTGTACGGCGATGATGCGGCCCAGGTTGTTGCCCTGCTCGCCGCCGGGGAGGCCGCAGCCGAGCATCAGGTCGTCGATGTCCTTGGGGTCCAGCTCCGGGACCTTGGCCAGCGCGGTCTGGATGATGGTCGCGGTCAGGTCGTCCGCGCGCAGATCCTTCAGGGACCCCTTGAAGGCCCGGCCGATGGGCGAACGGGCAGCAGAGACGATCACGGCTTCGGGCATCACGCGGCTCCATGAGGGCTGGAAGGCTGGAAAGGCTGGGCTGCCTTGGAAGTTACCCGGACGTACAGCCGAGGTCACCCGACAGGCGATGTGATGCGGGCCTCTTTTCTAAGCAACCGCTCAGTCGCCCGCAATGTTCCCGGCCGAGCGCCCGGGAGTCGGTGCCGGCACCGGCACCGGTCTCCGTGCGCCCCGTCGGGGCCGCGCGTTCAGGCCCTGCGCCACGTGGCACCGGATCCGTGACCCGGCAGCCACTTCCCGGCGGTGTCCGATCCCTTGCCCGTGCCCTCGTGTCGTACCGGCTCGGTGTGGGCGGGGAGGCGCCTGCGCCTGCGGTGCTTGAGGAGGGCCCAGGGTGCGCGCGCGCCCGTCACCTCGGTACCGGCTTCCCGGGCCGCCCGCGAGGCCGCCTTCGCCACCGGCAGCATGCCCTCCCGGCGCGAGCCGTCGAGGTGGTCGGACTCGGGCCACAGCCCCAGCGCCGCGCACAGGGTGGGCAGCATCGCCATCGCCGCCGTCGCGTAGCCCTCGGCGGACGGGTGGTAGTTGTCGGGGCCGAAGAGCTCCCTGGGGTTCGCCTCGAACTCGGGACCGAGCAGGTCGCCCAGCGAGACCGTCCGGCCGCCCTGTTCCACCGCGCCGATCGTCTGGGCCGCCGCGAGCTGCCGGCTGACCCGCCGGGCCAGCCAGCGCAGCGGCTGGTAGACCGGCTCGATCGTGCCCAGGTCGGGGCACGTCCCCACGACCACTTCCGCGCCCGCCGTGCGCAGTCGGCGTACGGCGGTGCTGAGACAGCGCACCGACTGCGTCGCGGGCATCCGGTGGGTCACGTCGTTCGCGCCGATTATGATCGCGCACACGTCCGGTACACCGGACGGATCGGCGAGCACGAGCGACACCTGACGCTCCAGGTCGTCGGACCGTGCGCCCGGAAGTGCCGCGTTCCGCAGGTCGACCGGCCGTTCGGCGACCGCCGCGAGTCCGGACGCCAGCAGCGCGCCCGGTGTCTGGCCCGCTCTGCGCACCCCCTGTCCGGCCGCCGTCGAGTCGCCGAGCATGACGAAGCGCAGCGGATCGGCGGGGCCGGCGAACGCCACGCCGTACCGCCCGTCCGCACTCGGCGGGACGGGCGCGGTTCCCCCGCCCACCCGCCGTTTCGCCAGTTGGACCTCCGCCAGCACCAGACCCACCGTCGCCGCACCGATCAGCCCGACGCTCCCGCCGCCGTAGGCCGCACCCGCTGCGATCCGCCGTGCCACCCTCGCTCTCGACACAGTCCGGTCCACCTCCTCCATGCCGCACAGCCGTTCACAGGACTAACTGCCCCGTAGGGGGCCCGGCCCAATCGCCTGGCCCAATCTCCCGCACGTACGCATAGTCTTGCTTGACCATCTCGGAGATCCCGGAGTACACGGTGCAATTCCACGATTCGATGATCAGTCTTGTCGGCAACACCCCGCTGGTCAGGCTGCGCAATGTGACCGCAGGCATTCAGGCGACGGTCCTGGCCAAGGTCGAGTACTTCAACCCCGGCGGGTCGGTGAAGGACCGCATCGCGCTGCGCATGATCGAGGCCGCCGAGCAGAGCGGTGAGCTGAAGCCCGGCGGCACGATCGTCGAGCCCACCAGTGGCAACACCGGTGTGGGCCTCGCGATCGTCGCCCAGCAGAAGGGCTACAAGTGCGTCTTCGTCTGCCCGGACAAGGTGTCCACGGACAAGATCAACGTGCTCCGTGCCTACGGTGCCGAGGTCGTCGTCTGCCCCACCGCCGTCGACCCGGAGCACCCGGACTCGTACTACAACGTGTCCGACCGGCTGGTCCGTGAGACGCCGGGGGCCTGGAAGCCCGACCAGTACTCCAACCCCAACAACCCGCGCTCGCACTACGAGACCACGGGTCCCGAGCTCTGGGAGCAGACCGAGGGGCGGATCACCCACTTCGTCGCGGGTGTCGGCACCGGCGGCACGATCTCCGGCACGGGCCGCTATCTCAAGGAGATCAGCGACGGCCGTGTGCAGGTCGTCGGCGCAGACCCGGAGGGCTCGGTCTACTCCGGCGGCTCCGGGCGCCCGTACCTCGTGGAGGGGGTCGGCGAGGACTTCTGGCCGAGCGCCTACGACCGCACGGTCACCGACGAGATCGTCGCGGTCTCGGACAAGGACTCCTTCCAGATGACGCGGCGCCTCGCCAAGGAGGAGGGCCTCCTCGTCGGCGGTTCCTGCGGCATGGCCGTCGTCGCGGCGCTGGAGGTGGCCTCGCGCCTCGGTCCCGACGACGTGGTGGTCGTCCTGCTCCCGGACAGCGGCCGCGGTTACATGAGCAAGATCTTCAACGACGAGTGGATGGCCGACTACGGCTTCCTGGAGGACGCCGGCCCGTCCGCCCGGGTCGGGGCCGTGCTCGACTTCAAGGAGGGGCCGCTCCCCTCGCTCGTCCACATGCACCCGGAGGAGACGGTCGGCGAGGCCATCGACGTGCTCCGGGAGTACGGCGTCTCCCAGATGCCGATCGTGAAGCCCGGTGCGGGCCACCCGGACGTGATGGCCGCCGAGGTCATCGGTTCCGTGGTGGAGCGGCAGCTGCTGGACGCCCTGTTCACCCAGCGGGCGACGCTGTCCGACCCGCTGGAGAAGCACATGTCGGCCCCGCTGCCCCAGGTCGGCTCCGGTGAGCCGGTCGAGGACCTGATGGCCGTGCTCAGCGGTACGGACGGTGCGGATGCGGCGATCGTCCTCGTCGAGGGCAAGCCGAAGGGCGTGGTGAGCCGGCAGGACGTGCTGGCCTTCCTCGCGAAGGACGCGGCCCCGAAGCCGTAACAGCGGGTTCTCCTGGTTCGCGAAAACGGTACGAGCGCGACACGTCGGCGCAGCACCGGCTTAACACGGCTCCGGCAGAGTCATGGGTGTCGGCGGGGAGACCCGCAGGCACCAGATACGGCGACACGGACTACGGAGCGGCTCCCGGACCTCCACCGTCGCCAGGACGCGACCCCCGGCCCTGACCCGGGACCGCGTCCCTCGCGGGGACCGCCGTCGTCCCGCCCTCCGGGCGACCGGGGGTGCGGCGGTCCCCGCGACATACCCCTGCGCGGACGCCGGCGGGCCCTCGCGCCGCCCGGCTGACCGCGAGCCCCTCAGTCGTCCCAGCCCGGCGCGGTCCGCCGCTCGCCCCGGAACCACGGCCATGTGCGGGCGGCGTGGACGGCGTTGACCGCGACGATTCCCAGCCAGGCCACCACGAGGCCGCCGCTCCCGGCGTGCACGACACCGATCGCGGACAGCGGGACGGCCAGCACCAGCGAGACGACCCCGAAGCCGAACCGCTCACCGAAGGACCCCTCCGGGCGCTCGGACCGCGGGCCGACCCGGGCCGCCGTCGTCTGCTGCTCGGCCAGGTGCCGCCGCACCCGCCGGTCGAGCGTCTCGTCGAGCCGCTGCTCGACCTTGTCGAGGAACGAGTCGACGAGCGCGGACTCGTATTCGGGCCCCAGTTCGCTCCGGGCCTGCAAGGTCGCGTCGAGCTCACGCCGGAGTTCGGGGTCACGGGCTGCCATACGCCCACCGTACGAACCCGGCCCGCCCGGGTCAGTGGGGTTAGCCCCCCTGTTCCGGCTCCCGCGCGAGGCGGGGCGTGAGGCGTCGGCGTAGCGTGGATGCGGGGACCTGGGAGGCGTGTCATGTCCGTCACCGCACCGGTCGCCCGCGCGATCCGGCGTACGTCGGGGGCCCGGGCCCGCGAGGTCAACGAGGCGGAGCTCCGGGCGACGCTGTCGACGTACCGTGAGGTGTCCGACGAGCACTGGCGGCGGCCGAGCCCGTGCGCCGGCTGGACGGTCCGGGACATGCTCGCGCACACCGTCGGCCAGTACGAGGAAGTGCCCCGCCCCTGGGTGGCGTCGCGGCGGATCCGGTGGGCCCGGCGGACCCACCCCGCTCTCGGCCCGCTCGACGGGCACAACGAGATCCAGATCGAGGACCGGCAGGCCGTCCCGGGGCGCGAACTCATCGGCGCGCTCGCCCGCTACGCCCCCCAGGCCATCATCGCCATGCGCCGCATGCCGGAGGCGGTGCGCCGCAGGATCCGGCCGAGTCTGCTGTACCCGGAGGCGAAGGCGCTGCCCGAGGACTCGATGGAGTACCTCTACCGGGTCCTCATGGTCCGGGACACCTGGATGCACCGCATGGACCTCGGCGACGCCACCGGGGTGGACCCGGTGCTCGGCGGGCACGACCGGGAGGTCATGGACCAGGTGGTCCTCGACCTGGCCCTCATGTGGACCGGACCCGCCGCCGAGCTCGATCTCCACGGGCCCGCGGGAGGCAGCCACCTGCTGGGAAGCGGCGTTCCGGCGGCCGTCCTCCGTGCCGACGCCGTCGATCTCGCCCGGCACCTGTCGGGGCGGCGCGTGCGCGGCACCCTGGAGGTGGAGGGTGACCCCGGTGCCCGGTCGGTGCTCATGGCGGCGCGTGTCGTGTTCTGAGGCAGCCCGGCCCGCCGCCGGGCCGTGCGGTCGTGGCGCACCCGTCCTCAGCGGGGTGTCACCTCCGCCAAGAACGCCTCGGGGGTGACCGCGTATCCCAGGGAGTTGATGACGGCGACCGGCGCGCCGTCGAACAGCACCGTGGGTGTGGAGGTGACGCCGCTCGCCTCGAAGGCCGCCGACACCTGCGCCGCCCACGGCAGGTAGGTGCGCTCCATGACCTTCTGGCGGAAGGCGTCGGTGTGCAGCGCCTCGACCTCACGGGCCAGCCGCAGCAGGAAGTCCCGGTCGGCGAAGGCGTCCACGTCCTCGCTGGGCTGATCGGCGTACAACGCCCGCAGGTACTGCATGAACGGCTTCTGCCCCTCGTCCGCGGCGGCGCCCAGGGCGGCCAGTGCCTCCAGGGACCCGCTGCCGCCCGCCGAGTCGTCGATGAAGGTGCCGAAGTGGTGGTCGATCGCGAAGCCGCCCTCGTCCGCGGCCCGCTCCATGACGGCCCCGAGACCGAGCTCCATGCGTTTGCAGAACGGACAGCGCAGGTCGGCGTAGACACTCAGCACATGCGCGGCATCGGTGTCGCCGTAGCGGACGATGATGCCGCCGGGACCCGTCGTGTTCGCTGGGATCATGGTCCCAGGGTCCGCAGTCGGGGGCCGTCCCGCAATGCGAGGGGCGCCGCCCGCCGCCGTGTCCTGTATATGGACATGCAGAGCGCCGGCTGGCTGAATGGATGCCCCGGTGCCGGACCGGGACGGCGGAACTCCGAAGGGGACAGGATGAGCGGGAGCAGCCCGGCTGCGCGGTTGCAGCGGCTCTTCGAGGGGCAGCGGCTCACGCCCACCCAGCGGCGGATCGCGCACTCCATGGTGCGGCGGGCAGCCGACGCCCCGTTCCTCTCCAGTGTCGAGCTGGCCGAGCTGGCCGGGGTCAGCCAGCCGTCCGTCACCCGCTTCGCCGTGGCACTCGGTTTCGACGGATACCCGGCGCTGCGCAAGCACCTGAGGGACGTCACGCCGTCCGGGACGGACGGGACGGACGCGGCCGAGGAGCGCTTCAACGAGTACCAGCAGGCCGTCCTCGCCGAGATCGACAATCTGCGGCAGCTGTCCGAGCTGCTGGCCGACCCCGCGCCGGTCGAGCGGGCGGGCCGGCTGCTCGCGGGGTCCAGGCCCCTGCTGGTCCTCGGGCTGCGGGCCGCGTCCTCGCAGGCCAGGGGGTTCGGCTACTTCGCCGCCAAGGTGCATCCGGACGTGCGGGTCCTCGACGAGGGCGGCAGCATGCTGCACGACCGGATCGACGCGGCACGGCGGGCGGGCGCGAGTGCCCTGATGTGCTTCGCGCTGCCGCGCCACCCACGCGAGGGTGTGGACGCGCTGGTGTACGCCCGGGAGCAGGGGCTGACCGTCGTCACCGTCGCCGACTCCGCCTTCGCCCCGGTGGCCGCGCACAGCGACCTGCTCATTCCGGCCGCCGTGGGCACCGGACTCGCCTTCGACACCGCGTGCGCGCCGATGCTGCTGGGGCGGGTGCTGCTGGAGGCCATGTGCGACGGGCTGCCCGAGGCACAGGCCCGGCTGGAGGAGTTCGACGCGCGGGCGGCGGCACGGGGACTGTTCGCCGAGTAGCCGCGCCCGCAATGGCAGCGGGCCCGCGCGGCGGGGCGGGACGCCGGGGGACGCCGCGCCCACCGGGCGCGGCGTCCCCACCGCTGAGCACGGGGGCTCAGACCTCCAGTTCGGCTTCGATCTTCTTCAGCTGGTGCCGGGCCATCGCGAGGTTGGCGCGGTTGGAGTCCAGCACGAGGTAGAGGAACAGGCCGTTGCTGCCACGGGTCTTGAGCAGGCGGATCAGGTGGTACTGGCCGCTCAGGGTGATGAGGATGTCCTCGATCTCCTCCTTGATGCCCAGGTGTTCCATGGTCCGCAGTTTCGCCCGTACGACGTCCGTGTTGCCCGCCGCGGCGACGTCCAGGTTGAAGTCCTTGCCGCCCCCGAGGGTGCCGAGGGCCATGCCGCTGGTGTAGTCGACGAGTGCGACACCGAGGGTCCCCTCGATCGACGCCATTGCTTCCTTCAGTGACGCTTCGGTGTTGGCCATAGCGCTGGTTCCTTTCCGTGGCCGGCCCTTTGGCCGGTCCGTTACTGACGTGCTTCGGGTTTCACGTGGCATCTGGTGGGGTGGGGCGTCGGGGGAGGGCACGGGACTGCGGGGGCCGTGGCGGGGGCACGGGGCGCTCGATCCGCTCCTGTGCGGCGTCGACCATCTCGCCGATGCGCGCGCCGGCCCGGCGGCCCTCCAGGTGGAGGCGGCCGACGTTGATGCGGTCCTCGGCCAGCAGGGTGAGGACGGCGGAGGTGCCCGCCGCGTAGGTGGCGATGTAGCCGGACTCGCCGCGGATGAGGAGTTCGCGGAAACCACCGCGCCCGGTGGCGTCGGTCATCCGGATCGACACGCCGAGTGCGGCGGCGGTCAGCGCCGCGACGCCCTCGGCCTCCACGCCCGGGGTGTCCTGGGCGACGATGAGGCCGTCCGTGCTGGCGGCGAGTGCGCCGGTCAGGAGCGGGACCCGGGCGCGTAACCGCTGGAGCTCGTCGAGGACATCCTGCACTTCGGCCTCGGGCACCATCAGCTGTCTCCTCCCGGCACGCTGTCTGAGCGCGCGAATCACAGGGCCTCCAATGCGTCTCTGAGCCGGCGCAACAGGGCGACGTCGGGGTCGTTCGTGACCTCCGGCAGCGTGATCCGTTCGGCTGTCGGCGCGTTCGCGGCCGTGCGGACCGCCTCGACCAGCCCGGCGGCGGCGAGCCGGCGCAGGTCGACCAGGATGTGGAAGGCCGAGCGGCCCAGCTCCCGGGCGATGTCCGTGGCGGTGCGTTCGCCGTTCACCAGGTCCAGGACGCGCCGCTGGCGCGGGGGGACCGGGGCGTCGACCGGGTGGGTCGTGGGGACCAGCGGGGCGCTGTCGGTGAGTGCGTCCGGCCAGATCCGGTCCAGCAGTTCCCGGCGCCGGAGCGTCTCGCGCTGCACGGCGTCCACGGGTACGGGGCGTACCGGGCCTATCCAGTGGGACACCCCGTAGCGGAAGCGGGCCGGGGTGTTCGTGGGGGCGAGGGCGAAGAAGGCGGCGTCGTACAGCGCGCCCAGGTGGCACAGCTCCAGGGCGCCGCCCGGCACCGAACCGCTGTCCACGAGGTAGCGGCCGACCCGCTGTCCGGCGCCCGCCTGCTCGACCGCGTCCCACCAGCCCTCCGAGCGGAGTGCCCCGCCGGTGGTGAGCAGGACGTCGATGCCGGGGGTGGCGGGGCTCTCGGCGTGCACCACCTGGCCGTCGGCGAGGTAGAGGGTGCCCCGGTCGCGCATCAGCGCCCCGGTCGCGCGCTCGTCCGCGAGCCGCTGGAGCATGGGGGAGGGCGTGGCCCGCTCCAGGAGGCCGGGTGCCGCTGTGGCGGTGGGTCTCATGCCAGGACCAGCCGCTCCGCTATCTCGCCCAGCCGTATACGGGCCATGGCGAGGTTGCCCTCCGAGCGGTCCAGCCACAGGTGGAGGAAGACGCTGCTGTCGAAGGCCGTCTCGACGAAACGGAGGATGTGGTAGCCGGGCGCCGTGGTGACGATGACGTCCTCGACCGCCGAGGCCGACGGTCCCTTTGCGCCGGAGAACACGCCCGCCTCCGCGAAGACCGGTTGCTCGGCCGCCATCCGCGCGACCTCGGCCGTCTCGGCGGCGGTGGCCTCGTGGTCGCCGTTGGGCGACTCGCCGATGGTGCCGAGCGCGAGTCCACTCGTCCAGTCGACCACGGCGGCGCCCCGGGCACCGGGCAGCCTCATGACTTCGAGCAGGCACTCGTCGATTCCGGGCAACGCGGACTCCCCTCCCGACGCGGCGTACGGGTGTAATGGAGAGGCTACGCAACGTGCTTGCGGCTGGTGGGTGTTCTGGCATTTTCCACCGGTACATGCGAACGCCGGTGTAAAGGACGGGAGATGGTGACCTGGCACTCGGTCGGAAACGGTCCCCCGACCTGCCTTTTCCGGGCGGATCCAGTCGGTCGGCGCCGTCCGGAGGGCCTCTTCCGGGTGCGACACGACTCCCGCGTCGACCGCTTTCCGCTCCCTCGGTGACCGATTCCGATCGATGGGGGCGTTCCGTGCGGGGCGCCGGGTGGCCGGGGCGGTTACGTCCGCTGCCGGGCGGGATGCACCCCGCCTTGTTGACTAGGTCTATTCAGACGTCCAGGATGTGAATAGGTGAGTCACATTCGCGAGGAGGCATTGCCATGTCAGGACCCCGCCCCGTACGGGCACCGCGCGGTACGGAACTGAGCGCCCTGGGATGGCAGCAGGAAGCAGCCCTCCGCATGCTGCAGAACAACCTCGACCCCGAGGTCGCCGAACACCCCGACAAGCTCGTCGTCTACGGCGGCACCGGCAAGGCCGCCCGCGACTGGCGGTCCTTCGACGCCATGGTCCGTACGCTGCGCACGCTCAAGCAGGACGAGACGATGCTCGTCCAGTCCGGCCGGCCGGTGGGCGTCATGCAGACCCACGAATGGGCGCCGCGCGTCCTCATCGCCAACTCCAACCTGGTGGGCGACTGGGCCAACTGGGAGGAGTTCCGCCGCCTGGAGGCCCTCGGGCTGACGATGTACGGCCAGATGACCGCGGGCTCCTGGATCTACATCGGGACCCAGGGCATCCTCCAGGGCACGTACGAGACGTTCGCCGCCGTCGCCGCCAAGCGGTTCGGCGGGACGCTCGCCGGGACCATCACGCTGACCGCCGGACTCGGCGGCATGGGCGGCGCCCAGCCGCTGGCCGTGACCATGAACGACGGTGTCGCCCTCGTCATCGACTGCGACCCGCGCGCCATCGAGCGCCGGATCGAGCACCGCTTCCTGGACGTCCGGGCCGACTCCCTCGACCATGCGCTCCAGCTGGCCGTCGAGGCCCGCGACGCACGGCGCCCGCTCTCCATCGGCCTGCTCGGCAACGCCGCGGAACTGCTGCCCCGCATGCTCGCCGAGGGGGCGCCCGTCGACATCGTCACCGACCAGACCAGCGCACACGACCCGCTCGCCTACCTCCCCGTCGGTGTGGACTTCGACGACATGGCCTCGTACGCGGCCGAGAAGCCCGCCGACTTCACCCGGCGCGCCAGGGAGTCCATGGCCGCGCACGTCGAGGCGATGGTCGGCTTCATGGACGCGGGCGCCGAGGTCTTCGACTACGGCAACTCGATCCGCGGCGAGGCCCAGCTCGCCGGCTACGCCCGGGCGTTCGACTTCCCCGGCTTCGTGCCCGCCTACATCCGGCCGCTCTTCTGCGAGGGCAAGGGCCCCTTCCGATGGGCCGCGCTGTCGGGCGAGGCGTCGGACATCCACAAGACGGACAAGGCCCTGCTCGAACTCTTCCCGGAGAACGAGTCGCTGCACCGCTGGATCAGGATGGCCGGCGAGCGGGTCCACTTCCAGGGGCTGCCGGCCCGGATCTGCTGGCTCGGCTACGGCGAACGCGACAAGGCCGGGGAGCGGTTCAACGACATGGTGGCGAGCGGCGAGCTCGCCGCGCCGCTGGCCATCGGACGCGACCACCTGGACTGCGGTTCGGTCGCCTCGCCCTACCGCGAGACCGAGGCCATGCTGGACGGCTCGGACGCGATCGCCGACTGGCCGCTGCTGAACGCCATGGTGAACGTCGCCTCGGGCGCCTCCTGGGTGTCCCTCCACCACGGCGGCGGTGTGGGCATGGGCCGCTCGATCCACGCGGGACAGGTGACGGTCGCCGACGGCACGGAGCTCGCGGGCGAGAAGATCCGGCGCGTGCTCACCAACGACCCGGGGATGGGCGTCATCCGGCACGTGGACGCCGGGTACGACATCGCGGAGTCCGTCGCCTCGGACAAGGGCGTGCGCGTCCCGATGACGGAGGACGACGGCCGGTGACCGGGACGGTGGGTGGCGGCCCGGTCGCGCCGGGGGACCCCTCGGCGAACGGACCGGCGGCGGATGCGCCGCCCCGGACCGGCGAGGGCGAGTCGTTTCAGGCGATGTGGCGCGGCCTCGCGCCCCTCGGGCGGGACCCCGGGAGCGGCGGCTACCGCCGCCACGCCTGGACCGGCGCCGACCAGGACTGCCGGGCGTGGTTCCGCGCCCAGGCGGAGTCGCGCGGGCTGGTCCACGAGACCGACCGCAACGGCAACCAGTGGGCATGGCTCGGCGACCCGCTCGCCGGCGACGCCGTCGTCACCGGGTCCCACCTGGACTCGGTGCCCGACGGAGGCGCCTTCGACGGGCCGCTCGGTGTGGTGTCCGCGTTCGCGGCCCTGGACGAACTCCGCCGCAGGGGAGCGGAGTTCGCCAGGCCCGTCGCCGTGACCAACTTCGGTGACGAGGAGGGCGCCCGCTTCGGGCTCGCCTGCGTCGGGTCCCGGCTCGCCGCCGGGCAGCTGACCCGCCGGGACGCGCACCGGCTCCGCGACGGAGACGGCGTCCTCCTCCCGCAGGCCATGGAGGCCGCCGGGTACGACCCCGACGCCATCGGGCCCGACCCGGAACGCCTCGCCCGTATCGGCGCGTTCGTCGAGCTCCACGTGGAGCAGGGCCGCGCCCTCGACCTGAGCGGGGACCCGGTCGGTGTCGCCTCGGCCATCTGGCCGCACGGCCGCTGGCGGTTCGACTTCCGGGGCGAGGCCAACCATGCGGGAACCACGCGGCTCGCCGACCGGCGCGACCCGATGCTCACCTACGCCGAGACCGTCCTGGCGGCCCGGCGCGAGGCGGAACTCGCCGGTGGTCTCGCGACCTTCGGCAAGGTCGCCGTCGAGCCCAACGGGGTCAACGCGATCCCGTCCCTCGTGCGGGGCTGGCTCGATTCCCGGGCCGCCGACCAGGAGACGCTCGACGCCGTGGTCGCCGGTGTCGAGCGTGCCGCGAGGGAACACGCCGAGCGGGCCGGCATCGATCTCGACGTCGTCCGCGAGTCGTTCACCCCGGTCGTGGAGTTCCAGCACGCCCTGCGCGACGAGATCGGCCGGATCCTCGGGAGGCGCGAGCCGGACGGGAAGGAGCGGGCTGTGCCCGTCCTGGGCACCGGCGCGGGACACGACGCGGGTATTTTGTCCGCCTCCGTGCCGACCGCCATGCTGTTCGTACGGAACCCCACCGGGGTCTCGCACTCGCCCGCCGAGCACGCCGCGGAGGACGACTGCGTGGCCGGTGTGCGGGCACTCGCCGACGTACTGGAAGGTCTCGCGTGCAGCTGACGACGCAACCGACGACGCAACCGACGACGGGCACGCCGGTCACCGCGGCCTACTGGCTGTCGCACGCCTGGCTCGGCACCCACGTCGAGCCGGACGTCCTCCTGGACGTCGCCCACGGGCGTATCGCCGGTGTGCGTACGGGCATCGCGACCCCGCCGCCCGGTGCCACCGTGCTCCGCGGGCTGACCCTCCCCGGACTGGCCAACACCCACTCGCACGCCTTCCACCGCGCCCTGCGCTCCACGGTCCAGGTGGGCTCCGGCACCTTCTGGACCTGGCGCGAGACGATGTACCGGGCCGCGGCCCGGCTGACGCCCGACACCTACTACGACCTGGCGCGTGCGACGTACGCGGAGATGGCGCTGGCCGGTGTCACCGCCGTGGGCGAGTTCCACTATCTGCACCACGCCCCCGGGGGCACTCCCTACGACAACCCGAACGCCATGGGCGAGGCCCTGATCGCGGCGGCGGCCGAGGCGGGCATCCGCATCACCCTGCTGGACACGGCCTACCTCGCCGCCGGATTCGGCGAGAAGCCCAGCCGTCACCAGCTCCGCTTCTCCGACACGACGGCCGAGGCCTGGGCCGAGCGGGTCTCCCTCCTCAAGGGCGACGAACACGCGCTGATCGGCGCGGCGATCCACTCCGTACGCGCGGTCCCCGCCGGGCAGCTCGCCGCGGTCGCGCAGTGGGCCCGCGACCGGGACGCGCCGCTCCACGTCCACCTCTCCGAGCAGACGGCGGAGAACGAGGCCTGCCTCGCGGCCCATGGCCGGACGCCCACCCGGCTCCTCGCCGACCACGGTGTCCTCGGCCCGCGGACCACCGGCATCCACAACACCCACCTGACCGACGAGGACATCGTGCTGCTGGGCGCCTCGCGCACGGGCACGTGCATGTGCCCCACCACCGAACGCGACCTCGCCGACGGCATCGGACCCGCCGCCGCCCTCCAGAAGGCGGGCTCCCCGCTCTCGCTGGGCAGCGACAGCCACGCCGTGATCGACCTCTTCGAGGAGGCCAGGGCGATGGAACTCGACGAGCGCCTGCGCACCCACGTGCGCGGTCACTGGACGGCGGCCGCTCTGCTCAGGGCGGCCTCCGCCGACGGTCACGCCGCGCTGGGCCGGCCGGAGGCGGGGGTGCTCGAACCCGGGGCGCCCGCCGACCTCGCCACGGTGGCGCTGGACTCGGTCAGGACGGCGGGACCGGTGCCCCGACTGGCCGCGGAGACAGCCGTGTTCGCCGCCTCCGCCGCGGACGTGCGGCACACCGTGGTGGCGGGACGGCACATCGTCCGGGACGGCCGGCACGCCCTGGTCGAGGACGTGCCGGGAGCGCTCGCCTCGGCCATCGCGGCCCTGCACGGCTGAGCCGTCGGGCGGATCACCCCGTGCCGGACCCGGGCGGTCCGGCCTCCACCCACCCCGGCCGGGACCCCCGGCGGTCCCGCCGGGCGAACACGACGAAAGCTGCCTCCGGATGACGACGAGCACGACGACCGCCATCACCCACATCGCGAACCTGGTCACCAACGACCCCTCCCTCGGCGACGGGACCCCCCTGGGCCTGATCCGGGACGCGGCCGTCGTCATCGAGGGCGACCGCATCGTGTGGACCGGTGAGTCAAGCAGAACACCCGCCACTGACAACGCCGTCGACGCCGGGGGCCGGGCCGTGATCCCCGGCTTCGTCGACTCCCACTCCCACCTGGTCTTCGCCGGGGACCGCACCGCCGAGTTCAACGCCCGTATGTCCGGCCGCGCCTACTCCGCCGGCGGCATCCGCACCACCGTCGCCGCCACCCGCGCCGCCTCCGACGAGGAGCTGTCGGCCAACGTCGCCCGCTATCTGGCCGAGGCGCTCCGCCAGGGCACCACCACCTTCGAGACCAAGTCCGGTTACGGCCTCACCGTCGAGGACGAGGCCCGCGCCCTGCGCATCGCCGCCCGTCACACGGACGAGGTCACCTACCTCGGCGCCCACATCGTGTCCCCCGACTACGCCGACGACCCCGCCGGTTACGTGGACCTGGTCACCGGACCGATGCTGGACGCCTGCGCCCCGCACGCCCGCTGGATCGACGTGTTCTGCGAGCGGGGCGCCTTCGACGAGGACCAGGCGCGCACGATCCTCACCGCGGGCCTGGCCAGAGGCCTGCAACCCCGGGTCCACGCCAACCAGCTCGGCCACGGCCCCGGCGTCCGGCTCGCCGTCGAGCTCGGGGCCGCGTCGGCCGACCACTGCACGCACCTCACGGACGCCGACCTCGACGCGCTCGGGCAGGGGGACACGGTCGCCACCCTGCTGCCCGGCGCGGAGTTCTCGACCCGGGCCGACTGGCCGGACGCCCGGCGCATCCTCGGCGCGGGCGCCACCGTGGCGCTGTCCACGGACTGCAACCCGGGCTCGTCGTTCACCTCGTCCATGCCGTTCTGCATCGCGCTCGCCGTACGCGACATGGGGATGACGCCCGACGAGGCGCTGTGGTCCGCCACCGCCGGAGGCGCGGCCGCGCTGCGCCGCACCGACGTGGGCCGCATCACCCCGGGCGCCCGCGCCGACCTCGTGCTCCTCGACGCGCCGAGCCATGTCCACCTCGCCTACAGGCCGGGCGTCCCCCTGGTCCACGCGGTGTGGCGAAGCGGCCGGCAGGTCCTCTGACCGGTCCGGGCCTCGCAGGACCGCGTTCTCGGGGCCGCCCCGGGGACGGGCGCGCCGGGCCCGGAAACGCGGAAGGACCCGCCCGTCGACCGGGCCGGGTCCTTCCGCAAGGCTGCTCCGCGCTGACTTCCGCGCTGACTTCCGTGTCGACCTCTGCGCCGACCTCCGCGCTGACTTCCGCGTCGGCCGGAGCACCGGTCACTCGTCGATGGTCAGGCCCTTCCTGAGCTTGACGAGCGTCCGGGAGAGCAGCCGGGAGACGTGCATCTGGGAGATGCCCAGCTCCTCACCGATCTCGGACTGGGTCATGTTGGCGACGAAGCGCAGCGACAGGATCGTGCGGTCGCGTGCCGGCAGCGAGGCGATGAGCGGCTTGAGGGACTCGACGTACACGATGCCTTCGAGGCCGTTGTCCTCATAGCCGATGCGGTCCGCGAGGGCGCCCTCGTTGCCGTCGTCGTGGTCGTCGTGCTTCGCGTCGAGGGAGCTCGCGGTGTAGGCGTTGCTGGCGGCCATGCCCTCGACGACCTCGTCGCGGCCGATGCCGAGGCGTTCGGCGAGTTCGGCGACCGTGGGCGCGCGGTCCAGCTTCTGGGCCAGTTCGTCGCCGGCCTTGGCGAGGTCGAGCCGCAGCTCCTGGAGCCGGCGCGGGACGCGCACGGACCAACTGGTGTCGCGGAAGAAGCGCTTGATCTCGCCGACGATGGTCGGCATCGCGAACGTCGGGAACTCGACGCCCCGGCTGAGCTCGAAGCGGTCGATCGCCTTGATCAGGCCGATCGTGCCGACCTGGACGATGTCCTCCATGGGCTCGCTGCGGGAGCGGAACCGGGCGGCGGCGAACTTGACCAGCGCGAGGTTGAGTTCGACGAGGGTGTTGCGGACGTACGCGTACTCGTGCGTGCCCTCCTCGAGGGCTTCGAGCCGCGCGAAGAGCGTCTTGGACAACGCCCTGGCGTCGACCGCGCCGATCTCGGCGTAGTGCGGGATCTCGGGGAAGTCGTCGAGCCCCGTGTCCGGGGAGTCGTCTTCGGTGGTGCGGCCGTCCGTGGTGTGGACGGTGTCTTCGGTGCTGCTGCGCGGGCCGGGTACGGCGCTCGTCGCAGCGGAGTCGGAATCGGTCGGTCCCTGAGGACATGCCGACGTCGCGATGCGGGTACGCGATACGTCGAGCCGGGGTGACATGGTTCTCCTCCGTCGTTCTCGGCATATGGCTGCCGATGCCCATATGTGTTCGTGCGGTGAAGCGGCGCCTCCGAAGCCGATCGGGTCTGGTGGTGATGTCCCTCTACCCTTACCCGGTCCAGGCCGCGAGTTACAAGCTCCAAATGGGCCCGTATGTCCGGTTTATGGAGTTCTTCGACTACCGTGTGGCGAGGGAAACGCGTAATGTTTCACGCACATCAGGGGTAGCCACGATGAACCGCGCACACAGGGTGCGGCGGGTAGTGACGGACGGCGAAGAGGGACAGCAATGGACCGCGGGACGGTCGGGAGCGCGAACCGGGGTCGGCTGAATGTCGAGGTCCGCACCGAAGGGCGCAGCGAAGTCGTGACGCCGGCGGGTGAGCTCGATCACCACACCGCCGATCTGCTCAGGGAGCCCCTGGAGGACGCGATCGACCGAGGCCGCACGCGCCTCGTGGTCGACTGCACGCGGCTCGACTTCTGTGACTCCACGGGACTGAACGTGCTGCTCGGCGCGCGGCTCAAGGCCGAGGCGGCCGGAGGCGGCGTCCATCTGGCCGGAATGCAGCCCGTGGTGGCCCGCGTCTTCGAGATCACCGGAGCGGAAGCGGTCTTCACCGTGCACGCCTCGCTCGAAGACGCTCTGAACAGCTGAGACGGCCGCCCCCCATGCCCCTCCCGGGTCTCTGTGGCCCCGACTGTCGCCCGAGTCACGCTGTCGGCGTAGGCGAAGTGGGTGTTGTCACCATTCGGCAGGGCAGGAGAGACCCCGTCGGGGTCGGGAAGCCCGCACATTCTGTATCTGATCAATATCTGTTCGTGGCAACACGGTGAATCGGTGAGGTGAAGCGCTGATGAGCACCACCCGGCAGCATCCGCCGGGCGGCCTCGGCCGCGAGCCGGACGGTACGGGCACTGCCTCCGCCGTCCCGGCCGACCGGCAGTGGCGCACGCTCTCGCTGAGGGACGCCAGTGGCATCGTGCCCACGGCCCGCGACTTCGCCCGGCAGGCGCTCCAAGACTGGGGCTGGCTGCCGGCGACGGGCGCGGACAGGCGTGCCGCCGCCGAGGACGTCCTGCTGGTCGTCTCCGAGCTCGTGACGAACGCCTGCCTGCACGCGGACGGTCCCGAGGAAATCCGCCTCGGCCACTCGCCCAAGGCGCTCAGGGTCGAGGTCGTCGACGGCGGGGCGGGCCAGCCGGCGCCGCGTACCCCGCACCGCGCGGGGCGCCCGGGCGGGCACGGCATGTTCATCGTGCAGCGGCTGTGCCTGGACTGGGGCGTGACGCGCACGCCGGACAGGCCGGGCAAGACCGTCTGGGCGGAGCTGGCCGCACCCGCGTAGTCACCGCCGTCCTCCCGCGTCCCACGCGAACGGACCACCCACGCTGACGAACGCGAACGGACCTCCCGCGCTGACGAACGCGAACGGACGTCCCACGCCGACGAATCAGGGCCGCCGCACCGGATCGGTGCGGCGGCCCTGTCGTGTGTCCGGGCGGGCGGATGTCAGCGGACGTTGCCCATGAGGGTCTTGACCTTGCCGCGGTACATGAAGATCGCGACACCGGCCACTACCGCGAGGGCGGCCTGGAGGGCCACGATCCCGGTGCCGTTCAGGTCGACTCCCGCGATGGACAGCAGGCCGGTGGTGCAGTCGCCCGCGGTCACGGCCAGGAACCAGATACCCATCATCTGGCTGGCGTACTTGGCCGGGGCCATCTTCGTGGTGACCGAGAGGCCGACCGGCGAGAGGGTCAGCTCCGCGACGGTCTGCACGAAGTAGATCGCGACGAGCCACAACGCGGCGGCCTTGTGGCCGTCGCCCGCGATGGTCAGCGGCGCCAGGAAGAGGAAGAACGACGCACCGACCAGCACCAGACCGGAGCTGAACTTCACGATCGTGCTGGGTTCCTTGCCCCGCCGGTTCAGCGCGATCCAGAAGGCGGCGAAGACCGGGGCCAGCGCCATGATCAGGACCGGGTTGACCGACTGGTACCAGGAGACCGGGAAGCCCCAGCCGAAGACGGAGTTCTCGGCCGAGGAGTCGGCGAAGATCGCGAGGGTCGAGCCGCCCTGGTCGTAGATCATCCAGAAGATGGCGGCGGCCACGAAGAACCAGATGTAGCCGGACATCTTCTTCTGCTCGGTGTCGCTGAGGTCCTTGTCGCGCTTGATGCGCGCCAGGACCACGACCGGGATGACGAGGCCGGCGACGGTGATCGGGACCAGCAGCCAGTTGAGCGTGTAGACGCCGGTGACGACCGTGCCGATGTAGAAGACGGCCGCGACGCCCAGCCAGATCATCGACTTGCGCAGCGTGGCCGCGCGCTCGTCGGCGGACAGCGGCTTGGGGACGACCAGGCTGCGCTGGTCCAGGTGGCGGGTGCCGAGCAGGAACTGGGCGACGCCGAGGCCCATGCCGACGGCCGCGAGTGCGAAGCCGAAGTGCCAGTTCACGTCCTCGCCGACGGTGCCGATGATCAGCGGTGCGGCGAAGGCACCCATGTTGATGCCCATGTAGAAGATCGTGAAGCCACCGTCACGGCGCGGGTCGTCCGGGCCGTCGTAGAGGTGGCCGACCATCGTGGAGATGTTGGACTTCAGCAGACCGGAGCCGATCGCGACCAGGCCGAGCCCGGCGAAGAACGTGCCCTGGGACGGCAGAGCCAGCGTGATGTGGCCGAGCATGATGATGCCGCCGGCGATGGCGACGGTCTTGCGGGGACCCCAGACGCGGTCGCCGAACCAGCCGCCGGGCATGGCGAGCAGGTATACCAGCGACAGGTAGACGGAGTAGATCGCCGTGGCCGTGCCGGGGTTCAGGTGAAGCCCGTTGGGGGCGATCAGGTAGAGCGGGAGGAGAGCGCGCATACCGTAGTAGCTGAAGCGCTCCCACATCTCCGTCATGAAGAGGGTGGCCAGGCCGCGGGGGTGGCCGAAGAAGGTCTTCTGCGAACCAGCCGTACTGGCCGATGCCTTCGTCAGGCTTGACGCCATGGTCGATCCTTGCTGGTCGGGACGCGTCGCCGTCTGAGCGGTACGCGCCCGGTGGGGGGTAGCCGGCACCGTCGCGGACGTGCCCCGCCCCCCGACGCCTCGAGGGGGTTCGATCCGGTCGCCCGCTCCACGGAGGAGTTCGGGGGCGGAGTCGTGGGGGGACAGACCGCTCCGGGATCCACACCCGGTGCGCGTCGTCGCGCTCCGGGCCCGGCCCACAGGTCATTGACTGATCTGGGCCGGCGGGGACCGGCCCGTACACAAAAGTGACCTTTGGCGCGAAAGCTGCCCAAAGGTCCTTTGGTGGTGCAACAGGCGTTGAGCAACCATACGACATGACACGCGGCGATATGGAAGGACTTGAGACGCGGATCACAGGTCCTGATGGAACCAAGGTCCCACATTCAAAGGTCCATGACCCATTCGTGGCCCCAACCCGCAGGGGCCGCTGAGCGCCGTACCTGGGCGGTGCCACGCGGACTACCATCACTGCATGACCCGTGTACTGCTCGCCGAGGACGACGCATCCATCTCGGAGCCACTGGCCCGTGCCCTGCGCCGGGAGGGTTACGAGGTCGAGGTCCGCGAGGACGGTCCGACCGCGCTCGACGCCGGACTCCAGGGGGGCGTCGACCTGGTAGTCCTCGATCTCGGGCTGCCCGGCATGGACGGCCTGGAGGTCGCGAGGAGGCTGCGGGCCGACGGCCACGCCGTGCCGATCCTGGTGCTGACCGCCCGGGCCGACGAGGTCGACACCGTGGTCGGCCTGGACGCGGGGGCCGACGACTACGTCACCAAGCCCTTCCGGCTCGCCGAGCTCCTCGCCAGGGTGCGCGCCCTGCTGCGACGCGGCGCCACCGAGCCCGCCCCGCAGCCCGCCACCCACGGCGTCAGGATCGACGTCGAGTCCCACCGCGCGTGGATGGGCGACGAGGAACTCCAGCTCACCGCAAAGGAGTTCGACCTGCTGCGGGTTCTCGTCAGGGACGCCGGACGGGTCGTCACCCGCGACCAGCTGATGCGCGAGGTCTGGGACACCACCTGGTGGTCGTCGACCAAGACCCTCGACATGCACATCTCCTGGCTGCGCAAGAAGCTCGGCGACGACGCGGCCAACCCGCGCTATATCGCCACCGTGCGGGGCGTCGGCTTCCGGTTCGAGAAGAGCTGACGTACAGAGACAGTCATGCGCCGCCGACTGATCAACTCCACGCTCGCCGTGGTACTCGTCGTGATCGCCGTCTTCGGCGTCTCCCTCGTCATCGTCGAGACCCGCACCATCAGCAACAGCGCGCAGGAGAGCGTCGATTCCGAGGCCTTCCGGCTGATCAGCGTCGTCGAGAGCCGTCTCATGGGTGCCGAGCGCATCACCCCCGGAGTGCTGTCCGAGCAGGTGGACCCCAGCAGGTACGCCCGTGTCGAGATCCCGGGACGCGCCCCGATCGAGGTCGGGGAGCGGCCCGGCGGCGGCGCCATCCGCAGTACCGAGACGGGGGAGCAGGGCGAGAAGGTCACCGTCGAGGAGTCCCGCTCCGCCGTGACCCGCGAGGTCGGCAGGACCCTGCTGATCATCGGAGCGGTGGCCCTGCTCGCCATCGTGTCCGCGGTGCTCCTCGCCGTACGCCAGGCCAACCGGCTGACCTCGCCGCTCATCGACCTCGCCGAGACGGCCGAGCGGCTCGGTTCGGGCGACCCGCGCCCCCGGCACAAGCGGTACGGGGTGACGGAGCTGGACCGGGTCGCCGACGTCCTGGACTCCTCCGCGGAGCGCATCGCCCGGATGCTGACGGCGGAGCGGCGCCTCGCCGCGGACGCCTCGCATCAGCTCCGTACGCCGCTCACGGCCCTGTCCATGCGCATCGAGGAGATCTCGGTCACCGACGACCCGGACACGGTGAAGGAGGAGGCGAACATCGCGCTCACCCAGGTCGAGCGCCTCACGGACGTCGTGCAGCGGCTGCTGACCAATTCGCGTGACCCGCGCACCGGCTCCGCCGTCGTCTTCGACCTCGACGAGGTCGTCAAGCAGCAGATCGAGGAGTGGCGCCCCGCCTACCGGAGCGCCGGCCGCGCCGTCGTCTGCTCGGGCAAGCACGGACTGACCGCGGTGGGCACCCCCGGCGCGGTGGCCCAGGTGCTCGCCGCCCTGATCGAGAACTCGCTCATGCACGGGGGCGGCACGGTCGCTCTGCGCACGCGTGTGGCCGGCAACCAGGTCGTCGTCGAGGTGACCGACGAGGGACCCGGCGTCCCCGCCGACCTCGGCGCGCGGATCTTCGAACGCACCATCAGCGGCCGCAACTCCACCGGCATCGGCCTCGCGGTGGCCCGTGACCTCGCCGAGGCCGACGGGGGGCGGCTCGAACTGCTCCAGCAGCAGCCCCCGGTCTTCGCCCTGTTCCTCAGCCGGGTCGCGCCGAGCCGCGGGGAGTCCACGCGACCGGTGCGCTGACCGGACCGCCGTACCCGGCCGCGGGCGGCCGGCGCGTGGTTCAGTGGGCCACGGGGCCCGGCGCTACCTCGTCGGTGGGCCGCCGCTGTTCCAGAAACCGGTCCGCCTCGGCTGCGGCCTCCTCGGCGGGCAGCGCCTTGAAGACCCAGGTGCGGTACGACCAGAAGCGGAACAGGGTGGCGATCCCGATGCCGAGGATCTTGAAGACGTTGCTCTGGACCGGGCTGTTCCACCCGAAGCCGTACGTCGCCGTGTAGAGCAGCCCCGTCTCGATGACCGCGCCGACGGCACTGAAGAGCAGGAACAGCATGAGTTCCCGGGTCCGGCCGGTCTTGTCGCGGTCCCGGTAGGTCCAGTAACGGAAGCCCACGTAGTTGAAGAGGATGGCGACGATCGTCCCCATCAGCCCGGCGCGCACCACCGGGATGTCGGTGGTCCGCCAGATCAGGTTGGACACGGCGATGTTGACTACCAGCCCGAGCGCGCCGACCGCGCCGAACTTGGCGACCTCCCGGGCCAGCAGCTCAAGCCGGGTCCGCAGTGCGCCCGGTTCGCTCATGGTGATGGCTCAGCCCCGTCCGGTCGTTTTCGTCAACCGGGCCATGCTAACCAGCCCTCCCGTGTGATGCCCGTGAGCCCGTGGGCCCGCCCGGCCGGGGCCTCCCACCGGCGGGAGGCGCACGCTCCGGATGAGGGATGCCCCGGTCAGGGTGAGGGGACCTCCCGCACGCCCGATACCCTGGAGACGTGACGTTCCCTGTAGTCGGCATGGTCGGCGGCGGTCAGCTCGCCCGTATGACCCACGAGGCGGGCATCCCCCTCGGCCTCAAGTTCAAGCTTCTCAGCGACACCCCTCAGGACTCTGCGGCCCAGGTGGTGAGCGAGGTCGTCGTCGGCGACTACCGCGACCTGGAGACCCTGCGCGCCTTCGCGCGCGGCTGCGACGTGATCACCTTCGATCACGAGCACGTGCCGACCGAGCACCTGCGGGCCCTGGAGGCGGACGGCATCCCCGTGCGCCCCGGCCCCGACGCCCTGGTGCACGCCCAGGACAAGGGGGTGATGCGTGCGAAGCTCATGGAGATCGGCGCCCCCTGCCCCCGGCACCGCATCGTCGAGGACGCGGCCGACGCCGCAGCCTTCGCCGAGGAGGTGGGCGGCTTCCCGGTCATCCTGAAGACGGTCCGCGGCGGTTACGACGGCAAGGGCGTGTGGGTGGTCCGTTCCGAGGCGGACGCCGCCGAGCCCTTCCGGGCCGGTGTCCCCGTCCTCGCCGAGGAGAAGGTCGACTTCGTCCGGGAGCTGGCGGCCAACATCGTCCGCTCGCCGCACGGCCAGGCCGTCGCCTACCCCGTCGTCGAGTCCGTCCAGGTGGACGGGGTCTGCGACACCGTGATCGCCCCGGCGCCCGGCCTGGACGAGCACCTCGCGGGCGAGGCCCAGCAGCTCGCCCTGCGGATCGCCGCCGAGCTGGGTGTGGTGGGCCACCTCGCGGTCGAGCTGTTCGAGACGCGCGACGAGGACGGGACCCCCCGCATCCTCGTCAACGAGCTGGCGATGCGCCCGCACAACTCCGGCCACTGGACCCAGGACGGCGCGGTCACCTCGCAGTTCGCCAACCACGTGCGGGCCGTCCTCGACCTCCCGCTCGGCGACCCGCGTCCGCGCGCCACCTGGACGGTCATGTGCAACGTCCTCGGCGGCGACTACCCGGACATGTACCAGGCGTACCTGCACTGCATGGCCCGCGACCCGCAGCTCAAGATCCACATGTACGGCAAGGACGTGAAGCCGGGCCGCAAGGTCGGCCACGTCAACACCTACGGCGACGATCTGGCGGACGTGCGGGAGCGCGCCCGGCACGCGGCCGACTACCTGCGAGGAACGATCACCGAATGAGCGCCACCGCCTCCGGACCCGTCGTCGGGATCGTCATGGGCTCGGACTCCGACTGGCCCGTGATGGAAGCGGCCGCCAAGGCCCTCGACGAGTTCCAGATCCCCTACGAGGTCGACGTCGTCTCGGCCCACCGCATGCCGCACGAGATGATCGCGTACGGCGAGGAGGCGGCGGACCGCGGTCTCAAGGCGATCATCGCGGGGGCGGGCGGAGCGGCCCACCTCCCCGGCATGCTCGCCTCCGTCACCCCGCTGCCCGTGATCGGCGTGCCGGTCCCGCTGAAGTACCTCGACGGCATGGACAGCCTGCTGTCCATCGTCCAGATGCCGGCGGGCGTCCCCGTCGCCACGGTGTCCGTCGGCGGCGCCCGCAACGCGGGCCTGCTCGCCGCCCGCATCCTCGCCGCCCACGACGGCGAGCTGCTCGCGCGGATGAAGGACTTCCAGCAGGACCTCAAGGAGCAGGCGACGGAGAAGGGCAAGCGGCTGCGCGCCAAGACCCAGAGCGCGGACTCCTTCGGTTTCGGGAAGTAGGCGGGCCATGAGCATCCCCGGCAACCTCGAACGCGCCCGCCTGCTGCTCGCCGACCACCCCGTGGTCGACGGTCACAACGACCTGCCGTGGGCCCTGCGCGAGCAGGTCGGCTACGACCTGGACGCCCGCGACATCGCCTCCGACCAGACCGGCAGCCTGCACACCGACATCCCGCGGCTGCGGGCCGGCGGCGTCGGCGCCCAGTTCTGGTCCGTCTACGTCGCGCCCAGCCTGGCCGGTGACGACGCGGTCAGCGCCACGCTGGAGCAGATCGACGTCGTCGCCGAGATGCTCGCGCGCTACCCGGCCGACCTGCGGCGCGCGCTGACGGCCGAGGACATGGAGAAGGCCCGTGCCGAGGGCCGCATCGCCTCCCTGATGGGAGCCGAGGGCGGCCACTCCATCAACAACTCGCTGGGCACCCTGCGCGCCCTGCACACGCTCGGCGTCCGCTACATGACGCTCACGCACAACGACAACACCGACTGGGCGGACTCGGCCACGGACTCCCCGCGCGTCGGCGGCCTGTCGGAGTTCGGCCGCGAGGTCGTGCGGGAGATGAACCGCATCGGCATGCTGGTCGACCTCTCGCACGTGGCGGCCACCACGATGCGGGACGCGCTCGCCACCTCCGTGGCGCCGGTGATCTTCTCGCACTCCTCCGCCCGGGCGGTCTGCGACCACCCGAGGAACATCCCCGACGACGTCCTGCGGATGCTCGCGGCCAACGGCGGTGTGGCCATGGCGACCTTCGTGCCGAAGTTCGTCCTGCCGGCGGCCGTGGAGTGGACCCTCGCCGCCGACCGCAACATGCGTGAGCACGGCCTGCACCACCTGGACACCACTCCGGCCGCCATGCGGATCCACGCGGACTTCGAGGCGGTCAACCCGCGCCCGATGGCCACCGTCGCGACGATCGCCGACCACCTCGACCACATGCGCGAGGTCGCCGGTGTCGATCACGTCGGCATCGGCGGCGACTACGACGGGACGGCCTTCCTGCCGCTGGAGCTGGAGGACGTGTCGGGCTACCCGCACCTGATCGCCGAGCTGCTCACGCGCGGCTGGTCGGACAAGGACGTGGCGAAGCTGACCTGGCAGAACGCGGTCCGGGTCCTGCGTGACGCGGAAGCGGTCGCGGCCGACCTCGGCACCCGCGTCGGCCCGTCCCACGCGACGATCGACGCGCTCGACGGCCAGGGGCACGAGTACTGACCCCGCACGCGGTGACGAGGAGGGGGCGGCCGCACCGGCCGCCCCCTCCCGTGCGTCAGGCCTTCGGGCGTCCCATCGCCCGGTACGTCCATCCGGCCTCGCGCCACACGGAGGGGTCGAGCGCGTTGCGGCCGTCCAGGATGATCCGCCGCCCGGCGGCCTCGCCCAGCGCCACCGCGTCCAGCTCCCGGAACTCGCGCCACTCCGTCAGGTGCAGCACCACGTCCGCGCCGCGCACCGCGTCGAGCGCAGTGTCCGCGTAGCCCAGCGTCGGGAAGAGCCGGCGGGCGTTGTCCATGCCCTTGGGGTCGAAGACGGTGACCTGGCCGCCCTGCAGGTGGATCTGCCCGGCGACGTTCAGGGCCGGGGAGTCGCGTACGTCGTCGGAGTCCGGCTTGAAGGTGGCACCCAGCACCGCGACCCGGGTTCCGAGGAACGATCCGCCGCCCACGGCCTCGCGGGCCAGCTCGACCATGTGGCCGCGGCGGCGCATGTTGATGGAGTCGACCTCCCGCAGGAAGGTCAGCGCCTGGTCGGCGCCCAGCTCACCGGCGCGGGCCATGAAGGCGCGGATGTCCTTGGGCAGACAGCCCCCGCCGAAGCCGATCCCGGCCCGCAGGAACTTGTTGCCGATCCGCTCGTCGTGGCCGATGGCCTCGGCGAGCTTCACCACGTCGCCGTCGGCGGCCTCGCAGACCTCCGCCATGGCGTTGATGAACGAGATCTTGGTCGCCAGGAAGGAGTTGGCCGAGGTCTTCACCAGTTCGGCGGTCGGGAAGTCCGTCACCACGAAGGGCGAGCCCTCGGCGACGGGGACCGCGTACACCTCGCGCAGCAGCTTCTCGGCCCGCTCGCTCTCCACACCGACGACGATCCGGTCCGGGTGCAGCGTGTCCTTGACCGCGAAGCCCTCGCGGAGGAACTCGGGGTTCCAGGCCAGCTCGGCGTCGGTGCCCACCGGGGCCAGTTCGGCCAGCCGCTCCGCAAGCCGGGCGGCGGAGCCCACCGGCACGGTGGACTTGCCGACGACCAGGGCGGGGCGGGTCAGCTGCGGGGCGAGCGACTCGAAGGCGCTGTCCACGTAACTCATGTCGCAGGCGTACTCGCCGTGCTTCTGCGGGGTGTTCACACAGACGAAGTGGACATCGCCGAAGGCGCCGATCTCCTCCCAGGAGGTGGTGAACCTCAGCCGCCCGGTCGAGCCCTCGATCCCGGCGACGTGCTTCTGCAGGATCTCCTCGAGCCCCGGTTCGTACATCGGCACCCTGCCCGCCGAGAGCATCTCGATCTTCTCGGGGACGACGTCGAGCCCGAGGACTTCGAAGCCCAGTTCCGCCATGGCCGCGGCATGGGTGGCGCCGAGGTAGCCGGTGCCGATCACAGTGATCCTGAGGGCCATGGGTGCTCCTGAACGATGCGGACAGACGTGCGGACCGAGCATATCCGGGGCCCGCCGAGGGCCGTTCCGAGAGGGCCTCCCGGTCTGTCGGCAAGCTCACGTGTCCCGCCCGTATGCCTCCGCCGGGCAGGGCCACTAAAATTGGGTTACTTAACGGTAGTTAGCATCCTTGGGGAGTGAACGTCTTGGCGGGTTCGACCGACTTCGACCTGTACCGTCCGGCCGAGGAGCACGACATGCTCCGCGAGACGATCCGTTCGCTCGCCGAGGCGAAGATCGGCCCGTTCGCCGCCGAGGTGGACGAGGAGGGGCGCTTCCCCCGGGAGGCGCTGGACGCCCTGGTCGCCTCCGACCTGCACGCGGTCCACGTCCCCGAGGAGTACGGCGGCGCGGGCGCCGACGCGCTCGCCACGGTCATCGTGATCGAGGAGGTCGCCCGCGTCTGCGCGTCCTCCTCCCTGATCCCGGCCGTGAACAAGCTGGGTTCGCTCCCGGTGATCCTGTCCGGCTCCGAGGCGCTCAAGAAGAAGTACCTCGGCCCGCTGGCCAAGGGCGACGCGATGTTCTCGTACGCCCTGTCCGAGCCGGACGCGGGCTCCGACGCCGCGGGCATGAAGACCAAGGCCGTCCGCGACGGCGACTTCTGGATCCTCAACGGCGTGAAGCGCTGGATCACCAACGCGGGCGAGTCCGAGTACTACACGGTGATGGCCGTCACGGACCCGGAGAAGCGCTCCAAGGGCATCTCGGCGTTCGTCGTCGAGAAGTCCGACGAGGGTGTCTCCTTCGGCGCCCCGGAGAAGAAGCTCGGCATCAAGGGCTCCCCGACGCGCGAGGTCTACCTCGACAACGTCCGCATCCCCGCCGACCGCATGATCGGCGAGGAGGGCACGGGCTTCGCCACCGCGATGAAGACCCTGGACCACACCCGCATCACGATCGCGGCCCAGGCCCTCGGCATCGCCCAGGGCGCCCTCGACTACGCCAAGGGCTACGTCCAGGAGCGCAAGCAGTTCGGCAAGCCGATCGCCGACTTCCAGGGCATCCAGTTCATGCTCGCCGACATGGCGATGAAGCTGGAGGCCGCCCGCCAGCTCACCTACGCGGCGGCCGCCAAGTCCGAGCGCGTCGACGGCGACCTGACGTTCTTCGGGGCCGCCGCCAAGTGCTTCGCCTCCGACGTCGCGATGGAGGTCACCACGGACGCCGTCCAGCTGCTCGGCGGCTACGGCTACACCCGCGACTACCCGGTCGAGCGCATGATGCGCGACGCCAAGATCACGCAGATTTATGAGGGCACGAACCAGGTCCAGCGCATCGTCATGGCGCGCAACCTGCCGTAACCCGCGCGCCGGCCTGTGCGCGGAGTATCCCGAGGCCCCCGGCGGTATGCCGGGGGCCTCGGTGCGTCGGTGAGGGCGTGTCCCACTTCACCTCGGAGCCACTCTGCGTGGTGGTCCGGCTTACGGGCTGCTGAGCTGGTGCGCCCCCGCAGGCTCCCGCGTCCTTCGGTGTCAGCCCGCCCGGGCCCCGTGTGCCTGAGCGGCGTCGGCGCGGCAGTCGCGGCAGTGGCCCGGGTGGCGTGACCGGAAGGCGCGGTCGCAGTGGTCGCAGTTCTGCAGCGGGATGACGATCGCGCCGGGGCGGGCTGGTGGCGCCAGGTCCTTGGCTCCGGGGAGCGGTGGCGGCAGGAGCGTGGTGATGCGGTGCCGAAGGAACTTCGCCGGGTGCTTCACGGGAACCGGCAGGTCGGCCGTGAGGGCGTGCCGGACGGAGTCGGGGTGGGCGTCGCGTTCGAGCCAGGCGGCGACGCCCGGGGTGAGGGTGCGGATGTCGGCCTCGGTCAGCCCGAGTTGAGGCGCGTGGCGGCGCAGGTCGGCGAGGACCGCTGCGGCTGTTCGCTGGAGTTCCGGGGTGAGCGTGCTCGGTTGCGGAAGCGGTGCGGGTGGTGTCGTGCGCGCAGTGGGCGGCGGTACGCGGGCCGGGGTGGGCTGCTGTACGGGAACGGGAACGGGTGCGGGCGGCTGCGGTGACACCCGCGGTGAGGGCGGCTGGTCCTGGGGCGGTGCGGCCGGGCTCTGTCGCGGAGGTGCGACCGGGTGTCGTCGGGTCCGGGGCCCTGGATTGGCTGCCGCTGAGCCGGCGACCGCGTCCGCGCCTGGCTGGTTGCGCGAGACCGTGCGGGTCACGATGCGGCCGTCGGCCAGGCGTACACGGCTGCGGTGGAGATATCCGGTGGCCTCCAACTCCCGCAGGGCGGAGGCGATGCGGGTCTCGCTCTCCGGGAAGCGCTCGGCGAGGCGCTTGATGCCGATCTTCGCTCCGGCGGGCAGCGACTGGATGTGCAGGGCCAGCCCGATCGCGACGAGTGAGAGGCCGCGATGCTGGGCGAGGTGGTTGCCGACGACGGTGAAACCGGCGGAATGCCGGACGTTGAGGTGGACGACACCGGAGGACGGTGTGACGGCGTCCCCGGATGACGGGGGCGGGGCGCACGGGGGCGCGATAGCCTGCTGAATAGCCATCGGGAAGCGTTCTCTTCCTGGCGGTCAGGCCCTCGATCGGGATTCGCAGTCCCGGCCGGGGGCCGTCGCATGTCTGTGGTGGTCGGGGCGAGCATATGCCCGGCAACCCGTCTTAAATCCAGCCCAGTTGCCATACGTCACCCGCGCGAGTGATGTGAACGGGGCGTGGGTCGGGTTGGGTTGGGGAAGGTGATTTCCCCAGTTTCTTCAAAGCCTTATGCGTCGTGGAGTACCGCGTCCTGGAGCACCGCGTCGCGGTTCACCGGGTCGCGGGTTTCCACGACCCGGTTGCCGTGGTCACAGCGCTGTCCCGGCTGTCCAGGGTGACGGACCGGGGACGTACAGGGTTGAGCAGAAACGGCATGCACGTCGGAAGTGGGGCACGGATGAGCGTGGATGAGGCCGGTACACAGCGTGTGCGCGGTGGGGCGGACGAGCCCGGCTGGGACGTCGACCCCGACGACGAATCGGGGGCGGCCGTGGTCGCCGCCGTCGGCCGCCAGATCAAGGCCTGGCGCGAGGCGGCCGGGATGCGGGCCGGCGAGTTCGGGGCGGCGATCGGGTATGGCGAGGACCTGGTCTACAAGGTGGAGGGAGGTCGGCGCATCCCCCGGCCGGAGTTCCTGGACCGTGCGGACGAAGTGCTGGGGGCGGGCGGGAAGCTGGCCATGATGAAGCGGGAGGTGGCAGAGGTCCGGTACCCGAAGAAGGTGCGGGACCTGGCGAGGCTGGAGGCGCGAGCCGCTGAGCTGGAGGCCTACCACAACCACAATGTCAACGGCCTGTTGCAGACCGAAGCGCACATGCGTGCTCTGTTCGCCTCGTGGCTGCCCGCCTATACGTTGGACGAGATGGATCGCATGGTGGCCGCGCGGCTGGCCCGCCAGTCCATCTTCGACCGCGATCCGCTCCCGTCGCTCAGTTTTGTCCAGGAAGAGGTCACGCTTCAACGCCCGGTCGGAGGCAGAATGGTGTGGCGCCGATAACTCGAACGCCTCCTGGAGATTGGGCAGATGCGGAATGTGGCGATCCAGGTGATGCCCACGCATCGCGAGGAACATCCTGGGACCGGCGGACTGATCGAGGTACTGAAGTTCCCCGACGGCAGTGCGGTGGGGCGGTCCGAGGGCGCGTTCGCAGGGCGGCCTGTCTCCGACCCGAAGCAGCTCAGGATCCTTGAGTTGCGCTGTGGGATGATCCGGGCCCAGGCCCTCTCGCCCCGGGAGTCGCGGACCCTCATCGAGCACATGCTGGGAGAGACATGATCCAGAAGCCCTCTGCCGGGGACGCTTTCGCGTTGGAGTGGGTCAGGAGCAGCTACAGCAGCAGTGGCGACGGGAACGACTGCGTCGAGGTCGCCGTGGCTTCGGACCTGGTGCACGTTCGCGACTCCAAGCACGTGCCCGGTCCGCAGGTCGGCTTCGGGCCGTCCGCGTGGGCGGACTTCGTGGCGCACACGGGCGGCGACTGACCGCTCGCGCCGGGCCGGGAAACAGGAAGATCCGGACGGAGGACCGTCCGGATCTTCTGTGTACCGCTGTGTGCCGCCGGTCAGTTGCCCTTGACCGTGACCTTCTCGTCGTTCCTCAGCTGCTCCACGAGCTGCTTGACCTTGGCCTTGTCCCAGACCAGGTTGCCGCCCACGCTGCCCGAGATCGGCATGTTCATCGACGTGCCCTCGCCGCCCGTGACGCCCTTCATCGCGAAGAACATCTTGCCGAGCGACCAGAGCGACATGTCCTTGTCCACGACCAGCGTGTCCAGGCCCGCGCCCATCGTCGGGTACAGCGCGAACGGGTTGAGGATCGTGGAGGGCGTCGCCGTCTGCGAGGCCAGGGCCGCGAGGAACTTCTGCTGGTTCTTCGTGCGGTCCAGGTCACTCCCGGCGAAGGCGTACCGGGTGCGGACGAAGGCGAGGGACTGCTCGCCGTTCAGCGTCTGCTTGCCGGCCTGGAAGTCGGCGCCGGAGTTCTTGTCCTTGAAGGCCTTGGGGATGTCCAGCTCCACCCCGCCGATCGCGTCCACGATCTTGGCGAAGCCGCCGAAGCCGATCTCGACGTAGTGGTCGATGCGCAGTCCGGTGTTGAACTCGACCGTGCGGACCAGCAGCTCCGGGCCGTCCTCCGCGTAGGCGGCGTTCAGCTTCACCTGGCGGCCGGTGCCCTTGAAGGTCTTGCCGGACTCCGAGCCCACGAAGCTGGGGATCTCGACGTTCGAGTCACGGGGCAGCGAGATCAGCGTCGGGCCGTTGGAGCCGTCGTGCAGGATCATCATCGAGTCGGTCCGCTTGCCCTCGGCGGAGCCGGTGTGCAGCTTCTTCTTGTCCTCGGCGGTCAGGCCCTCGCGGCTGTCGGAGCCCACGATCAGGTAGTTCGTGCCGTCGCCCTCGGAGGGGCGGTCGATGACCTTCGAGAGGTCGACGTCGCGCTTGAGCTTGCCGTCGGCCCAGAAGTACGTGCCGACCGAGACGGCGAGGACCACGACGACCAGGGTCAGTACGCCGACCTTGATGCGCCGGCCCCAGTTCGGGGCGGGGCGGGGCTGGACGTAGCCGCTGTCGCCGCCGTAGCCGCCACCGCCCTGACCGCCGCCGTAGCCGCCACCGTGACCGCCGCCACCGTGACCGCCGCCGTAGACCTGGCCCGTGTTGTAGCCGCTGTCGTAACCGGGGCCGTCGTCGTATCCCTGCCCCTGCTGCGGCGGGATGCGGGGCGGGGACTGCGGGGGTGCGGGGCGCCGCCGGACGTGCGGCATGGCGCGGGCGCCCTCGGGCTGCGGGCTGCCACTGCCGCGCCCGTAGCCGTCGCCGGGTCCGCCGTTACGTCCTTCGGGCCAATCGCTCATGCGGACAAGTGTGCCGCCTCGACCTGTGGCTCTTACAGGGTGTAGGTGGGATCGGGTCACGGCTGTTGCCAAGCTGATGCAATGCAACCGGGCGCAAGCCCCCGCATAAGGTGGACGGCATGACAGATCAGCCCCAGCCATCGGAGGGTGCGCTTCCGGCCAAGCCGACCGCGGCCTCCCGGACCACTCTCAGCCACATCATGACCGGCAGCGACACCAATCTCCTGGGTACGGTGCACGGTGGGGTGATCATGAAACTGGTCGACGACGCGGCCGGAGCGGTCGCCGGCCGGCACTCCGGCGGCCCGGCGGTGACGGCGTCGATGGACGAGATGGTGTTCCTGGAGCCGGTCCGGGTGGGTGACCTTGTTCACGTCCGCGCCCAGGTCAACTGGACGGGACGCTCCTCCATGGAGGTCGGCGTCCGGGTCATGGCCGAGCGGTGGAACGAGTCCACCCCGGCCCAGCAGGTCGGCAGCGCCTATCTGGTCTTCGCCGCGGTCGACGAGGAGGGCAAGCCGCGGCAGGTGCCTCCGGTGGTGCCCGAGACGGAGCGGGACAAGCGGCGCTACCAGGAGGCGCAGATCCGGCGTACGCACCGGCTCGCCAGGAGGCGTGCGATCAAGGAGCTGCGGGAGCAGCGCGTCGCCGAGGGCATCGACGACTGAGGACGGCCCGCGCCGCTCCTCTCCCCGGGGCGGTCACGTGCGGAGGCCGGGCGGTCACGCGCGGAGGCCGGCCCGTCACGTACGGGGGTCGGCCGGTCACATGCGGACGTCGGCCGGTCACGGGCAGACCACCTGGTCGCCCGTGACCGTGCCGAACTCGCCTCGCTGGGGGTCCTCGGCCTTCACCCGCTGCACCTTGGTGAAGTCCGACCCGGCGATGACCTTCATGGTCCCGCCCTGCCCCTTCACCGCTCTCAGCTCGCATCCGGGCAGGGCGGTGGCCAGGGACTTGGCCGACCGGTCCCAGCGCGGGTCGTAACTGACGATGGTCCGCTTCAGATCACTTGTACCGCCGCTCAGCGGGGCCCGGGTGGTGTTGAAGCCGGTGCCGCGCAGGCCCGCGTCCACGGTCTGGCCCAGCCCGTCCTTGGGAGTGCCGTTGTAGACCTGCACCCGGATCTGCTCCGGGGCGACGTCGACGACCGCCGCCCTCGGCTGCTTCGGCAGCTGGGGGGCGAGCGGCCGGTCCTCGCGCAGGGCGCGGAACAGCTTCTTCGACTTCTGCGCGTCCCACCTCACGGTGGAGCCGATGCCCTTCACCTGGTACCCCTCCTCCTGGAGGGGGACCGAGGCGAATTCGGACGAGGCCGGGGTGAAGCCGCGCATGGCCTTGCCGAGCTGCAGCATCTGTTCCGTCCCGAATCCCTTGTCGGCGCGTACCGATGCGAGCATCGAGGAGGCGACCTGCTGGAACTTCACCGGGTTCATCAGCACACCGCTGCTGGTCGTCTGCTTGATCAGCGCGGCCATGAACTTCTGCTGGCGCTGCATCCGGCCCAGGTCGGCGGCTCCGTCCAGGTGCCGGGAGCGTACGTACTGCAGGGCCCCGCCACCGTCCAGCCGGTGGGTGCCGGCGGTCAGGTCCAGCCCGGTGTACGCGTCCTTGAGCGGCTTGGCGGTGCAGATCTCCACGCCGCCCAGGGTGTCGACGGTCTTCATGAAGCTGGTGAAGTCGACCTCCAGGTAGTGGTCGATCTTGACCCCGGTCATCTCCTCGACCGTACGGACGGTGAGGTGCGGCCCGCCCTCGGCGTAGGCCGCGTTGAGCTTCACCGGGTGCGCCGAGTGCTGCTTGCCGGTGGTCCCGTCGGTGTGCGCGGGGAGCTCGGCGTAGCTGTCGCGCGGGAGGCTGACGACGCTGGCGCGCTGTTTGTCGGCCGAGAGGTGGACGAGCATGAGGGTGTCGGTGCAGTGGCAGGGCGCGCCGCCCAGCCGGTACTTCTTCTTCTCCGCCTTGCTGATCCTGTCGCGGCCGTCGGTTCCCACGAGAAGCAGGTTCAGGCCGTGTCCGCCCTGAGGCCGGTTCTTCATGTCCTTGAAGGGGTCGACACGGTCGATGCCGGTCTCCAGACCGCTCACCACGGCATGGCCGATACCACCGGCTCCGAGCACCAGCACGGACAGCCCGGTGACGACCCGCATGCCCCACCGGGGCGCGGACTTCCGGCCGCCGCGCCTGCGCCCCCGGCCGCCGGCCTTGGGCTGCCGGGCAGGCCGGCGCTGCGGTGGAGCGGTGCGGGGGTGCGGTGGACGGGGCGATCGGTGCGGCGTGGGCACGGGGGACACCTCCGCGGTGCGAGTGGGACTTTCGCACGGTAGGCCCATACGATCTGCAGACCGGTAGGAGGCCCGGCGGCGCGCGCCGCAGTCCCCCGTTCGCGGTAACGTGGCGGCCGAATCACGCCGGCTCCTGGGGTGCGAAACCCCCGGAAGCCCTGGCATCCCCGAGGACCCCCGAGGACCACATGTCTGCCGCGCAGCACCCCGCCGTCTCCGTGATCATGCCGGTACTCGACGAGGAACGCCATCTCAGGAACTCGGTCCGGCACATCCTGGAGCAGGAGTACGCCGGTGAGATGGAGGTCGTGATCGCCCTCGGCCCCTCGAAGGACCGTACGGACGAGATCGCCGCCGAGCTGGTCAGGGAGGACTCGCGGGTCCACACGGTGCCCAACCCCACCGGCCGCACGCCCGCCGCGCTCAACGCCGCGATCAAGGCGTCGAGTCACCCGATCGTGGTACGCGTGGACGGCCACGGCATGCTCTCGCCGAACTACATCGCGACGGCGGTCCGGCTCCTGGAGGAGACCGGCGCGCAGAACGTCGGCGGCATCATGCACGCCGAGGGCGAGAACGCCTGGGAGGAGGCCGTCGCCGCCGCGATGACCTCGAAGATCGGCGTCGGCAACGCGGCCTTCCACACCGGAGGGAAGGCAGGCCCGGCCGAGACCGTCTATCTGGGCGTCTTCCGCCGCGAGGCGCTGGAGCGGGCGGACGGGTACAACGTCGAGTTCATCCGCGCCCAGGACTGGGAGCTGAACTTCCGTATCCGCGAGGCCGGCGGTGTCATCTGGTTCTCGCCGGAGCTGAAGGTGCAGTACCGCCCGCGGCCCAGCGTCCGGGCGCTCGCCAAGCAGTACAAGGACTACGGCCGCTGGCGCCACGTCGTCGCCCGCTACCACTCCGGCTCCATCAACCTCCGCTACCTGGCCCCGCCGACGGCCGTGTGCGCCATAGCCGCGGGAATCGTCGTCGGTGCCGCCGTCACGCCGTGGGCCTTCGTCGTCCCGGCCGGATACGCCGCGGCGATCGTCGCCGGGTCGCTCCCCGCGGGCAAGGGCCTCTCGCTGAAGGCGCGGGCGCAGATTCCCGTGGCCCTCGCGACCATGCACATGTCGTGGGGCTACGGCTTCCTGACCAGCCCGCGCTCGCTCGCGAAGCGGGTCATCGCCAGCCGCCGTCCGGCGGTCGAGCAGACGGCCTGACTCGTCGTGCGCGTAGGGGAGAGGGCCCCGCCGGACGGCGGGGCCCTCTCCCCTACGCGCGTCAGAAGGTGAAGCCCGGATTCACCTTCATGCACTTCTTCTCCGCGCCGTTCAGCGGGTTCGCCGACTCGGGCGTCTTCTCGTCCTCTGCCTTGGCCGGGTACGCCCCGTCCTCGCGCCAGTCGGCGCCGACCGCCAGGACGACGCCCGACACGTCGGTCGACTTCTTGACCTGCGACACCGGGATCCCGAGCGCCTTGGCGACGGCCTGGGCGTCACCCTCCAGGTCCGCGCTCGGGTAGAGGACGCCGGTCCTGGCGACGCCCTCGACGTTCTGCGAGTCGACCGAGGCCCTGGTGAAGCCCGAGTCCTTCAGCAGGCCCTTCACCGTGCCCGCACGGCCCTGAGCCGGGCCGAGGGTGTCCGTGCCGGTCGCGTTGCGCACGCTGACGGCGATGTCGGCGGGCGGGTCCGCCGGGTCCTTCACGACGGGCGTCTTGCGCTTGGACGCCTTGCCGTCCAGCGGGATGTCCTCACGGACCATCCGGAAGACCTGCTCGGCCTCCTCCGGCTTCGGGAAGACGCGGCCGCTGAGATTTCCCGTGCCGTAGACGTTCGGCATGGTCGTCATGGTGATGCGGTCGGTCGGAGCCTTCTGGAGCTCCCCGGCCAGGTCGTACAGCTTCTTGACGCTGTCGAGCCCCTTGTCGACCGTCAGCGCGGTGGTGGCCGCCTCGGCGAGACCCGTCAGCTTCCCGGGATCGGTGAGCTTGGTGCCCTTGCGCAGCTCACGCACCATCGAGTTCAGGTACTGGTGCTGGGCCTTGGTCCGGCCGAGGTCCGTGTTGTCCTCGAAGCCGTACCGCGTGCGCAGCCACTGGAGGGCCTGCTTGCCCTTGACGGAGGTCGTCCCCTTCTCCAGTTTCAGGCCGGACCCCTTGCCGTCCCTGGTGTGGGAGTACACGTTGGCGTCGACGCAGACCGGGACACCGCCCACCGCGTCGGCCATCGAGACCACACCGGCGAAGTCGATCATCATGAAGTGGTCGATGGTGATGCCGGTGAGCTCGTACCAGGCGGCCACCGTGCACCCGGGGCCGCCGCGCTCCAGGCTTTCGTTCGTCTGGACGGGGACCGTGCTGGCGGGGAAGACCTTGCCGGAGTCGGGGTCCGTGCACTTGGGCATCTTCAGCATGGTGTCGCGCGGCATGCTGACGACGGAGATGTTGCTGCGGTCGGCGGAGAGGTGCAGCAGCATCTGCACGTCCGCGAGGGCGGGACCGCCGAAGTTCTCCTTGGCCCCGCCGAGCTTCTGGTTGGCCTTCGTGTCCCGGGCGTCGGAGCCGATGAGCAGGATGTTCACGGGGGTCTGACCCGCGGCGTTGGCCTTGTGGTCGGCCATCTTCTTGTCGCCGAGTGTCAGATCCTCCTTCTTGATGTTGCCGTTGAGGTGTCTGTAATAGAGGTAACCGGCGCCGCCGGTGCCGACTATGAGCAGGGCGAGGACGGACGCCACCCAGCGCAGGACACGCCGTTTCCCCCCTTTGGGCGCCCGCCGCGAGCGGCGGTCCGGACCGCCGGAGCTCTGCCCGCCCGCCTGCCCGGCCGACCGTCTCGATCTGCCGTGCCCTCCGTGGCCCCCCGCATCGCCCGCGGCGGTGCCGTCGTGCCGTCCGCGTGGCCGCGATTCCTTCCCGCGCGTGCTGTTCCGTCCCACCAGGACCCCCCTGCTGCTCAGACTTCCCCTGTGGCGCGGCGACCCGTCGTCACTTCGCGCATACCGCCTTGTCGGCGCTGGCCTTCTGAATGTCTTCCGGTGCCTTTCGCGGACCGGTGAGGGGTACTCCGGCGCCCTCGTAGTCCGCGCCCAGGGTCAGCACCATCGCCTGAGTCCCTCCGCTGCCGGGCTTGCCCTGCTTCAGCGCGGTGGCGGGCAGGCCCATGAGGTCCGCGAGTGCGCGGGCCTGGTCCGCCTGTTCCGGCGCGTACGCCAGGGTGGTCCTGTCGATCTTCACCGGGGCGTTCGACCCGTTCGTGGAGCCGGGCACACCCTTCTCCTGTTGCAGCCAGCGGACGGTCGCCCCCGCCGCACCGGTGAGGTCACCGCCGTTCAGGACCTCGACCTTGATGTCGGCGGGCTTCGCCCTGGTGCCGGTGAGCACCGCGTCCCGCTTGGCCCTGGCAGCCCTCTCCTGCGCCTTCACCTCGGTGAGGGACGTGTCGGAGCGCATGAGGCCGAAGAGCTGGGGGGCCTTCTGCTGGTCCACGACCACCGTGACGGGCGTCGGTTCCGCCGGGTTGTCCACCACCGGCAGCGTCACGAAGGTGATGTTCTTCGTGTCGATCCTGCCGAGCTCCCTGGCGAGCGAGGTCAGCTTCTTGATCGATCCGATTCCGGAGTCGACGGTGAGCGCCTTGGTCGCGGCGTCGGCCAGCTTGAACAGCTTGCGCGGGTCGGTCAGTGTGTCGTCGGACTTCATCCTGCGGATCATCGAGCCGATGAACTGCTGCTGGATCTTGATCCGGTCGAGGTCGCTCTCGTTGCCGAAGCTGTGGCGGGTGCGGACGAAGGCCAGCGCCTGCTCACCCTCGACGGTGGACCGTCCGGCCGGCAGGCGGAGGTGGGAGTCGGCGTCGTCGACGGGTTTGGCCAGGCAGACCTCGACCCCGCCGACGGCCGTGGAGAGCGTCTTGACCGCGTTGAAGTCGACCATCATGAAGTGGTCGACCGGCAGGCCGGTTATCTTCTCGACCGTCCGCATCGTGCAGCCGGGGTCGCGGCCCTCCTGGCCGAGGCTCACGTTGAAGCGGATGCCGTCCGTGCCGGGTATGACCTTCTCCGAGCCGTCCGGCTGCTTGGTGGTGCAGTCCGGCACGTCGGTTATCAGGTCCCGGGGGATGCTCAGCGCCGTCGCGTTGGTGCGGTCGGCCGAGACGTGGAAGAGGATGTTGGTGTCGGCGTGGCCGGTGCTCCCCTTGTCGCCGTAGCCCTCGTTGCCCTTGCCGGTCCGCTTGTCCGTGCCGATGATCAGGATGTTGAGCGGGCTGTCGGCGTGGGCGACGGTCTTGCTGCCCGCGTTGCCCACGTCGACGGTCACGAGGTTGCCGTTGAACTTCTGGTAGAGGGCGTACGCCCCCGCAGACCCGGCGAGCGTGACGAGGGCCATGACGCCGCCGGTCCACAGCAGCACCTTGCGCCGACGCGATCTCGGCTGCTTCCGCCCGCGCCGGCCGGACCGCGGCTCCTGGCCGGATCCGTCGTGCGCAGCGCTCCGCTGCGCGGGCACGAGGCCGGGCGATTCGCCGGATTCGGCCACTCCGTGGAAGGGATCGCCTTCACCCCCGGAAGCGCCGGGCGACTCTGTTCCGGAGTGGTTCAGTCGCAATTCGTAATTGCCGGTCTGCGGGTTGAGTACCCACTGGTCGGCGGGGTCGATTTCCTCCGCCCGCCCACGCTGGTGCGCGTCCACGGTTACCTGAATCCTCCGTCGGTGCCACGTGAGGCACCTCCCCCGGCAGGGCCCTCGGTTGCTTCTTCCGGCCATGTGCCGCGTGATGAACGCGAGCACCGGATCGCGTCAGCGTAACCGGCGGAATCGGCCACAGGGGACGTGCGTGACGCAGTCCACGCCCCTTACAACCGGGCATTCCGCCTATTCCGCTCCTATCGCTTCCTCATGCTTGGGAATTGCTTTACGAGCCGCACGGGTCGTCGGCCGCATTCGATCCCGAAAAGGTCGGGGCCGGCGTCGGGCTCCCGTCCGCCGTTCCGCCGGGCTTTTCGCCGGACGGGTTCTCGGAGCTGTGATCCGCCTGTGAATCTCCGGAATTGTTTTTCTCGGGCGGGACCACGGTGACGGGCTCGTCCTTCCTCAGCTGAGCGAAGAGCTGGTCGGCGCCCGGCTGCACGAGCTCGTCCCGGTTCGGGTCGGCGCGGTAGGCCTGCCGGGGCACGGTCAGGAACTGCACCTTCTCGGTCGGCACGTTCCGCATGCCGCGCACCAGGTCGTACAGGTCCCGCAGCGAGTCGAGCCCCGGGTCCGTCGTCAGCGACTTGGTCGCCGCGTCCAGCACCGGGTACAGCCGCGTCGGGTTCAGCAGGACGCCGTTGCTCTGCATCTTGTTGACGAGGGCCCCGAGGAACTTCTGCTGGCGGTCCATGCGCTCGGTGTCGCTGCCGTTCCCGATCGACTTGCGGGCCCGGACGTACCCCAGGGCCTCCTCGCCGTCGAGCTCCTGGCGCCCGGCGGGGAGCTTGAGGTGGGCGTCGGGGTCGTCGACCGGCTTCTTGAGGCAGACCTCGACGCCGTCCACGGCGTCGACCATGTCCTTGAAGCCCGCGAAGTCGATGACCATGTGATGGTCGATGCGGATCCCCGTCATCTTCTCGACCGTGCGGATCGTGCACGCCGTGCCGCCGAGCTCGAAAGCCCAGTTGAACTGCGCGAACTGCTGCTTCGTCGACTTGCCGTCCTCGGTGTGGCAGCTGGGGATGTCGGACATCAGGTCGCGGGGGATGGACACCGCGGTCGCGCTCCGGCGGTCGGCCGCGAGGTGCAGCAGGATCGTCGTGTCCGAGCGCTGGCTGCCACCGTCGTCACGGCCGTACGCGCTGTTGTCCCCGGACCGGGTGTCGGAGCCGATCAGCAGGATGTTCTGCGCGTCGTGGGCGACGGGCAGCGGCCGGTCCTTCTCGTAGGCCTTCAGCTCGGCCGCGGCGCTGGTGTCGGTCGTGATGTTGCCGTCCAGCTTGTTGTACAGCCACCAGCCGACCCCGGCCGCGACCAGCACGAGGAACGAGACGGCGAGGGCGGTCCAGCGGAGCCAGTGGCTCTTGCCCTCGCGCTCGGGGCGCGCGGCCCAGGTCCCGTCCCCGCCCTCCCCGCCCTCCCCGCCGTCGCTCGCCGGCGCCGCTGTCCCGCCGGTGCCGCCTCCGCCGCTCCCGCCGTCTTCGCTCCCGCCGTCGCCGCGGTCGCCGTCGTTCTCCCGGGCGGTCCCTGACGCGTCACGCGCCCCGTCCTCGGGCTCGTCCCCTGCCGAGTGGTCGGGCCGGTCCGGTTCGGCCGGAGGGCCGGGGCTGTCGCTCACGTCTGCGTCCATCCTTCATGTTCGGCGGCGCGAAGGGCCGCCGGTCGCAGAAGTAGACGGCTGAACCTCACGCTTGGTTGTGCATTCAGGCGGCGTTCTCGACGTTGCCTCGTACCGCCTGATCATGTACCGCAGTCGGTGCTCAGTCCCGGGGGCTCGGCCCTGCATGGGCCGGACGGGTGTCGTTCACCGGGCTTGTCATACCGCCGTGTTGCTGATGCGCTCGGTCTCGACGCGCCTGGCCAGCGCGGCCTCGTCCAGGCGGTCCAGATGGCGGCACAGGACGACGGAACCGCCCGCCGCCAGCGGCGCCAGGAGTCCGGTGGACAGTCCCTCCCAGCTGTCGTACGCCCGGCCGGTCAGCAGCCGGGAGCCCGGGGCGAGTCCCAGTTCCGCCGCGTCCTGGCGGGCCCGCGCGACGACCTGGTCCGCCGTCAGTTCGGCGCCGCCCACCGCCAGGGCGGGGGCCTCGGGGTCCACCGGGGCGTACGGGGCGAAGCGGTCGCCCTGCCCGGGGACCTCCACCGCGTAGTCCGCGAAGCCCTCGGGCGCCTGCGGGAACCGCCCGCCGAGCGGGCGCAGGGCCAGCGCGATCCGTTCCCCGCGGCAGGCGCGGGCCCGGTCGAGCGTGTCCGGTCCGCTGACGACGAGATCGGCGGAGCCCGGGTCGCCCTGCACGTCGGCCACGACGCCAACCGAGGAGCAGGCGAGCAGCCAGACGGCCGACTGCCAGTGGGCGGGGAGGAGCAGGGCGAGGCGGTCGCCGGGCTCGGCGGCCAGATCCCCCTGGAGCAGATTGGCGGTCTTGGCCACCCAATTGGCGAAGGTCGCCACGGACAGTTCGACACGCTCTCCGGTTGCGTCGTCGTAGAAGGTGACGAGGGGACGGGCCGGGTCCGCGGCGAGCGCGGATCGCAGCAGGTCGGCGGGGGTGCGATCACTGGCGTTCATCCGCGCAAGGGTACGCGGCGGGCGAGGGCCGGGCGGGCGTGACGGGTGTCCCGTGCACCGGTTCGGCAGACGGTGCGTCAACTGCACGCGCGCATACTCCAGTAGCCGGAAATGCCGGACTCTGCCAATTATTTTCTGTATGCGTGCACTTCTTGCCACTTCCATCGGCGTCACCTGTGCGACGGCACTCACCCTCCCGCTCGCCGCCCCCGCACCTGCCGCCACCGTCTCCGCCCCGGTCGCCCACGCGGCCGCGGCCGTCCCCGTCGAACCCGCGGGTTCGACCCAGTCACTGCCGCTCCGTCCCCTCGACGGAGCGGTCCCGAGGGCCACCGGCCGGCCCACCGAATCCATGACCCCGGCAGCGGCACAGGGGCTGCTCCGGCAGGACTCCCGCCGCTTCTCCCTGGTCGGCGTCGTCTGGGACGACGCCGACACCGAACTGCACGGGACCGTCCAGGTCCGCACCCGGGCGACCGACACCACCCGGTGGTCCGGCTGGCAGGCCCTGGAGACCCACAACACCGACCACGCGGCCGACGCCGGAAGCCCCGAGCGGCTGTCGGGCCGGGTGCGCGGTTCCACCGCCCCGCTCTGGGTCGGCGACTCGGACGGCGTCGAGGTACGCGTGCGCTCCGAGAACGCCGGACCGCGAAGCGGCGCCGCCGACACCGCCCCGCTCCCGGCCGGACTCCGCGTCGAACTCGTCGACCCCGGCGACGACCCGGAGCCGCCCGGCACCGAGGTCACCCCGGCCACCGGCACACCGTCCTCCGCCACCCCGTCGCCGGGCGTCGCGACCCCCGCCGCGGCCCCCAAGCCCGGCGCGCTCCCGGAAGCCGCCGGCCTCAACATGGCGGCGGCCGAGAGCTCCGCCGTCAACGCCGACCTCGCCCCGCTGGGCGCCGCCGAGATCACCGCCCTGAGCAAGGCCGAATCGGAGGAGCAAGCGGTCGTCGGAGCCGGCGCCAAGCCCTTCGTGGGACCACGGCCGCGCATCGTCACGCGCAAGGGCTGGGGTGCCGACGAGAGCCTGCGCGAGCGCGCCTTCGCCTACACCTCGACCGTCAAGGCCGCCTTCATCCACCACAGCGCCACCGGAAACAACTACACCTGCTCCCAGGCGCCGTCGGTCCTGCGCAGCATCTACCGCTACCACGTCAAGAGCAGCGGCTGGCGCGACATCGGCTACAACTTCGCCGTCGACAAGTGCGGGAACATCTACGAGGGCCGTGCCGGAGGGGTGACCAAGGCCGTCCTCGGAGCCCACACGCTCGGGTTCAACACGAACAGCATGGGCATCGCGGTCCTCGGGACGTACAGCTCGAAGAACCCGCCCGCCGCCGCGGTCACGGCGATCGCCAAACTCACCGCCTGGAAGCTCGGTCTGTTCGGCCGCAACCCCAAGGGCAAGGTCACCCTGGTCTCCGGCGGCAGCGGCAAGTACAAGAAGGGTGCGAAGGCCAAGCTCAACGTCATCTCCGGGCACCGCGACGGCTTCGCAACCGAATGCCCGGGAAACCGTCTCTACAAGAAGCTCGGCACGGCCCGGACGAGTTCGGCCAAACTGCAGGGCCGCTGACCGGGAGAGCCCCGACCGGTCTGCATACACTGGCCAGCCGATACGAGGCCCCGGCCCCAGCAGGAAGCAGAGACGGTGCTGTGACAGAGGCAAAAGAAGCGATCCTCCTGGTCGGTGGCAAGGGCACCCGGCTGCGTCCCCTCACGGTGCACACCCCGAAGCCGATGGTGCCGGCGGCGGGGGTGCCGTTCCTCACCCACCAACTGGCGCGCGCCAGGGCCGCGGGTGTGGAGCACATCGTGCTCGCGACGTCCTATCTGGCGGAGGTATTCGAACCGTACTTCGGGGACGGTTCGTCGCTGGGCCTCTCGATCGAGTACGTCACCGAGGACGAACCGCTCGGCACCGGCGGGGCCATCCGGAACGTGGCGTCGCGACTGGCCTCCGGCCCGGACGAACCCGTCCTCGTGTTCAACGGGGACATCCTGACGGGTCTCGACATCCGGGCCCTGGTCGCGTCGCACGCCGCTTCCGGGGCGGACGTCTCCCTGCACCTGACGAGGGTGGACGACCCGCGCGCCTTCGGTCTCGTGCCGACGGACGGCACGGGCCGGGTGACGGCCTTCCTGGAGAAGCCGCAGACACCCGAGGAGATAGTCACCGACCAGATCAACGCGGGGGCTTACATCTTCCGCCGGTCGGTCATCGACACGATCCCCGACGGGCGGCCGGTGTCCGTGGAGCGCGAGACCTTCCCCGGGCTCCTGGACTCGGGCGCGCACCTCCAGGGCATGGTCGACTCCACCTACTGGCTGGACCTCGGCACCCCCCAGGCGTTCGTACGGGGATCGGCCGATCTGGTCCTGGGGCGTGCCCCGTCCCCGGCGGTCCCCGGCCGCTGCGGCGAACGCCTCGTCCTGCCCACCGCCTCCGTGGCCGCCGACGCCAAACTCACCGGCGGCACCGTCGTCGGGGACGGGGCGCTGATCGGGGAGGGCGCGAGGATCGCGGGTTCCACCGTGCTGGCCGGCGCCGTCGTCGAACCGGGCGCGGTGATCACCGACTCGCTCGTCGGGGCGGGAGCGCGGATCGGCAGCCGTTCGGTCCTCACGGGGGCGGTGATCGGCGACGGGGCACGGGTCGGCGCCGACAACGAACTGCGCGACGGCATCCGCGTCTGGTGCGGTGCGGTCCTCCCGGACGCGGCGGTCCGCTTCTCCTCCGACCAGTGACCGCGGCCGTCCGGCCGCCGGACGGCCGCCATCGGCCGTACCCTCGACAGGCGACCCCGACGACCGAGGACCCCACCCGTGGCAGGACGCTTCACACCCCGCACCGCCGCCGCACCCCATGGGCGGCCGGCGGTCACGGACGCGTCCGCCCCGGCTCTGACCCGTAACTGGACCCCACCGGGACCGCTCGACCTGCGGCTCGTCCTCAGCCCGCTGCGCCGCGGTCCTGCCGACCCCGCCTACCGCGCGCTTCCCGACGGGACCTTCTGGCGGGCTACCCGCACCCCGGCCGGCCCCGGCACCCTGCGCGTCTCGGCGGCCCACGACGGCACCGTCCACGGTGCTGCCTGGGGGCCGGGTGCGCAGTGGCTGCTGGACGGGCTGCCGGCGCTGCTCGGCGCCGACGACACCCCGGACGACTTCCGCCCCCGCCATCGGCTGCTCGCACTGACCCAGCACCGCCGGCCCGGTCTGCGCCTGCTGCGCACCGGGCTCGTGATGGAGTCCCTCATCCCCTCGGTCCTGGAACAGAAGGTCACCACCGACGAGGCCTACCGCGCCTGGCGGCTCCTTCTCCGCACCCACGGCACCCCGGCGCCCGGTCCCGCGGACCCCGGGTTCGCCGCATACGGCCTCCACGTCCTGCCGGACGCCCGGACCTGGTCGCTCATCCCGTCCTGGGAGTGGCACCGCGCGGGTGTGGACTCCAAGCGCTCCGCGACGATCCTGCGCGCGGTCCGGGTGGCCCGGCGCATGGAGGAAGCGGCCGCGATGGGTCTCACCGAGGCCATGACCAGGCTCCAGCTGATCCCCGGCATCGGACCCTGGACCGCCGCGGAGACCCTCCAGCGCTCCAACGGCGCCGCCGACGCGGTCACCGTCGGCGACCTGCACCTGCCGGGCATCGTCGGCCACGCGCTCGCGGACAACCGGGACGCCGACGACGAGGAGATGCTGGCGCTCCTGGCCCCCTACGAGGGCCAGCGCCACCGCGCGACGCGCCTGATCATGCTCTCGGGCCGCATCCCCGCGCGCCGGGCCCCCCGGATGCAGCCGGGCGACATCGCCCGGCTGTGACCTGGTTCAGCGCACGGTGAGGAAGGCCTCCGGGTCGCGCGGCGCCCGCGCCGCCGGCGCCGTAGCGGGATGGCCGATGGCCACCGCGCCCAGCGGATCCCAGGTGTCCGGCAGGTCCAGCACCTCGCGCACCACCGGGCGGCAGAACATCGTCGAGGACACCCACGCCGAACCGAGCCGCTCGCCCGCCAGCGCCACCAGGAAGTTCTGGACACCCGCCCCGGCCGCGACCACGAACATCTCGCGCTCCGCGGTGTCCCGGCGCTCGTCCCCGTAGGAGTGTGATCCGTCGGTCACCAGGCACGGCACCGCGAGGTAGGGGGCGTTGCGCAGGACGTCACCCCGGCGTACCCGCTTGGCGATCGACTCCTCGCCGCGCCCGTCCCGCCGCAGATCGGCGATCCACGCGTCCCGCATCGCGTCCAGCAGCCGGTGCCGGGCATCGGCGGACTCCAGCAGCACGAACCGCCACGGTGTCGTGTGGTGCGGGGCCGGGGCCGTCACGGCCGCCGCCACCGCCCGCCGCACGGCGCCGGGGTCGACCGGCTCGTCCGTGAACTCCCGCACGGTGCGCCGCAGGCCGAGCGCCTCCCGCACGGCCTCCGAGGTCCCCAGCCGGAACATGTCGTCGGCCGCCACCCGCACCATCGCGCGGGCACCCTCCTCGGGCTCCCCGGCCCCCGCGACCACGTGGGGCAGCCCGCGCACGACCGCGACGGGCAGCCCGGACGCCTTGCCCTTCACCAGGTCGCCGGCCGAGGCCAGCTCGTCGGCGGTGGCCACGACCGTGGCGCTCAGCGGATTGCCGTGCTCGTCGCTGCCGCCCCGGAGGTCGTCCAGCACTCTGACGCCCGCCGCGCCGATCGCGACGTCCGTGAGCCCGTTGCGCCAGGGACGGCCGAAGGTGTCCGTGACGACGACCCCGATCTCCACCCCGAGCGCGTCCCGCAGGCCGTCACGGATCGCGCGGGCGGAGGCGTCGGGGTCCTCGGGCAGAAGCAGCACCGTCCCGGCGGGGGTGTTCGAGGCGTCGACACCAGCCGCCGCCATGACGAGCCCCTGGCGGTTCTCCACGATCCTGAGGGTTCCGCGCCGGGCCACGACCCGGACGGTCTCGGCGTCGATGGCCGCCTCCCGGTCGGCGGCCTCGACGATCCGCCCCTCCGCCTTGGAGACGATCTTCGAGGTGACCAGCAGGACGTCGCCGTCGGCCAGCCCCGGCTCCGTGGCGGCGATCAGCTTCGCGAGATCGTCGCCCTCCCGCACCTCGGGCATCCCCGGCAGGGCCCACACCCGGTACGAGGGCGCCGTCGGCGCGGCTCCGGAGCTCACGCGCGCACCTCCTCGGCCAGGGACAGGGCCTGGCGGGCCATCTCCGCGGTGGCGTCCACGTCCGTCATCATCAGCGGGACGGCCCGGCAGCGGATGCCGGCGGCCTCCACCTCGCCGACGGCTCCCTCGTCCACGGTGTCGACGAGCCAGCCGTCGAGCAGCCCCGAACCGTAGTGCCGGGCGACGGCGGCAGCGGTGGACTCGACGCCCACGGCGGCCAGCACCTTGTCGGCCATGCCGCGTACGGGCGCGTCACCGACGATGGGGGAGAGCCCGACCACGGGGACCCCCGCCTCGGCGATGGCCTCGCGGATACCGGGCACGGCGAGGATGGTGCCGACGGAGACGACGGGATTGGACGGCGGGAAGACGATGACGTCGGCCCCGGCGATGGCCTCCAGCACGCCGGGTGCGGGCTTCGCCTGGTCCGCGCCCACCGGCACGATGGCCTGCGCGGGCACGGAGGCCCGCAGTTTGACCCAGTACTCCTGGAAGTGGACGGCCTTGCTCTCGCCGTCGACGTCCACCGCCACGTGCGTCTCGACGCGGTCGTCGGACATCGGGATCAGCCTGACCCCGGGCTTCCAGCGGGCGCAGAGCGCCTCGGTGACCGCGCTCAGCGGGTAGCCGGCGCCGAGCATCTGCGTGCGGACGATGTGGGTGGCGAAGTCACGGTCGCCGAGGCCGAACCACTCGGGCCCCACACCGTACGCCGCGAGCTCGTCCTTGACCTGGAAGGTCTCGTCGGTACGCCCCCAGCCCTGCTCCTCGTTGATGCCACCGCCGAGGGTGTACATCACGGTGTCGAGGTCGGGACAGACCTTCAGCCCGAACAGATGGATGTCGTCGCCGGTGTTGCCGATCACCGTGATGTCCGCGTCGGGCGCGGCCTGTTTGAGGCCGCGCAGGAAACGAGCACCACCGATACCGCCGGCCAGAACCACAATGCGCATACAGACCAGTCTGTCAGGCGCAGCCTGATCATTGTGGGGGTGGTGGCGGGCGACGGGTGGGCTGTCAGGCGGAGCCTGATCATTGTGGGGGTGGTGGCGGGCCCCGTCTGTGGGCTGCCGGGCGTCAGGCCGGTACGACGTCCTCGGCGGCGGTGGCGCAACGGGCCGAGTGCATCGGCATATCGGTCAGCCCCGGGAAGTAGATGTGCAGGCTGACGGCGGGCTCCAGGGAGTCGTTGACGACCTCGTGGACGTAACCGGGCGCGAACACCCTCTGGGAGCCGGTGGTCAGCACCCGCGCGCCGCGCCCGGTGTGCTCGGTCAACTCGCCGTCCAGGACCGTGAGTACACCGGAGGACAGGCCGTGGTCGTGGCGTCCGCTGCCCTGGCCGGGGACCCAGCTCAGCAGCCAGATCTCGTAGCCGGGGAAGGACGTTCCGCCGCCGCCGGGCACCGGGGGAGCGCTGTGCAGCCGGTGGTACCAGCGGGTCGTGGTGTCGTACCGGACGAGCGGGGCCCACCGGTCGCGGTCGGCGGCGATGGACCGGGCCATTCCGACGAACTCGGCCACGGTGGAGGGGTGGGGGCTGGCCGGACGGAGAAGGTGCTGGACCTGGAGGATGTCGCCGGCGATGGAGAGGTCGCTGTCGCTGTTCATGGGTGCGGTGGTTCCTCGGCATGTGGATATGCGCGTACGTGGGGGTGTCGCGAAGACCGGAATGCGGTGGAGAAGGCTGGATCAGGGCTGGAGCGCTACGGCTCAACAGCTGTGACAGCTGGAACAGCAACAGCGGGCCTGGACAGCGGTGCGGAACCCACGGCTGTGGGTCGCGTACGTCGCTGCGGTCGCTGGCATGGGGTCAAGGAGACCGGCACCGTGTGCGTTCTGTCAACTCAATGCCCGATTTGGCGGCAATCTTTCACCCCATCCGGTTGTGAGGACAGGAGAAAGGTTTTGGCACCCATTCCAGAGGCAAGGTGGCGCATCAACCGCGTGTGTAAACGCGATTGAGGGCCCGTGACCCTACTGTGATCTTGGTCGCTTCGGTGATCGAATCGAAACATCGAGCCGCCCCGGCTCGTCCTTCTTCCTGGGGGCGACGCGCGGAGCGACACCGGTGGCATATGTCAGATTTTTGGTGATTTGAACACTTTCCGCATAGGCTTGGTTCCGCAGAGTGAATACCGGGGCCAATAGCAGATCTTCGCTTGACTGGCCTGAAGCTACACACTTGTAATTTCACTCGTGTCGTTCGGCCGCATCGATAACGGCCGCATCACGGGGACGCAAGAGACAGACGAGGGGCGCACATGACCGAGCTGTTCCAGCAACTGCTGGTCGAGGACGCGGACGAGGAGCTCGGCTGGCAGGAGCGCGCTCTGTGCGCCCAGACCGATCCGGAGTCCTTCTTCCCCGAGAAGGGCGGCTCCACCCGCGAGGCCAAGAAGGTCTGTCTCGCCTGCGAAGTCCGTTCCGAATGCCTTGAGTACGCCCTCAACAACGACGAGCGGTTCGGGATCTGGGGTGGTCTCTCCGAGCGTGAGCGCAGGCGCCTGAAGAAGGCGGCCATCTGACGCGGAGCCCCCGGACACCGGGATCGCGATGGCCTGGGGGCCGCACCCCGCACCAGGGGTGCGGCCCCCAGGCCATCGGCACGTCCGGCCGCCTCCGCGTCCCGCCGGTCAACCGCTCGGCGCAGGGCGCACATCCGTACCGTTAGTGTGGGGCCCCGTCCGAGAGACGCGTCAACGCCCCACCGGGGCGCGCGTGTACACCGATGCAGCCCCCGGGGGGATCCCCTCCGGACCCGGCCGGAGGGCCCGTACCCCGATGTCCGTGCACAGCCACTCGGCGGCGCCGAATGCGGCCGCCGCAGCCCCTGAGTTCCCCCGGCACGTCGTCACCGCCGTGCTCGTCGCCCACGACGGCGCGCGCTGGCTGCCCGAAGTGCTGGCCGGCCTGCTCGGGCAGGAACGCCCCGTGCAGAACGTCGTCGCCGCCGACACCGGCAGCGCCGACGACTCCGCCCGCCTGGTCACCGAGGCGCTGGGCGACGAGCGCGTCCTGCACCTGGCGCGGCGCACGAGCTTCGGCACCGCCGTCGAGGAGGCGACCCGCTCCGCCGGCGTCCTCACCCCCGACGACCTGCCGTATCTGAAGCGCCCGAGCGGCTGGGACCCCGTCACACGGACCTGGCGCGACGACGCCTACGACCTTCCGGAGCTCCCGCACGGCGATCCCGTCCAGTGGCTCTGGCTGCTGCACGACGACAGCGCCCCCGAGCCGGACGCACTCGCCGAGATGCTGCGCGTCGTCGACAACGACCAGCACGCCGCGATCGTCGGCCCCAAGCTCCGCGGCTGGTACGACCGGAAGCAGCTGCTGGAAGTCGGCGTCTCCATCGCCAACAGCGGACGCCGCTGGACCGGACTGGACCGCCGCGAACAGGACCAGGGCCAGCACGACCAGGTCCGCACCGTCCTCTCCGTGTCCTCCGCGGGCATGCTCGTGCGACGCGACGTCTGGGAGGAACTCGGCGGCTTCGACCGCAGGCTCCCGCTGATGCGTGACGACGTCGACCTCTGCTGGCGCGCCCACCTGGCGGGCCACCGGGTCCTCGTCGCCCCCGAGGCCGTCCTGCGCCACGCCGAGGCCTCCGCGAGGGAACGCCGCCCCATCGACTGCGCCGGGCGCTCGGTCGCCAGCCCGCACCGCGTCGACAAGGCGGGTGCCGTCTACACGATGCTCGTCAACGCCCGCGGCAAGCAGCTGCCCTGGGCCCTGCTCCGGCTCCTCGTCGGCACGGTGCTGCGCACCCTGGCCTATCTCGTCGGCAAGGTGCCCGGGCAGGCCCTGGACGAGGTCGCCGGACTCTTCGGCACCCTGCTGCGGCCCGGACGCATCCTCGCCGCCCGCCGCGACCGGCGCGGGGCGACGGTGGACGCGGCCGAACTGCGATCGCTGTTCCCGCCGCCCGGCGCCACGGTCCGCGCCACGGTCGAACAGGTCGCGGGCAACTTCGGCAGCCGTACCGACTCCGACTCCGGCGGTTCGCGGCACGGAGCGGTCGAGTCCGGCCCCGGCGGCGACGACGCCGACTTCCTGCAGGTCGAGCAGTTCGCGCGGCTCAAGCGGCTCGGCCGCAAGCCGGGCCCCGTCCTCTTCGCGCTCCTGCTCCTCGTGTCGCTGGTGGCCTGCCGCGGCCTCCTCGGCGGCGGCGCGCTCGCGGGCGGCGCCCTGCTGCCGGCCCCTGCCGACGTCTCCGACCTCTGGGGGCGTTACGCGGACGGATGGCACCCCGTCGGCACGGGCGGAACCCAGTCCGCCCCTCCGTACCTCGCCGTGATCGCCGCCCTGTCGGCCCTGTTCCTCGGCTCCACCGGTTTCGCGCTGACCCTGCTGCTCGTCTGCTCGGTCCCGCTCGCCGGGCTCACCGCGTACTTCGCCTCGCGGCCGCTGATCGAATCCCGGCTGCTGCGCGCCTGGGCGAGCGTCGCGTACGCCTTCCTGCCCGCGGCGACCGGAGCGCTGGCCACCGGACGCCTCGGCACGGCCGTCCTGGCCGTGCTGCTCCCGCTGATCGCCCGCGCGGCCGTGGCCGCCCACGGGCTTCGCGGGGACGGATCGAGCGCACGGGGCAGCTGGCGCGCGACCTGGGCGTACACCCTGCTGCTGACCTTCACCACCGCCTTCACCCCGGTCGTCTGGCCGCTGGCCGTGGTGCTCGGCATCGCGGTGCTGGCCTTGCGCCGGAAGGACCTCGCGGCGTACGGCCTGCGCTTCCTGGCCGCGGTCGGCACCCCGATGCTGGTCCTCGCGCCCTGGTCGCTCTCGCTGCTGACCAGCCCGTCGGACTTCCTGAAGGAGGCCGGGTTCGACCTCGGTGCGGGCACCGCGTCCGCACTGGACCTGCTCGGCATCAGCCCCGGGGGGCCCAAGGCGGCGGGCGGCGTCCTGCTGCTGGGCATCGTGCTCGCCGCGCTGGCCGCCCTGCTGCGCGGGGAGCGGCAGTTCGCCATCCGCACCGCCTGGGTGGCCGTGCTCGCCGGCCTGTTCTTCGCCGGCCTCTCCAACGGCTCCGCCTGGGCGGGGCCCGCGACCCTCGTCTACGGCATCGCGCTCCTCGCCGCCGCGCTGCTCGGCGCGGACGGTGCCCGGGTCCGCGTCGCCGCCCTGAGCTTCGGCTGGCGTCAGCCGGTCGCCGCACTCATCGCGCTGGCCGCCGGAATCGCGCCGGTCCTGGCCGCCGTCGGCTGGATGATCGGCGGAGCGGCCGGACCACTGGAGCGCCGTGACCCGGTGCAGGTGCCGGCGTTCGTCGCCGAGGAGAGCGGCACCCGTGACCAGCCGCGCACGCTGGTCCTCGGGGGCACGTCACAGGCCTCCGTCTCCTACAGCCTCGTCCGCGGCTCCGGCGCCCGTCTGGGCGATGCCGAGCTGACCGAGTCCGGCGGCAGCAACAGCCACCTGGACAAGGTCGTCGCCAACCTGGTCGCCGGCTCCGGTGCGGACCAGGGCAGCCAGCTCAGCGGCTTCGCCATCCGCTACGTCCTGGTACGGGACGGAGCGCCCCGGCAGATGAGCCGTGTCCTGGACTCGACCCCGGGTCTCAGCCGGCTCAGCCAGCTGGACGGCAGCGCCCTGTGGCGGGTCGACCGCCAGGTCTCCCGGCTCACGATCGTCCCCTCCGGCGACGACGCGGTGCCGGTCCCGGTCGGATCGCTGCCCGTGGAGGCGCACACCAAGGTCCCCGAGGGCGGCACGGGACGGGTGCTGCGGCTCGCCGACGCCGCCGACCCGGGCTGGCAGGCCACGCTGAACGGCCGGGCGCTGACCCCGAAGACCGTGGACGGCTGGGCGCAGGGCTTCGCCCTCCCCGCCGAGGGCGGCACGCTCGACCTCACCTACGACACCCCGATCGCTCACACGGCCTGGGTCTGGACACAGGTGGCGCTCGGCATCGTCCTGGTGGTCATGGCCCTGCCGGGGCGCCGCCGGGAGATCGACGACGACCTGCCCGAGGAGACGGGCACCGTCCCGGACGAGCCGGTCGCAGGTGAAGGACGCCGGGCGCGCAGGCTGCGTGCGGCGGCCCAGGCCGAGACGGCGGCCGCCGCGGAGGACGCGGAGGGGCCGCTGTACACGGACGACCAGGCCACCGCTCCCGCCCCGTACATCCCGGAGCAGCAGGACGCAGACCCGTACGCGCCGGTCCCGGACGACCAGGACGGCACAGCCGCCTTCGCGGCGGTGCCGGAGCAGGACACGGGGTCCTACGCGCCGGTCCCGGGCGGCCAGGACGGCACGGGCACGTACGCGGCGGTGCCGCAGCAGAACTACGGGGAGTGGGACGCCCAGCAGTACCAGGGTGCCGACTACGGCCAGTACCAGGAGGGCCAGGACACGGGCCAGTACCCCGGTGCGCAGGAGGCCGGCCCGTATCCGGGCGGTCAGGACGCGGGCCAGTACTACCAGCCCGATCCGTACCAGCAGGACCCCTACCAGGATCCGTACCAGCAGCAGGGCGCCTACGACCCCTACGGCTACGCCCAGCAGCAGCCCTACGCCACGGGGGCCGGCGAAGCCGCCCCCTACGAGGGCCAGGACGGGCACGACCAGAACACGGCCCCGGGCCAGGGCCCGTGGCCGACCGGCAACGCATCGCGAGGCGAGTCCGAGTGAAGTCCACACCCCTGTACCTGGTCGCGGGCACCGTCGCCCTCGCGGCCGTCACCGGTTTCGCCGCGCTCACCGCGCCCGGCGACGAGGGCCCGGCCGAGCCGAAAGCAGCGGCGCTGCTTCCGGTGGAGCGCTCCAGCCTCCTGTGTCCCGCACCGAGCATGTCGGACCTGGCGGACACGACGTACACCTCCTTCACCCCGGAGGGGGAGGGCGGAGGGGAGGCCGGTGCGGCCGAGCTGAAGGCCGCCGTGCCCCTTCCGGCGGACGACGCGCCCGTCGGTGAGGACGCGGACAAGGACAAGGACGGCGAGGACGCGGACAAGGACAAGAAGGACGAGAAGGCCGACGCGGAGAAGGGGAGGACGGCGGAGTCCAAGCCCGTCCTCTCCTTGAAGGACCTCGGCAAGCCGTCCACCGTCGAGACGTCCAAGTCCGGTGCGCCCGCCCTGGTCGGCACCGCGACCGGCATGCTGGCCCCCGGCTGGACGACCCAGCAGACGACCATGGCCGAGGCCGGTGGCGCCCGAGGTCTGCTCGGTGTCAGCTGCACCACCCCCGACACCGACTTCTGGTTCCCGGGAGCGAGCACCGCGGCGGCGCGCCAGGACTACGTCCACCTGACCAACCCCGACGACACGGCCGCGGTCGCCGACATCGAGCTGTTCGGCGCCGAGGGCCCCCTCAAGTCCGACGCGGGCGAGGGCATCACGGTCCCGGCCAGGTCCAGCGTGCCGATCCTGATCTCGACGCTGACCGGGGAGGCCGCCGAGAACGTGACCGTCCACGTCACCACGCGGAGCGGGCGGGTCGGCGCCGCCGTGAGCGCCGCCGAGGACAAGGTGGGCAGCGACTGGCTGGCCAAGTCCGCGGACCCGGCGCAGACCCTGGTCCTGCCGGGCATCCCGGCGGACGCCACCTCCGTGCGCCTGGTGGCCTTCGCGCCCGGCGAGGACGACGCCGACGTGAAGATCCAGCTCATGGGCAAGAACGCGACGTTCTCACCGGCTGGGAACAACACCCTGCACATCAAGTCGCGGATGACCGCGAGCGTCGACCTCAAGAACATCACCCGGGACGAACCCGGCTCGATCCGGCTGACCTCGACCGACGGCAGCAAGACACCGGTGGTCGCCGCTCTGCGCGTGGTGCGGGGGAGCGGTGCCGGGCAGGAGATCGCGTTCATCCCGGCGACCGGCCCGGTCGGCGACCGGGCGAGTGTCGCCGACAACCGGGCGAACGCCTCGGTCCTCTCCCTGACCGCCCCGGGCGCGACGGCCAAGGTCAAGGTGACGGCGTCGGCGGGCAGCGGGGGCGGTGAGAAGACCTCCAAGACCTACACGGTCAAGGGCGGTACGACGCTCGAGGTGATCCCCGAGACCCCGGCCGGTCTCAAGGGCGGCTACGCGCTGACGGTGGAGACGGAGTCGGGCGGCCCGGTCCACGCCGCCCGCACGCTTACGCTCAAGGAGGACGGCGTCAGCATGTTCACGGTGCAGACGATGCCGGACGACGGAGGCACGGTCGAGGTGCCCGCCGTGCAGCAGGACCTCTCCGTCCTGGACGACTGAGGTCACGGCGCCGCGGGCTTGCGGGCAGGCCCCGCCCGTGGCGCCGGGGCCTGCCCGCCCCTCGGCACCAGGGGCCGCGGGGCGGTCCCGGGTGGTGCCCGTGACGCTCAGTCCTGTCCGTAGCGCGGGTCGACCGACTCGGGTGCCAGGCCCAGCAGCTCCGCGACCTGCTCCACCACGACCTCGTGCACCAGCAGGGCCCGCTCGTCGCGGCTCTTGACGCGGATCTCCACGGGGCGCCGGTAGACGACGATCTGCGCGGGCCGGCCCTTCGACGCGGACAGCGCGCGGCCCAGCGGCACCGTGTCCTCCAGGGAGCCCGGCACGTCGAGGACCAGGAAGTCGACGTCCGACAGCTGCGGCCAGCGCCGCTCCAGCCGCTCCACCGAGTCCTGGACGAGGTCGCGGAAGCTCTCGGCCCTGCTGACGGACAGCGGGACCTGCGGCGGCGCGACCGGTCCGCGCATCCCGCGGCCATGACGGTCGCGACGGCGGGGCCGGGGCTCCTGCCGGGGCTCCTGCGGGTGGGGAGGTACGGGACTGTCCATCACCGACGCAGCGTAACCCTCCTCCGGCCGTGCCGATCACGGCTTCCGCGCGGGCGGACCGGATGTCCGCGGATGCGCGTTCCGGCCGCCACCGGGTGCGATTTCGGTCCTCGCCCCGACCGGGAACCCTCCGCCGAATGACCGCTCATGTCCTCGCCGAGGACCGCGAGCACCTTGGCGCGCACCGGATCGGGACGGCTGCGGCGCAGGTCGGAACGGCTCCGCGGGCACGGCGCCGGCCCCCGGCCGGGAGGCGACACGAGGGGTGAGCCGGGGGAGAGTCGTCGCAGCCCGCTCAAGAGTGCGGTACCGTCCAACATCGTGAGCCCTGTACGTCGCTGTTCGCGCACCGCGTGCGGCCGTCCCGCCGTCGCGACACTGACGTACGTCTATGCCGACTCGACCGCGGTCCTCGGCCCGCTCGCCACCTACGCCGAGCCCCACTGCTACGACCTCTGTGCCGAGCACGGTGAGCGGCTCACCGCGCCACGGGGCTGGGAGGTCGTGCGGCTCTCCGACCCCTCGGTTCCCTCACGTCCCAGCGGTGACGATCTCGAAGCGCTCGCCAACGCCGTGCGCGAGGCGGCGAGGCCGCAGGACCGGCAGCCGGGCGGCCGTGGGCCGCGTGCGGCGGATCCGGTGGAGGTCGCGCGCCGAGGCCATCTGCGAGTGCTGCGCTCCCCGGAGTCCTGACACGGAGACCTGACGGACGGTCCTGGCGGACAGTTCTGGCAGACAGCTCTGACGGACGGTCCTGACGCAGAGCCCTGACGCGCGGTCCTGGCACACGGTCCTGACGCAGAGCCTGACGCACAGTCCTGGCACACGGCCTCCCGACGCAGAGCCTGGCTGGCCGTCAATCCTTCCGCTCCTAGGCGCACATGTCCGTTCGGGGAAGTTCTCCTGCGCGGGCCATTGACGCGGACTTGTCGCGGACACGACCATTCCCCCACCCGTGAATGATCGCTTCCGCATCACGGAATCCGGGGAGGTCTGTGTGTTTGTCCAGCAACTCGAACCCGTAGCCGATTCGCTCGGCCTGTCCGCACTCGTCGCGTCACTGCCCCTCGTCACCGTGCTGGTCCTGCTGGGCGCCGTCCGGATGAAGGCCCACCTCGCCGGGCTCATCGGCCTCGCGGCCGCCGCGCTCGTCGCCCTGCTCGCCTACGGCATGCCCGTCGGGCAGACGCTCTCCGCCGGGGCGCAGGGTGTCCTCTTCGGCCTCTTCCCCATCATGTGGATCGTCGTCAACGCCCTCTGGGTGTACCGGATGACCGTCCGCACCCGGCACTTCGACGTCCTGCGCCGCTCCTTCGGCCGGGTCTCCGACGACCCCCGCATCCAGGCACTGGTCATCGCCTTCTGCTTCGGCGCGCTCCTGGAGGCCCTGGCCGGCTTCGGCGCACCCGTCGCCATCTGCTCGGTCATGCTCGTCGCCCTCGGATTCGACCCCGTGAAGGCGGCCGTCGTCTCCCTGGTCGCCAACACCGCGCCCGTCGCCTTCGGGGCCATGGGCACACCGGTCGTGACGCTGGCTCAGGTCACCGGCCTGCCCCTGGACGACGTCGCCTCGGTCGTCGGCCGTCAGACCCCGCTGCTCGCACTCGTCGTCCCGCTGATCCTGGTCTTCCTGGTGGACGGCAGGCGAGGGCTCAAGGAGACCTGGGTGCCCGCGCTCGTCTGCGGAGTGGCCTTCGCCGCAGCCCAGTTCGCCGCGTCCAACTTCGTCTCCGCGCAGCTCGCCGACATCGCGGCCGCACTCGTGGGGGCGGGCGCCCTGATCGCGCTGCCCGGCGCCCGCAGGCCCGCCGACGAACCCGTACGCACGGCCGTGCTCACCGGCGCGCGCAGCGAGGACCTCGACCAGGAGGACCCGCGCCGCGAGGTGCTGCGCGCCTACGCCCCGTACGCCCTGATCGTGGCCGTGTTCTCCGTCGCCCAGATCCCGCCCGTCAAGCGGCTGCTGGCCGGGGCGACCCGCGTCTTCGACTGGCCCTTCCTCGACGTCGTGGGGCCCGGCGGCAGGCCCGTCGGCGCCAACGTGTTCACCCTTCCGCTGCTCGCCACGGGCGGCACCCTCGTCCTGCTCGCCGGACTCGCCACCGCGGCCGTGCTCGGTGTGCGGGCCGGGGCGGCTGTGCGGGAGTGGCTCGCCACCGTGCACGAGCTGCGGTACGCGATCCTCACGGTGACGTCCGTACTCGCCCTCGCCTACGTCATGAACCTCTCCGGGCAGGCCGCCACCATCGGTCAGTTCGTCGCGGCCGCCGGTGCGGGGCTCGCCTTCCTCTCCCCGGTGCTCGGCTGGTTCGGGGTCGCGGTGTCCGGCTCCGACACCTCGGCCAACGCCCTCTTCGGAGCCCTCCAGGTGTCCGCCGCGCACGAATCCGGTCTCTCGCCCGAACTGCTCGCCGCCGCGAACAGCTCCGGGGGAGTGCTCGGCAAGATGATCTCGCCGCAGAACCTGACGATCGCCTGCGCGGCCGTCGGCCTCGCGGGACGGGAAGGGGATCTGCTGCGCAGGGTCCTGCCCTGGAGCCTCGGCCTGCTGATGGTCATGTGCCTGGTGGTGACGGCGCAGAGCACGGTGCTGCTGGGCTGGATGCTCCCCTGACGGGCGGCCCCGGGCCGCCGGGTAGTTTGGGGCCGTCCGCACAGACCCCAGGAGGACCGGCCGTGGTAGCTGACCTGTCGCAGCTCGTGAAGGCGTACGACGTGCGCGGCGTCGTGCCCGACCAGTGGGACGAGCCGCTCGCCGAACTCTTCGGCGCGGCCTTCGTCCAGGTCACCAACGCGGACGCGATCGTGATCGGCCACGACATGCGGCCGTCCTCACCCGGCCTGGCCGCCGCCTTCGCCCGAGGCGCCACGGGACGCGGAGCGGACGTGACCCTCATCGGGCTCTGCTCCACGGACCAGCTGTACTACGCCTCCGGGGCCCTCGGCCTGCCCGGAGCGATGTTCACGGCCTCGCACAACCCGGCCCGGTACAACGGCATCAAGCTGTGCCGCGCCGGAGCCGCGCCCGTGGGCCAGGACACCGGCCTCACCGAGATCCGCACCCTGGTCGAGAAGTGGTCGGAGCACGGCATCCCGGACCCGGCCGTCGAGGTCCCGGGCACCGTCACCGAGCGCGAGACCCTCGACGACTACGCCGCCCACCTGCTGGGACTCGTCGACCTCTCCGGGATCCGCCCGCTCAAGGTCGTCGTGGACGCGGGCAACGGCATGGGCGGCCACACCGTCCCCACCGTCTTCGCCGGCCTCCCCCTCGACGTCGTACCCATGTACTTCGAGCTCGACGGCACCTTCCCGAACCACGAGGCCAACCCCCTCGACCCGAAGAACACCGTCGACCTGCGGGCCCGGGTCCGCGCGGAGGGAGCCGACCTCGGGCTCGCCTTCGACGGTGACGCGGACCGCTGCTTCGTCGTCGACGAGCACGGCGACGGCGTGTCCCCGTCCGCGATCACCTCCCTCGTCGCGGCCCGGGAGCTGGCCCGCAACGGCGGCAAGGGCACCGTCATCCACAACCTGATCACCTCCTGGTCCGTCCCCGAGGTCGTGCGCGAGAACGGCGGGACCCCCGTCCGCACCCGCGTCGGCCACTCCTTCATCAAGGCCGAGATGGCCGCACACGGGGCGATCTTCGGCGGCGAGCACTCCGCCCACTACTACTTCCGCGACTTCTGGAACGCCGACACGGGCATGCTGGCCGCCCTCCACGTCATCGCCGCACTCGGCGGGCAGGACGGGCCGCTCTCGGGCCTCCTGGAGCGGTACGACCGCTACACCGGCTCCGGCGAGATCAACTCCACCGTCGCCGACCAGGCGGAACGGCTCGACGCGATCAGGGCCGCCTACGGGGAGCGCGACGACGTCCGGTTCGACGAACTCGACGGACTCACGGTCACGGGCGGTGACTGGTGGTTCAACCTGCGCGCCTCCAACACCGAGCCGCTCCTCCGCCTCAACGTCGAGGCCCGCGACGGGAAGACCATGGAAGCGGTACGCGACGAGGTTCTCGCCCTCGTCCGCGCGTGACCCGCGGGCACCGGGGCACACGTCGCGTGGACACCCGGTGCCCGTGCCGCCACCGCCCGACGCATGCCCGGTCGGCCGGGTCCCGCCGGGCCGCGACCCCGTCGGCCCGGCGGTAGGCTGACCAAGCCCCGAGCTCCGCGGACCCGTACCGGGCCCGGACCGCACCGCACGCCCGAAGGGACCCGCCCATGCCGCTCGAAGCCGGCCTTCTGGAGATCCTCGCCTGCCCGGCCTGCCACGCCGCGCTCGACGACCGGTCCGCCGCCGAAAGCCCCGAGCTGGTCTGCACCGGGGCGGACTGCGGTCTCGCCTACCCGGTGCGCGACGACATCCCGGTGCTGCTCGTCGACGAGGCCCGGCGCCCCGCCTAACCGCACCTTGATCAGCACGGTGATCGGAGGCCCACCGCCATGCTCGACGAGTCGTTGCTCGACGCACCGGACGCCCTGGCCAGGGCAGACCGGCGCGGGCTGCTCCGCGGCGCCGCCGAAGCCGGGGCCCGCGTCCGTACCGCGGCCCTGCACGCCGCAGAGGCGGGCATCGGTGCGCTGGCGCCGGAAGGCCGGCCACGCGCCGTCCTCGTCGCGGGGCCCGGCACCGCGGCGTCCGGCGTCGCCGACCTGATCGGCGCCCTCGCCGGAGCCGCGGCACCCGTCACCGCGATCCGGCCCACCGGGGTCGCGGCGGCCGCCGGTGCGCTGCGCTGGACGCTCCCGGGCTGGGCCGGCTCCGTGGACCTGCTGCTCATCGCCACCGCCGACGGATCGGAACCCGGCCTCGCCCGCCTCGCCGAGCAGGCGTACCGCCGCGGCTGCACCGTCGTGGCCGTCGCACCCGTCCGCTCCCCGCTGCGGGAGGCCGTCGACGGGATCCACGGACTCGTCGTACCCATGGCGGCCGCCCCGCACGGGGAGTACGACGCCGAGACGTCGGCCGCGGGACCCGGCACGCTCTGGGCCCTGCTCACGCCGCTGCTGGCCCTGCTCGACCGGGTGGGTCTCGTCGACGCACCCGCCGACGCGCTGCAGAAGGTCGCCGACCGGCTCGACCGCACCGCCGAACGCTGCGGACCCGCCCTCGCCACCTACAGCAACCCGGCCAAGACCCTCGCCGCCGAGCTCGCCGACAGCCTGCCGCTCGTATGGACCGAGGGGGGCACCGCCGGCCCCGTCGGCCGCCGGTTCGCCGCGGTCCTGGCCGAGCTCGCCGGCCGCCCGGCCCTGGTGGCCGAACTGCCCGAGGCCCTGCCCTCGCACGGAGGGCTGCTGGCCGGAGCCTTCGCCGCGGGAGCCGACCCCGACGACTTCTTCCGGGACCGGGTCGACGAACCCGAGGCCATGCGGGCCCGGGTCGTCCTGCTCCGCGACCGGCCGGCGGGCGGACTGACCGCCGGACCGGCGGCCCGGGAGCTGGCCCTCGGCCATGACACGGCCATCAGCGAACTCGAACCCGAGGAGGGCAGCGAGCTCGAAGCGCTCGCCGAGCTCCTCGCGGTCACCGACTTCGCCGCCGTCTACCTCTCCCTGGCCTCGGACAACAGGGTCTGACCGACGCTGGTGACCGACGCTTCCCGCACAGGGCGCGAAAGCCCGCCTTCCGCGCAGGGCCGACCGCCCGCCGAGGACAACGGAGTCCGACGGCCCGCCTTCCCACGGGGCACCACAGCCCCCGCACAACCACGAGGACGAACTTCCATGGACCGGCTCTCCAACACCGTGCGCCCCTACGCCTGGGGGTCCACCACAGCCATTCCCGAACTGCTCGGCACAGCCCCGACCGGTGAACCGCAGGCGGAGATGTGGATGGGGGCCCACCCCGGAGCCCCCTCCAGGCTCAACCGCCCCACGGCCCCCGGGGAGCAGTCGCTCACCGACGTCATCGCGGCGGACCCCGAGCTCGAACTCGGCCCCGCCGCCGTCCGCGCCTTCGGCCCCCGCCTCCCCTTCCTGCTGAAGCTGCTGGCCGCCGGAGCACCGCTCTCCCTCCAGGTCCACCCCGACCTCGCGCAGGCACAACAGGGATACGCGGACGAGGAGCGCCGGGGCATCGCCATCGACGCGCCGCACCGCACCTACAAGGACGCCAACCACAAGCCCGAGCTGATCTGCGCGCTCACCCCGTTCGAGGGACTCTGCGGATTCCGCAGGCCCGACGAGGCCGCGGACCTGATAGCCGCTCTCGGCGTTGACTCGCTCAAGCCCTACGTGGACCTGCTGCGCGCCCGCCCCGAGGACGCGGCACTGCGCGAGGTCCTCACGGCGATCCTCACCGCAGACCCGGACGACATGGCCGGCACGGTCGCCGAGGCGGCCGAGGCCGCCGAACGGCTCGGCGGCGCCCACGCGCCGTACGCCCAGATCGCCCACCACTACCCGGGCGACCCGGGCGTCATCGCGGCCATGCTGCTGAACCACGTCCAACTCCAGCCCGGTGAGGCCATGTTCCTCGGGGCGGGCGTGCCGCACGCCTATCTCGGCGGCCTCGGCGTCGAGATCATGGCCAACTCCGACAACGTGCTGCGCTGCGGACTGACCCCCAAGCACATCGACGTCCCCGAACTCCTGCGCATCGTCCGCTTCGAAGCGAGCGAACCCGGCATCCTGCGCCCCGAGGCATCCCCCGCGGGCGAGGAACTCTACGAGACGCCGGTCGACGAGTTCCGGCTGTCGCGCTACGTGCTCTCCGCCGGCGGGGCCCCGGTCGAACTGTCCGCCGGCGCCCCGCAGATCCTGCTCTGCACCTCGGGGTCCCCCCAGGCCGGGGAGACCACCCTGGCACCCGGTGAATCCGTGTTCGTCCCCGCGGACGAAACAGTCGAAGTGTCTGGTACCGGAACGCTCTTCCGGGCGACCGTCGTCGTCTGAGGTACCGCCCGCACCAGCGACTGCAACAATGTCCGGCCGTAACGCGGCGCCCCCGCCGCAGCACCGAGGAAGGGACACCAGGCACCCATGAGCGCGTCAGGCGGAACCAAGGCGATCGTGGCGGCACTCGCCGCCAACCTCGCGATCGCGGTGGCCAAATTCGTGGCGTTCCTCTTCAGTGGCTCGTCGTCGATGCTGGCCGAGAGCGTGCACTCGCTCGCGGACTCGGGCAACCAGGGCCTCCTGCTGCTCGGCGGCAAGAAGGCGAAGCGGGAGGCGACACCGGAGCACCCCTTCGGCTACGGCCGCGAGCGCTACATCTACGCCTTCCTCGTGTCCATCGTGCTGTTCTCCGTCGGCGGCATGTTCGCGATCTACGAGGGCTACGAGAAGATCAAGCACCCGCACGCGATCGAGGCCTGGTACTGGCCCGTCGGCGTCCTCGTCTTCGCGATCATCGCCGAGGGCTTCTCCTTCCGCACGGCCATCGCCGAGTCCAACCAGACCCGGGGCACGCTCACCTGGACGCAGTTCGTCCGCCGCGCCAAGGCGCCCGAGCTCCCCGTCGTACTCCTCGAGGACTTCGGCGCACTGGTCGGGCTGATCCTCGCCCTCGCCGGCGTCGGCCTGGCGCTCGGCACCGGCGACGGGGTGTGGGACGGCATCGGCACCCTGTGCATCGGCGTCCTGCTGATCGTCATCGCGATCGTCCTCGCGGCGGAGACGAAGTCACTCCTGCTCGGAGAGGCGGCCGGTATCGAGGACGTCGAGAAGATCCGCGCGTCGGTCGTCGACGGCGACACCGTCACCCGCATCATCCACATGCGCACGCTCCACCTCGGCCCCGAGGAGCTCCTGGTCGCCGCCAAGATCGCGGTGCGCCACGACGAGACGGCCGCCGAGGTCGCCGCCGCGATCAACGCCGCCGAGACCCGGATCCGCGATGCCGTGCCGATCGCCCGGGTCATCTACCTCGAACCGGACATCTACAACGAGGCCGCGGCCGAGGCCGGAGCCAACCCGGGCAAGGCACCGGGCGGTCCGGCACCCTCCGGCGAACCGGCCGGATCCGGCCACTGACCCCCTGACGATCGGCCCCGAACGGCCCTGCGACCCACACCGATGCCCGGGCGGGCTGGGGCTCGCTGGGCCGTTCGGTGTAGATTCGGGGGAGTACCAGACGTCGCTGCTGATGGCGGTCGATCGGTCCGCTGGAGCGGGCCGGCCGAGGGAGAGAGGGCCTCCGACGGACTGCACTGCGGATTGCTCGGGCATTCGTGTGCCCGTGGCCGCCGCAGAGCCAGCCAGTCCACCCTCGACCCATCACGAGGAGCAGCCCGTTATGACGACGGCCGCCAATCGCCAGGACTTCAAGGTCGCCGACCTCTCCCTCGCCGCCTTCGGGCGCAAGGAGATCACCCTCGCCGAGCACGAGATGCCCGGCCTGATGTCGATCCGCAAGGAGTACGCCGCCGCGCAGCCGCTGGCCGGCGCCAGGATCACCGGCTCCCTGCACATGACCGTGCAGACCGCAGTGCTCATCGAGACCCTCGTCGCCCTCGGCGCCGAGGTCCGCTGGGCCTCCTGCAACATCTTCTCCACCCAGGACCACGCGGCCGCCGCCATCGCGGTCGGTCCGAACGGCACCCCGGAGGCCCCCGCGGGCGTCCCGGTCTTCGCCTGGAAGGGCGAGACCCTGGAGGAGTACTGGTGGTGCACGGAGCAGGCGCTGACCTGGCCGAACACCTCCACCGGCGGCCCGAACATGATCCTCGACGACGGGGGCGACGCCACCCTCCTCGTCCACAAGGGCGTCGAGTTCGAGAAGGCCGGCTCGGCCCCGGACCCGTCGACCGCGGACAGCGAGGAGTTCGCCCACATCCTCACGCTGCTCAACCGCACCCTGGTCGAGTCCCCGCAGAAGTGGACGCAGCTGGCGTCCGAGATCCGCGGCGTGACCGAGGAGACCACGACCGGTGTGCACCGCCTGTACGAGATGCACCGCGACGGCACCCTCCTGTTCCCGGCGATCAACGTCAACGACGCTGTCACCAAGTCGAAGTTCGACAACAAGTACGGCTGCCGCCACTCGCTGATCGACGGCATCAACCGCGCCACCGACGTCCTCATCGGCGGCAAGACCGCCGTCGTCTGCGGCTACGGCGACGTCGGCAAGGGCTGCGCCGAGTCCCTGCGCGGACAGGGCGCCCGCGTGATCATCACGGAGATCGACCCGATCTGCGCCCTGCAGGCCGCGATGGACGGCTACCAGGTCGCGACGCTCGACGACGTGGTGGAGACCGCGGACATCTTCATCACGACGACGGGCAACAAGGACATCATCATGGCCTCGGACATGGCCCGGATGAAGCACCAGGCCATCGTCGGCAACATCGGCCACTTCGACAACGAGATCGACATGGCCGGCCTCGCGAAGATCGACGGCATCGTCAAGGACGAGGTCAAGCCGCAGGTCCACACCTGGAAGTTCACCGACGGCAAGGTCCTCATCGTGCTGTCCGAGGGCCGCCTGCTGAACCTCGGCAACGCCACCGGCCACCCGTCGTTCGTCATGTCCAACTCGTTCGCGGACCAGACGCTGGCCCAGATCGAGCTGTTCACCAAGCCGGAGGCCTACCCGACCGACGTCTACGTGCTGCCGAAGCACCTCGACGAGAAGGTCGCCCGCCTGCACCTCGACGCGCTGGGCGTGAAGCTCACGACCCTGCGCCAGGAGCAGGCCGACTACATCGGTGTCCCGGTCGAGGGCCCGTACAAGTCCGACCTCTACCGCTACTAGGACCTCGCCGGCCCCGGCCGGCGAAGCCCTCAGCAGCAGGTCCGAACGCAGGCCCCCGCACCCCCGTGCCGGGGGCCTGCGCCGTACCGAGCCCGCACAGCCCGAGGAACCCGAAGGACCCCATGCCCCGCGGCCGCTATTCGCTCCACGATCTCCACGACCACACCCCCCTCGGCGAAGAACACTTCCACTGCGCCCCCGGCCCGTCCGGCTGGCGCTACGTCTCGCAGACCACGGACCCCTCGGGCGCCCACCTGGGTTCCGTCGATCTGGCCCTGGACGAACTCGGCCGCCCCATCCGCCTCGAACTGCATGCCGCGAGCTGGCAGATCCGCGGCGCCGCCATCGACGGCGTCACCTGGGTGCGGACCGACCCCACCGGCACCCACGCGACCGAAGGGAACGTCCGCGCCCACGCCTTCTCCGGCACCTCCCCCGCGTTCCTCGTCGCCACTGCCCGGATCCTGCGCCTCACCCCCGCTTCCCCCGCCACCCGCGTCCGCCTGGTCACCTTCACGGACCCGGTCCTCGCCCCCCGCACCGTCGACCAGGCCTGGTCCCTGCTGAACAGTGAAGCGCACGCCACTGACAACGGACCGCTGACCGTGGACGAGTACCAGGTCGACGCACTGGACACGGGCGACAGGCACACCGTGCACATCGCGGGTGACGTGGTGCTGGCCGCACCGGGCATCGAGCTCGAACACCTCGAATCACCGCCCTCGCAGATGTCCCGCCCGGCGGGCGGGGACTAGCTCCGGGCGTACGAGGTGATGCACGAGGTCAGGCGGTCCGTCGGGCCACCGGATTCCGGGCGCGGGATGCCGGACGCGGGATGCCGGGTGCCGGGTCTTGGGTGCCGGCCGGGCTCCGGGTGCCGGGTCCCGAATTCCGCGCTCCAAATCCCCGCTCCGCGTGCCGGGTTCATGCCGGAGGGGCGAAACCCGTCGTCGGCCGCCCCTGCGCACGGTCGGCGTGCGCCGCCGGCGTATCGCCCCCGTGGCCGGCCTGCTGCTGACCCGGATCCGGCAGGGGGCCCCGCGCGCCCACGGGTGCGTCGCCGGCCGCGTCCGGGTGTCCAGGCCGGTGCGTGGGAGGGAAGTGTCCAGGCCGGTGCGTAGTCGGGGACAGGTGCACCGGCGAAGGGGAGGCCTGCGCCCGCGTCCGCGCGGCGACGTTCGCGGCAGCGGTCACCCGACGGGCGTCACGCGTCTGCCGCTCGTGCACCACGGCCGCCAGATACGCCGCCGCGGGAACTCCCTGCGGTACCGGTGTCCCGGTCAGCGCGGCGAGGTCGGACGACAACCGCTCGGCCATCGACCACCGTACGGCGGCGTCCAGTTGGCCCATCCTCGTCAGGTACTGCCGAATCGCGAGCCAGAGTCCGTCGGGGACGGTGGACAGGTCCGCCTGCTGGAAGCGCCCCACCAGCCAGGGCGGTGGCGGAGGTACGGCGGGGGTACGGGTGACGGACACCCGCTCACGTACGACGAGGGTCCCGCCGAACACGTCACCGAGCCGCCGGCCACGGGCGGACACCAGCGAAGAGACGCAGGCCACGACGCCGAACGTACCCAGGATCTCGACCACGCCCATGGAGCCCCGCACCAGAGCGTGCCGGAAGCGGATCGGTCCACCGTCGTCCCTGACGACACGGAGGCCGCAGGCGAGTTTCCCGAGCGAACGCCCCTGGCTGAGGGTCTCGACCGCGATGGGCCCGCCGACCAGTACCAACAGGAACACGGCGACGCCGATCGCGGCCGTCGCCGCTTCGTCGAGCGTCACGGTCGCCACGGCCAGACCGACGGACACCAGGACGAACACGGTCAGCAGCACGGCGAGATCGATGGCGATCGCCAGAGCCCGGCTCGGAAGCCTCGCCGGCTGCAAGCCCAGTACGACCGCGTCCCCTGTCACGAGCTCGTTCATCGCCACCCACCCCTCGCCGCCCTTCCCTGCCCCTCGGGATCACAGTCTGCCAAGCTGACCCGCAACGCGCCGCAGTAGTACGGACCCGTACGCACCCATGCCTGGAGCAGAAGCCGACCATGGACCTCGACGTCTTCGTGACCTCCCACCGCACCGAGTGGGACCGCCTGGACCACCTTCTGCACCGGGGGCGCAGCCTGACCGGGGCGGAGGCGGACGAACTCGTCCTGCTCTACCAGCGCACAGCGACCCATCTGTCCCTGATCCGGTCCAGCGCGCCGGACCCGATGCTCACGGCGCGGCTCACCCAGCTCGTGGCCCGGGCGCGCTCCACCGTCACGGGGACGCGTCGGGCGTCGTGGCGGGACGCCGCCCGGTTCCTGACAGCGGGCTTCCCCGCCGCTGTCTACCGGTCCCGGCACTGGTGGATACCGACAGCCGTGCTCTCCACGCTGCTCGCCGCGGTCATCGGCTGGTGGATCGGCACCCATCCGGAGGTCCAGGCGGCGATAGCCGCGCCCGAGGACCTTCGAGCACTGACGCGCCCCGGCGGGGAGTACGAGACGTACTACTCCAGCCACCCCGCGGCGTCGTTCGCCGCCCAGGTCTGGACGAACAACGCCCAGGCCGCGGCGATGTGCCTCGTGCTGGGGGCTTTCCTCTGCCTGCCGGTCGTCTGGATCCTCTTCGTCAACGTGCTGAACCTGGGTGTCGGGATCGGCCTGATGTCCTCCGCCGGCCGGCTCGACACCTTCCTCGGGCTCGTCCTGCCGCACGGGCTGCTCGAACTCACCGCAGTGTTCGTGGCAGCCGGCACGGGACTCCGTCTGGGCTGGACCGTGATCGACCCGGGCCCCTTCACACGGCGCACGGCGCTGGCCCGGCAAGGCAGGGCCGCACTCGGCATGGCGATCGGCCTGGCGCTGGTCCTGTTCGTCTCCGGTGTCATCGAAGGATTCGTCACCCCGTCGGGCCTGCCGACCTGGGCGCGGATCGCCATCGGCGTCGTGGCGGAGGGTGCCTTCCTCGCCTATGTCTACGTACTCGGCGGCAGGGCGGCCCGGGCGGGTGACACCGGAGACATCGAGGCCGGCGAGCGAAGCGCCGAACTCCCCTCCGCTGCCTGAAGGGCGATGTGCGTGGGAGGGCGTTGGCCTGCTAGTCTCCTCTTCGCCCACAAAAAACCGTTGACACGGTCGGCGTGGGGAGGTAGATTTTAACGGTTGCAAGGAGCTGGACAGGCTCGGTTGTGACGGCTAAGGTTCATCTCGCTCGTGCAGGGGACGAGATTCCCGCAGAGCCGATCGATTCTTCTCTTTCTGGCAGACAAGCCGATTAGCTTCGGCCGAATTGCTTCTGATAAAGTCGAGTCAGCCGAAAGGCAAAGACCACTCCACAGGTCGCCGGAATCAAATTCGGACCGGAAACGGAACGAAAAAGAGTCTGGTAAAGTTGGAACCGCCGGAAAGGGAAACGCGAAAGCGAAGAACTGGAAGGCGAAACAAGCAGTAACCCGCTTCGACCGGGAATCGGACACGAAAGAGTCTGATAGAGTCGGAAACGCAAGAACGAAGGGAAGCGCCCGGAGGGCCCCGGTGAAACGGGAC
>NZ_JBIATW010000012.1:0-233141 GCF_042892135.1 Streptomyces sp. NPDC001822
CGCCCCGCGCCCCCCCCCCCCCCCCCCGGCCCCCACTCCCCCCCCGCCCCCCCCGCCCCCCCCCCCCCCGCCGGGGGGGGGGCCGGCCCCCCCCCCCCCCCCCCCCCACCACTCTCGTTCCACGTCAGGGAGACGATCATGTACCACTACGAACTCCACCAGCTCGCCGTCGGGGAACTGCTCCACCGGGCCGAGGAGCAGCGCACCGTCCGCCAGGCCGTCCTCGCCCGCCGCGCCGCCCGGCGCTCGGCCCGTCGCACAGGACGGGACGAAGCCGAAGGGCGGGTGGGAGACGAACGGGGCCGGTTCGGCCGCGCCGCGTAGCGGTGTATGCCCAGCGGAAAACTCCTCTCGCGAAGTCACACGCGTATGCGATGCTCGGCGACGTGGAGACCAACACCGTCAGCCCCGTCTTCGTCGGCCGGACCGGTGAACTCGCCGCGCTCACCAGCACGTTGACCCGAGCCGCCGCCGGTGAGCCGCAGGCGCTCCTCGTCGGCGGCGAGGCCGGGGTCGGCAAGACCCGGCTGGTCGAGGAGTTCCTCGCGGCGGCCCGCCGCCGCGAGGCCGTCGTGGCGGTCGGCGGATGTGTGGAGATCGGTGCCGACGGTCTGCCGTACGCACCGGTCTCCACGGCCCTGCGCGCCCTGCGCCGGGCGTTGCCCGACGAGCTGACCGAGGCACTGGCGGGACAGGAGGGTGAACTCGCCCGGCTGCTGCCCGAACTGGGCGAGGCCGACCGGGCGCCCGACGACGAGCACGGCACCGCCCGGCTCTTCGAACTCGCGGCCCGGCTGCTGGAGCGTCTCTCCGCGGAGTGCACGGTCGTGCTCGTCCTGGAGGACCTGCACTGGGCGGACGCCTCCACACGCCATCTGCTCGCCTATCTCTTCCGCACCCTGCGCAGCGGCAGGCTGGTCGTGGTCGGGACCTACCGTGCCGACGACGTCCACCGGCGCCACCCCCTCCGGCCGCTGCTCGCCGAACTCGACAGGCTCCGCACGGTCCGGCGCATCGAACTCGACCGGTTCAGCCGTGCCGAGGTGAGGCGGCAGCTCACCGGGATCCTCGCGACCGTGCCGGACGCCGAACTCGTCGACGACATCTTCGAACGCTCCGACGGCAACGCCTTCTTCGTCGAGGAGCTCGCCCGCAGCATCGAATGCTGCGGTGACAGCTCCGGGCTCTCCGACTCGCTCCGGGACCTTCTCCTCGTGCGCGTGGAGGCGCTGCCCGAGAACGCGCAGCGGATCGCCCGGATCGTCGCCGAAGGCGGCTCCACGGTGGAACACCCCCTCCTCGCCGCCGTCGCACAGCTCACCGAGGACGACTTGGACGAGGCCCTGCGGTCCGCCGTGGGCGCCAATCTCCTGCTGCCCGCACCCGACAGCGACGGCTACCGCTTCCGGCACTCCCTCGTGCGCGAGGCCGTCAGCGACGACCTGCTGCCCGGCGAACGCACCCGCCTCAACCGCCGCTACGCCGAAGCACTGGAGGCGGACCCGTCGCTCGTGCGGGCCGAGGAGCGCGCCGCCCGCCTCGCCAGCTACTGGCACGCCGCTCACGACGCGGTCAAGGCCCTGCCCGCCGTGCTGCGGGCGGCCGTCGCGGCCAGACGACGCTTCGCCTACTCCGAACAACTGCGCCTGCTGGAACGGGCCATGGAGCTGTGGGACGACGTCCCGGACACGGTGCGGGCGACCCTGCGGCCCCTGGACTACGCCGAGGTCTACCCCGGCTGCGGCTGCGAGCCGGGGACGAACCCGCTGCGCTACCTCGACCTGATGGCGGAGGCCACCGTCGCCGCCCGCATCAGCGGCGACCGCGAACGCTCCCTGGCCATCGCGAAGAAGGCGCTGCGCGTCCTGGACGGCGAGAACGATCCCCTGCGGGCCGCGTGGTTCTGGGTGCAGCGCTCCCTGCTGATGCAGACGCTCTCCAGGGGCGACGGATGGCAGGAACTCGCCACCGCCCAGGACCTGGTGCGAGGGCTGCAGCCGTCCGCCGTGCACGCGGACGTCCTGGCCGCCGTCGCCAGCTGGGGCGCCCTGCACCGGCCCGGTGCCGAGACGCTGGTGGCCGCGGACCGTGCCGTGGAGTACGCCCGACTGGTGGGCGAGGAGTACATCGAACTCCACGCCCGGCTCACCCGCGGCTGGCTCACCATCGACGCGGGTGCCGTCGAGGAGGGCATCGCCGAGATGTACGCCGTCCGGGCACGGGCCGAGGAACTGCGCCTGGTGGGCGTGATGAGCCGCACCAGCATCAACCTGCCCTCCTCCCTCGAATCCACCGGCCGCTCCCTCGAATCCGTGGAGGCGGCCGAGCACGGCATCGACATCTGTCATCGGCACGGGCTCCCCGAGTCCGAGGCCTGGGCGAGGGCGAACCAGGCACAGTCGTACTTCTCGCTGGGGCGCTGGGAGGAATGCCGCAGGGCCCTCGACGCGGCGGCCCCGCTCGCCCGGTCCCGCAAGTCCAACGGCCTGGTCGCGTCGCACCGCACCGATCTGGCCCTGGCCCGCGGCGACTTCGAGGAGGCCGCGGAGCACCTGGCGGCCAACCGGCGGCACATCGGGCTGCACGACCCCCAGCCGCAACACCTGATCGGCCCGGTCCGGCAGGCCATGACCCTCGCGGCACAGCGGGGCCGGCTCCCCGAGGCGCGCGCCGCCTTCGAGGCGCAGTCGGAGGCCGGGCTCCCCCCGGGCACCCAGCGCTACTCCCTCCCGCTGCTGTACGCCGCCGCGACCATGGAGGCGGACGCACGGGGGCTGCCGGCCACCGACTCGGGACGGCCGGCCGTCCTGGCGCGGATCCGTGGCCATCTGAAGCAGCTCCCCATGCTCGTCCCCGTGTGGGCGGGCTACGGCGTGCTGATCGAAGCGGAACTGGCCAGAGCGGAGGGGGCGGACACCCCGGACCACTGGTGCCGGGCCGCCACGGCTTTCGCCCCGCTCCAGCGCCCCTACGAGACCGCCCAGATCCGTCACCGCTGGGCGGAGGCGATTCTCACCGCATCCGGCGACAGGGAACCGGCGGCCCGCCTCCTGCGCGAGGCCCACGCGGTGGCCGTGGCCCTCGACGCGCGACCGCTCGTGGAGAACGTCGAACTGCTGGCCGGCCGGGCCCGGATCGCGCTCGCCGCGCCGCCCGGAGCCGACGAGCCGCGAGCAGTGGACGTACGCGCGGAGGAAGCGGCTCCGGCGGTCGACGCGGTCGAGTCGTTCGGGCTCACCTCGCGGGAGCGGGAGGTGCACCGGCTGGTCGCGGCCGGCTACACCAACCGCAGGATCGCGGAGGAGCTGTACATCTCGCCGAAGACCGCGAGCGTGCACGTCTCCAACATCCTGGCCAAGCTGAGCGTCTCAAGCCGCGGGGAAGCGGCCGCGCTGGCCCACCGCTTCCGGCTGTACACGGTCGGCTGACCACCGGCAGTCGCCCGGCGACAACGCCTGGCGACACCGCCCGGCCGGGCGGCTACCGCACCTTGAGGAGCAGGATCCGGTCGTCACCGGGCTTCGGTGTCCCGCGGCCGTCCGTGTTGCTCGTGACCAGCCAGAGGGTGTCACCCCCCGCCGCGAGGACCGTGCGCAGCCGGCCGTACTTCCCGTCGAGGAACGCCTGGGGTGCCGCCAGAGGCTCTTCGCCGGGCTTGCCGGAGAGGGGGATCCGCCAGAGCCGCTCGCCGCGCAGCCCCGCCATCCAGATGGACCCCTCGGCATACGCGATGCCACTGGGGGAGGCCTCGGACGTCTTCCACTGGGCCACCGGGTCCACGAACCCCGCCTCGCCCTTCTTGCCCTCCACCTCCGGCCATCCGTAGTTCCGGCCCGGCTCGATCCGGTTCAGCTCGTCCCAGGTGTTCTGGCCGAACTCCGCCGCCCAGAGCTGCTTTCGGCCGTCCCAGGCGAGCCCCTGCACATTGCGGTGGCCGTAGGAGTACACCAGCGAATCGCCCTCCGGGTTGCCGTGCACCGGCTCGCCGTCCGGGGTCATCCGCAGGATCTTCCCGGCGAGCGAGGACTTGTCCTGGGCGAGACCCGTGTCGCCCGTCTCGCCGGTGCCCGCGTACAGCATGCGGTCCGGGCCGAACGCGATCCGCCCGCCGTTGTGGATGGAGCCCTTCGGGATGCCCCGCACGATGGTGTCCGGCGCCCCCAGCTGTTGGCCGGGGGGCTTCTTCTCGTCGTACTGCATGCGGGCGATGCGGTTGTCCGACTCGGTGGTGAAGTAGGCGTAGATCAGGTGGTCCGCGCCGAAGGTGGGGGCGACGGCGAGGCCCAGGAGGCCGCCCTCACCCGACGGGGCGACCCCGGGCACCGAACCCAGCAGGGTCTTCCGCCCGCTGTCCCCGTCGATCCGCGTGATGGTCGCGTCGTCGCGCGACGCCACCAGCAGGTCTCCGCCCGGCAGGGTGGCCAGGCCCCAGGGGGACGCGAGGCCGGTGGTGAACGTCTTCACCACCTCGACCGAGCCCTTGGCGGGCGGCAGATCGGGTGAAGGACTGTCCGAGGCGGAGGGAGCGGTCGCGGTGCCCGTCGCGGACGCGGTGGGAGCACCCTCACCGGCCGCCGGGCCGCCGGAGGACGAGCAGGCGGACAGCAACAGGGAGGCCGAGGCGAGCAGGGCCACCACCCCTTTGCGCAGCACGGGACTCAGCACAGCACCGATCCTTTCGACGGTCGCACGACTACTGTTCTTACACCGCTCCGTCCGCGGAGGTTCCCGATCTCCGCCGATTGTCCCGCCGGCGGACCGGACCCACGAGCGGGACCCACGACTCAGTCCCACGACCCGCGGGCCCGCGGCAGCCCGGCGATCTCCTGGAGGTCGCGGTCCGTGAGCGCGAGTCCGGCCGCCGCGGCGTTCTCCACCACCCACTCCTCACGCTTCGCTCCCGGCACGGGCACCACGTGGCGGCCCTGCCGCAGGACCCAGGCCAGCGCCACCTGCGCGGGAGTGGCGCCGTGCCGTTCCGCGACCCGGCGCAGCCCCGCCACGACCGGCTGGTTGGCCGCCATCATCTCCGAGGTGAACCGGGGGTGTCTGGCCCGCGGGTCGTCCGGTTCGAACCCCTGGCCCGGCTTGAGCGTTCCCGTCAGATAGCCGCTGCCCAGCGGCATCGCGGCCAGCACGCCCACGCCCCGCGCCGCACACCACGGCAGCAGGTCGTCCAGCGCCTGGGGCGACCAGACGGAGACCTCGGCCTGGACGGCGCTGACGGGAAAGACCTGCTGCACCCGCTCCAGCTGCCGGATCGTTCCGTCGTGCGTCCGCGCACCGGGCCTCCGGCCGGCCCGGGCACCCACCGCGCAGAGCCCGAGCGCCCGCACCTTGCCCGCGGTGACCAGATCCGCCATCGCGCCCCAGGTCTCCTCCACCGGGACCTCGGGATCCGCCCTGTGCAGCTGGTAGAGGTCGATCACATCGGTCTGCAGCCTCCTGAGGGAGGCGTCACAGGCCCGGCGCACGTATCCCGGGCGGCCGTTGGCCACGACGTGCTGGTCCCCCACGAGCAGCCCGCACTTGGTCGAGAGGAACGCCTCGGACCTGCGGCCCTTGAGCGCCCTCCCGAGCAGCAGTTCATTGGTGAACGGGCCGTACATGTCGGCGGTGTCGAGCAGTTGGACGCCCGCGTCCAGTGCGGCGAGCACCGTCCGCACCGAGCGGTCGCCACGCTGCTGCGACGTGCTGTAGGCCCAGCTCATCGGCATACAGCCCAGCCCGACCGCACCCACGGACAAGGCCGCCGCACCGATAGTCCTGCGCTCCAACTCCCCGAACCCTCCCTAGGCTGCGCGATCATGGGACCACCAGCACCCCAAAGTAACCTCTGCCGCCGCGACGTCTTCGCATAGCCTCCTGACCATGACCTCCGCAACCGCCAATGACATATGGCTGCCCTTCGCCGCCCATGAGATCGACGGACTCCCCGAGGGCCTCGACTACCGCTTCTGGGACGGTGGTCCGGACTATCCGGCGGACCCCGCCGACTGTGCCTTCTACGTCGTCCCCTACATGAAGGGACCGGAGGTCGCGATCCGCCCGCTCGGGGCGATGGACCGGGTCAGGGTCGTCCAGACCCTCTCGGCGGGCATCGACCACGTCGAGCCCGGGCTCGGGCTGCTGCGCTCGGGGGTGCGGCTGTGCAACGCCAGGGGGGTGCACGAGGCTTCGACCGCCGAGCTGGCACTGGCGCTGGTCCTCGCCTCGCTCCGCGGGTTCCCCGGCTTCGTGCGCGGCCAGGACGCGGAGGAGTGGCGGTCGGGCTTCTACCCGGCGCTCGCCGACAAGTCCGTCCTCGTGGTGGGGTACGGATCGATCGGCGCCGCCATCGAGGACCGGCTCGAACCCTTCGAGTGTGCGCGGGTGGTGCGCGTCGCGCGCTCGGCACGGACCACCGGGCGCGGTCCCGTACACGCGATCGAGGACCTTCCCGCGCTGCTGCCCGAGGCCGACGTCGTCATTCTGTCCACCCCGCTGAACCCTTCCACGCGAGGGCTGGTGGGACCCGAGTTCCTCGCCTCGATGCGTGACGGCGCGCTGCTCGTGAACGTCGCCAGGGGAGGTGTCGTCGACACCGCAGCCCTGCTGTCCGAACTCGAGTCCGGACGCCTGCGTGCCGCGCTCGACGTCACCGACCCCGAACCCCTGCCCGCCGGCCATCCCCTCTGGCATGCTCCCCACACGTTGCTCACTCCCCATGTGGGCGGCAGCACCTCGGCGTTCCTGCCCCGTGCCAAGCGGCTGCTGGCCGGACAGCTCACCCGGTACGCGGCGGGGGAGCCGCTCGCCAACCTGGTGCTCACGACCGGCTGACCACGCGACGGGAGGGGCTCGACCGCACCGAGTTGCCACAACACCCCTGGTGGTCACGGAGAGTAGAGAAGGTATGTCCCTGAGTGACGACTCTGGTGTATCGTCCACAACAGGGCTGCGTCGTGGAAGGGACGGCGCCGGGGGTGAGCCGAACGCGAGGGGGCGACGGGCGATGTGCGGCCAGTGGAGAGACGATCCGACGCTGAGGGGCCGACGGGAGCGGCCGGTACCGAGGGTGCCCGGGCCCGCCCGCGGAGTTCCCCGGTGAGCGCCCTCGGCGCCCTGCTCTCCCGGCAGCCCGCCGCCGACCGCACCGCGGGACTGCGCGCCCAGCTCGCCCTCGCCGCCCTCTGCGCCGGTTACGGGGTGGGGGCCGCCGTCGGCTGGGGATCGCCCCGGCTCGCACTGTTCATGGGCGACTTCGGACTGAGCGCGGCGGCCCTGGTCGCCGCCGTCTCCTGCTTCCTCTACGCCCGCGCCGCCGACATCCGGTTCCGGCCGGCCTGGCTCCTCTTCTCCCTCTCCTCCGCGATGGCGGCGGGCGGCAACGCGGTCTGGGGGTGGTACGAGGTGGTGCTGGGGCGCACGGTGCCCTCGCCCTCGCTCGCCGACCTCTTCTTCCTCTGTTTCGCGCCGCCCGCGATCGTCGGACTGCTCGTCCTCGCCAAGCGGCCGGTCACCAGGGCGGGCTGGGTCTGCCTGGTGCTGGACGCCTGGCTGATCGGCGGGTCCCTGCTGACGCTCTCCTGGAGCCTCGCGCTCGCCCACACGGCACACGTCGTGAACGCGGCGGGTGAGAGCGTCGCGAGGGCGGCACTCTCCCTCGCCTATCCCCTGCTCGACATCGTGCTGGTCTCCATGGTCCTCGCACTGCACTTCCGGCGGGTCAACGTGAACCGCTCCGCGGTGAACACGGCCATCGCGGGCCTCGCCCTGACCGTGGTGTGCGACGCGCTGTTCACCGCCCCGCTGCTGCGCTCGGCGTACCACTCCGGACAGCTCCTGGACGCCGGGTGGTTCGCCGGCTCCCTGCTCCTCGCCTACGCGCCCTGGGGGGCCCGTCGCCACGGGGAGGACAACGCTGTCGGCCCCGCCCCGGAACCGCGGGCCGTGAGCCGTCCCATCGCGGGTTCGCTGGCGGCGCTGACTCCGTACCTCGCCGCGGCGGTGTGCACCCTCGGCATCCTGTACAACGTGGTCGAGGGCCGCCGGGTCGACCGTGTCGTGGTCCTCACCGGCTGCACCGTGGTGCTGGCCCTGGTGCTGCGGCAGGCCATCATGCTCCTCGACAACATCGCCCTCACCCACGAACTGGCCCAGAAGGAGAACTACTTCCGTTCCCTGGTCCAGGGCTCCAGCGACGTCATCATGATCGCCGAGCCGAGCGGGGTGCTGCGCTACGTCAGCCCCGCGGCGGCCGGGGTGTACGGACGTGATGCCGAGGACCTCGTCGGCGCGGAGCTGGCGTCGATCATCCACCCCGACGACCTCGGGGGAGTGGTCCACGAGCTGCGGCGCTTCCTCGCCGCCCCGTCGCGCGACGCGCGCACCACCCGCATCGAGTGCCGCTTCCGTTCGGGTGCGGGGGACTGGCTGCACGTCGAGTCGACGGTCAACCGGCACGAGGGCGGCCTGCTCCTCAACAGCCGGGACGTCACCGAGCGGGTCAGGCTCCAGGCGCAGTTGCAGCACAACGCCGAGCACGACCCTCTCACCGACCTGCCCAACCGGTCCCTCTTCACCGCCCGGGTCGGCCGGGCGCTCGGCGGCCGGAGAACCGGCGATCCCGGCACGGCGGTGCTCTTCATCGACCTGGACGGCTTCAAGGCCGTCAACGACTCCATCGGGCACCAGGCGGGCGACGAGCTGCTGATCCAGGCGGCCCGCAGGCTCCAGGAGTCCGTGCGCACCTCCGACACGGCGGCGCGCCTGGGCGGCGACGAGTTCGCCGCCCTCATCGTCGGTGACGGCACCCGCGACCAGGCCGCGAGGGAATGCCAGGTCCACGAGATCGCCGAGCGGCTGCGCCTGAGGCTCTCCCAGCCGTACCGGATCGGCACCGGGGACGTCAGGGTCGCCGCCTCCATCGGCGTCGCCTTCGCCGAGCCCTCCATCACGCCCAAGGACCTCATGCGCAACGCCGACCTCGCCATGTACCGGGCGAAGGCGGGCGGCAAGGACCGGGTCGAGCTGTACGCCCCCCAGATGCAGGCCGACGTGGTGCGCCGGTCGGAGCTGGCCGCGAGGACCCGCACCGCCCTGCGCGACGGCGAGTTCGCCCTGCTGCACCAGCCCGTCGTCCACCTGGCCACCGGGACGGTCGCGGCCGTCGCCGCCCAGGCGCGGTGGCGGTCCTCCCAGGGCATCCTCTTCACCCCCGCGGAGTTCCTCAGGGCGCCCGAGGACGGCGAGCGCGCCGCCGAGCTGAGCGCCTGGCTCCTGGAGGAGGCCGTCGAGCAGGCCGCCGACCGGGCCGGTGCCGGGCACGCCGTCTCCGTCTGCGTGCGGGTCCCGGCCGCCAGGCTGCTGGACCGGACCCTCCCCCCGGGATCGGTCGAGGCGCTCCTGACGCGGTACGGGCTCCCCTCCGGCGCCCTGATGATCGAGGTGGCCGACAGCGACCCCCGGATCTCCTTCGACGAGCTGGAGCAGCGGCTGGTGTCCCTGCGCCGCCTCGGCGTGCGGATCGCGCTCGACGGCTTCGGCAGCGGGTACGCCGCCGTCAACGCCCTGCGCCGCCTCCCCGTCGACGTGCTGAAGCTGGACCGCTGCCTGGTGGAGGGCGTGGTCGAGTCGGCGAGACTCCACAAGATCACCAGCGGGCTGCTGCGGATCGCCGGCGACCTCGGCATGCAGTCCGTGGCCGACGGGGTGGACGTGCCCGAGCAGGTGCGGGCCCTGCGCGCCATGGGGTGCACACACGGCCAGGGCATGGCCTTCGCCGGACCACTGGACGAATACCGCCTGCGGCGGACGCTGGTCCGCGGGAAGTACCCCGTCCCGGGCCTCGGCCAGGCCGCTCGGCCGGTGCTCGCGGGCGGCGCGATTCCGCTCCAGACCCGCTCACATAATGAGACGGCCGTCCCACCCACTTGACACCGCACGCGTGCCGGAGAGAGGGTCAATGCCATGCGCACCCGAATTCTCGTACTTGGAAAGCGCGTCGGCTGAAGCGGGTCACTCATGGAAACCCTGCAGACCGCACCGGCGCGCTCCCCTCGCTTGCCTCACGGCACGAGGGGTTTTTTGTTGCACCGGGACCTCTCAAAACCCCACAAACACACCGCATAAACCCTCAGCTTCGAGAAGAGATGCCGATGACCGAGCAGGCCACCGGGGCCCAGCACCCGCAGCCGCGGGCCCGTAACGGCGGACCGTCCTCCGCCTCCGTTGAGCACCTCACGGGCGCGCAGTCCCTCATCCGTTCTCTCGAGGAGGTCGGGGCCGACACCGTGTTCGGGCTCCCCGGCGGCTGCATCCTCCCGGCGTACGACCCGCTGATGGACTCCACCCGCGTCCGGCACATCCTGGTCCGCCACGAGCAGGGTGCGGGCCACGCGGCCACCGGCTACGCGCAGGCCACCGGCAAGGTCGGGGTCTGCATGGTCACCTCGGGTCCCGGCGCCACGAACCTGGTCACCCCGATCGCCGACGCCGCGATGGACTCGGTGCCGATGGTCGCGATCACCGGCCAGGTGGCCTCCGCCGCCATCGGTACGGACGCCTTCCAGGAAGCCGACATCTGCGGCATCACCATGCCGATCACGAAGCACAACTTCCTGGTCACCCGCGCCGAGGACATCGCGCACACCATCGCCGAGGCCTTCCACATCGCCTCGACCGGCCGCCCGGGCCCCGTCCTCGTCGACATCGCCAAGGACGCCCTGCAGGCGAAGACGACCTTCAGCTGGCCGCCCACGATGGACCTGCCCGGCTACCGTCCGGTCACCAAGCCGCACGCCAAGCAGATCCGCGAGGCCGCCAGGCTGATCACACAGGCCCAGCGCCCGGTGCTGTACGTCGGCGGCGGCGTCCTCAAGGCCGGCGCCACCGCCGAGCTGAAGGTCCTGGCGGAGCTCACCGGAGCCCCCGTCACCACCACCCTGATGGCGCTCGGCGCCTTCCCCGACAGCCACCCGCTGCACGTGGGAATGCCCGGCATGCACGGTTCGGTCACCGCCGTCACCGCCCTGCAGAAGGCCGACCTGATCGTCGCGCTTGGCGCCAGGTTCGACGACCGGGTCACCGGCAAGCTCGACAGCTTCGCGCCGTACGCCAAGATCGTCCACGCCGACATCGACCCCGCCGAGATCGGCAAGAACCGCGCCGCCGACGTCCCGATCGTCGGGGACGCCCGGGAGGTCATCGCCGACCTCGTCCAGGCGGTCCAGGCGGAGCACACCACCGGCACACCCGGCATCTCCGCCCAGGAGCGGTACGCGGCCTGGTGGAAGGATCTCGACCGCTGGCGCGAGACCTATCCCGTCGGCTACGACCTGCCCGAGGACGGCAGCCTCTCGCCGCAGCAGGTCATCCAGCGCATCGGTGAACTCGCCCCCGACGGCACGATCTTCGCCGCGGGCGTCGGCCAGCACCAGATGTGGGCCTCGCACTTCATCCAGTACGAGCAGCCGGCGACCTGGCTCAACTCCGGCGGCGCCGGGACCATGGGCTACGCCGTCCCGGCGGCGATGGGCGCCAAGGCCGGCATGCCGGAGCGCGCCGTCTGGGCGATCGACGGCGACGGCTGCTTCCAGATGACCAACCAGGAACTCACCACCTGCGCCCTCAACAACATCCCGATCAAGGTCGCCATCATCAACAACGGCGCGCTCGGGATGGTCCGCCAGTGGCAGACCCTCTTCTACAACCAGCGCTACTCCAACACCGTGCTGCACACCGGCGCGGACCCGGACGGCGTCCCCGCCAAGGGCACCCGCGTCCCGGACTTCGTCAAGCTGTCCGAGGCCATGGGCTGCCACGCGATCCGCTGCGAGGACCCGGCCGACCTGGACAAGGTCATCGCCGAGGCCAACGCGATCAACGACCGTCCGGTCGTCATCGACTTCATCGTCCACGAGGACGCGATGGTGTGGCCGATGGTCGCCGCCGGAACCTCCAACGACGAGGTCATGGCGGCGCGCGGTGTCCGTCCCGACTTCGGCGACAACGAAGACGACTGAGAGACAGAGAGAGACCGACTCCATGTCCACCAAGCACACGCTCTCCGTCCTGGTCGAGAACAAGCCGGGTGTCCTCGCCCGGATCACGGCCCTGTTCTCCCGGCGCGGCTTCAACATCGACTCGCTCGCGGTCGGTACCACCGAACACCCCGACATCTCACGCATCACCATCGTCGTGAACGTCGAGGGCCTGCCCCTGGAGCAGGTGACCAAGCAGCTCAACAAGCTGGTCAACGTGCTGAAGATCGTCGAACTCGAGCCCGCCGCGGCGATCCAGCGCGAGCTCGTCCTGGTGAAGGTCCGCGCCGACAACGAGACCCGCTCCCAGATCGTCGAGATCGTCCAGCTGTTCCGCGCCAAGACCGTCGACGTCTCGCCCGAGGCCGTCACGATCGAGGCGACCGGGGGCGCCGACAAGCTGGAGGCGATGCTCAAGATGCTGGAGCAGTTCGGCATCAAGGAGCTCGTCCAGTCCGGCACCATCGCCATAGGGCGCGGCGCGCGCTCGATCACCGACCGTTCTCTGCGCGCACTCGACCGCACGGCGTAACCCTTCACGGGTCGGCTCGCCGCTCGCATGGCGAGACCCCGCAACGTATCCACGCACCCCGCCGTACGGTGGGACGCAACACCTGCACACCAAGGAGAAGACCCAGTGGCCGAGCTGTTCTACGACGACGATGCCGACCTGTCCATCATCCAGGGCCGCAAGGTCGCGGTCCTCGGCTACGGCAGCCAGGGCCACGCCCACGCGCTGTCGCTGCGTGACTCGGGTGTCGACGTCCGTGTCGGTCTGCACGAGGGTTCGAAGTCCAAGGCCAAGGCCGAGGAGCAGGGCCTGCGCGTGGTCACCCCGGCCGAGGCCGCGGCCGAGGCCGACGTCATCATGATCCTCGTCCCGGACCCGATCCAGGCCCAGGTCTACGAGGAGTCCGTCAAGGACAACCTCAAGGACGGCGACGCGCTGTTCTTCGGCCACGGTCTGAACATCCGCTTCGACTTCATCAAGCCGCCGGCCAACGTCGACGTCTGCATGGTCGCCCCGAAGGGCCCTGGCCACCTGGTCCGCCGTCAGTACGAGGAAGGCCGCGGCGTCCCGTGCATCGTGGCCGTCGAGCAGGACGCCTCGGGCAAGGGCCTGGAGCTCGCCCTGTCCTACGCGAAGGGGATCGGCGGCACCCGCGCCGGCGTCATCAAGACGACCTTCACCGAGGAGACCGAGACCGACCTGTTCGGTGAGCAGGCCGTTCTCTGCGGTGGCACCGCCGCTCTGGTCAAGGCCGGGTTCGAGACCCTGACCGAGGCCGGTTACCAGCCGGAGATCGCCTACTTCGAGTGCCTGCACGAGCTGAAGCTCATCGTGGACCTCATGTACGAGGGCGGCCTGGAGAAGATGCGCTGGTCCATCTCCGAGACCGCCGAGTGGGGCGACTACGTCACCGGCCCCCGCATCATCACGGACGCCACCAAGGCCGAGATGAAGAAGGTCCTCGCCGAGATCCAGGACGGCACCTTCGCCAAGGCGTGGATGGCCGAATACCACAACGGTCTGCCCAAGTACAACGAGTACAAGAAGGCCGACAGCGACCACCTGCTGGAGACCACCGGCAGGGAGCTCCGCAAGCTCATGAGCTGGGTCGACAACGAGGAAGCCTGAGTTCCCGGCCGGGGGCGGGCCCGCGAGGGTCCGCCCCCGGCCGCGCACGGCCCTTCTCACCCCGTGTCACCGCGGGGGAGGGACGGGTGGCGGGAACGCGCCGTACGTCTGTGCAGACCGTCCAACCCCGTGCGGGTGACCTTTCCATCAGGGCGCTGCCGACGCCCGGCCGCATGACTACACTTCCCCTCAACACATACACGCGTCAGGGCCCACAGCGTCGTGCGTCTTCCACGCGGCTAGCCCCTCCACCGCCTGCGGCCGTCGGGACGGCCGTCCGCACTGGACTTGTGAGGACACACGTGAGCTCGAAACCTGTCGTACTCATCGCCGAAGAGCTGTCGCCCGCCACGGTCGACGCACTGGGTCCGGATTTCGAGATCCGGCACTGCAACGGCGCGGACCGCGCCGAGCTCCTCCCCGCCATCGCCGACGTCGACGCGATTCTGGTGCGCTCCGCCACCAAGGTCGACGCCGAGGCCATCGCCGCCGCGAAGCAGCTCAAGGTCGTCGCCCGCGCGGGTGTCGGTCTGGACAACGTCGACGTCTCCTCGGCCACCAAGGCCGGCGTGATGGTCGTCAACGCCCCGACCTCCAACATCGTCACCGCCGCCGAGCTGGCCTGCGGCCTGCTCGTGGCGACCGCGCGGAACATCCCGCAGGCCAACACCGCGCTGAAGAACGGCGAGTGGAAGCGGTCCAAGTACACGGGCGTGGAGCTCAGCGAGAAGACGCTCGGCGTCGTCGGCCTCGGCCGCATCGGCGTGCTGGTCGCCCAACGGATGTCCGCCTTCGGTATGAAGATCGTCGCCTACGACCCCTACGTGCAGCCCGCGCGCGCCGCGCAGATGGGCGTCAAGCTCCTCACGCTGGACGAGCTGCTCGAGGTCTCCGACTTCATCACCGTGCACCTGCCGAAGACCCCCGAGACGCTCGGTCTCATCGGCGACGAGGCGCTGCACAAGGTGAAGCCCTCGGTGCGCATCGTCAACGCCGCCCGCGGCGGGATCGTCGACGAGGAGGCGCTCGCCTCCGCACTCAAGGAGGGCCGCGTCGCCGGCGCCGGTCTGGACGTGTACACCAAGGAGCCCTGCACGGACTCCCCGCTGTTCCAGTTCGACCAGGTCGTCTGCACGCCGCACCTCGGCGCCTCGACCGACGAGGCGCAGGAGAAGGCCGGCATCGCCGTCGCGAAGTCCGTCCGTCTGGCGCTCGCCGGTGAACTCGTCCCCGACGCGGTCAACGTCCAGGGCGGCGTCATCGCCGAGGACGTGCGTCCCGGACTGCCGCTCGCCGAGAAGCTCGGCCGGATCTTCACCGCGCTCGCGGGCGAGGTCGCGGCCCGTCTCGACGTCGAGGTCTACGGCGAGATCACCCAGCACGACGTGAAGGTGCTCGAACTCTCCGCGCTCAAGGGCGTCTTCGAGGACGTCGTCGACGAGACCGTCAGCTACGTCAACGCCCCGCTGTTCGCGCAGGAGCGCGGTGTCGAGGTCCGCCTCACCACCAGCTCCGAGTCGCCGGACCACCGCAACGTGGTCACCGTCCGCGGCACGCTGTCGAGCGGCGAGGAGGTCGCGGTCTCCGGCACGCTGGCCGGCCCCAAGCACCTCCAGAAGATCGTGGCGATCGGTGAGCACGACGTCGACCTGGCGCTCGCCGACCACATGGTCGTCCTGCGCTACGAGGACCGTCCCGGCGTCGTCGGCGCGGTCGGCAAGATCCTCGGCGAGGCCGGGCTCAACATCGCGGGCATGCAGGTCTCGCGCAAGGACGCGGGCGGCGAGGCGCTGGTCGTCCTCACCGTCGACGACACCATCCCGCCGGCGGTCCTGACCGAGATCGCCGACGAGATCGGCGCGGCCTCGGCCCGCTCGGTGAACCTCACCGACTGACCGGCCCCCGCACGACGACCCCGCACGACGACCGCGCCCGGCGGACAGACCTCGCTCTGTCCGCCGGGCGCGGTCGTACGTTCCGGTGGCTCGGCCGCGACGCCGGACGGCATTGCCCACGGGGCCGGTCGACCGCCCGGAGCCAGTCCGCCGCCAGGGCCGTCGTGCTCAGCCGCCGCCGGGACGTACTCGACGGCCTGAGCCGGCGTGCTCACAGCCGGGCCTGTTTCAGCGCCATGTGCAGCAGCAGCCGGTCCTCCCCGTCGTTGAGGTCCAGGCCGGTGAGCTGCTGGACCCGGGCGAGGCGGTAGTAGAGCGTCTGGCGGTGGACGCCCAGTGCGGTGGCGGTCCGGCTCGCCTGGCCTGCGAGGTCGAGGAACGCCTCTGCGGTGCGGGCCAGTTCGGCGTGCGGCGGGGTCAGCAGGGTGCGGACGGTGGGGTCGGGCCCGGTGTCCCCGGTGCGGGGGAGGGAGGCCAGGAGGCGGTACGGGCCGATGGCCGACCAGTCGGCGACCGGACCGTAGCGGGACTCGGCGGCGGCGGCCCGGGCCGCGGACAGTGCCTCGCGCCAGGAGTCGGCCAGTTCCGCGAGCCCGCGGCGCGGGGCCGCGAGGCCGCCGGTCGCGGCCTGGCCCGCGGCGGCGCGCAGCCGGTCCGCCGCCTTCGCCGCCGGATCGAGGGCGTCGGGGGAGCGCAGCCGCACCAGGGCCGCGAGGGCCTGGGTGCCGGCGCCGGGCACCGAGGCGAGGGCCGCGGCCGACGGCACCGTACGGACGGAGGGCGTCTCGCCGGTCCACGGTGTCACGCACACCACCGTGTGCAGACCGTCCGCGTCCGTCCCCAGCGCGTCGCGCAGCGCCGCGACCGCCATGTCGCGCTGCCAGCCGTGTCCCGCGACGAGCACCGCGCCGAGCTCCCGCGACAGGTCCGCTCCCGCCCGCTCCTCGTCGGCGAGCAGGGCGCCGATCCGCGCCGCCACGTCCATCGCCGCCGCGAGCCGCCCGTCGGACGGCCCCGGATCGGCGTCGAGCAGCCAGACGTAGCCGAGGACGACACCCCGATGGCGTACCGGCAGGCAGATCCGGTCCCGGAAGACCCCGGCCTCGGGGGCGGCCGGAATGCGCACCGGGCCCGTCGCCCGGGTGATGCCGAAGCCCTCGAACCAGGCGCGCACCGCCGGGGTGGACCGGCGCGTCAGGATCGAGCGCGTACGGACGGGGTCCATGGCCGTGTCGTCGTCGCTGTCGTGGGCGCCGAAGGCGACCAGGCCGAAGTCGCGGTTCTCCAGGGTCGCCGGTGCCCCGAGCAGTGCGGAGATCTCGTCGACCAGTTCCTGGTAATCGCCCTTCACCCGGCCATTCTCGCACCTCTTCAGACATATGTCTGAGATCCAGTACACGGATGCGTGACAGGTGTCGATGGCAGGGGCCCGTGGCGGTCCCTAGATTTCACCTTGGTTCTCCGTGCCGTCCCGGTCCGTACACATCGTCGCCGGTTCGGCCTCTTTCGTACTCCGTGGAGGTGCCCCGTGCTGGGTCCCGTGATTCTCGCCGCGTCCCGCAGCGGCAAGATGCGCCGTTTCATCTCAGCCGCACCCGGCACCAAGCAGGTCGTCGACCGGTTCATCGCGGGCGAGACCGTCGACCAGGTCATCGCGGTCGTCCGGGACGCCGCCGGCAAGGGCCTGGAGGTCACGCTCGACGTCGTGGGTGAGGACATCACCACCCCGGAGCAGGCCGCCGCCGCGCGTGACGCCTACCTGGAGCTGATCGGCCGCCTGGAGGAGCTCGGGCTCGGCGTCCGGGCCGAGATGTCCGTCAAGCTGTCGATGTTCGGCCAGTCGCTGGAGGGCGGCCACGAGCTCGCCCTCGCGAACGTCCGCCCCGTCGTCGAGGCCGCCGCCGCGATCGGCACCACGGTCACGCTGGACGCCGAGGACCACACCACGCTCGACTCGATGTTCGCCATTCACACCGAACTGCGCAAGGACTTCCCGCAGACCGGCTGTGTCATCCAGTCGTACCTGTTCCGCACCGAGGCCGACGCCCGCCGTCTGGCGGCCGAGGGCAGCCGGGTCCGACTGGTGAAGGGCGCCTACAAGGAGCCCGCCTCCGTCGCGTACCAGAACAAGCCGGAGATCGACAAGGCGTACGTCCGCATCCTGAGGACACTGATGCTGGGCGACGGCTACCCGATGATCGGCTCGCACGATCCCCGTCTCATCGCCATCGGCCAGGAGCTCGCACGCCAGGCCGGGCGCAAACTGGACGAGTACGAGTTCCAGATGCTGTACGGCATCCGCAGCGACGAGCACGTCCGGCTCGCGGCCGAGGGCCACCGGATGCGCGTCTACACGGCGTACGGCACCGACTGGTACGGATATTTCATGCGCCGCCTCGCGGAGAAGCCGGCCAACCTGCTCTTCTTCGGCCGCTCCGTCCTCACCAAGGGCTGAGCCGGCGACCGGAGCCTGCGGGCCGGACCAACCGAAACCCGGGCTGACCGCCCGGCCGGCCACCCACCTCAACCAAGGAGACAAGGCACTCATGGACGCTGTCACCCAGGTCCCCGCGCCGGTCAACGAGCCGGTCCACTCCTACGCCCCGGGCACCCCGGAGCGCGCCCGTCTGGAGGCGAAGCTCAAGGAGCTCAGCGAGAACCCCATCGACCTGCCGATGACCATCGGCGGTGAGAGGCGCATGGGCGGCGGCGAGCGCGTGGACGTCGTGCAGCCGCACAACCACAAGGCCGTCATCGGCACCTTCGCCGGCGCCACCGAGCAGGACGCCCAGGACGCCGTCGACGCGGCCCTCGCCGCCGCTCCGGCCTGGCGCGCGATGTCCTTCGACGACCGCGCGGCGATCATCCTGCGCGCCGCCGAGCTGCTCTCCGGCCCCTGGCGCGAGACGCTGGCCGCCTCCACGATGCTCGGCCAGGGCAAGACCGCGCAGCAGGCCGAGATCGACTGCCCCTGCGAGCTCGTCGACTTCTGGCGCTTCAACGTGCACTACGCGCGCCAGATCCTCGCCGAGCAGCCCCCGGCGAACTCCCCGGGCGTGTGGAACCGCATGGACCACCGCCCGCTGGAGGGCTTCGTCTACGCGATCACGCCCTTCAACTTCTCGGCCATCGCCGGCAACCTGCCCACCGCCCCCGCGCTCATGGGCAACGTGGTGGTCTGGAAGCCGTCCCCGACGCAGACCCACGCCGCCGTGCTGCTGATGCAGCTCCTGGAGGAGGCCGGGCTGCCCAAGGGCGTCATCAACCTGGTCACGGGCGACGGCATCGCCGTCTCCGACGTGGTGCTGAACCACCGCGACCTGGCGGGCATCCACTTCACCGGCTCGACGCCCACCTTCCAGCACCTGTGGAAGACGGTCGGCAACAACATCGCGAACTACCGCACCTACCCGCGGCTCGTCGGCGAGACCGGCGGCAAGGACTTCGTCGTCGCGCACCCGAGCGCCGACCACGCCGTCCTGAAGACCGCGCTGACCCGTGGCTCGTTCGAGTACCAGGGCCAGAAGTGCTCGGCGTCCTCCCGCGCGTACGTCCCGGCCTCCATCTGGAACTCCGGTTTCAAGGAGGCGTTCACGGCCGAGGTCGACGGCATCACGATGGGTGACGTCACCGACCTGTCGAACTTCATGGGCGCCGTCATCGACGAGCGTGCCTTCGCGAAGAACAAGGCCGCGATCGACCGCGCCGCGGCCGACCCGTCCTGCACGATCGTCGCGGGCGGCACCTACGACGACAGCGTCGGCTACTTCGTGCGGCCGACCGTCATCGTGTGCGACGACCCGGCCAACGAGGTCTTCACCACCGAGTACTTCGGCCCGATCCTCGCCGTGCACGTCTACGAGGACGAGAAGTACGACGCCATGCTGGAGCAGATGGAGTCGGTCTCGGACTACGCGCTGACCGGCGCGGTCATTTCCAACGACCGTGCGGCGGCCGCGTACACGATGGACAAGCTCCGCTACGCGGCGGGCAACTTCTACATCAACGACAAGTCGACCGGTGCCGTCGTCGGCCAGCAGCCCTTCGGCGGCGGCCGGGTCTCGGGCACCAACGACAAGGCGGGCGCCCCGCAGAACCTGCAGCGCTGGACGCTGACCCGCGCCATCAAGGAGACGCTGGTCCCGCCGACCGACTACACCTACCCGCACCAGGGCTGACGGCCCCGGGGGCGCCCACGCGGGCGCCCTCGCACAGAACTCCGCCCCCCGACCGGTTCCCCCGCCGGCCGGGGGGCGGTTTCCATGTCAGGACCCCCGCCGGGCCTCAGCCCTTCACGGTGAAACCGGCCCGCAGGAGGCGCTCGTCGGCAGAGGACGGGCCGACCAGCAGCTCGAAGGCGCCGGGCTCGACGACCCGCCGGCCCGCCGCGTCCACGAGGGTGCACTCGGAGACCGGCAGTTCGAGCACCACCTCGCGGGACTCGCCGGGCGCGAGAGTCACCTGCCGGTAGGTCTTGAGCTCCTTCTCCGCCCAGGTCACGGACGTCACGGTGTCGCTGACGTACACCTGCACCGTCTCCAGGGCCGGTCGCCCGCCGGTGTTGCGGACGGTGACGCGCGCCCGCAGGGTGTCGTTCTCCCCGACACTCGTGGTGAGCATCTCCAGGCCGGAGTACTCCACGTCCGTGTAGCTCAGGCCCTCGCCGAAGACGAACGCCGGACGCTGGGTCAGGTCGGCGTAGCGGGAGCCGTGCTGGCCCCGGATCTGGTTGTAGTACGTCGGCTGCTGGCCCGCGTGCCGGGCGAAGGACAGGGGCAGGCGGCCCGTCGGCTCGACGAGGCCCAGCAGGACCTCGGCCACCGCCCGGCCGCCCTGCATGCCCGGGTTGAAGGCGTGCAGGACCGCGGCCGCACCGAGGGCGGACGGCGGGAGCACCAGCGGCTTGGAGCTGATGACCACGACCACGAGCGGCTTGCCGGTCGCGGCGAGTGCGTCGAGCAGCGCGACCTGGTCGCCGACGAGCTCCAGGGTGGCGGTGGACTTGCCCTCGCCGATCAGCTCGATGCGGTCGCCGACCACGGCGACGACGTAGTCGGCGGCCTCGGCGGCCGCGACCGCCTCACCGATCAGTGCGGCGTCGGGTGCGGCGGGAAGGACGACGTCCGGGCGCGGCTGTCCGTCGGGGAAGAACTGCCCCTCGGGGTCCGCGCCGACATGCAGGATCCTGGCGCCCCGCGCGTACGAGACCGTCCAGTCCGCGGGCACGTGCTCGCGGAAGCCGTCGAGGACGGTACGGATCATGGCGCGCGGCTGGCCGTCGGGAAGCCAGTCCACCTGGCCCGACGAGCCCGCCCAGTCGCCCAGCTGGGTCTGCGCGTCGTCCGCGTTCGGACCGATCACCGCGACCGTGCGGGGGCCGTGGGCCCCGGCGGCGGCCCGTCCGTCGTCACCGGCGGTGAGACCGCCGGCCAGCGGCAGCGTGCCGTCGTTGGTCAGCAGCACCAGCGAGCGCCGGGCCGCCTCCAGATTCAGCGCGGCGTGCGCGGCGCTGCCGATGACCCCGGCCTGGCGGGCGGCGTCGGGGCGGCGCGGGTTCTCGAACAGGCCGAGCTCGAACTTGAGCGTCAGGATGCGGCGTACCGCCGCGTCGATCTCGGCCTCTCCCAGCGTGCCGTTCCCGACCGCCTCCAGGGCGCCCTCGAAGAACCCCTCGGTCGCCATCACCATGTCGTTGCCGGCCCGGACCGCCGCCGCGGCGGCCTGCGCGTAGTCGGCGTACACCTTCTGCTCCCACACCATGCGGCCGACGTTGTCCCAGTCGGTCACCAGCGTCCCGGTGTAGCCCCACTCCTCGCGCAGCACGTCGTTGAGCAGCCAGTCGTTCACCGTGATCGGGACGCCGTCCATGGACTGGTAGCCGAGCATGAACGTCCGGCAGCCCTCCTTGGCGACCCGCTCGAACGGCGGCAGGAACCAGGACCGCAGCTTGCGCCGCGAGATGTCCGCCTCGCTGGCGTCCCGGCCGCCCTGCGTCTCGGAATACCCCGCGAAGTGCTTCGCCGAGGCCAGGACCGCGGTCGGGTCGGCCAGCCCGTCACCCTGGTACCCGCGCACCATCGCCGACGCCAGCTCCCCGATCAGATGGGGGTCCTCGCCGAAGGTCTCGCTGACCCGGCCCCAGCGCAGGTCCCGGGTGATGCAGAGGACCGGTGAGAACGTCCAGTGCACGCCGGTCGCCGCGACCTCCACCGCCGTGGCCCGGGCGATCCGCTCCACCAGCTCCGCGTCCCAGGTGGCCGCCATGCCGAGCTGGACGGGGTAGATCGTGGCGCCCTCCCAGAAGGAGTGCCCGTGGATGCAGTCCTCCGCGACCAGCAGCGGGATGCGCAGCCGGGACCGGTCGGTCAGTTCGGCCGCCTCCAGCACCCGCTCGGGCGAGGTGTGCAGGATCGACCCCACGTGCAGGTCCTCGACGAAGTGCCGCACCCCTTCCTTGGCGTTCAGCTGGAGCATCTGGCCGACCTTCTCGGGCAGCGTCATGCGCCCCAGGAGGTCGGCGACCCGCTCCGCCACGGGGAGTGCGGGATCGAGGTAGGGCAGGGAGGGGGACACGGGGGGTCCTTTCGCGACACGGTTCGCCTTCACCATAGAGTCAATACCGACCACCTGGTAAGTATCTCCGGGAATCGAATCTCCCGGGACCGAATCCCCCGGGGGGTTGAATGGGTATCCGATGCACGCAGTGCCGGGCTGACCGATGCCGGCGGACCGGGAGAGTGGCGAGTGACCGCCGAGACGAGGCGCGGCTACGCGAAGGGCCGTGCGAAGCGGCGCGAGATCCTCGACCAGGCCATGTCCCTGTTCGGGGAGGCCGGTTACCGAGGCGCCTCGCTGCGGGTGATCGCCGCCCGGTGCGGCATCTCGCACACCGGACTGCTGCACCACTTCCCGACCAAGGAGGCACTGCTGCTCGCGGTGCTCGAACGCCGGGACGACGTGGACGACGAGTGGCTCTCGGTCGGCGGCACCACGGGGGTGGACCGGCTGCGCCGGTTCGCCGAGCTGGCCGCGCTGAACGCCAAGCGGCGCGGGATCGTCGAGCTGTTCACGGTGGTCTCGGCCGAGGCGACGGCCGCCGACCATCCCGCGCACACCTACTTCGTGCGCCGCTACGAGAACTCGGTCGCGGGCGCCCGGCTCGCCTACGAACAGGCGGGCCGGGACGGGGCGCTGCGGGAGGGGATCGCCCCCGCCGACGCGGGCCGGCAGCTGATCGCCCTGATGGACGGCCTCCAGGTCCAGTGGCTGCTCAGCGACTTGGGCACGGACATGGCCGGCGTCCTGCGCGCGCACATCCAGGCGCAGCTCACCGTGGATCTCTGAGGGCCCGGGGCGGCTCGCGTAGCACGTCCGGCTCGTGTCGCCGTCTCAGATAGTAGGAAGTCCGAGTATCTGTAGAGACAGACGGCCCCGGGTGTCCTAGCGTTGTGGAAGCCGAACGAATCGCTGATCCAGCGAGGGCGGTCGTGAGCGTGCCCCGAAGCAGGCAACCCCTGCGGCATCCGCTCCCCGCCCCTTCCGGCGCCTCGAAATCCAGATCTCGATATCCCCTCTGAAGTCCTGATCTCGAAATCCACGCGATCTCAAGGAGTCGATCCCCCATGGCCGAGACCACCGCCCGCCGCGTCCGCCACACCCCCCGTCCCGCCGACTCGGACCGCAAGAACGCCGCCGCGGCCCTGCAGCGGGCCCTCGACCGCCGTGACAACGGCGGGTCGACCGGTCACTGAGCACGGCGCGGTCCCGCCCCGTGGTGTCCGCCGCGCGCGGAGTTCCACTGTCCGCATCGTGGACAGCGGATGTCATGGGGTGGGACGGACGGTTATGGTGCCACCATGTCTCGCAGCATCGATCTCGCAGTGATCCCCGGCGACGGTATCGGCCAGGAGGTCGTCACCCAGGGCCTCAAGGTCCTCAACGCCGTTCTCCCGCAGGACGTGAAGCTGGAGACCAAGGAGTACGACCTCGGCGCACAGCGCTGGCACCGCACCGGTGAGACCCTCCCGGACGCGGAGCTGGAGTCCCTCAAGGGCCACGACGCCATCCTGCTCGGCGCCATCGGGGACCCGTCCGTGCCGTCGGGCGTGCTGGAGCGCGGGCTGCTGCTGAAGCTGCGCTTCGCCTTCGACCACTTCATCAACCTGAGGCCGTCGAAGCTCTTCCCGAACACCGCCACGCCGCTGGCCGGCCGGCCGGAGATCGACTTCATCGTCGTCCGTGAGGGCACCGAGGGCCCGTACACGGGCAACGGCGGTTCGCTGCGGACCGGCACGGAGCACGAGATCGCCACCGAGGTCAGCGTCAACACGGCCCACGGCGTCGAGCGTGTCGTGCGGGACGCCTTCGCGCGCGCCGCCGCCCGCCCGCGCAGGAAGCTGACGCTCGTCCACAAGAACAACGTCCTCGTGTACGCCGGCCACCTGTGGAAGAACACCTTCGACAAGGTCGCGGCCGAGTATCCCGAGGTCACCACCGACTACCTGCACGTCGACGCGGCGACGATCTTCTTCGTCACCCAGCCGGAGCGCTTCGACGTCATCGTCACCGACAACCTCTTCGGTGACATCCTCACCGACCTGGCCGCGGCCGTGACCGGCGGCATCGGCCTGGCCGCGTCCGGCAACATCAACCCGACGGGTGCCTTCCCGTCCATGTTCGAGCCGGTCCACGGCACCGCGCCGGACATCGCGGGCCAGGGCAAGGCCGACCCCACCGCCACGGTCCTCTCCGTCGCCCTCCTGCTGCGCCACCTCGGTTACGAGGCCGAGGCCGTGCGCATCGAGGAGGCCGTCTCCGCCGACCTCGCGGAGCGTGACGGACGGAGCGCCCGCACCACCGACGAGATCGGTGACGCGCTCGCGGTACGAGTAGCGAGCTGACCCGACGACTCCACTTCGAAGCCGCCGGGTCGCAACCGCACCCGGCGGCTTCACCTCGCGGTCTCCGGGTGCCACCATCGACCCCTGGACCGCGTTTTCCGCGTGCCCGCACACGCCGTACCGAGCCCCGTACCGAACGCGTCATTTCGTGCAGAGCCGCCCCCGGGAGATAATCGAACGCGGGACCGCGGCTCGCGGTGGAGCTCGGACGTCCTGTGAACCTCCCGGCAGTGGCCGGGAGGGCGGGCGTGGGCGCGGTCCATCACACACAAGACCGGTGAAGGACACGCACTCATGACGACGCCCACGATCGAGCTCAAGCCCTCCTCGAATCCGCTGTCCGACGCGGAGCGCGAGGCGATCCTGGTCAGCCCCGGTTTCGGCCGCTACTTCACCGATCACATGGTGACGATCAGCTGGACCGAGGGCCGCGGCTGGCACGACGCCCAGCTCGTGCCGTACGGACCGCTCTCGATCGACCCGGCCAACATGACCCTGCACTACGCGCAGGAGATCTTCGAGGGGCTCAAGGCCTACCGGCAGCCCGACGGCTCGGTCGCCACCTTCCGCCCGGAGTCCAACGCCGCGCGCTTCCAGCGCTCCGCAGCCCGGCTGGCGATGCCCGAGCTGCCCGTCGAGACGTTCATCGAGGCCTGCGACGCCCTGGTGAAGCAGGACGAGGCGTGGGTGCCCGGGCACGGCGGTGAGGAGTCCCTCTACCTGCGCCCGTTCATGATCGCCTCCGAGGTCGGCCTGGGCGTGCGGCCCGCCAACCAGTACCTCTTCCTCGTCATCGCCTCTCCCGCCGGCGCGTACTTCCCCGGTGGTGTGAAGCCGGTCTCCATCTGGCTCTCCCAGGACCGGGTGCGCGCCGTCCCCGGCGGCATGGGCGACGCCAAGACCGGCGGCAACTACGCCGCCTCCCTCCTCGCGCAGGCCGAGGCCGCGGCGCAGGGCTGCGACCAGGTCGCCTACCTCGACGCCGTCGAGCACAAGTGGGTGGAGGAGCTGGGCGGCATGAACCTCTACTTCGTGTACGAGCAGGCGGACGGCGGCAAGCGGATCGTCACCCCCTCCCTGACCGGCTCGCTGCTCGCGGGCGTCACCCGTGACTCCCTCCTCACCGTCGCCGAGGACCTCGGCTACACCTCCGAGGAGGGCCGCGTGTCCATCGACCAGTGGCGCGACGACACCGCCGACGGCACCCTCACCGAGGTCTTCGCCTGCGGCACCGCCGCCGTCATCACCCCCGTCGGCACCGTGAAGTCGGCCGACGGCGAGTGGACGCAGGGCGACGGCACGCCCGGCGAGGTCACCGTCAAGCTGCGTGAGCGCCTGCTGGACATCCAGCGCGGCATCGCCGAGGACACCCACGGCTGGATGCACCGCCTCGGCTGATCCCCGAGTCCCGCCGCACGAAGGCCGCGCCCCACCGGGGCGCGGCCTTCGCCGTATCCGTGCTCGGAACGGCGCGAGTTTTGAGTGCCGCTCAAAACCTGGTTAGAGTGGCGCTCCAACCAGGAGGTGCGGTGACGTGCGACTGAACCCGACCGAACGCGACCGGCTGCTGCTCTTCGGCGCCGCCGAGCTTGCCCGGGCCCGGCGTGCCCGCGGCCTCAGGCTCAACGTCCCCGAGGCGACCGCCCTGATCGCCGACACCGTCTGCGAGGCGGCCCGGGACGGGCGCAGGCTGGCCGAGGCCGTGGAGGCGGGCCGGACCGTGCTGGGGCCCGGTGACGTGCTGCCCGGCGTGGCCGAGATCGTCACCGAGGTCCAGGTGGAGGCCGTATTCGACGACGGCTCCCGGCTCGCCGTCGTCAGCCTGCCGCTCGGTGACGGCACGCTCGGTGCCGACGCCCCCGGAGCGCTCGTCCCCGGCCCCGCGGCGCCCGAGCGCGAGCCGGCCGTGCGGCTGGCCGTCCGCAACACCGCGACCGTGCCGGTCAGCGTGACGTCGCACTTCCACTTCTTCGAGGTCAACCCCCGGCTGCGCTTCGACCGGGCCGCGGCGTACGGGATGCGGCTGTGCGTGCCGGCCGGCTCCTCCGTCCGCTTCGGTCCGGGGCAGTCCGTGCGGGTGGGCCTCGTGCCCATCGGCGGGGACCGGGTCGCCATCGGGTTCGCCGGTCTCGTGGACGGACCGCTGGACGCGCCGGGCGCGAAGGAGGAGGCGCTGCGCAGGGCGGCGGCCTGCGGGTACCTCGGGGCGGGGGAGGGGGAGGGGGAGTGATGGATCCGTACGAGTACGCCTCCGTGCACGGGCCGCGCGCCGGGGACCGGGTCGCGCTCGGCGACTCGGGCCTGACCGTCCGCGTCGGGTCCGACTCCCAGAAACCGGGGGACGAGTTCCTCGCAGGTTTCGGGAAGACCGCCCGTGACGGCCTGCACCTCAGGGCCGCGGCCGTGCGGGACACCTGCGACGTCGTCATCAGCAACGTCCTTGTCATCGACGCGGTCCTCGGCATCAGGAAGGTGTCCGTCGGCATCCGGGAGGGCCGCGTCTCCGCGGTCGGACGGGCCGGGAACCCGGACACCCTCGACGGTGTCGACGTGGTCGTCGGCACGGGCACCACCATCGTGTCCGGCGAGGGCCTCATCGCGACGGCGGGCGCCGTGGACCCGCACGTCCACCTGCTCTCCCCGCGCATCATGGAGGCCTCGCTCGCCTCCGGGGTCACCACGATCATCGGCCAGGAGTTCGGCCCGGTCTGGGGCGTCGGCGTCAACTCCCCCTGGGCGCTGCGCCACGCCTTCAACGCCTTCGACGCCTGGCCGGTCAACATAGGCTTCCTCGCCCGCGGTTCCTCGTCCCACGAGGCGCCGCTGACCGAGGCGCTGGCCGAGGGCGGTGCCTGCGGGTTCAAGGTCCACGAGGACATGGGCGCCCACACCCGGGCCCTGGACACCGCGCTGCGGGTCGCCGAGGACCACGACGTCCAGGTCGCGCTGCACAGCGACGGGCTGAACGAATGCCTGTCCGTGGAGGACACCCTCGCCGTGCTGGAGGGCCGCACGATCCACGCCTTCCACATCGAGGGCTGCGGCGGCGGCCACGTGCCCAACGTCCTGAAGATGGCCGGCGTCCCCCACGTCATCGGATCGTCCACCAACCCGACGCTCCCCTTCGGCCGCGACGCGGTCGCCGAGCACTACGGGATGATCGTCTCCGTCCACGACCTCAAGACCGACCTCCCCGGGGACGCCGCCATGGCCCGCGACCGCATCCGGGCCGGGACGATGGGCGCCGAGGACGTGCTGCACGACCTGGGGGCCATCGGGATCACCTCCTCCGACGCGCAGGGCATGGGACGGGCCGGTGAGACGGTGCGCCGCACCTTCGCCATGGCCGCGAAGATGAAGGCCGAGCTCGGCCCGATGGAGGGCGACGGGCCCGGCGACGACAACGCGCGGGTGCTGCGCTACATCGCCAAGCTCACGATCAACCCCGCCATCGCGCACGGCATCGCGCACGAGGTCGGCTCCATCGAGCCGGGCAAGCTCGCCGACATCGTCCTGTGGCGCCCGGAGTTCTTCGGCGCGAAGCCGCAGCTGGTCCTGAAGTCCGGCTTCCCCGCGTACGGGGTCACCGGCGACCCCAACGCGGCCACCGACACCTGCGAACCCCTGGTCCTGGGGCCGCAGTTCGGGGCGTACGGGGCGACGGCCGCCGATCTCTCCGTCGCCTTCGTCGCCGGGGCCGCCACCCAGCTCGGTGCCGACCGGATGCCCACCCGGCGCCGCAGGGTCGCTGTGCGGGGCACGCGCGGCATCGGGCCCGCGGACCTGCTCCTCAACTCCCGTACCGGCACCGTCGACGTGGACGGCGACAGCGGACTCGTCACCCTCGACGGGGACCCGCTGCACTCGCCCGCCGCCGAGTCGGTCCCCCTCAACCGCCTCTACTTCCTCTGAGGACCCGCCATGACCTACCGCATGCCGCCCGAGTGGGCCCCGCACGAGCGCACCTGGATGGCCTGGCCCGGCCCCAACCCGACCTTCGCCACCGGTGCCGAACTCGGCCGGGCGCGCGCCGCATGGGCCGCCGTCGCCCGCACCGTACGCCGCTTCGAGCCCGTCACCGTCGTCGTCGGACCCGGACAGGAGGAGGGCGCGCGCGAACTCCTCGGCCCGGACGTCGAGATCACCGTCCGGCCCCTCGACGACGCCTGGATGCGGGACATCGGGCCGACCTTCGTCACCGACGGCAGCCGGCTGGCCGCGGTGGACTGGACGTTCAACGGCTGGGGCGCCCAGGGCTGGGCCAGATGGGAGCACGACCGGCACATCGCGCGCGGCGTCGCGGAACTGGCCGGCGTGCCCGTGCACGACTCGCCGCTCGTCAACGAGGGCGGCGCGATCCACGTCGACGGCGAGGGCACGGTGCTGCTCACGGAAACCGTCCAGCTGGGGAAGGAGCGCAACCCCGGCTGGTCCCGGCAGGCCGTCGAGGACGAGGTCCACGCCCGCCTCGGCACCGAGAAGGCCATCTGGCTGCCGCGCGGTCTGACCGGCGACTACGGCACCTACGGCACGCTCGGCCACGTCGACATCGTCGCCGCCTTCGCCCGCCCCGGCGTCGTCGTCGCCCACGTCCAGCCCGATCCCTCCCACCCGGACCACGAGGTCACCCGGGAGACGACCGCGATCCTGCGTGCCGCCACCGACGCGCGCGGCCGCTCCCTCGACGTGGTCGAGATCGCCGCGCCCACGGCGTTGCGCGACGAGGACGGCGGGTGGGCCGACTACTCCTACATCAACCACTACCTCTGCAACGGGGCGGTGATCCTCTGCTCCTTCGACGACCCGAGGGACGAGGCGGCGGCCGCCGCTTTCCGCGACCTGTTCCCGGACCGTGCGGTGACACCCGTCGACGCCCGTACGATCTTCGCGAGCGGTGGAGGCATCCACTGCATCACCCAGCAACAGCCCAGGATCTGACACGTGACCCCTGCATCCCGCCGCCGCAACATCGCCCCGCCGAGGGAGGACGTGCTCGCCGCCGTCATGGCCACCGTCGCCCAGCGGGGGCTCGACGGGCTCACGATGGCCGGGCTCGGCCGCGAGGTCGGGATGAGCAGCGGCCACCTCCTCTACTACTTCCGCACCAAGGACGAGCTGCTGCTCCGCACCCTGGAGTGGAGCGAGGCCCGGCTCGGCGCCGAACGCCGGACCCTGCTCGCCGGCCCGGGCACCGCCCGCGAGCGGCTCGACGCCTACATCGCGCTGTACGTCCCCGACGGGCACCGCGACCCGCACTGGGCGCTGTGGCTGGAGGTCTGGAACCGCTCGCAGGACGCCGACGACGACGCCCGCGCCCGGCAGGCCGCCATCGAGGACGCCTGGCACCGCGATCTGGTGGAGCTGCTGGCCGAGGGCATCGGCCGCGGCGAGTTCCGGGCCGTGGACACCGGCGGCGCCGCGACGCGCCTGAGGGCCCTGATGGACGGTTTCAGCGTCCATGTCACGGTCGGCATCCCCGGCACGGGGCGGGAGCAGGTGCTGAGCCAGATGCGCGGCTATGTGGACGAGACCCTTCTGCTCCGGGGCGGGACCCCGCCCGCGACGGACGTCACGCCCGCATCCTGAGACGGCCCGGGACCGCGGGGCCGCGCTGTGCCAGACTGCGTGCGTGTCCTCGTTCGCCATGATTATCGGCAGCAGGCGCGCCGGTCCGCAGTGACCGTCCCGTACCACCACGTACGGAACGGACATCGTGCCCCAGACCCGCGCGCAGACCTCTCGCACCCGCGAGGGGTTTTTTCGTTTTCCGGCCCACACCACGGCCGGAACGAGGCACGCGAGAGGATGGGGGCAAGTGGAGCCGATTCGTCCGGATCCGCCCACCCGACAGGAGTCAGACCAGCATGACCACCAAGGCAACGGCCCCCGATGACACGTTCCACGTCTTCGACACCACGCTGCGCGACGGTGCGCAGCGTGAAGGCATCAACCTGACGGTCGCCGACAAGCTGACCATCGCGCGGCACCTGGACGACTTCGGTGTGGGCTTCATCGAGGGCGGCTGGCCCGGCGCCAACCCGCGGGACACGGAGTTCTTCGCCCGCGCCCGGCAGGAGATCGACTTCAAGAACGCCGAGCTCGTCGCGTTCGGCGCCACCCGCAGGGCGGGGGGAAACGCGGCCGAGGACCCGCAGGTCCGGGCGCTCCTGGAATCGGGCGCCCCGGTGATCACGCTCGTCGCCAAGTCGCACGACCGGCATGTGGAACTGGCCCTGCGCACCACGCTCGACGAGAACCTGGAGATGGTCCGCGACACCGTCGCCCACCTGCGCGAGCAGGGCCGCCGCGTCTTCGTCGACTGCGAGCACTTCTTCGACGGCTACCGTGCGAACCCCGAGTACGCCAAGGCGGTCGTGCGCACCGCCTCGGAGGCGGGCGCCGACGTGGTCATCCTCTGCGACACCAACGGCGGCATGCTCCCCGCCCAGGTCCAGGCCGTCGTCTCCACCGTCCTCGCGGACACCGGCGCCCGGATCGGCATCCACGCCCAGGACGACACCGGCTGCGCCGTCGCCAACACGCTGGCCGCCGTGGACGCGGGCGCCACCCACGTGCAGTGCACCGCGAACGGATACGGCGAGCGCGTCGGCAACGCGAACCTCTTCCCCGTCGTCGCCGCGCTGGAGCTCAAGTACGGCAAGACCGTCCTGCCCGAGGGCGCGCTCGCCGACATGACCCGCGTCTCCCACGCCATCGCCGAGGTCGTGAACCTGACGCCGTCCACCCACCAGCCGTACGTGGGAGTCTCCGCCTTCGCCCACAAGGCCGGACTCCACGCCTCCGCGATCAAGGTCGACCCGGACCTCTACCAGCACATCGACCCCGAGCGCGTCGGCAACACCATGCGCATGCTGGTCTCCGACATGGCGGGCCGCGCCTCCGTCGAGCTCAAGGGCAAGGAACTCGGCATCGACCTGGGGGACGACCGCGAGCTCGTCGGCCGCGTCGTCGCCCGGGTCAAGGAGCGCGAGCTGAAGGGCTACACCTACGAGGCGGCCGACGCCTCCTTCGAACTCCTGCTGCGCGCCGAGGTGGACGGCAGGCCCCGCCGCTACTTCCGCGTCGAGTCCTGGCGGGCGATCGTCGAGGACCGCCCCGACGGCACCCACGCCAACGAGGCGACCGTGAAGCTCTGGGCCAAGGGCGAGCGGATCGTCGCCACCGCCGAGGGCAACGGTCCGGTCAACGCCCTGGACCGGGCACTGCGCGTCGGCCTGGAGCGGATCTACCCGCAGCTGGCCAAGCTGGAGCTCGTCGACTACAAGGTCCGCATCCTGGAAGGCCGCACAGGCACCGAATCCACCACCCGGGTGCTGATCACCACGGGTGACGGAACCGGTGACTGGGCGACGGTCGGCGTGGCCGAGAACGTCATCGCCGCGTCGTGGCAGGCCCTGGAGGACGCGTACACCTACGGCCTGCTGCGCGCCGGCATCGAGCCCACCGACTGACGGGTCCTCCTACTGGAGCCGCCACTTCTGGTTGGCGGCTCCGGTGCAGGTCCAGATCTGGACGCGCGCGCCGTTCGCCGACGACCGGTCCACGACGTCCAGGCACTTGCCCGAGGCCGTGTTGACCACGTCCCCGGTCGAGGCGTCGTACGCCCACTGCTGCGCACCCGAGCCGTTGCACGTGTACAGCTGGACCTTCGCCCCGTCGGCCGTGGAGCCCGAGGTGACGTCCAGGCAGGCGCCGAGCACCTTCACGGAGCGGTCGCCGGAGACCGTCCACCGCTGGTTGGCGGCGCCGGTGCAGTCCCAGATCTGGACCGGGGTGCCGTCCGCGCCGCTGTTGCCGGTGGCGTCGAGGCACTTGCCGGCGATGCCCGTGAGCGCACCGCCCCCGCCGCCCGGGGTGCCCGACTGGGTGCCCGACCAGGTGAAGGTCGCCGACGTGCGGCCCGGCAGCGCGTAGGTGAACTTCTGCCCACCCCAGTTGACGGTGACCTGCTGCGCCGACGCCGAGCCGTTGTACGCGATCAGGGCCTTGGAACCGTCCGGGTTGCGCCACGCCACGTTGGGCACCGCCGAACTGCCCGTCGACGCGATCCGGGCGGCGCCGGGCCGTACGTACTTCGTCAGGTGCCCCATCGTGTAGTACTCGATCGTGTAATCCACCTGGCCGTGCCTGCCGTCGCCGTTGTGCACGGTGACCAGCCCGTCGCAGGTGCCGCAGCCGCCGTTGTGCGGGCCGCGGTTCTGGTCGACGGCGAGCGACCACTTGGTGACCGACTTCGCCCAGTTCCGGGTGTAGTCGATGATGTTGAGCATGTCCTCGCGCTGCTGGTCGGCGATCCACGTGCCGCCCGAGTGCTCGGTCTGGAAGGCGTCCAGCTGCGGGTACTGGTTGTGGACGGCCGTCTGCTTGGCGATGTCGCCGCCGTAGCCGTGCCAGGCCACCCCGCCGAAGTTCGGGTGGTCGCGCACGGCCGCGTCGTCGACGGTGGGGGCGGCGTACGCGTCGTAGCTGTCCCAGTTCCAGTCGTGCGCCAGCACCTTGGTGGCCAGACCCGCCGACCGGAGCTTCGGCAGCAGCTCGTTCTTGGTGAAGTAGGCGAGACCCGAGCCGTTCCAGCTCATCGACGGGTAGCCGGAGCAGCAGGTCGGCTCGTTCTGCGCGGTGACGTAGTCGACCGGGACGCCCTGGTCCTTCCACGCCTGGAGGTACTTCACGAAGTAGTCCGCGTAGGTGCCGTAGTTCTCGGACTTCAGCCAGCCGCCGTTGAGCTGCCCGTTGTCCTTCATCCAGGCGGGGGCCGTCCACGGCGAGGCGACTGTCGTGAGAGCCGGGTTCAGCTGCTCGGCCTGCTTTGTGAGCGGCAGGACGTCCTGCAGATCGTGTGCGATCGAGAACCTGGTGAGACCGGGGTCGGTCTGCCCGGCCGGCACGTCGTCGTAGGTGTAACCGAAACGCGCGAGGTCCGATCCGCCCATCGGGTTGCGTACGAAGGACAGTCCGATGCCCTCCGTCGGCGAGAAGAGCTTCTTCATCGTCGCGTCGCGGGTCGCCTGGCTCAGCGCCCCGCTGCCCTTCATCAGCCAGGCCGCGGTGTCCGTGAACGAGGCGCCGCCGCCGGTGAACGTCTGATAGCGGGTGTTCTCGTCGACGGTGATGTTCGTGCCCTGGCCGCCGTTGCCGTCGCCGAACGTCACCGGGGTCTGCTGCTGGAGGCCGCGCGTGACGTGGCGGCCGCCGGAGTCGTCCGTCGTGGTCAGCACGATGTTCACGGTCTCGCCTGCGGCCTGGGCGGTGCCGGAGGAGAGCCCGGTGAGGCCCGCGGTCGCGAGCGCCGTCGCGACGAGGACTCTCGCCGCTCTGCTTGTCCGAATCATGGCTGCTGCCTTTCTCGGCAGGGGCGTGGGGGAAATGCCGTCGAACGAGCCGTGAGTGAACTGCTCTTGCGTGTCCGCGTCAAGAGGTTCGTTCGTTCAACAAGTGAACAAGTGCTCTGCCGGAACTGCTTCGATCATCGGTACGGACCAATCTCGGTGTGAAGTATTGACGCCTCTGTTTGGGCGGGGTTAACTCCAGCCGCAACGCCGGTACCGGTTCCGGGACCGGTTGCGGAACCGGTACCGAAATCCGCCCGCCCCCTGTCCTGCCTTGTCCCTGGAGGCTCCGTTGCGCGTCACCATCGCCGATGTCGCCCGCGAGGCCGGCGTCAGCAAGACGACCGTGTCGCGGGTCATCAACTTCAAGGGCGAAGTGGACGGTTCGACGGCCGCCCGTGTTCGTGAAGTGATCGCGGACCTCGGCTACGTACCCAGCTCCGGCGCCGTCGGGCTGGCGCGCGGCCGCAGCCGCACGGTCGGGCTCCTGGTTCCCTCGTTCACCTGGCCGTGGATGGGTGAGGTGCTCCAGGGGATCGTCGACACGGTCGAGGCCGCCGACTACGGGCTGCTGCTCTTCACGTGCACCCGGGGAGCGGAGTCCGTCAAGCGCTTCACCACCCAGGTGTCGGCGCGCGCCTTCGACGGACTCGTCGTCGTCGAACCGGAGAACACGCTCGACCAGCTCACCGAACTCCACCGCTCCGGCCTGCCGATCGTCCTGATCGACGACCGGGGCCACCACCCCGAATTCCCCTCCGTCGTGACCACCAACCACGAGGGGGGCGCGTCCGCCGCCCGTCATCTGCGGGCCGCCGGCCGCACCAGACCCCTGGTGGTCACCGGCCCTAGGCACTTCGGCTGCGTGAACGACCGGCTCGCGGGCTTCCGTTCGGTCCTGCCCGCCGAACTGGTCGTCGACGGCGACTTCACCGAGCGGCGCGGCCGTCTCGCGGTGGAGGAACTCCTCGCCTCCGGTGCGGACTTCGACTCGGTCTTCGCCCTGAACGACATCAGCGCGGCGGGCGTCCTGCGGGCTCTGCGCGCCGCCGGCCGCCGCGTGCCCGAGGACGTCGCGGTGGTCGGCTTCGACGACATCCCGATGGCCGAGCACACCGAACCGCCGCTGACCACCGTGCGCCAGCCCACCCGGCGGATGGGCGAGGCCGCGGCCCGTCTGCTGCTCTCCCACCTCGGCGGCACCGCCGTACCGGACGGACCGGTCGTGCTGCCCACCGAACTGGTCGTGCGCCACTCGGCGCCGTAGAGGTCCCGGCGCCGCCGGTCACCCGCCCGCATCCCCGATCCCGCCGCACCGGCACCCGCACCACCCGCATCCGGCGCGTCGCGCGCTGACCACCTCGCAGGGCCCCCGGTCCCGCAGTCCCTCTGGAGTAGCCATGTCCGTACGCCGTCGTCACACTCTGAGAGCGCTCTCAGTCGCCACCGCCGTGGTCGCGCTCGCCGCGGGCTGCTCGTCCGCCAACTCGGGCGCCGACAAGGGGGGCGGCGCCGGCGCCTCCGGCGTGCTGAACATCGGGAAGCCCGACGGGCCGCAGACGAACAACAGCAACCCGTTCCTCGCCACCTCCGCGAGCGCCACGCTCGGCTACCGGTACATGATCTACGAGCCGCTGGCGATGACCAACATGATCCGCCCCACCGACAAGGCGGACCCCTGGCTCGCGACCGCGTGGGACTGGGAGTCGAACTTCACCAAGCTCACCTTCACGCTCGACAAGCGCGCGAAGTGGGCCGACGGCAAGCCGCTCACCGCGGCCGACGTCGCCTTCACCTTCGAACTGCTCAAGAAGCACCCGGCGCTCAACGGCAACGGCATCCCCTACGACGGTGTCGCGGTCGAGGGCGAGAAGGTCGTCCTGACCTTCAAGGACTCGCAGTTCGTCAACCAGAACAAGATCATATCGACCTATGTCGTGCCCAAGCACATCTGGGAGAAGGTCGAGAACCCGGAGACCTGGCCCAACCGCACCCCGGTCGGCTCCGGCCCGTACAAGCTGAAGACCTTCACCCCGCAGACCACCACCCTGACCGCCACGCCCGCCTACTGGAAGGGCACGACCAAGGTCAGGGAGTTGCGCTACAGCACCTACAACGACAACAGCGCCGCCACCACGGCCCTGGCCAACGGCAAGCTCGAGTGGTCGTTCGTCTTCATGCCGAACTACAAGCAGCTCTACGTCGCCAAGGACCAGAAGAACCACAAGCTCTGGTTCCCCTCGGGACTCGGCATCCACGGCCTGTGGTTCAACACCGCCCGCAAGCCCTTCGACAACCCGGCGCTGCGCAAGGCGATGGCCATGGTCGTCGACCGCAACGCGATCCACGTGCAGGCGCAGGCGACCCTCTACCCGGAGATCACCAACCCGACCGGCATCCCCCTGCCCGCCGGGGACCCGTTCCTCGCACCGGAGTACAAGAACGCCACCACGAAGCCCGACGTGGACGGCGCCAAGGCGCTGCTCATGGACGCGGGCTTCAAGCTCAGCGGCGGCGTCCTGAAGGACCCGAGCGGCAAGCCCGTGAAGCTGACCTTCACCGACCCGGCCGGCTGGAACGACTACATCACCGGGCTCTCCATCATCAAGGACAGCATCAAGCAGCTGGGCATCGAGGCCAAGGTCAAGACCCAGACCGCCGAGGCCTGGACGAACGACGTCGCCGTCGGCAACTTCGACGCCACCCTGCACTGGACCAACAGCGGCGCCACCCCGTACGACATGTACCAGAACATCATGGACGGGGCGATCCTCCAGCCCATCGGCAAGGCCTCCCAGCTCGGCAACTTCGGCCGCTTCAAGAGCCCCGAGGGCACCGCCGCGCTGAAGGAGTACGCCAACGCCACGGACGACGCCACGCGCACCAAGGCCATGAACTCCCTCCAGAAGATCATGGTCGAGCAGGCGCCCGTCATCCCGACGGCCGCGGCCCCCATCGGTGCCGAGTACTCCACGAAGAACTGGACGGGCTGGCCGGCCGAGGAGAACCCCTACGCAGCCCCGCAGCACACCCAGCAGGACGCGCTGGAAGTCGTGCTGAACCTGAAGCCCGCCAAGTAACACGGGAAGAACCGGCCATGACCACCGAACAGTCCGAACACGTGCGCACCGCGGCCGACGTGGTGCTCGAAGCACGCGGAGTCACCAAGCACTTCCCCGTACGGCGCACCGGCAAGGACCTCCTCGCCCGCAGCCGCCGTACCGTCCACGCCGTCGACGACGTCTCGCTGAAGCTCCGGCGCGGCACCGTCACGGCTCTGGTGGGGGAGTCCGGCTCGGGCAAATCCACCGTTGCGCGGCTGCTCGCCCAGCTGTACCCGCTCACCGCGGGCGAGATCGAGCTGGGCGGCACGGCGGTGAAGGCCGGACGTGGCCGGTCCTTCCGCAGATACGTCAAGCAGGTCCAGCTGATCTTCCAGGACCCCTTCGCCTCGCTCAACCCGGTGCACACCGTGCGCTACCACCTGACCCGCGCCCTGAGGATCCACGGCCGGGCGGGGGAGGGGGAGGCGGAACTGGAGACCGGCCTGGCGGCTCTGCTGGAACGCGTCCAGCTGACTCCTCCTCATCAGTACCTGGACAAGTTCCCGCACGAGCTGTCGGGAGGGCAGCGCCAGCGCGTCGCGATCGCGCGCGCGCTCGGCGCCGACCCCCAGGTCCTTCTCGCGGACGAGCCGGTGTCGATGCTGGACGTGTCGATCCGGCTCGGGGTCCTCAACCTGCTCCGCGACCTCAAGGAGCGCCTGCACCTGGCGATCCTCTACATCACCCACGACATCGCGTCCGCCCGCTACTTCGCGGACACGACCCTCGTGATGTACGCCGGCCGGATCGTCGAGGGCGGTGACAGCGAGACCGTCACCCAGCACCCCGCACACCCCTACACCCAGCTGCTCATCGCCTCCGCGCCGGACCCCGACCGGGTGGCGGACGCCGAGGCGCAGGAAGAGGCCGGGAGCGGCGAGCCGCCCTCCCTGATCGCCCCGCCGGCCGGCTGCCGATTCCACCCCCGGTGCCCGAAGGCCATGGAGCGCTGCCGCACCGAGCTGCCGCCGCGCTTCGACCTGGCGGACGGCCAGTGGGCCGCCTGCTGGCTGTACGACGACACCACCGCCGAGGGAGCGGCCAAGTGAAATACGTACTCCAGCGGTTCGCCTTCTACGCGGTCACGGCCTGGGCCGCGATCACCATCAACTTCCTGATCCCGCGCATGATGCCGGGCGGCCCCGTCGACGCCCTGATGAGCCGCTACCAGGGGCAGCTCGACACCAGCGCCATCGCCTCGCTGAAGGCGCTGTTCGGACTCGACGAGAACCAGTCCCTCTGGTCGCAGTACACCGACTACTGGTCACACCTCCTCGACGGCGACCTCGGGCTCTCCTTCACCTTCTTCCCGACCCCGGTCGGCGAGGTGATCTCCCAGTCGCTGCCCTGGACGCTCGCCCTGGTGGGCATCACCACCCTGATCAGCTTCCTGCTCGGCACCGGCATCGGCGTCTACAGCGGCTGGCGGCGCGGCTCCTGGCTGGACGGGCTGCTGCCCGTGACCACCTTCATCTCGGCCATCCCGTACTTCTGGCTCGGTCTCATCGCCATCGCGGTGTTCGCGGTGAAGTGGCAGATCTTCCCGGCCGCCGGCGGGTACGACAACTCCCTGGTTCCGGCCTTCGACTGGCCGTTCGTCTCCAGCGCGCTCTACCACGGGGTGCTTCCCGGCGTGACGATCGTCCTGAGCGCCGTCGCCGGGTGGATCCTCGGCATGCGCAACATGATGGTGACGGTCTCCTCGGAGGACTACGTCATGGTCGCGCAGGCCAAGGGGCTCTCCGAGCGGCGGGTGATGTTCTCCTACGCCGCGCGCAACGCCGTACTGCCCAACATCTCGGGCTTCGCCCTCTCGCTGGGCTTCATCGTCGGCGGCACCCTGCTGGTCGAGATGGTCTTCTCCTACCCCGGCATCGGCTACCAGCTCTTCCAGGCCGTCGGGGCCAAGGACTACCCGCTCATGCAGGGCGTCTTCCTGATCATCACGCTCTCGGTGCTCGCCGCGAACCTGCTGGCCGACATGGCCTACGCCCTCCTCGATCCCCGCACTCGTAAGGAGGCATGACGACCGTGTCCGTCACCGCCACCGACGTCGCCGTACTGGACGACCCGCCCGCCCCCGCCGCCGCGGGCCGGGTGAGGTTCCGCTTCCTGCGCGGCGGGAAGACCCGCACCGGCCTGCTGATCCTCGCGTTCTTCGTGGTCCTCGCCGTGGCGGGCCCCTGGCTCGCCCCGTACGACCCGGACGCGATGAGCGACCAGCTGCTGCGACCGCCGTCCGCCGACCACTGGTTCGGGACGACCCAGACCGGACAGGACGTCCTCTCCCAGATCCTGGTCGGCACCCGCGGCGTGCTGCTCGTCGGATTCCTCGCCGGCATCCTGGCGACCGTGCTGTCCGTGCTCATCGGGGTCAGCGCGGGTTTCCTCGGCGGAGCCGCCGACGAGATCCTCTCGATGCTCTCCAACATCTTCCTCGTCATCCCGGGCCTGCCGCTGATCATCATCATCGCGAGCTTCGTCGAGGACACCGGGGACCTGCTGATAGCCGCCGTCATCGCCCTCACCTCATGGGCCTGGGGGGCGCGGGTGCTGCGCGCCCAGACCCTGTCGCTCCGGCGCCGCGACTACGTGGAGGCGGCCCGCGCCACCGGTGAGTCGACCTGGCGGATCATCCTGTTCGAGGTCATGCCGAACCTCACCGCCGTCATCGCGTCCGGCTTCGTCGGCACCGTCATCTTCGCGGTCCTCTCGGAGATCACCCTCGCCTTCATCGGCGTGGCCGACATCTCCCACTGGAACTGGGGGACGGTGCTCTTCTGGGCGCAGTCCAACCAGGCCCTGGCCCAGGGCGCGTGGTGGTGGTTCGTCCCGGCCGGCCTGTGCATCGCCCTGCTGGGCACCGCGCTCTCCCTCATCAACTTCGGCATCGACGAGTTCGTCAACCCGCGCCTGCGCACCGCGACCGCCTCCTCCCGGAAGGTCCGTATGCGGGTCGGCTTCACCCCCGTGGTCCGCACCGCCGGGCCCCGGCCGCCCGGTGCGTCCGAGCCGCCCGAGTTCACCCCGGTGCTCCGCGACGGCGTGACGCCCTCGCCCGCGCCGGCACCGCCCGGCGCCGCGGCGTCCGACGCCCCCGATTCGCCGGGCACGCCCAGCAAGGAGCACAGCGCATGACCGCCGAGCCGATCCTCACCATCAGCGGCCTGAACGTCGACTACGGCACCGGCGCGACCGGCGTCCACGCGCTGCGGGACATCGACCTCACCCTGCACCGCGGGGAGGTCCTCGGCCTGGCGGGCGAGTCGGGCTCGGGCAAGTCCACGCTGGCGTACGCCGTCACCCGGCTGCTCTCCCCTCCCGGGGTGATCACCGGGGGCGACGTGCACTACCACCGGCCGGGCGGCGACGCCGTCGACATCCTCGCCCTGAGCCCGGACGAGCTGCGGGCCTTCCGCTGGCAGGAGCTGTCGATCGTGTTCCAGGGGGCGATGAACTCGCTGAACCCGGTGCACACCGTCCACAGCCAGCTCACCGACGTGCTCACCGCGCACCGCCCCGGCATGCGGGCCGCCGAGCGGACCGCGCGGGCGCAGGAGCTGCTGCACCTCGTCGGTATCTCCGCCGACCGGCTCGCCGCCTACCCGCACCAGCTCTCCGGCGGCATGCGCCAGCGCGTCATGATCGCGATGGCGCTCGCCCTGGAACCCGAGATCGTCATCATGGACGAGCCCACCACCGCACTCGACGTCGTCATGCAGCGGCAGATCCTGCGCAAGCTGGTGGAGCTGCGCGAACGCCTCTCGTTCTCCGTCGTGTTCATCACCCACGACATCTCGCTGCTCATCGAGTTCTCCGACCGGATCGCCATCATGTACGGCGGCCGGATCGTGGAGCAGGCGGGAGCCGCCGAGATCTACCGGGACCCCCACCACCCCTACAGCGACGGCCTGCTGCACTCCTTCCCCGCACTGCACGGCCCCCGCCGCGAACTCACGGGCATCCCCGGCTCGCCCCCGCACCTGTCCGCGATGCCCGCCGGCTGCGCCTTCCACCCCCGCTGCGGCAAGGCCTTCGAGCCGTGTGCCGAGCGGGTGCCGGTCCTGGCCCCGCCGGACGCGGCCCGGGACCGCGAGGTCGCCTGCTGGCTGCACCACTGACCCGACCCGCCCCTCATCCACCGCCCCTGCGGCACACCGGAGTTACGGAGACCCATGAACCTCGCCACGCCCCGCAGCAGCCTGCAGCCCGTCGCCGTCCAGGGACTCCCCGCCGGCTTCCGCTGGGGCGTCGCCACCTCCGCGTACCAGATCGAGGGCGCCGCCTCCGGGGACGGCCGGACCCCGTCGATCTGGGACACCTTCTGCCGGGTGCCCGGTGCCGTGCACCACGCGGAGCACGGCGACGTGGCGTGCGACCACTACCACCGGATGCCCGAGGACGTGGAGCTGATCGCCGGCCTCGGCGTCGACACCTACCGCTTCTCGCTCGCCTGGCCGCGCATCCAGCCGGGCGGCCGGGGCCCCGCCAACGCCAAGGGCCTGGACTTCTACAAGCGGCTCGCCGACGAACTCCGGGGCCGCGGCATCACCCCCTGGGTCACGCTCTACCACTGGGACCTGCCGCAGGAACTGGAGGACGCGGGCGGCTGGCCGGCCCGCGACACCGCCCTGCGCTTCGCCGAGTACGCCATGCTCGCCCACGAGGCGCTGGGGGACCGCGTCGAGCACTGGACGACCCTCAACGAGCCGTGGTGCTCGGCGATGCTCGGATACGCCTACGGGGTGCACGCCCCCGGCCGGAGCGACATGGGCGACGCCATGTCGGCCGTGCACCACCTGCTCCTGGGCCACGGCCTCGCCGCCCGGCAGATGCGCGAGGCCGCGGGGAGCCGCCCGCTGGAGCTCGGCATCACGCTCAACCTCGGCACCGCCACCCCGGAGACCGGCAGCGAGGCCGACCGGGAGGCCTGCCGCCGGGCCGACGGCATGGGCACCCGCCTCTACCTCGACCCGATCGTCCACGGCCGCTACCCCGCGGACGTCGTGGACGACCTCGCGGCCCAGGGCGTCGAACTGCCCGTGAGGGACGGCGACCTGGAGGCCATCGCCACCCCGCTCGACGTCCTCGGCGTCAACTTCTACCGCGGCGCCCTGTTCTCCGGAGTGACCGAGGACGGATCGCCGACGGACACCGACGGCCTCCCCGTCGTGCGCGGCGTGGAACGCGACCTGCCCCGCACCGCCATGGACTGGGAGATCACCCCCACCGAGCTCACCGACCTGCTGCTGCGGCTCCAGCGCGACTACGCGCTGCCGACCGTCATCACCGAGAACGGGGCCGCCTTCGACGACACCGTCGCCGCCGACGGCTCCGTCCCCGACGCCGACCGCACCGCCTATCTCGCCGACCACATCGCGGCGGTGTCCGAAGCCCGTGCGCAGGGCGCCGACGTCCGGGGCTACTTCGCCTGGTCGCTGATGGACAACTTCGAGTGGGCCTACGGCTACGACAAGCGGTTCGGCATCGTCCGCGTCGACTACGACACGCAGCTGCGGACCCTCAAGGACAGCGCCAAGTGGTACCGCGACACGATCCGGCTCACCCGGAACGCCCGCACCGCCTGACGTCCCCGTCCGACCTGTCACCGGAGCAGAGAAGAGCCGCACATGCCCAGCACGCCGCACCGCCGCCCACGTCACCGCGCGAGACCGGTCACGGCCGCGCTCGCCGCCGCCACCGTGCTCGCCTCACTGCTCGCCGGGGCCGTCCCCAGCGCGGCGGCCGACGCCGACGAGCCCGCACCGGTCCTCGTCGACCGCTTCGAGGGCGAGGTCCCCCTCGGCAACCCGCCCGCCGACTCCCTGTTCACCTGGGGCGGCGACGCGGACGACCACCCCGCCCTGACGTTCGAGGAGCGCGCCGACGCCCCCGAGGGCGACAAGGTCCTCCAGGGCACCTACGACATCAGCGCCTGGGGCGGACTCAGCCACGAGTTCGCTGTCGACGAGCCCCCGAAGGACTGGACCGCGCACAAGGGCATCCGCTTCTGGTGGTACGGGCAGAACACCGCGCCCCTGCCGCCCGGTTCGGGCAAGCGGATCAACTTCGAGATCAAGGACGGCGGGGCCAACGGCGGCGCCTCGGAGCTGTGGACCACGTCCTTCACCGACGACTGGGAGGGCTGGCACCAGGTCGAGATCCCCTTCGCGGACTTCGTCTACCGGGCCGACTACCAGCCCGTCGGCGGCATCGACCAGGTCCTCGGCCTGAACGAGATGTGGGGTTACGCCGTCACCCTCCCGACCGGCGCCCCCGGCTCCTTCGCCATGGACGCGGTCGAGCTCTACGGCAAGGCCGACCCGGCCCTGAAGTCGAGCGTCGTGGTCGACTCCGCCGTCCACCCCGTCACGGAGGGCGGCAGGGCGGACATCAGGATCTCCGTCGCCACCACCGGTTCTCTGCCCACCGAGGAGCCCGTCACCGTCGCCTGGACCACCGGGGGCGGCAGCGCGGAACCCGGCAAGGACTACACGCCGGTCACCGGCACGCACACCTTCCCCGCGGGCACCGCCTCCGGCACCGCGCACACCGTCTCCGTGGCCACCGCCAAGGACCGGGGGGCCGAGCCGGCGGAGACGATCCCGCTGGAGCTCACCGTCACCGGCGCCAAGGCGCCGAAGGAGAACCCGCAGGTCGTCATCGACGCCCACGGGCTGCCGTACCAGGACGCGAAGCTCTCCGTGAAGAAGCGCGTGGCGGACCTGCTGTCCCGCATGTCCCCGGCCGAGAAGGCCGGCCAGATGACCCAGGCCGAGCGCAACGCGCTCCGTTCGCCGGGCGACATCGCCACGTACGACCTCGGCTCGCTGCTCTCGGGCGGAGGCTCCGTGCCGACCCCGAACACCGCCGCTGCCTGGGCGAAGATGGTCGACGCCTACCAGCTGCGCGCGCAGGCGACCCGCTTCCAGATCCCGCTGATCTACGGCGTGGACGCGGTGCACGGCCACAACAACGTGATCGGCTCGACGATCATGCCGCACAACATCGGCATCGGCGCGGGCCGCGACCCGGAGCTCGCGGGCAGGACCGGAGCCGTCACCGCCAACGAGGTGCGCGCGACCGGCATCCCGTGGGACTTCGCCCCCTGCGTCTGCGTCACCCGCGACGAGCGCTGGGGCCGTTCCTACGAGGCGTACGGCGAGGACCCCGCCCTGGTCGAGGCCATGGAGACGGTCATCACCGGCATGCAGGGCAGCCCGTCGGGCCGGGACCTCGCCCGCAACGACAAGGTCCTGGCCAGTGCCAAGCACTTCGTCGGCGACGGCGGCACGGAGTTCGGCTCGTCCACCACCGGCTCGTACACCATCGACCAGGGGGTCACCGAGGTCACCCGTCAGGAACTCGAAGCCGTGCACCTCGCGCCCTTCGCCGAGTCCGTGAAGCGGGGCGTCGGCACGGTCATGCCGTCCTACTCCTCGCTGGACGTCATCGGCGACGACGCCGGCCCGGTGAAGATGCACGCCAACGCCGAGATGATCAACGGCGTGCTCAAGGACCGGATGGGATTCGAGGGCTTCGTCATCAGCGACTGGCAGGCCATCGACCAGATCCCCGGTGACTATGCGAGCGACGTCCGCACCTCCGTGAACGCCGGCCTCGACATGATCATGGTCCCGACCGCCTACCAGGACTTCACGAAGACCCTCCAGGACGAGGTCACCGCCGGCCGGATCGGCCGGGCCCGGATCGACGACGCGGTCTCCCGGATCCTCACCCAGAAGTTCCGTCTCGGCCTCTTCGAGAAGCCGTACGCCGACACGTCGAACCTGGACGACGTCGGCTCCGCCGCGCACCGCGCCGTCGCCCGGGAGGCGGCGGCCAAGTCCCAGGTGCTCCTGAAGAACGACGGCGCGGTGCTCCCGCTCAAGGCCTCGCAGAAGGTGTACGTCGCCGGCTCGAACGCCGACGACCTCGGCAACCAGGCGGGCGGCTGGACCATCAGCTGGCAGGGCGCCTCCGGTGCCACCACCACGGGCACGACGATCCTGAAGGGCATCGAGAAGAACACCTCCTCGGCCACCTTCTCGAAGGACGCCTCCGCCCCGACCGAGGGGTATGACGCCGGGGTCGTCGTCGTCGGCGAGAAGCCCTACGCCGAGGGCATCGGTGACGTCGGCAACGGTCACGACCTGGAGCTCACGGACGCCGACAAGAAGGCCGTCGACACGGTCTGCGCCGCGATGAAGTGCGCCGTCCTCGTCGTCTCCGGTCGCCCCCAGCTCATCGGGGACCGGCTCGGCGGCATCGACGCCCTGGTGGCGTCCTGGCTGCCCGGCACCGAGGGCGACGGCGTCGCCGACGTCCTCTACGGCAAGCGCGCCTTCACCGGGCAGCTGCCCGTGACCTGGCCGAAGTCCGAGTCGCAGCTGCCGGTCAACGTCGGCGACGCGACGTACGACCCGCAGTTCCCCTACGGCTGGGGACTGACCACCCTGAAGAAGGTTCCGTCCGGCGGCGAGGCCACGCTCACCGCACTCGCCGTGGCCGCGCAGCTCGCCGAGCGGGCGGGCCTCGGGAGGACCGCGGCGGGCAAGGCGATCGTGGACCGGGCGAGGCTGCTGGTCCAGCAGAGGACCGGCGGAAAGCTGACAGCGGCGGTGTCCAAGCCGTTCGCCGAGGCCGACCACCTGCTGCTCACCGGTGACCTGACCGGTGCCGTGGCGAAGCTCCGCACGGCCTACCGCGCTGCGTAACAGCACGCGGGTGACCCGGGCGGGTGACGCATTCGTCGCCCGTTCGGGTTACTTTCGGAGTATGCGGAAGAGGCTGTTCGCCCCCTTGTGGGCCGTCCTGCTGCTGATGCTCTCAGCGGCCGTGCTGGCCCTGTCCCCGGCCGCCCAGGCCGCCACCTCCACCATCGACGACGCCGGCCGCGCACTGCGCCAGGGCCCGGTCTACGTGGACCCGGCCGCCCGCGGGAACCTCTCCGTCTCGCAGGAGGCGGCCCTGGAGAAGAAGATCAAGGACGCCGACAAGCCGGTCTTCGTGGCCGTGCTGCCCGCGACGTCCCAGTACCCGCCCGAGAACCTCCTGCGGAACCTGCGCAGCGACACCGGGATCACCGGCGTCTACGCGGTCCGCCTCGGCGACGGGTTCAGCGCGGGCGCGGATCCCCAGGTGATGCCGACCCGGGCCGTGGAGAACCTCACCACGGCGGTGAAGGCCCCCGGTACGGACACCGACGCCGCGACCCAGCTCAACGCCTTCGTCGACAGTGCGATCGACCAGGCGCGGGGCAACGCCCCGGCCTCCTGGTCCGGCGGCACCGGGGACGGCTCGGCGAGCGGCGCGCCTGCGGCCGGTCTGATCGTCCTCGGCGGTGTCGTCGTGGCCGGCGGCGCGATCGCGTTCACGGTCGTCCGGCGCAACAGGAAGCGCAAGGAGGAAGAGGAGCGGGTCGCTCTCGAAAGGCTCCGGGTGGTCGTGGACGAGGACATCACCGCGTACGGCGAGACGCTCGACCGGCTGGACTTCAAGCCGGGGGAGCCCGGCGCCGACGACGCGATGCGCGCCGACTACGAACGCGCGCTGGACTCCTACGAGGACGCCAAGTCCCGCATGGGCAACGCCCGCCACCCCTCCGACGTGCGCGGGGTCACCAAGGCCCTGGAGGACGGGCGGTTCTCCCTCGCCGTCCTGGACGCCCGGCGCAAGCACCGTCAACTGCCGGCCCGCCGGCCGCCCTGCTTCTTCGACCCGCGTCACGGCCCCTCGGTCGCCGACGTCATGTGGACACCGGCGGGCGGAGCGGCCCGCGAGGTGCCGGTCTGCGGCGCGGACCAGATGCGGCTGCGGGACGGCGAGGACCCCATGAGCCGCACGGTCGACGTCGGCGACGGCCGCCGCCGTCCGTACTGGGAGGCCGGTCCGGCCTACGGCCCCTGGGCCGGCGGCTACTTCGGCGGCGGCCTGCTGCCCGGCCTCCTGATCGGCACGGTGCTGGGCTCGGCACTCTCCACCCCGGCCTACGCGGCCGAATACGGCGGAGGCGACTTCGGCGGCGGCGACTGGAGCGGCGGTGACGTGTCCGGGTCCGACTTCGACTCCTCCGGCTTCGGCGGGTTCGGTGACGGCGGCGGCTTCGGTGACGGCGGAGGTTTCGGCGGAGGCGGAGGCGGCGGCTTCGACGGGGGCGGCGGGTTCTGAGGGCCTGCCCCGCGCCCGGGCCGCCCCTGGTAACGCCCCGCCTCGGCGCCAGGAGCTCAGCTCACTGGGCGGGACGGCCCTTCCCCGCGGGCCGCTCCTCCCACGTCTCCGGCGCCCACACGCCCGAACGCTTCAGCGACGCCGGGCAGTGCAGGTATATCTCGTCGATGTCCACGACCAGGGCGAGGTCGGGCCGGCGGCCCTTGACCCTCATCTCGTCGAATACCGGAGCGTCCGTGAGGATCCGGGCCCGGCCGTTGATCCGCAGCACCGTCATGGCGCCCGGTATCAGGTACAGCAGGCCCACGTGCGGGTTGGCCAGGATGTTGTGGAAGCTGTCCCCGCGCCGGTTGCCCGGCAGGTCGGGCATCACGAGCGTCCGGGAGTCCAGGACCCGGGTGAAGCCCGCCTCGCCTCCGCGCGGGGACGTGTCGCAGTTCCCGTCGGCGTCCGAGGTGGACACGGCGCAGAACGGCGAGCGGGCCAGCAGGTCGACATCCGCTTCGGTCAGCTCGTCGTGGACCTTCTCGATCACGATGGGCCACGGTTCGCCCATGATCTCGCGCAGCTGCTCGGCCGATTCGAGGGGCACGGCTCCGGCCAAGGGGTTCGCGGTGTCGACGGGAGCGGCCGGGGCCACCGCGGGCGCGGCGTTCGACAAGGGGTTCTCCGAACCTCGTGGGGGCGGGCAGCAGGGCGCTGACCTGGCGCTGTTAGGTTTACCTTACTTGCGTGGCCGGGTGTATCCGGTCCCGAGGGCCATGCGCGCGCCCGTCACGGCCCCCCACGTCATCTGGTGGCGCGGCGGGCGAACGGGTGACAGGCTTGGTCCGGTGGAACCTGACCAGGTGGAGAAGCAGCTGCTGGACGGCCTGACCGTCGACACCAGCAGGCCGGAACAGCCCGTCCTGCTCGACGACGCGGGCAGGCCCATAAAGACCTGGCGCGAGAACTACCCGTACGACCGCAGGATCCGTCGCAAGGAGTACGAGCGGACCAAGCGCATCCTGCAGATCGAGCTGCTGAAACTCCAGCGGTGGACCAAGGACACCGGCGCTCGCGTCGTGGTGGTGTGCGAGGGGCGCGACGCGGCGGGCAAGGGCGGCACCATCCAGCGGTTCACCGAGCGCCTCAACCCGCGTGGCGCGCGCATCGTGGCCCTGGACAAGCCCACGGACCGCGAGCGGGGGCAGTGGTACTTCCAGCGCTACGTGGCCCACCTGCCCGGGCCCGGCGAGCTCGTGTTCTTCGACCGCTCCTGGTACAACCGGGCGGGCGTCGAACGCGTCATGGGATTCTGCACCCCGCCCGAGTACGAACTCTTCCTGAAGCAGTGCCCGGCGTTCGAGAAGATGCTCGTCGACGACGGCGTCATCATGGTCAAGTTCTGGTTCTCCGTCTCCCGTGCCGAGCAGCGCACGCGCTTCGCCATCCGGCAGGTCGACCCGGTGCGTCAGTGGAAGCTGTCGCCCACGGACATCGACTCGCTCGACCGGTGGGACGACTACACGACGGCGAAGATCGACATGTTCCGCGCGACCGACACCGCGCACGCCCCGTGGACCGTCGTCAAGAGCAACGACAAGCGCCGGGCCCGCCTCGAAGCCATGCGGAGCCTCCTCGCCCGTGTCGACTACGCGGCGAAGGACCCTGATGCGGTCGGCAAGCCGGACCCCCTCGTCGTGGGCGCCGCCGCCACCCTGCTGGAGCCGGGCGAGGAGGACACCGCTCTCTCGCCCACCCGCCTCGCCCCCCACACCGACGGCCCGGGGCAGCACCCGTAGGAGGGCCCGGCGGGCACGGCGTCGTGGAACGGCCCGGTGACCGCTATCCGGTGGTGAGGCCCGCGAGGACGAGGTCGATGCCGGACAGGAACTGCTCGTGGTCGTCGTGGTCGCGCAGCCGGCCCGCGACGGCCCGGGTGAACGGGTAGTCCTCGGGGTCGAGTTCCTCCCACGCCCTCGCCACGCTGTCGAGGAACTCGGGCCGGTCCACGCCCGGCGCGAGGGCGCGGCCGCTCTCGGCGTTCGCCGCGTTCTGGCCGGCGGCGCCGAGGATGTAGTGCACCAGCACCGAAGTCGCCGTGAACCACCTCTCTTCGGGTACGCCCAGCGCGCGAACGTGCCGGCCGATGCTCTCGAAGATCCGCGGCGCCACCGACCCCCAGGGGCTCCGGGAGAGCTGGGTGGCGAGCTGGGTGGCGAGCCACGGGTGCTTCTCGATCGCGTCGAACAGGCCGAGCCCGACGGCGCGGATCCCGTCCTGCGGCGACTCCGCGGACGCGCGGGAGCCGGAGGAGGCGGCAGCCGTCTCGGAGGAGGCGAGGGTCAGGGCGGCGGCGAGGACCCCCTCGGTCGCGGCGGCCAGGAGTTCCTCCTTGTTCGCCACGTGCCAGTAGATCGCCCCGGGTCCGGTGGCCAGGCGCTCGGTCAGTGCCCTGAAGGTGAGCCCGCCCTCGCCGACCGTGTCCAGGAGTTCGACGGCGGCGTCGACGATCCGCTCCCGGGAGAGGGCCTCCGTGCGCCGTGCTGACCGGCGGGTGCTCGTTGCCATGCGGCCATTTTGACATATCTGGAGCGCCGTTCCAACATGGGTGGAACGGCATTCCAGATCGAGCCCGGTTCAGTCCGGGCCGGCCCACCGGGCGGTCTCCGCCACGAAGGAGCGACCATGCGCACTTCCGTCACGATCGTCGGAGCCGGACTCGGCGGCCTCACGCTCGCCCGCGTCCTGCACGTCCACGGCATCCCCGCGACGGTCTACGAGGCCGAGCCCTCGGCAGAGGCCCGCACGCAGGGCGGCCAGCTCGACATCCACGAGAACAACGGGCAGATCGCGCTCGAAGCGGCCGGTCTCACCGAGGCGTTCCGCGCGATCATCCACGAGGGCGGCGAAGCCCTTCGCGTGCTCGACCGGGACGGCGCCGTCCTGTTCGAGGAGCCCGACGACGGCGCCGGCGGGCGCCCGGAGGTACTTCGCGGGGACCTGCGCCGCGTCCTGCTCGACTCACTCCCGGACGGCACCGTCCGGTGGGGCCACAAGGTCACCGGCGTCCGGTCCCTCGGCGACGGCCGCCACGAGGTCTCCTTCGCCGACAGGCCTTCCGTGACCACCGGTCTGCTCGTCGGTGCCGACGGTGCGTGGTCGAGGGTCAGGCGGCTGCTCTCCGGCGCCCGGCCCGTGTACGCCGGCACTTCCTATGTCGAGACCTACCTGTTCGACGGCGACACCCGGCACCCGGCCAGTGCGAAGGCGGTGGGCAGCGGGTCCCTGTTCGCGCTCACGCGGGGAAAGGGGATCCAGGCGCACCGCGAGAACGGCGGGACCCTCCACACCTACGTCGCGCTCTCCAAGCCGCAGGACTGGTTCGCGGACATCGACTTCACCGACTCCGCCGCCGCCACCGCACGCATCGCCGAGGAGTTCGCCGGCTGGGCGCCGGAGCTCGTCGCGCTGATCACGGACGGCGAGACCGCGCCGGTGCTGCGTCAGCTCCACACCCTGCCGGACGACCACCGGTGGGACCGGGTGCCGGGGGTGACCCTGCTGGGCGACGCCGCCCACCTCATGATCCCGTCCGGCGAGGGCGCCAACCTGGCCATGTACGACGGCGCGGAACTGGGCCGGGCCATCGCGGCGCGCCCCGACGACGTCGAGGCCGCGCTCACGGCCTACGAGGAGGCCATGTTCCGTCGCAGCTCCGAGGAGGCCGGCGAGGCCGTCCTCCTGCACGAGCGCATGTTCGGCGCCGACGCACCCCACGGCCTGATCGGCATGTTCACCGGGTGAGCGGGAGGGGTGCGGGGGTGCCGGTTACGCCGGGAAGCGGCCGGCGATGCTCAGGAACGCGGCCCAGGCGGCCGGAGGCACGGTGAGCTCGGGGCCGTCGGAAACCTTGGAGTCGCGGATGTGCACGGCGGCGGGGTGGGCGGAGACCTCGACGCAGTCGCCGCCTTCACTGCCGCTGTAGCTGGACTTGTGCCAGTCGTAGGCGACTTCGAGGCAGTTGCCGCCCTGGTCGCTGCTGTGGCTGGACTTGAACCACGAGAGATGTGTGCCGTGTGCCACGCGAGTCATGACGCTCCAAGCAGGTCGTCCAGTAGGCGCGCACTGTTCTCGACGGAAAGCGCCTGCGAACGCAGCATCCCATATTTCTGGTGGAGGACACTTACGGTGTCCGGATCGTCATGGAGGACGCTGGTCAACTGCGCTTCCACATAGGCCAGATGATCGTGATCCGGTGTCTCCAGCAGGACCACCGGCCCGGCCAGACCGGCGTGTTTGGGGAGCTTCATGGGCATGATCTGCAGTCCCAGGAAGGGCAGTTCCATGCTCTCGCGCAGGCGTCGGATCTGGTCCTGCCGCATGGCGGGGGGTCCGATCTCGCTGCGCAGGACGCTCTCCTCCAGGATGAAGTGGAGCATGGGGCGCGGCCTGCGTTCGAGGAGTCGCTGCCGGTCGATCCGGGCGACGACCCACTCCTCGCGCTGTTCCTCTTCGAGTGGCGGATAGAGGCAGGAGAACAAGAAGCGCGCGTACTCCTCCGTCTGCAGCTGCCCCGGAACCACTTGATTCTCGTACGACAGCAGCGTCACCGCCTCCTGCTCGTACTCCACGAAGTCCTGCACGAACGCCGGGAACCGCTCCTTCTGCGGCACCTTCGACACGGCGACCCGCAACACGCCCTTGGTGTCCAGCAGTTCGTCCAGCTGCGCCGCGAAGTCCGCCTGGAGCGCCCGTCGCCCCTGCTCGATCGAGGCGATCGTGTCCTCGCCGACACAGAACCGGTCGGCCAGCGACGTCTGCGTGTGCCCGGCCGCCCGGCGGAAGGCGGCGAGCTGCGCGCCGATGAGGTGCCAGGACGTGACCCGCTTGTTCTTCTTCGCCGAGTGCATGAAGTGCCTCTCCCCGTACGCGAACCCCGCCGGACCCGTCAGCGCCCGTACAGAAGCGGTGTACGACCTGACGCGGTGACCCACAGTAGTGACGTTCTGTGACAGTCGTCCCGTGAATCAATCAACGCAACCCGTCCCCTTCCGCGAGGCGTTCTACCGCCGTGAGCGCAGGTCCGTCCCCCTCGCGCGCCAGTTCGTCCGTGAAGCCCTGGCCGACTGGGCGTGCGGGGTGGATGCCGACGACGTGCTGCTCTGCGTGAGCGAACTCGCCACCAACGCGCTGGTCCACGGTGTCCCGCCCGGGAGGGGGTTCCGCGTGCAGCTGACCTGGAAGGACGCGCTCCGGATCGAGGTCCACGACAGCGGGGGCGGCGAGGTCCGCGAGGAGCCCGGCCCCGGCCCCTACGCGGAGTACGGACGTGGCCTGCTGCTCGTCGGAGCGCTCGCCGACGCCTGGGGGGTGGGGGAGCGGAGTCCGGGCAAGACGGTCTGGTGCGAGTTTGCCGGATCGGCAAGCAAGTTTGTCGTATCGGAACACCGGGCGCACCATCTCCCGTAACAGGAGGTGATTCGCATGAGCGAGACGAAACAGCGGTACGACGTCGTGGTCGTCGGCGGCGGGGCCGCCGGGCTGAGTGGGGCCCTGGCCCTGGCCCGGGCCCGGCGCTCCGTGCTCGTGATCGACTCGGGCAGCCCGCGCAACGCGCCCGCGTCCCACGTGCACAACTACCTTGGCCGGGAGGGCACCCCGCCCTCGGAGCTGCTGGCCATCGGCCGGGCCGAGGCGGCGGAGTACGGCGCCGGGATCGTCCGGGGCGAGGTCGTCTCGGCCGAGAGGCTGCCGGGCGGCGGATTCCGTGTCGTGCGGGCGGACGGGGAAGCCGTCGAGGCCCGTCGTCTGCTGGTGACCACGGGGATCGTCGACGAGCTGCCGCCGGTGGAGGGCCTCGCCGAGCGCTGGGGCGACGAGGTGCTGCACTGCCCGTACTGCCACGGCTGGGAGGTGCGGGACCGGCCGGTCGGCGTGCTGGCGCTCAGCCCCATGGCCGTCCACCAGGCCCTGCTCTGGCGGCAGTGGACCGACGACGTGGTGCTGTTCCGCCACGAGCGGCCCGACTTCACCGACGAGGAGTACGAGCAGCTCGCCGCCCGGGGTGTTGCGGTGGTGGAGGGCGCGGTGGCCGGTCTTGAGGTGACCGACGGCCGGCTCACCGGTGTGCGGCTGGCCGGAGGCGCGGTGATCCCCCGGGAGGCGGTCGTCGTCCAGCCCCGGTTCACCGCGCGGTCGGCGGTCCTGGAGAGCCTCGGGCTGGTGCCCACCGACATGCTGATGGGCGACCACGTCGTCGGCAGCTACATCGCGGCCGACCCCTCCGGAGCCACCGATGTGCCCGGGGTATGGGTGGCCGGTAACGTCGCCAACCTCATGGAACAGGTCGTCGGCGCGGCCGCCGCCGGGCTCAAGGCCGCATCGATGATCAACATGGACCTCGTCACCGACGACACCGCCCGCGCGGTCGAGGCACGCCGCACCCCCTTCTCGGCCGAGGCCGAGCGCCAGGTCACCGAGCGTGTGCTCGGGGACCGCCGTCACGGACTGCAGGAGACGCGATGACCACCGACAGCACCAGGACCGACGCCGAGATGTGGGACGACCGGTACCGCGAGAGCGACCGGATCTGGAGCGGGAAGCCCAACACCGTCCTGGTCCGTGAGGTCGAGGACCTGAAGCCGGGACGCGCCCTCGACCTCGGCTGCGGTGAGGGGGCCGACGCGGTCTGGCTCGCGCGGGGCGGCTGGCAGGTCACCGCGACCGACATCTCACGCGTCGCGCTGGAGCGGGCGGCGGTGCACGCGGCCGACGCCGGCGTCGCGGACCGGGTGGACTGGCAGTGGCACGACCTGGGGGCCACGTTCCCGGCGGGGGAGTACGACCTGGTCTCCGCACAGTTCCTGCACTCCATGGGCGACCTGCCGCGCGAACGGATCCTGCGGCGGGCCGCCGAGGCCGTCGCGCCCGGTGGTGTGCTCCTGATCGTCGGACACGCGGGCTTCCCCTCCTGGGACCACGGCCACGCGGACATGGAGCTGCCGACGACGGACGAGGTGCTCGCCTCCCTCGAACTCCCGGACGGGCAGTGGGAGGTGCTGCTCAGCGGGGAGCACGAGCGGGTCCAGAACGACCCCGACGGGAACCCCACCACCCGCACGGACAACGCGCTGAAGGTCCGCCGCGCGGCGTGAGCCGCCCGTCACCGGCGAGGGCGCCCGATCCGGCCGTCGCTCCGTGAACGCCGAGCGCCCGCCGTCCTCCCCCGGAGGGGAGGGCCGGCGGGCGGGCGCACTCGCTCGGGGCGGGTCAGGCCTGCGGGGCGGCCTTGATGGCGGAGATGTCGAAGGTCAGCTTGACCTTGTCGCTGACCATGACGCCGCCGGTCTCCAGTGCGGCGTTCCAGGTCAGGCCCCAGTCGGACCGCAGGATGTCGGCACTGCCCTCGAAGCCGACGCGCTCGTTGCCGTAGGGGTCGGTCGCGGAGCCGTTGAACTCCAGGTCGATGGAGAGCGGACGGGTGACGTCCTTGATCGTCAGGTCGCCGGTCACGCGGTAGGAGTCGCCGCCGAGCTGTTCCGCGTGCGTGGAGCGGAAGGTCATCAGGGGGAACTTCTCGGCGTCGAAGAAGTCGCCGCTGACGAGGTGGCCGTCGCGGTCGGCGATGCCGGTGTCCACGCTGGAGATCTGGACGTCGATGGAGGCGGAGGAGGCGGCCGGGTTGGCACCGTCCAGGGTGAGCGTGCCCTCGTGCTCACCGAAGGAGCCGCGAACGTTCGTGACCATGGCGTGACGCACGGTGAAACCGATGCTGCTGTGGCTGGGGTCGATCGTGTAGGTGCCGGTCAGCGCAGCCAGCGCCGGGTCCACGGCGAGGGTGGCGGTCGTGGACGGGGCGGCGTTCTTGCGATTGAACAGAGCCATGGCTTCTCCTCGGGCGGTGTCCGGCGTGATCTGTACGACAAGCCGTCGACGTTTTGGTTTAACCTTCAACGAGATTGACTGTAGCGGGTTTTTGTTCAACGTTCAACATCAAGGGTCCAGGCCGGTCCGAAAATCGCGGTCGGCGCCGCGGGGCCGCTGCTGCCCCCTGGCGGACGCGCGTAGAGCTCGGGCACTATCTCCCTGCCCCGAAAATTGTCATGAGCAGGAGGATTTCCCCATGCTGACCCGTATCGGACTCCGCTCGGCCCTGACCGCTCTGGCCCTCGTCCTCGGCGCGCTCTTCGCGCCCGGCGTCGGCGTGCTCGGCGGCGGTGCGACCGAGGCGCACGCGGCCACCAAGCTCACCCACTCCCAGGCGACGTCCCGCTTCAGCTCCTCCGGCATCACCTGGTCGTCGTCGGGCGGCTGCTCCAACCGCAACGTCTCCACCTGTACGTCCTTCGACCAGCTCAACCTCGCCACCGCCCAGGGCGCCCAGACGCTGAAGAGCGCCACGGGCTGCGCGCTCAACATCACCGGGGGCACCGAGACCGGCCACGCCAGTGGCACGTACTCGCACTGGAACGGCTACAAGCTCGACTTCGGCAAGACCACCTGCCTGACGAACTACGTGAAGGGCGTGTTCAGCTACATCGGCCTGCGCGGCGACGGGGCACCCCAGTACAAGTCCGGATCGGGCAACATCTACGCGGACGAGGGCAACCACTGGGACGTGACCTACTACAACTGCGGCGGCTGCTGACGCACCGGACCCCGCGCGAGGTGCCCCCGGTCCGGTCGGAGCCGGGGGCACCGTCGCGCCCGCACCCCGTCGCACGGGTGCCGGACACGACGCCGGGCCGGACACCGTGGATCAGCAGCGGCGTCCGGCCCGGCGTCGTGCGGTCGGTCAGGAGCCGACGCTCACCGTGAAGCGGCGGGGGTTCCCGTCGTGCGCGGCGCCCGAGACGTCCGGTTCGCCGTCGGGGCGCACGTCGTCGTAGGGGAACGCGTATCCGATGGGGGAGTTCGCGTGGACGACGCGTGACCAGTGGTTCGTCACGGCCCCCTTGTAGTAGTCCGCGACCGTGGTCCCGTTGGGCTGCTGCGGATGACTGAGCATGATCGACCGGTTGAAGCCCGCCGCGATCCTGGCGAGCAGCGCCTTCTTGTCGTCGGAGTCACCCGGGTTGTTCGTGAAGGGCCCGTGGTTGCAGGTGAAGATGTCCTTCGACGTCGGTTTCACGAAGGTGTGCCCGCCCTCGAAGGTCAGCGTGTCACCGCTGACCCGGCCCGCCAGGGTGCCCCGGCCGCCCTGCAGGTCGATCCGCAGGTCTGTGGAGCGGTACTTCTCCCACACCTGGTCGATCTGGGCGGTGAACAGGTCGCGGAACGGCATCTGGTCGGGCCGGTCGAAGAAGGGCGCCATCAGGTTCTGCGGCGAGACGACCCGCAGCACCTTTCCGTCCTGGCCCCGGGTGACCAGCTTGTCCCAGGGCTGCCCGTCGGCCGCCGCCTGGGCCGTCAGGTCGTCCGCGATGCGCTGGACCGCGCCGTCCGGAAGAGGCGCCACGGTGTGCGTCGCGTCGCCCTCCAGGGTCAGGCCGATCGGCAGCGCCGTCACGAGGTCGACGTAGCTGATGTTGGCGTAGAGCTGCTGGGGATTGAAGGTGAACTCGCAGAACGACCAGGTGCGGCCGTAGTTGGGGTCCGTCGCCGTCGCGAAGGCGGGCTCGACCAGGGACGGACCCGGGTTCAGATAGAAGTCCAGCTTGTCGTCGCGCACGAAGTAGACCCGCGCTCCGTACATCTGCGGCAGCGTCAGGACGACCGGGCCGGCGCCCGCGGCCTTGAGCGGGATGGCGCAGTCCACCGGCAGGGGTGTCTGCGGGGCGCCGGGGGAGTCGGGGCGGTAGACGCCGCCGTCCGGGCGGAGCAGGACCCAGCGGTCGGTGCCCTGTTCGTGGCCGGTGACGTATGCGCGCACGGTGCCGGGCAACGAGCGGTTCTCCAGAGCCAGTTCACAGGTCGCCGGGGCGGCCGACGTGCGCGGGCTGAGGGCGCTGCCCCAGACCGGGTAGGTGAGCGCGGTCGCGGAGGCGGCGGCGCCCGTCAGGAACGTTCTGCGCGAAATCACGAGGGAACTCCCGGGGTGTGGGGGGTCGCAGGCAGGGGTGTGGGGGGTGGAGCGGGGAGGGGCGGCCGTGAGGCCGTCTGCGATGCGCACTACTCTCGCCACGCCTCCCGCGACCGTCAAGAGTTATGACTGAGAGCGCTCTCAAGAACGTCTCTTTCTTTACAACTCGACGCCTCCGGGCGGGATTTCACGACAGCGGGGCCGGGTTCGGACGCGTATCGTGAACAGGCTCTGAAGGTGCCGGCGGATCGGTGTGCGCGGACGGGTGTCGCGGACGGTCGGGCGACGTGCGCGACCGACGTGTGCCGGTCGCGCGCGGTGCGGCGCCGCCCGGGGCCGGAGCGGTGCGATGCGCGGTGCGGGCGTCACCCGTTCGAGCGGTGGCGCGCCGGGGCCGGCTCCGGGCCCGGCCTCTGCCATTGTGGTGTCACCGGTCGGCCGCCCCGGTGGATCCGCGGCGTGGCGCGCGGGCCCCGATGTGTCCGGGGCCACAACGGAGCGTTTGTCGGAGCTCTACAAAGCGCAAGCCCGCCGGGCTGGCGGATGGGCTGCATGGTGCGTGGCTTCTGTCAGGTGTTACCAGGAAACCGGGCACGAGACTGTGTGGAGTGGACGGCGGTTTTGTGCTGCCGGCTTCGTAGGGTCGATGCATGACCGTTGTGGACGAAATCCCGGGCGAGCCCAGCGACACCCGTGGCCGCGTGGCCGAACTGCTGGCGCTGCGCGAGCAGGCCCGTCGTGGACCGAGCGAGCGGGCGACCGAGGCGCAGCACGCCAAGGGCAAGCTGACGGCCCGGGAGCGCATCGCGCTGCTGCTGGACGAGGGATCGTTCAAGGAGGTCGAGCAGCTGCGCCGGCACCGGGCGACCGGATTCGGCCTGGAGACCAAGAAGCCCTACACCGACGGTGTCATCACCGGCTGGGGCACGGTCGACGGCCGCACGGTGTTCGTCTACGCCCATGACTTCCGCATCTTCGGCGGCGCGCTGGGCGAGGCCCACGCCACGAAGATCCACAAGATCATGGACATGGCCATCTCGGCCGGTGCCCCCCTGGTCTCGCTGAACGACGGCGCGGGCGCCCGTATCCAGGAGGGCGTGTCCGCGCTCGCCGGATACGGCGGGATCTTCCAGCGCAACACCCGGGCCTCCGGTGTCATCCCGCAGATCTCGGTGATGCTCGGCCCGTGCGCGGGCGGCGCCGCCTACAGCCCCGCGCTCACCGACTTCGTCTTCATGGTCCGTGAGACCTCGCAGATGTTCATCACCGGTCCGGACGTCGTCAAGGCGGTCACCGGCGAGGAGATCACCCAGAACGGCCTCGGCGGCGCCGACGTGCACGCCGAGACCTCGGGCGTCGCGCACTTCGCGTACGACGACGAGGAGACCTGCATCGCCGAGGTCCGCTACCTCATCGGGATGCTGCCCTCCAACAACCGGGAGAACCCGCCGGTCCACCCGAGCGACGACCCGGCCGACCGGCGCGGTGACGTCCTGCTGGACCTGGTCCCGGCCGACGGCAACCGCCCGTACGACATGCACAAGGTCATCGAGGAGCTCGTCGACGACGGCGACTTCCTGGAGGTCCACGAGCGCTGGGCCCGCAACATCGTCTGCGCCCTGGCGCGGCTCGACGGCCAGGTCGTCGGCATCGTGGCCAACCAGCCGCAGGCCCTCGCGGGTGTGCTGGACATCGAGGCGTCCGAGAAGGCCGCGCGTTTCGTCCAGATGTGCGACGCGTTCAACATCCCGATCGTCACTCTGCTGGACGTACCCGGCTTCCTGCCCGGCGTCGATCAGGAGCACGGTGGGATCATCCGCCACGGTGCGAAGCTCCTGTACGCGTACTGCAACGCGACCGTGCCGAGGATCTCGCTGATCCTGCGCAAGGCCTACGGAGGCGCGTACATCGTCATGGACAGCCAGTCCATCGGTGCGGACCTCACCTACGCGTGGCCGACCAACGAGATCGCGGTGATGGGCGCGGAAGGTGCCGCCAACGTCATCTTCCGCCGCCAGATCGCGGACGCCGAGGACCCCGAAGCCATGCGTGCCCGCATGGTCAAGGAGTACAAGGCCGAACTGATGCACCCCTACTACGCGGCCGAGCGCGGCCTGGTCGACGACGTCATCGACCCCGCCGAGACGCGCGAGGTGCTGATCGCCTCGCTCGCGATGCTCCGCAACAAGCACGCCGACCTGCCGTCCCGCAAGCACGGCAACCCGCCGCAGTAGTCGCAGCCGCAGCGGTCATCCCGCCCACGCCCGCGACCACCTGCCCAGAAGACGGAGACACCACCATGAGCGCCACCCCCGCCGATTCGGTCCTGCGCGTCGAGAAGGGCGAGGCCGGCCCCGAGGAACTCGCCGCCATCACCGCGGTCCTGCTCGCCCGGGCGGCCGGCCGCACCGAGGCACCCGTCCGCCGCGGCCGTGACACGGCCGGATGGCGCCGGCTGGAGCGCACCCCCGGTTTCCGTGCTCCGCACAGCTGGCAGGGCTGAGAACGGCCGCTGAGGCCGTTCCAGGGCCCTGACGGCCCACCGGACGCACGAAGGCCCCGTACTCCTCAAGGAGTACGGGGCCTTCGCCGTGCGGCGAGGGATCAGCGCAGGCGCGCCATGAGGGCGTGCTCGACCAGGGTGATCAGAGCGCTCTTGGCGTCCGCGCGGTGGCGGGCGTCCGTCGTCAGGATGGGAGTGTCCGGGCCGATCTGGAGTGCTTCGCGTACCTCGTCGGGGGTGTAGGGCTGGTGTCCGTCGAAGCCGTTGAGGGCGATGACGAAGGGGAGGCCGCTGTTCTCGAAGTAGTCGACTGCGGGGAAGCAGTCGGCGAGGCGGCGGGTGTCGACGAGGACGACGGCGCCGATGGCGCCGCGGACCAGGTCGTCCCACATGAACCAGAAGCGGTCCTGTCCGGGGGTGCCGAACAGGTAGAGGATGAGGTCCTGGTCCAGGGTGATGCGTCCGAAGTCCATGGCCACCGTGGTGGTGGTCTTGTCTCCGGTGTGGGTCAGGTCGTCGATGCCCGCTGATGCGGACGTCATCACGGCTTCGGTGCGCAGCGGGTTGATCTCCGAGACGGCACCGACAAACGTGGTCTTACCCACGCCGAAGCCCCCTGCCACCACGATCTTCGCCGAGGTAGTGGAGCGGGCTGCTCCGCCGCTAGAGCTTGCGAAGTCCACTGAGCACCCTTTCGAGCAGTGTCACGGCTGGTTGGCCGCCGGCGGCCTCGTCGCCGCCGGGCTGATGAATAGCGACGAGTCCGGCCTCTGCCAGGTCGGCGACGAGGATCCGGGCTACGCCGAGGGGGATCGAGAGCAGGGCCGAGATCTCGGCCACCGACTTGATCTCGATGCAGAGCCGGCAGATCCGCTGGTGCTCGGGCAACTGCCCTTGCAGCCTGGCCGGATCGGCCGTGGTGCTGACCAGCGCCTCGATGGCGAGCTGGTAACGCGGCCGGGTCCGGCCGCCGGTCATGGCGTACGGACGGACCAGCGGGTTGTGCGCGGCGGGCTTCGCAGGCTCGGGCGCCTGCCGCTGGACGGGCTGGATGCGGGACGGCGGTGCCTCGAACCGCTGCGGCGGCCCCTGTTCGTGCTGCGGCTGCTGCTGGTACGGAGGCTGCTGCTGCGACCACCCGGGGTCGGGCTGCTGCTGCCAGTCGCCGCCCTGCTGGGCCTGCTGCCAGTCGCCGTCCTGCTGGGCCTGCTGGTAGGGCTGATACGGCTGGTAAGGGTCTTGCGGACCCTGTCTGCCGGGCATGGAGGGGGCGCTGAAACGGTTGTCACCCTGCTCACCCGGGACCCGCTGACCGCCCTCGTACGGGTGTCCGCCTGTGGGTGTTGCCACGTTTCCTCCTCCGACTGCCGGTCGCCATCCCAGTGGTGCCGCGCCACCGCACCTTATGGCGCGGTGACGAGAAACGCACTGTCTGTCTATTAGTTAAGAAGACTTCCCTGCAGCTCGGCGCGGAGATCGGGCGTGAGGACACTTCCTGCACGGTCTACGAGAAGTGCCATTTCGTATCCAACCAGGCCGATATCGGCATCCGGGTGGGCGAGGACGGCGAGTGAGGATCCGTCGGAGATGGACATGAGGAAGAGAAATCCTCGCTCCATCTCCACAACGGTCTGATTTACGGCACCGCCTTCGAAGATCCTGGAAGCACCCGCCGTCAGCGACGTCAGGCCGGAGGCGACGGCCGCCAGCTGATCGGCGCGGTCACGAGGGAAACCTTCGGACATCGCCAGCAGGAGTCCGTCGGCGGAGACCACCACCGTGTGGGACACCCCGGGGGTGCTGTCCACGAAGTTGGTGATCAACCAGTTGAGATTCTGCGCCGCCTGGCTCATCGGGCTCACACTAACGCTCCTGGTTGTAGGTATTACTTGTGTCCGACCCCGCGGTACGTCCCCGCTGGACCCCGCGGCGCAGGTTGCTCAACCTGCCCCGCACGTCCTCCGGAGCGCGGGAGACCTGTGGGCCGCCCTGCTGGGTCTGCTCCGCAGTGCCCTCGACCAAGTTGGCCTTGGGCACGCGCCGGGGGAGTCCGGACGGGGTGATCCCGCCGGCCTTCGGATCCCGGAGCTTCTCGGCCCGTTCCCAGCGCTCGTCGTTCGCCGAACGCCAGTCGTCGCCGTCGGCGGCCTCCGCCTGCTGCTGCGGGGCGGTCGGCCGCGGCCGCTGTTCCGGCACCGCGGGCTGATCGTTTCCGCGCCCGGTCGGCTGCCAGTGCTGCTGGCCCGCGCCACGGCGCGGGAGGCCCGCCTCGGTCAGATCGTGACCGGGGCTGGGGGTGGGTCCCGGGCGGTCGAAGCCTACGCGCTCCGCCTCCTCGGCGGGAGCGCTCGGCGCAGATTCCGTTTCGGACTGCGCCTGAGGCTCGAAGGAACCCTGGTAGGAACCCTGAGCTGCCCAATCACCTTGCTGGGACTGATCGCCCAGCGGTGCGAACTGCTCGGAGTACTGCTCCTGCGAACCATCCGGGGCCGGGTACGCGGATTCCGCATAGCCGTTCTGCTGCGGCTCCTGGTAGCCGTTCCCCGCGGCGTACGGCTCGTAGCCGGTCTCGTAGCCGGGCTGCTGGGCGTACTCCTGCTGCCCCTGGGCGTACTGCTCGGGTGCGTACTGCTGCTCCTGGGCGTACTGGCCCTGGCCGTACTGCTCCTGCGGGAAGCCCTGCTGCGACGCGTCCTGCGGGAAGCCCTGCTGCGGCGCGGCCCCGTTGCCCTGGAAGTCCTGGCGTTCGCCGCCGGTCTGCGCCTCCAGAGCGGCACGCCGCTCCTCACGCATCAGCGAGCGGTTGACCGGGTCCAGCTGCGGGGAGTCCGCCGCGGGGGTGTCGTAGCGCGAGTCGTCGAAGCCGAGCTCCGCCGCCGTACGCATCGGGACCGGTTGCGGCATCGGGTCGAACGCGGTCGCCTGCTGCTGCTCGGGAATGATCGAGGAGACGGTGAAGTCCCCCTCGGACGAGGACTCGCCACCGCCACCGTGGGTGATGGGGTCCGGCAGCATGACCAGCGAGGTGGTGCCCGCCTGCTCGCCCGAGGGGCGCAGCTGGACACGGATGCCGTGCCGGTCGGCGAGCCGGCCGACCACGAACAGACCCATGCGCTGGGACACCGAGGCGTCCACGGTCGGCGGGTTGGCCAGCTTGTGGTTGATGTCCGCGAAGTCCTCGGCGGTGAGGCCGATTCCCTTGTCGTGGATCTCGACCATGACCCGGCCGTCGGGCAGCCGGGTCGCGGTGACGCGGACCTTGGTCTGCGGGGAGGAGAAGGTGGTCGCGTTCTCCAGCAGCTCGGCCAGCAGGTGCACGAGGTCGGTCACGGCCTGGCCGTGGATCTCGCTCTCCGGCACACCCGTGAGCTCGATGCGCTCGTAGGACTCGACCTCGGACGAGGCCGCACGCAGCACGTCGACCAGCGGAACCGGCTGGTTCCAGCGGCGGCCGGGCTCCTCACCCGCGAGGACGAGCAGGTTCTCGCCGTTGCGGCGCATACGGGTGGCCAGGTGGTCCAGCTTGAAGAGGCTCTCCAGCTGGTCCGGGTCCGCCTCGTTGTTCTCCAGGTCGGTGATGAGGGTCAACTGGCCCTCGATCAGCGACTGGTTGCGGCGCGAGAGGTTGGTGAAGATCGCGTTGACGTTGCCCCGGAGCATGGCCTGCTCGGCCGCGAGCCGGACCGCCTCGCGGTGGACCTGGTCGAAGGCGCGGGCGACCTCGCCGATCTCGTCCTGGCTGTTGATCGGAATGGGCTGCACCCGGGTGTCCACCCGGCCGGGCTCGGTCCGGGACAGCTGGTCGACGAGCATCGGGAGCCGCTGCTCGGCGATGCCGAAGGCGGCCGTACGCAGCTGGCGCATCGAGCGGCTCATCTGGCGGGCCATGAGCCCGGCGATGATGAAGGCGGCCAGCAGCGCGATGATCACGATCGCACCGTTGAGGATGGCGTCGTTCCTGGCGTCGGTGGAGATCTCCGCCGCCTCGGTCACCGCCTTGTCCACGAACTCGTTCTCGACCGTGGTGTAGCCGTCGAACTTCGCTGTGGCCGCGGCCATCCAGGTCTCGGGCGTGATGCCCTTGGCCTTCAGCTCGTCGGGCTGCTTGCCCTGGCCGATCTGCTGCGCCATTCCGTCGAACACCGAACCGTCGATGCTCGGGGGCGTGACGAAGGGCTTCCCGGCGGCCTTCGCCTGGGCCTTGGCGGCCTTCAGCTGCTCGGCCCCCTCGGCGGCCTTGCCGGACATGACCTCCTTGAGGCGGGCCGCGTCCGCCGCGGTACCGCCGGAGAGGAACTCACCGAGTGCGATCTGTTCCAGGTAGTTGTACGAGCTGAACGCCGTGACCTGGCCGTTGAAGTTGCGCTCCTCCTGGCTCGGCCGCACCAGCAGGTGCATGCCGATCGAGCGCTGAAGCGATTCTGCGGCCTTGGCCAGCTCGAGCGCGTACACGGTCCGGCCGTAGCTGGTGATGTTGCCGGTGCCCAGGCCGAGCTCGTTGGAGAACTCCATGAGCGAGTGCTGGACCTTGGTGTAGCCCTCTTCCGTCTTCACCGGGTCCATGGCCTCGGCGTAGGCGGCCTTGCGCAGCTCCGGAAGAAGCGGTTCCTCCACCTTGAACAGCTTCAGGCGGCGGTCGAGCCCTTCCTTGTCCGGCATGCCCTGCACGGCTTCGTCGAACTTCGCGGCGGCGGCGTCGGTGGTGGCACGCACCTCCTCGACCTCGGAAGCGGTGCGCTTGTTGGAAAGCAGAGGCTGGGCGCTGAGGTCACGCTCGTTCAGCAGTGCCTGTCCGTAGGCCGCCGCCGCGCGGACCACGAGAGCCGTCTTCTCCGCGTCCTGGGCCTCGTTCCAGGTGTCGACCGACCCCTTCACCTGGAAGCCGCCCATGACCAGGCCGACCAGCGCGGGTATGAGCAGAATCGCGTTCAGCCGGGTGGGCACCCGCCAGTTGCGCGGTGACAGCCGGCTGGTGCTGCCACCCGCCGGCTCCGCCTCGGACGTGTCCGAAGGCGACACCGCGGCGCGCGGTGGGGTGAAGTTGCCCCGCTCCGGCTGCGCTGCGGAGCCCTCGTTGCTTCGCCTCACTCGACCAACAACCTCTCGGCGTCGGCACCTACGTTGTGCCGGATTATCGTTCACGGGCCGTACTGCTCGGTAGTTCGAGGCATTGCAGCACGCGGACGGGTCGCGTTCCAAACAGTCGGAATATGTAATTCCGAGTGACGCCCGTCAAAGATAAAACGGGCATAAAGAGCGAGCCCCGTCAAAAGGCGAGGCTCGTGTGCGCGCAGCGGCACCGGACGTACGCGCCGGGTGGCGATGGCGGGGCAATTCACTGTCGAAATGTTATGAACACGGGGGCGGATCGTGTCAAAGGACACAGCCCGCCCCCGTGCGACTACAGCAACTTCCGTAGATCGATACGGACTTGCGCCTACTTCAGCCGAGCCATGAGGGCGTGCTCGACCAGGGTGATCAGGCCGCTCTTGGCGTCCGCGCGGTGGCGGGCGTCCGTCGTGATGATCGGAGCGTCGGGGCCGATCTGGAGTGCTTCGCGTACCTCGTCGGGGGTGTAGGGCTGGTGTCCGTCGAAGCCGTTGAGGGCGATGACGAAGGGGAGGCCGCTGTTCTCGAAGTAGTCGACTGCGGGGAAGCAGTCGGCGAGGCGGCGGGTGTCGACGAGGACGACGGCGCCGATGGCGCCGCGGACCAGGTCGTCCCACATGAACCAGAAGCGGTCCTGTCCGGGGGTGCCGAACAGGTAGAGGATGAGGTCCTGGTCCAGGGTGATGCGTCCGAAGTCCATGGCCACCGTGGTGGTGGTCTTGTCTCCGGTGTGGGTCAGGTCGTCGATGCCCGCTGATGCGGACGTCATCACGGCTTCGGTGCGCAGCGGGTTGATCTCCGAGACGGCACCGACAAACGTGGTCTTACCCACGCCGAAGCCCCCTGCCACCACGATCTTCGCCGAGGTGGTGGCGCGGGCCGTACCGCCGCTAGAGCTTGCGAAGTCCACTGAGCACCCTTTCGAGCAGTGTCACATCCGGCGCGCCGCCGGCCTCTCCATTGCCCGGCTGGTGGATGGCCACCATGCCGGCTTCCGCCAGGTCCGCCACGAGGATCCGCGCCACGCCCAGGGGCATGGACAGCAGGGCCGAGACCTCGGCCACCGACTTGACCTCACGGCAGAGGTGGCAGATCCGCTGGTGCTCGGGGAGCAGCGTCCCGAGGTGAGCGGGGTCTGCCGTGGTGCTGACCAGCGCCTCTATGGCGAGCTGGTAACGCGGCCGGGTCCGGCCGCCGGTCATTGCGTACGGACGGACCAGCGGCTGGTCGCCTTCACCGTCGTACGACGCGTGGTGCAGTGCGCCGTACGGATCCGGTGAGGCGGGTGGCGGGGTCATAAATCCTCCGGGCGTGACAGCAGGGGGTCGGCCTGCGGTCTGAAGGTGGCCGGTGGGGGGCTCGTGCGGCCGGATGGGTGAGGGTTTTGAGTAGTACCTGGGGGGATCGTGTCAGGCGTCTGCCGCATGGCCGGCTAGTGGAGCAGACTTCCTTGTAGCTCGGCGCGGAGATCCGGGGTGAGGACGGTCCCCGCGCGGTCGACGAGAAGGGCCATCTCGTACCCGACCAGACCGATGTCCGCGTCCGGGTGGGCGAGGACGGCGAGTGACGATCCGTCGGAGATGGACATGAGGAAGAGGAAACCCCTCTCCATCTCCACGACCGTCTGGCTCACGGCGCCGCCTTCGAAGATCCTGGAGGCCCCCGCCGTCAGCGACGTCAGACCGGACGCGACGGCCGCCAGCTGATCGGCGCGGTCGCGCGGGAAACCTTCGGACATCGCCAGCAGCAGGCCATCCGCGGAGACCACCACCGTGTGGGACACCCCTGGGGTGTTGTCCACGAAGTTGGTGATCAGCCAGTTCAGATTCTGCGCGGCCTGACTCATGGGGCTCAACTAACGCTCCTGCTGGTGAGTGGGGCCGAGATGGAAACTGCCGGTAGACGAGCCGTTGTTGGCCTGTCGTCCCTGCTGGATGCCCCGGCGGAGATTGGTCAGACGGCCGCGTACGTCATCGGGCGCACGCGAAACCTGGGGTCCGGACTGATGATTCTGCTGCTGAGCGGTGCCCGGTACCAAATTGGCACGTGGGACCCTGCGGGGCAGCCCGGACGTGGTGATCCCGCCCGCGGCGGGCTTCTTGACCCGCTCCGCCTGCCGCACGAGCTCGTCGTTGGGCGAAGCGCGCCAGGAACTCGTGACGGCCGCGTCAGCCGCACCACGCCGGGGCATGGGCGGAGCCGGGTTGTCGAAGGGCTGGGGAGCGACCGGTGCCTGCGGCTGCTCGACGGCGGGCGGCTGCTGGCTGCCCTGCTGCGGGCCGTGGAACCAGTTCGTCTCCAGCGTGTCGAACAGCGGCGTACGTCCGTCACCCGGGCCGGCGGGCGGCAGCACCTCGTGCTGCTGGAGCACCGGACGCTGCGGCAGCTCGCCGGCGGGAGGCGACGGGTGCCGCGGTGCGCCGTAGCCGTTGTCCTGCTGGTGCGGCGCGGGCATCTGCGGACGCTGCGGAGCCTGGGCGCCGTAGCCCTGGTCCTGCGGCATCGGGGCGTCGAAGTCCGGGCGGGCGAACTGTGCGGTGCTCGCCACGTCCGGGACCTGCGGCGCCTGCGGCGCGGAGAAGTCCGGGCGGGCGAACTCCGACGTGGCGCCGTATCCCTGGGGGTCGTTCACCGGCGGGCGCTGGTTCTGCGGGCTGAACTGCTGGTTCGGGGCGGAACTGCCCGGCCGCGCGAAGCGTCCGGCGTCCGTCTCCTCGTGACCGCGCGGGACGTCCGGCTGCGGCCGCCGCGGGGCGCCCTGCTCCTCGGCACCCCAGTTCGGGGCCTGCGGGTGCTGCTGCTGGTTGCCGCCGGGCAGCTCGGCCCGCGGTCCGCCGGACGGCGGCAGCTGGCGGCCGGGGCCGCCGGGCTGCTGCGGCGCGCCCTGACCGAACTGGGCCTGCTGCGGCTGCGGAGCCTGCCGGGCGGGCGGGCCGCTCTGCTGGCCCGCCTGCGGTCCGGAGTGACCGAAGAGGTTCGGCCGGTTCGGGTCCGTGCCCGCCGGTCCCTCCTGCTGTCCGCGTGCGCCCATCCGGGCGCCGCCGAATGCTCCGGAGAGTCCGCCGCCCTGACGCGGCGCCTCCGGGCGGCCCTGGCTGGGCAGGCCGGGGGGCTGCTGGTTGCCGAACTGCTGGCCGTTGCCCTGCTGCTGGCGCGGTCCGCCGTCGCGCGAGGGCAGCGCGGCCCGCGGCGCGGAACCCGCGCCGACCTGGCCGGCCGGGGCGGACGAGCCCAGGCTCTTGGCCGGAGCCCCCGCGGGGCCCGCGAGGCCGGGACGCTGCCCGCCGCCGGGAGCGCCGCCGGCGAGGAGCCCGCCGGGTGCGCCGCCCTGCTGGCCGTTGTTCTGCTTCGGCGGCTGCTTGCCGCCGTGCGCGACCTCCATGGGCAGCATGACGAGCGCGGTCGTACCACCGGAGTCGGAGGGGCGCAGCTGGATCCGGATGCCGTGACGCAGGGACAGCCGGCCGACCACGAACAGACCCATGCGGCGTGACACCGAGACGTCCACGGTCGGCGGCGATGCCAGCCGCTCGTTGATCGCGGCCAGGTCCTCGGGGGAGAGACCGATACCGGTGTCGTGGATCTCGACGAGCACACGGCCGTCGGGCAGCGCGTGACCGGTGACCCGCACCTTCGTCTGGGGCGAGGAGAACGACGTGGCGTTCTCCAGCAGCTCGGCGAGCAGGTGCACGAGGTCGTTGACGACACGGCCGGCCACCTCGGTGGCGGGCACCGCGGCCAGTTCGATGCGCTCGTACTGCTCCACCTCGGAGGCGGCGGCACGGAGCACGTCGACCAGAGGCACGGGACGCGTCCACCGGCGGCCCGGCTCCTCGCCCGCGAGGACGAGGAGGTTCTCACCGTTCCGGCGCATACGGGTCGCGAGGTGGTCGAGCTTGAAGAGCGAGGACAGCTGGTCCGGGTCGGCCTCGCGGGACTCCAGTTCGGAGATGAGCGAGAGCTGACGCTGGATGAGGCCCTGGCTGCGGCGCGAGAGGTTGGTGAACATCGCGTTGACGTTGCCTCGCAGCAGCGCCTGCTCGGCGGCCAGTCGGACCGCCTCGCGGTGCACGTCGTCGAAGGCCGCGGCCACCTTGCCGATCTCGTCGCGGGAGTGGACACCGACCGACTCGACGGTGGTGTCGACGTCCTGCGGGTCCGTCTCGGAGAGCTGCTTGACGAGCTCGGGCAGACGGTCCTGGGCGACGCGGGTCGCGGTGTCCTGCAGGCGGCGCAGCGAGCGGATCATGGACCGCGCCACGACGAAGGCGCCGACCAGCGACACGCCGAGGACGATGAGGATGATCGCACCGTTGAGGATCGCGTCGCGCTGCGACTCCTCACGGAGCTCGCGGGCCTTGCTCTCCATGTCACCGAGGAGGGTCTCCTCGATGGTCTTCATGGCCTGGATCTTGTTGGAGCTCTGGTCGTACCAGTCCATGTACGTGCGCGTCTTGTTGCCCGCCATGCCCAGCGGGCTGTCGAGCACCCGCTTCGCGTACATGTCGGCGGCCTTGATCTCGGGGTTGCCGTTGTCCAGCGGCGCGAGGAGATCGGTGGAGCTCTTGCCGGTCGACTCGTAGGTCGACTCGAAGGTCTGGAGGGTCGTGTCCGCCTTGTGGAGCGCGTTACGGCCGAACGCCTGGTCGTTCTGGCCCAGGTCGGTCTTGTCGCTGTCGCCGCCCGGCAGGGCCGCGGCGATGATCGCACGTTCGACCGACGCGTACTCCTTGGAGGAGGAGAAGGCGGCCAGGGCCCGGGTGCGCTTGATCATCTCCGGGTTGCTGGTGGCCTGCGCCATGTCCTGGGAGAGGCTCAGCAGGGAGGTGATCAGCTGGCTGTACTGGTCGACCGTGTTGAGGCTCGGCGAGCCCTTCGCGTAGGCGTCCTTGCGGATGCTGGTGATGTTGCCGAGCTGGTTGCTGATCTGGCTGACGCTCGCGTGGATGCTGTCCAGCGCCGCGTCGCCCGGCGTGTTGCCGATCTCGTCCGTGGCCTCGAGGAAGGCCTGCTCGGCACGGTCGGTGCGCTTGCGGGGCTCGGTGACCTTGAAGTCGGTGGCCTTGACGCCGTTCTTCAGCGGGCCGGCCGACTTGTCGCGCTCCTCCTGGAGCGCGTTGGCGAGGGCGGTCGCCTGCTTCGTCATCTTGGTGAGCAGCTGCATGTGCTCCAGCTGATCGATGTCGTTCATCGACTCGTTGATGCGCAGCCCGCCCAGGGTGGTCGCGGCGACCACGGGGAGAGCGAGCAGGGAGACCAGACGCGTGCTGATGCGCCAGTTGCGCAGGGCTATGCGCGAGCCCGTGTTGCTGGGGCCGGACGGCTTGACGGGCGCCGTGACGTCCGCGCTCGCGCCGCTCTGGGTGCCCGGTCGCTGCGCCCGGTCGCCGCCGTCACCCGCCGCGCCGGGATTCTGGGCGTGCTGGGGTGAGGCGCCGCGGTCGTTCCCGCCGCGCGGCTCCTGATCCGCCGGAGTTTCCCCTCGGCCCTGGCGGGGCTGGGGCGACCCCGAGCCATCCCTCTTGAAACGTCCCTGCACTAGCGTCGCAACCTCTGGACCAGGCGTCCCTCCGCGCGTGGCGCGGCAGGACGGTGTCGGCGTCGTGGGGCGCTGGACGCGCCCCATGGTGGTCGTGAGTGACCGGCGTACTTCCCCCTCCCGCCGCCACTCGGCGCTGCGTTGCGCCCCTGCGCGCTGGGCCTGAAACCCGCGGCGGTGCGTGGAATTTCAGCACAGTGGAGGATCTCCAACAAGGCCCGTGTACCGGGCTGTGACCTGTATGACACGGTGTGATGGGTGGGTCACCAGGCGTGGATCGTGTTCAGGGTCAAATGGGGTGAATAGGGGTGTCGTCATCGGGGGTGCGGGGTGTCCCAGACGACATGATCGGGAGCGGAATGCCAGATTCAGTGCCGGATTGTCTGCTTTGCCTCACGCGATCAGCTGTCCGTGATGACTGCTTTGTCACTCACTTCGTGAGCAAACTCACATCATGATCGGCGTCTCTTCCCGGTCCGGGCGGGGAATCGGATGTTTAGCCTGGCGCTTTACAGGGATAGCGAATCCGACAACCGGCGCCCCTCCCGGCGGCGCCCCGGCGGCAAGGGCCCACACGGCAGATGAAGACGACGATGACGTTCCGCAACATTGCCAACCCCCGGCGCACCACGCTGGCGCACCTCGACGGCGCCGGGACGCTGCACACACCGCAGCAGCCGGAGCACGCCGTCGACCTGCCGACCCAGACGGCCAACCCCCGCCGCACCATTCTCATGGAGGCCCCGGTCACGGCCGCCGGCTGACAGCCGCCGCGACGCCGGCGCCGCCCGCCCCGCGGCGCCCGCTCCATCGGACACGAGCCCCCGCAGCCCGGCTGCGGGGGCTCGCGCGTGCCCGCGTCGGCGCGCCCCGGACGCCGCCTGTCACAGGGGCGGAGCCCGCCGGGCGAGGCGATAGCCTGGAGCGTCAGTCTTCAGCCAGCAAGTGAGGGGCTACAGCTTCCCGTGCGCATCGCCAGGTTCTCCATCGACGGCAATGTCGCCTTCGGCGCGGTCGAGGGCGACAGCCCCGACAGCCTCGTCCTCGACATCATCAAGGGCATCCCGTACGCCGACTTCGAACTCTCCGGGACCAAGGTCCCGCTGAGCAAGGTCCGGCTGCTCCCGCCCGTGCTTCCGAACAAGGTCGTGGCCATCGGCCGTAACTACGCGGAACACGCCGCCGAGATGGGCAACGAGGTCCCGGACGTCCCCGTGGCCTTCTTCAAGCCCACCACCTCGGTGATCGGCTCGGGCGACGCCATCGAGTACCCCTCGTTCTCCGAGGAGCTGCACTACGAGGCGGAGCTCGCCGTCGTGATCGGGCGCATGTGCCGCGAGGTCCCGCGCGAGCGTGTCAAGGACGTCATCCTCGGCTACACCTGCGCCAACGACGTCACCGCCCGCGACGTCCAGCGGCGCGAGAGCCAGTGGGCCCGCGCCAAGGGCTTCGACACCTCCTGCCCCCTCGGGCCCTGGGTGGAGACCGACGTCGACCCCGGCGACCTGGCCATCCAGGCCACGGTCAACGGCGAGCAGCGACAGCTCGGCCGGACAAGCGACATGATCCGCTCCGTCGAGGACCTGGTCGTCCACATCACGGAGGCCATGACGCTGCTCCCGGGCGACGTGATCCTGACGGGGACCCCCGCGGGCGTCGGACCCCTGCACGTCGGCGACGAGGTCGCCGTCACCATCGAAGGCATCGGCACTCTCACCAACAAGGTGATCAAGCGTGGTTAACGGACCTGCCCCCAAGCTCTCAGCTCCGTCCGAGCAGGGGGTAACCCCTCGCGTACGTTTCTGCCCCTCCCCGACCGGCAACCCCCACGTGGGCCTGGTCCGGACGGCTCTCTTCAACTGGGCCTTCGCCAGGCACCACCAGGGCACCATGGTGTTCCGCATCGAGGACACCGACGCGGCCCGCGACTCCGAGGAGTCGTACACGCAGCTGCTCGACTCGATGCGCTGGCTCGGCCTCGACTGGGACGAGGGCCCGGAGACCGGCGGCCCGCACGCGCCCTACCGCCAGTCGCAGCGGATGGACCTCTACAAGGACGTCGCCGAGAAGCTCCTGGCCGCCGGGTACGCGTACCCCTGCTACTGCACCACCGAGGAGCTCGACGCGCGCCGCGACGCCGCCCGCGCCGCCGGGAAGCCCTCGGGCTACGACGGCCACTGCCGCGACCTGAGCGACGAGCGGAAGTCCGCGTACGAGGCCGAGGGCCGCACCTCGATCGTCCGTTTCCGGATGCCCGACGAGGCGATCACCTTCACCGACCTGGTCCGCGGCGACATCACCGTCCAGCCGGAGAACGTCCCGGACTACGGCATCGTCCGCGCCAACGGCGCACCCCTCTACACGCTCGTCAACCCGGTCGACGACGCGCTGATGGAGATCACCCACGTCCTGCGCGGCGAGGACCTGCTCTCCTCCACCCCGCGCCAGATCGCCCTCTACCGGGCGCTCATCGAGCTGGGCATCGCCAAGGACACCCCGGCCTTCGGCCACCTGCCGTACGTCATGGGCGAGGGCAACAAGAAGCTCTCCAAGCGCGACCCGCAGGCCTCGCTCAACCTCTACCGCGAGCGCGGGTTCCTCCCCGAGGGCCTCATCAACTACCTCTCGCTGCTGGGCTGGTCCATCGCCGAGGACCGTGACATCTTCGGGCGCGACGAGCTGGTGGCGGCGTTCGACATCGCGGACGTCAACGCCAACCCGGCGCGTTTCGACCTGAAGAAGGCCGAGCACATCAACGCCGAGCACCTGCGGATGCTCGACGTGAAGGCATTCACCGAGGCGTGCGGCCCCTGGCTGAAGGCCCCCTACGCGCCGTGGGCCCCCGAGGCCTTCGACGCGGAGCAGTTCGCCGAGATCGCCCCGCACGCGCAGACGCGCGTCACGGTCCTCTCGGACATCACGGCCAACGTGGACTTCCTCTTCCTGGACGAGCCCGTCCACGACGAGGCGTCCTGGGCCAAGGCGATGAAGGAGGGCTCCGACGCCCTGCTCGTCACGGCCCGGGCCGAGCTGACCGCTGCCGAGTGGAACGCCGAGGCGCTCAAGACGGCCGTCCTCACCGCCGGTGAGAAGCACGGTCTCAAGCTCGGCAAGGCGCAGGCCCCGGTCCGCGTCGCCGTCACCGGCCGCACCGTGGGTCTGCCGCTCTTCGAGTCCCTGGAGATCCTGGGCCGCGAGAAGACGATCGCCCGGATCGACGCGGCGCTGGCGAAGCTGGCGGCGTAGCGGAGTTCACGCTGCCGGTGGGCGGTCACGGGTCTCCCGTGGCCGCCCACCGGCGTACGGGGGACCGCCGGTCTCCGCGGCCCGCTCCGTGTCGTCCGGTCGGCCCGCGCCGGGCGCACGTCGCGGGTAGGTTCGCCGGTATGGCCATCCGCGCGGTTCTCTGGGACGTCGACGACACGATCTTCGACTACGCGGGCTCGGACCGCACCGGTCTCCTCACCCACCTGCGGGCGGAGGGTCTGCCCGACGACGGCGAGGACCACCACGCCCGGTGGATGAGCATCGCCTCGGTCCACTGGGCGCGGGTCGCCGCCGGCGAGTCCGACTGGCACGCGCACTGCCGGGACCGGGTCAGGGACTTCCTCGGCCGGGAGCTGAGCGACCAGGAGGCCGACGCCTGGTTCACCCGGTACACCGGGCACTACGAGCGCTCCTGGGTCCTCTTCCCCGACACGCTGCCCGTGCTGGACGCCCTGGCGGACACGCACCGGCACGCCGTGCTCTCGAACTCCTCGGCCGACCACCAGGAGCGCAAGCTGCGGGCGCTCGGTGTGCGCGACCGCTTCGAGGTCCTGTTGTGCGCGCGGGAACTGGGCGTCTACAAGCCGGACGCCAGGGCCTTCCTCGCGGCGTGCGAGGCGATGGAGCTCGATCCCCACGAGGTGGTCTACGTGGGGGACGAGCCCGACATCGACGCCGCGGGAGCCGTGGCCGCCGGACTGACCGGTGTCTGGCTGGACCGACGGGGCAGAGGCGGGCGGCCCGAACTCGTCCGGATCACGGGCCTCGGCGAACTCCCCGCGCTGCTGGCGGGCGATACCCGTTTTGGAGCGCCGGACACCTTCGGGTAATGTTCTTCCTGCGCCGCCCGAGCGGGCCGAAAGATCCGGCCGGGAAGCGCAGACAGAAACACCACCCTCAGGGGTTGCGTTTCAGTGGGCTATGGTGTAATTGGCAACACTACGGTTTCTGGTACCGTCATTCTAGGTTCGAGTCCTGGTAGCCCAGCGCAAGATCAAGTAGCAAGCCCCCGTTGTGTAGCGGCCTAGCACGCTGCCCTCTCACGGCAGTAGCGCCGGTTCGAATCCGGTCGGGGGTACAGATCCTTCCCGCGAGAACATCTGGGTCGCACCCACGTTCTTGATGCAGGATCGCTAGGGCCCCCGTTGTGTAGCGGCCTAGCACGCTGCCCTCTCACGGCAGTAGCGCCGGTTCGAATCCGGTCGGGGGTACTTGTCACACCATGGGCTATGGTGTAATTGGCAACACTACGGTTTCTGGTACCGTCATTCTAGGTTCGAGTCCTGGTAGCCCAGCGCACATCAGCAGTAACCACGCCCCCGTTGTGTAGCGGCCTAGCACGCTGCCCTCTCACGGCAGTAGCGCCGGTTCGAATCCGGTCGGGGGTACAACACAGCAGTACGGGAAGGCCCTTCACTTCGGTGGAGGGCCTTTTCGCTGTCCACCCGCCGTGGCCCCGCCGTCCGGCGCGGCGCTCCGCCGCGCCCGGCTTCCGCGCGGTCATCTCCCGTACGGGACGGGTCTGTTGGGTGAGGAGTCCGGCCGCGTACGGATGTCCGGGGTGAATGGGCATCACCGCGGGGGCCGCCAACGGGCGTCGCGTGGGGGAGGGTTCGCCGGGCTCCCGTGCCGCTTCCTGTGCGGAGCGCAGGAGGGGAAGGGGGAGGGGCGGGTGCCGCGAGGTCCGGGACGGGACACCGGAGAGGAGGGGGCCGCCACGGCGCTGGGGCGGCCTGAGGGAGGGGTGAGAGGGCCGGCGGGAGGGCCAGGGGTGTCTCTCAGCCCGTGCGGCGCAGGGCCTCGCTCAGCCGGGCGGCCGAGTCGATGACCGCCTGGGCGTGCATCCGCCCCGGATGACGGGTGAGGCGCTCGATCGGCCCGGAGACGGACACCGCGGCGACCACCCGGTTCGACGGCCCGCGCACCGGAGCCGACACGGAGGCCACGCCCGGCTCGCGCTCGCCGATGGACTGCGCCCAGCCGCGCCTGCGCACCCCCGAGAGGGCGGTGGCGGTGAAGCGGGCGCCCTGCAGGCCCCGGTGCAGGCGCTCCGGCTCCTCCCAGGCCATCAGGATCTGTGCGGACGAGCCGGCCTTCATGGTGAGCGTGGAGCCGACCGGCACGGTGTCCCGCAGGCCGGACAGCCGCTCCGCGGCCGCCACGCAGATCCGCATGTCGCCCTGCCGGCGATAGAGCTGCGCGCTCTCGCCGGTGATGTCGCGCAGATGTGTGAGTACGGGGCCGGCCGTCGCCAGGAGGCGGTCCTCGCCGGCCGCGGCCGCGAGCTCCGACAACCGGGGGCCGAGAATGAAACGGCCCTGCATGTCCCTCGCCACCATGCGGTGGTGTTCGAGTGCCACGGCGAGTCTGTGTGCCGTGGGCCGTGCGAGCCCTGTCGCCGCGACCAGCCCGGCGAGGGTGGCCGGACCGGACTCCAGGGCGCTCAATACCAGAGCTGCCTTGTCGAGAACGCCGACGCCGCTAGAGTTGTCCATACGACGATACTCCCGTCTCACTCTGTGAAACGCAAGTTCAATTTTCCCCGGAAGTTGCGAACCTGTACGAGCGGCCTTACCTGGGCTCGCAGCCACCGCCCCGCTCGGGGGTCCGGACGGCGGCACCCGAATCTCTAGTTGGGCCGGCGAAGATGCCGGCCGGAGGGAAAGCGATGGGTAGGACACTCGCGGAGAAGGTCTGGGACGACCACGTCGTCCGGCGCGCCGATGGCGAGCCCGACCTCCTCTTCATCGATCTGCACCTGCTGCACGAGGTGACCAGCCCGCAGGCGTTCGACGGTCTGCGTCAGGCCGGCCGCCCGGTCCGGCGTCTCGACCTCACCATCGCCACCGAGGACCACAACACCCCGACCCTCGACATCGACAAGCCGATCGCCGACCCCGTCTCCCGCGCCCAGCTGGAGACCCTGCGCAAGAACTGCGCGGACTTCGGAGTCCGGCTGCACCCGCTGGGCGACGTCGAGCAGGGCGTCGTGCACGTGGTCGGCCCCCAGCTGGGCCTGACCCAGCCCGGCACCACGGTGGTCTGCGGCGACTCGCACACCTCCACCCACGGAGCCTTCGGCGCGCTGGCCTTCGGCATCGGCACCAGCCAGGTCGAGCACGTCCTGGCCACCCAGACGCTGCCCCTGGCCCGCCCCCGGACGATGGCGATCACCGTCGAGGGCGAACTCCCCGACAGCGTCACCGCCAAGGACCTGATCCTGGCCATCATCGCCAGGATCGGTACCGGCGGCGGCCAGGGCTACATCCTCGAATACCGCGGTTCCGCCATCGAGAAGCTGTCGATGGAGGCCCGGATGACGATCTGCAACATGTCGATCGAGGCCGGAGCCCGCGCGGGGATGATCGCCCCGGACGAGACCACCTTCGACTACCTGCGGGGCCGCGACCACGCGCCCAGCGGCGAGGAGTGGGACGCCGCGGTGGAGTACTGGAAGACCCTGCGCACCGACGACGACGCCGTCTTCGACGCCGAGGTCGTCATCGACGGCCCGTCGCTCGCACCGTTCGTCACCTGGGGCACCAACCCGGGGCAGGGCGCGCCCCTGTCGGCCGCCGTCCCCGACCCCGCTTCGTACGAGGACGCCTCGGAGCGCCACGCCGCCGAAAAGGCGCTGGAGTACATGGGGTTGACCGCGGGCCAGCCGCTGCGCGAGATCAGCGTGGACACCGTGTTCGTAGGTTCGTGCACCAACGGGCGTATCGAGGACCTGCGCAACGCGGCCTCGGTCATGGACGGCCGCAAAGTCGCCGACGGGGTACGGATGCTGGTCGTCCCGGGCTCGGTCCGGGTCGCGCTGCAGGCCGTCGAGGAGGGCCTGGACAAGGTCTTCACCGCCGCCGGCGCCGAATGGCGGCACGCGGGCTGTTCGATGTGCCTCGGCATGAACCCCGACCAGCTGGCCCCCGGCGAGCGCTCCGCCTCCACCTCGAACAGGAACTTCGAGGGCAGGCAGGGCAAGGGCGGCCGCACCCACCTGGTCTCCCCGCAGGTCGCCGCCGCGACCGCCGTGCTGGGCCACCTGGCCTCGCCCGCCGATCTGTCCGACGTCCGCACGCCCGCCGGAGTCTGAGAGCCATGGAAGCATTCACCGCACACACCGGCCGGGTCGTCCCGCTGCGGCGCAGCAACGTCGACACCGACCAGATCATCCCGGCCCACTGGCTGAAGAAGGTCACCCGCGACGGCTTCGAGGACGGACTCTTCGAGGCCTGGCGCAAGGACGGGGACTTCGTCCTCAACCGCCCGGAGCGCAAGGGCGCCTCGGTCCTGGTCGCGGGTCCCGACTTCGGCACGGGCTCCTCCCGCGAGCACGCGGTCTGGGCCCTGCAGAACTACGGTTTCAAGGCCGTCATCTCCTCCCGGTTCGCCGACATCTTCCGCGGCAACTCCCTGAAGAACGGTCTCCTGACCGTCGTCCTCGACCAGGCGGTCGTGGACAGCATCTGGGAGCTGGCCGAGGCCGATCCGACGGCCGAGGTGACCGTCGACCTGGAGAAGCGCCAGGTGCTCGCCGAGGGCATCACGGCCGACTTCGAGCTCGACGAGAACGCCCGCTGGCGGCTGCTGAACGGGCTGGACGACATCAGCCTCACCCTTCAGAACGAAGCGGACATTGCGACTTACGAGGCGGCCCGGCCGTCCCACAAGCCGCGCACGATTGACGTCTGAGCAGCGCTTTTCCCGAACTGCGCCCCCTGTCCCCGGACAGGGGGCGCAGTCGCTTGTTGAGACCCCCTCGGGCGACAACTCGCCCCAGATGGCACAATCGGTGCATGGAACGCGACAGCCAACTCGAGCTCTATGGCCAAGTCGCCGACCGATTGAAGGAAGCGCACGCAAAGGTGCGCGCACTGCAAGTCCCGGAGGGCGTAAGGATGGCGCTGTCCCGGAAGCTGATGGTCGTCACGGCCGCGGCTAAGCACGATCTCCCAGGCGCGGCACGGCGTCTGGACCGGTTGATGAAGGACCTCGATGAGGGCCGATTCCCCGAAGGTGACTGACTCTGCGGACAGCGCAGCGGTCGACTTCGTTGCGGCACTAGGGTGATTAGCCCGTTTCGTGTTTGATTTGCGGTATATATCTGCCTAACGTGCGAAAAAGCCTGAACAGTTTCGTTCGGGCAATGTCTCCGAAGGGGAAGACGTGAACAAGGCGCAGCTCGTAGAAGCGATTGCCGACAAGGTCGGCGGCCGTCAGCAGGCCGCGGACGCGGTCGACGTGGTACTCGACGCGATCGTCCGTGCCGTCGTCGGCGGCGACCGTGTCTCGGTCACCGGATTCGGCTCGTTCGAGAAGGTCGACCGCCCCGCCCGCTACGCCCGTAACCCGCAGACGGGTGAGCGCGTCCGGGTCAAGAAGACCTCGGTGCCCCGCTTCCGTGCGGGACAGGGCTTCAAGGACCTGGTGAGCGGCTCCAAGAAGCTCCCCAAGGGCGGCGAGGTCTCCGTCAAGAAGGCTCCCAAGGGCAGCCTCTCGGGCGGTTCTTCCACCCGCACGACGGCGAAGGCCGCTGCGAAGAAGGCCACCGCCAAGAAGGCCACGGCCCGCAAGACCACGGCGGCCGCCAAGAAGACCACGGCGGCGGCGAAGAAGGCCACGCCGGCGAAGAAGACCACCACGGCGGCCGCGAAGAAGACCACGGCGGCGGCGAAGAAGGCGACGCCGGCGAAGAAGGCGACCGCCACGAAGAAGGCCGTAGCGGCCAAGACCGCGCCCGCCAAGAAGACCACGGCGAAGAAGGCGCCCGCGAAGAAGACCACGGCACGCAAGACCACAGCCAAGAAGGTCACCGCACGCAAGAAGTGAGACCGGGCACCGCTCGTTCCTCACACGCGCCGGGCCGGGCTCCCCTCGGGGAGCCCGGCCCGCGGGCTGTCCGGACGCCGTTCAGAGCGTCTGCAGCGTCACCAGGGTGATGCGCAGCGACGCGCCCTCGCCCTCGGTCTCGATCCGCACCCGCTGCCCCGGACGGAGCAGCCGCAGCCCGCCGGCGTCGAACGCCGGGGCGTCGAAGTCCACCGGTGTGCCGTCGTCGAGGAGCACGCTGCCGCTGCGGGTCCCGGGGTCGTACGTGAACGAAGTCGCCTGCATGAGCGGCAGCCTATCGGTCCGCGGCAGGCGCCACAGGGGCCGCCAGAAGCGCGGTGAAGCGCCCGACGCCCAGCGCGAGGGCCGCCCGCAGATCTCCGCCCGTGTCCACGTCCCGGCGGACCGAATCGAGGCCGGACGGCGTGATCTCCACCGCGCCGGAAGCGAGATGTCGCGCCCTGGACGAACCGCCGAACAGGGGGCGCAATTCCACTCCCGGCGCCGCGGAAAGAAATGTGGTTCCGATTCCCTGGGCGTCGGCGACAAATGCGCGGGGAAATGCCGTCGCGAAATCGAGCACGCGAGCCAATTCGTGCGGACGCAGTGCCGGGAGATCCGCATTCAGCGCCGCCACCGCCGCACCGCGTCCCCGCCCGCGCGCCCACCGGGCACCGTGTTCCAGCGCCGCGTTGAGACCCGCGGCAGGGGAGTCGGCCACCGTGCGGGCGCCGAGGGCCGCCAGCGCGGCGCCGGCCTCCGGATCGTCCGTGACGACGACCACATCACGCACCGAGGGGCAGGCCAGCGCCGCCGTGACGGTGTCCTGCGCGAACGCCAGGGCCAGACGGGGACGCAGCTCGCCGCCCACCGCACGTCCCAGCCTGCTCTTGGCCCTGGCCAGCGGTTTCAACGGGACGACCAGGGACCAGGGGCCGGTCGGGTCGGTGTTCGTGGCGATCTCCCCCTCTTGACGCGTCAGCATTTATTCTCGCCTGCCGGTAAGACAACCCGGCGGTCCGCCCCCAGACGTGAGGCGTACCGTGTTCCCCACACAGCAGGGGCCCGGGGCATGGAGCATCGCCGCGAGCCGCGCAGCAGCTCAGTCCTAGAGGAAGGCATCCGAGTGTCCCGCCGCAGAATCGGCTTCTGGTACCGCCTGGCTGCGGTGATCGCGAAACCGCCCCTGGTGGTTCTGTTCAAGCGGGACTGGCGGGGAATGGAACACATTCCGGCCGAGGGCGGATTCCTCACCGCGGTCAACCACAACTCGTATCTGGACCCGCTGTCGTACGCGCACTACCAGTACAACACCGGACGCGTGCCGCGGCTGCTCGCCAAGGCGGGGCTGTTCAGGACCCCGTTCGTCGGCATGATGCTGCGCGGCACCGGGCAGATCCCCGTCTACCGCGAGACGACCAACGCCCTCGACGCCTTCCGGGCCGCCGTCGAGGCCGTCGAACGCGGCGAGTGCGTCGCCTTCTACCCGGAGGGCACGCTCACCCGCGACCCCGACATGTGGCCGATGGCCGGCAAGACCGGCGCCGCCCGCGTCGCGCTGATGACCAAGGCCCCCGTGATCCCCGTCGCCCAGTGGGGCGCCAACCTCGCGATGCCGCCCTACGCGAAGGAGAACAAGCTCCGGCTGTTCCCCCGCAAGACCCTCCGGGTGCAGGCGGGGCCGCCCGTCGACCTGTCGAGCTACTACGGCCTCGAACCGACGCCCGAGGTGCTGCGCCGGGCGACCGAGACCATCATGGCCGCGATCACCGCCCAGCTGGAGGACGTGCGCGGCGAGAAGGCGCCCACCGAGCTCTACGATCACCGCAAGGCCCGTGCTGAACAGCGGCGCAAGGCAGAGGGAAAGGGATCCACGTGACGCACCCCGCCAAGGCGGCCGTCTTCGGAACCGGCTCATGGGGTACGGCCTTCGCCATGATCCTCGCCGACGCGGGCTGCGAGGTCACCCTCTGGGGGCGCCGGGCGGAGGTCGCCGAGGCGGTCAACACCACCCGCACCAACCCCGGGTACCTGCCGGGAATCGAGCTCCCCGCCTCGATCCGGGCCACCACGGACGCCGCTCAGGCGCTGCGCGGCGCCGACTTCGCCGTCCTGGTGGTGCCCTCCCAGACGCTGCGCGCCAACCTCGCGGACTGGGCCCCCCACCTCGAAAAGGACACGGTCCTCGTCTCCCTCATGAAGGGCGTCGAACTCGGCACCGCCAAGCGGATGAGCGAGGTCATCGAGGACGTCACGAAGGTGACCGCCGACCGCATCGCCGTCGTCACCGGCCCCAACCTCGCCAAGGAGATCGCCGAGCGCCGCCCCGCCGCGGCCGTCGTCGCCTCCGCGGACGAGGGGGTGGCCCAGCGCCTCCAGGCCGCGTGCCACACCCCGTACTTCCGGCCGTACACCAACACCGACGTGGTGGGCTGCGAACTGGGCGGCGCCGTCAAGAACGTCATCGGCCTCGCCGTGGGCATCGCCGACGGCATGGGCCTCGGCGACAACACCAAGGGCTCGCTCATCACCCGCGGCCTCGCCGAGACGACCCGCCTGGGCATCGCCATGGGCGCCGACCCGCTGACCTTCTCGGGGCTGGCCGGACTCGGCGACCTGGTGGCGACCTGCTCGTCCCCGCTGTCGCGCAACCACACGTTCGGCACCAACCTCGGCCGCGGGATGACGCTCCAGGAGACCGTCGCCGTCACCAGGCAGACCGCCGAAGGCGTCAAGTCCTGCGAGTCGGTGCTCGATCTGGCGCGCAGGCACGGTGTCGACATGCCGATCACCGAGACGGTCGTCGGTATCGTCCACGAGGGCAAGCCGCCGGTGGTCGCGCTGAAGGAGCTCATGTCGCGCAGCGCCAAGCCCGAGCGACGCTGACTCGGGCTCTACCAGCAGGTACGCTCATCGCGATATGAGCAGCCAGAACCTCCCCCAGAGCACCGAGAGCCCCCTCGGCTCCGAGCAGAGCTCCGAGCAGGGCCGCAAGCCGCGTGTGGCCGTCGTGTTCGGCGGCCGGAGCTCCGAACACGGCATCTCGGTCGTCACGGCGGGCGCCATCATGAGCGCCATCGACCGGACGAAGTACGACGTCCTGCCGATCGGCATCACCAGGGACGGGCGTTGGGCCCTCACGTCCGACGACCCGGCCCGGATGGCCATCACCGACCGGCAGGTCCCCGACGTGGACCAGCTGGCCGAGTCCGCCCGCGGAGTGGTGACGCTCTCCGTCGATCCCGGCAACCGTGACGTCGTCGTCGGTGAACCCGGCGCCGTTCCCACGGCGCTGGGCGAGGTCGACGTGGTCTTCCCCATGCTGCACGGCCCGTACGGCGAGGACGGCACGCTCCAGGGCCTTCTGGAGCTCTCCGGGGTGCCGTACGTCGGCGCGGGCGTCCTGGCCTCGGCCGTCGGCCAGGACAAGGAGTACATGAAGCGGGTGTTCACCTCCTTCGGGCTGCCGGTCGGCCCGTACGAGGTCGTCCGCCCCCGTGAGTGGGAGTCCGACCGCCCCGCCGCCCGCAAGCGCATCATGGAGTTCGCCGCCGAACACGGCTGGCCGCTCTTCGTGAAGCCCGCCCGCGGTGGCTCCTCCATGGGCATCACCAAGGTCGACGACCCCTCCGGACTCGACGAGGCGATCGAGGAGGCCCGCCGGCACGACCCCAAGTTCCTGGTGGAGTCCCTGCTGCGCGGCCGCGAGATCGAATGCGGCGTCCTGGAGTTCGAGGACGGACCGCGCGCGAGCGTGCCCGCCGAGATCCCGCCGGTCACCGCGCACGACTTCTACGACTTCGAGGCCAAGTACATCGACTCCGCGGCCGGACTGGTGCCCGCGCCGCTCACCGAGGAGCAGACCGCCGAGGTCCGGCGGCTCGCCGTGGACGCCTTCGAGGCCGCGTCCTGCGAGGGCCTGGTGCGCGCCGACTTCTTCCTCACGGAGGACGGCACGTTCGTCATCAACGAGATCAACACCATGCCGGGCTTCACCCCGATCTCCATGTACCCGCGCATGTGGCAGGAGAGCGGTGTGAGCTACGGGGAGCTGGTCGACCGGCTGATCCAGGCCGCGCTGAACCGCTCCACCGGCCTGCGCTGAGCCGCACGGTGGCCCCGTCCCCCCGCCGGGGGCGGGCCACCGGGCCCTCAGAGGCTGTCGGGCACCGTCTTCGCGACCGGTGCCGCGAACGCCGACAGCGGGGTGACGTCGTGCGCGTACTCCGGGCCGAGCGTCACCTCGACGTACGCCTTGCGATAGGTGGTCGTGAACCGGGGGCCGTCGGCGCCGCGCTGCTCCAGCAGCCAGTTGACGCCGTCCGCCTCCACCGCCTTGGACTGGGAATCGTCCATCCTCGCGGGCCGCGGGACACCGCAGCGCAGTACGATCGCCCCGTCCCCCCAGCCGGCGGTCAGATCCGACTCCGGTGAGGGGTCGCTCCGTTCCAGACCGGCGACCGTCTCCGGCAGTTCCCCGTGCAGTGCCCCGCAGTACCCGGCTGCCTCCGGCGACGGAGCGGGTACCGGCACGGACGGCTGGGAACCGCCGGCGGAACAGCCCGCCGCGGCCAGGACGAACAGGGCGGCGGACGCGGAGAGAACACGGGGTCCGGGAAGCGGGCGGCGGGTGCGGGTCACCGGGCCAGCGTAGACAGGGGTCAGAGGTGGACGACCGGGCAGGTCAGGGTTCTGGTGATGCCGTCCACCTGCTGGACCTTGGCGACCACCATGCGGCCGAGCGCGTCGACCGTGTCGGCCTGCGCGCGCACGATCACGTCGTAGGGGCCTGTGACGTCCTCTGCCTGGATCACTCCCGGGAGCTTTGCGATGGTCTCGGCGACGATCGACGCCTTGCCCACCTCGGTCTGGATGAGGATGTACGCCTGTACCACGGAACCTCCAGGGCGGCCACGAGGATCATGTGGGGGAAAGGGACGCCACGTTATCGCGTCGCCGCGGGCCACGGGGAGACCTACGGGCCGGTTGACGCCCACAGCGTGGCGTACGCACCACAGAAGTTGACGTATCTCTTGACGGTACCGACAGCAGTTGGGGCTCGCGACCGCAAGCCCACCGGGGCGGAAGGGGGACGGTGATGCCCGCACGACCCGGGGCCACCGGTGCCCCCGGGCCGTTCGTCCACGGCCCGGACCCCCGGCCGCTGAACCAGCCCGGACACGTGTCCGGTGCGATACATGAGAGGTGAGACTCGGTGAAGGGAACCGTGGGCGAGTTGGGGGAGTTCGGGCTCATCAGAGAGCTCACTTCCCGGCTCACCACCACTCCGGCGGTACGGCTGGGACCCGGCGACGACGCCGCGGTCGTGGCCGCTCCCGACCGCAGGGTCGTGGCCAGTACGGACATCCTGCTGGAAGGGCGGCACTTCCGCCGCGACTGGTCCACCGCGTACGACGTCGGCCGCAAGGCGGCCGCCCAGAACCTCGCCGACATCGCGGCCATGGGCGCCGTGCCCACCGCGCTGCTGCTCGGCCTCGTCGTGCCCGCCGACCTCCCGGTCACCTGGGCCGCCGAGCTGATGGACGGGCTGCGCGACGAGTGCCAGGTCGCCGGTGCGGCCGTGGTCGGGGGTGACGTCGTCGGCGGTGACACCATCACCGTCGCCATCACCGCGCTCGGTGACCTGCGCAACCACGAGCCCGTCACCCGTGCCGGAGCCCGTCCCGGCGACGTCGTCGCCGTCACCGGCTGGCTCGGCTGGTCCGCCGCCGGATTCGCCGTGCTCTCCCGCGGGTTCCGCTCGCCCCGCGCCTTCGTCGAGGCGCACCGGCGCCCCGAACCGCCGTACCACGCGGGACCGGCGGCGGCCGGGCTGGGCGCCACGGCCATGACGGACGTGAGCGACGGCCTCGTCGCGGACCTCGGGCACATCGCCGAGGCCAGCAAGGTCCGCATCGACCTGCGCTCGGGGCTGATCGACATCCCCTCCCAGATGTCCGACATCGGGCAGGCCGTCGGGGTCGACCCCCTGCAGTGGGTGCTCACCGGGGGAGAGGACCACGCGATCGTGGCGACGTTCCCCGCCGACGTGAAGCTCCCCGCCCGCTGGAAGGTGATCGGCGAGGTCCTCAACCCGTCGGCGCTGCCTCAGGTCACGGTCGACGGAGCCCCCTGGACCAGCAAGGGCGGCTGGGACCATTTCGGGTCCATCGAGGACGCCCAGTAGATTCCGGGGCATGACAGCACCCGCCGCCGTACCGCCCCGTGTCCTCACCGTCGCCGGATCCGACTCCGGCGGCGGTGCGGGCATCCAGGCCGATCTGAAGACGATGCTCGCCCTCGGCACCCACGGGATGAGCGTGCTCACCGCCGTGACCGCCCAGAACTCGCTGGGCGTGCAGGGCGCCTGGGAACTCCCGGTGGACGCCGTGCGCGCCCAGTACCGGAGCGTCGTCGACGACATCGGCGTCCAGGCCGTGAAGACGGGCATGCTGGCGTCCGCCGCACTCGTCGAGACCGTCGCGGAACTCGTCGCCGGCACCCGGGCCCCCGTCGTCGTCGACCCCGTCGGGGTCTCCAAGCACGGTGACGCCCTGCTCGCCACCGAGGCCCTCGCGTCCGTGCGCACCAGACTGCTGCCCGTCGCCACCGTCGCCACCCCCAACCTCGACGAGGTGGCCCAGCTCACCGGCATCACGGTCACCGACGAGGCCGGGATGCTGCGGGCCGCGGCGGAGCTCCTGTCCTACGGGCCGCGCTGGGTCGTCATCAAGGGCGGCCATCTGCCCGGCGAGGCCGTCGACCTGCTGACCGACGGCACGGACGAGCACTGGCTGCGCGCACCGAGGCACGACAACCGGCACACCCACGGCACCGGCTGCACCCTCGCCTCCGCCATCGCGTGCGGGCTCGCCCGCGGCCAGGACGTGCCGACGGCAGTGAGGGGCGCGAAGGAGTACGTCACCGGCGCGATACGGGCCGGCTTCGCGCTGGGCGGCGGCATCGGCCCCGTCGATCACGGCTGGGCGCTGCGCCGCGCGCGCTGAGGGGCGGGGCGCGACGGCCCGCACGGTGAAGGACAGCAAAAAGCCGGTCCACCGAGATGGACCGGCTTTTTGGGCAACCGGAAGGCTGCGCTACGACGGGGACGTCAGCGCGCGACCTTGCCGGCCTTGATGCACGAGGTGCAGACGTTGAGCCGCTTCGGCGTCCGACCGACCACGGCACGCACGCGCTGGATGTTGGGATTCCAGCGACGGGACGTACGGCGGTGCGAGTGCGAAATGCTGTTGCCGAAGCTCGGCCCCTTGCCGCAAACGTCGCAGTTGGCAGCCACGGGTCACTCCAAAGACTTCAGATGCACTTACAGTGAATTCCGGCGCGCCGGAATCATTTTACTGAAGTGGCGGTACCGGAGGAATGTCCCGACTTTCGTCGGGCAACCGAAGCAGCATACAACGGCTGCGTCGGAGATACGAAACTACCACGGGTTCCCCGGCCCTCCTCCCCGCACCTGTGCCCGCCGGACCTGCGGGCGAGGACTACTCTGCGGTTCAGCCAGCCCCCCACGGCCGCCCCAAGGAGGACCAACGGTGCCGCAGTCCCACGACGTTCTGGACGCCGTCGCGGTGCGCACCTGGTGCTCGCTGGCGCTGGAGGCCCTGGGCCGGGAGCGGTCGGCGATCGACGCCATCAACGTCTACCCGGTCGCCGACGGGGACACGGGCACCAACCTGTACCTCACCGTGGAATCGGCGGCTGCGGCGGTCGAGGCGGTGTTCGCCGCCCACGAGACGGGTTCCACCCTCCCCGCCCCCGCCGACGTCGTCCGGGCCATGGCGCACGGGGCGCTGATCGGCGCCCGGGGAAACTCCGGCACCATCCTGGCGCAGTTGCTGCGCGGCATGGCCGGAGTGCTGGCCGAGGCGGGTGACGCACCTCACCTGCGGACCGCCCTCGCGGAGGCCGCCGCCGCGGCGCGCAAGGCCGTCGCCCATCCCGTCGAGGGCACGGTGCTGACCGTCGCCACCGCCGCCGCGGGGGCGGCCGCGGCGGCGCCTGCCGGTGCGGGCCTGACGGACGTGCTCGACGCGGCGTACGGAGGCGCCCTCGCCGCCCTGGCCGCCACCCCCGGACAGCTGGCCGCCCTCGGACGCGCCGGTGTCGTGGACGCGGGCGGACAGGGCTTGGTCGCCGTGCTCGGAGCCCTGCTGGAAGCGGCCGGCGGCCGCCCCGCGGAGCGCACCGCACCTCCCGGTCCCGTGTCGCTGCCGCAGACGGGGGACTGCGGCGACGCGGACCCGGACGGCGGCCCCGCCTTCGAGGTCATCTACCTGCTGGAGGCCACCGACGAGGCCGTGACCGTGCTGCGGAGCCGGCTGGACGCCCTCGGGGACTCACTCGTCGTCGTCGGCGGCGACGGCCTGTGGAACGTCCACGTCCACGTCGACGACGCCGGGGCGGCCGTCGAGGCCGGTGTCGAGGCGGGGCGGCCCTACCGCATCCGGATCACGCACTTCGCCGCCGACCGGATCCGTGCCCACCGCGAACCGGTCCAGCGCGCGGTCGTCCTGGTCGTCCCCGGCGACGGACTCTCCGGCCTGTGCGCCGACGCCGGTGCGACCACCGTCCTGGCCCGCCCCGGCGAGCCGCCCGCCAGCGGCGAACTGGTCGACGCGATCCGCCGGGCCCACGCGCGCGAGGTCGTCCTGCTGCCCAACGACGCGCAACTGCGGCACACGGCGGCGGCGGCCGCCGAACAGGCCAGGACCGAAGGCATCCGCGTCGCCGTGGTCCCCACGCGCGCGGCCGTCCAGGGGATCGCCGCCCTCGCCGTCCACGAACCGGGGCGCGGCTTCGACGAGGACGTCGTCGCCATGACCGCGGCGGCCGGTGCCACCCGGTACGCCGAACTGGCCGTCGCCGAGCGCCAGTCGTGGACGATGGCGGGGATCTGCCAGGCCGGCGACATCCTCGGGCTGATCGACGGGGACGTCGCCGTCATCGGCGAGGACGTGCCCGCGACCGCCCGCACCGTCCTCGACCGGATGCTGTCGGCCGGCGGCGAACTCGTCACCCTGGTCCTGGGGGAGGACGTCCCCGACAGCCTCGCCGACGCCCTGAGCGCGTACGTGCGCGAGGGCTACCTGGCCGTCGACACCGTCGTCTACCGGGGCGGCCACCAGACCGCGCCCCTGCTCATCGGCGTCGAGTGACACCGTGCCCCGCGCCGTGCCCGGCGACATCTGTCGGTGCCGTGGTGTGCAATGGACCGCGTGTCCGCTTTCGATGAACCCCTGAAGAAGCTGCTCGGCGGAGCCACCGCGAAGGTGATGGCCGAACACCTCGGCCTGCACACGGTCGGTGACCTCCTCCACCACTACCCGCGACGGTACGAGGAGCGCGGCCGGCTCACGGCGCTCACGGACCTCCCGCTGGACGAGCACGTCACGGTCGTCGCCCAGGTCGCCGACGCGCGGATCATGATGTTCAACAACGGCCGGGGCAAGCGGCTCGAAGTGACCCTCACCGACGGCAGCGGCAGGCTCCAGCTGGTCTTCTTCGGGCACGGCGTCCACAAGCCCCACAAGGAGCTGCTGCCCGGGCGGCGCGCCATGTTCGCGGGCAAGGCCTCCGTCTTCAACCGGAAGATGCAGCTCGCCCACCCCACGTACCAGCTCCTCGACGCGCAGGACGGCGACGAGGAGGACGTGACCGAGGCCGTCGACGCCTTCGCCGGCCGGCTGCTGCCGATCTACCCCGCCTGCAAGCAGCTCGACTCCTGGCGGATCGCCAAAGCCGTCGACACCGTCCTGCCCAGCGCGCGGGAGGCCGTCGACCCGCTGCCCCTCCCGCTGCGCGAGGGACGGGGCTTCGTCCCGCTCCCCGAGGCGCTGCTCAGGATCCACCGGCCGCAGACCAAGGCGGACATCGCCGCCGCGCGTGACCGGCTGCGCTGGGACGAGGCCTTCGTCCTCCAGGTCGCCCTCGCCCGCCGCAGGTACGCCGACACCCAGCTTCCGGCGGTGGCCAGGAAGCCCGTGTCCGCGGGGGTCCTCGACGCCTTCGACGCCACGCTCCCCTTCACCCTCACCGAGGGCCAGCAGAAGGTCACCGAGGAGATCTTCGACGACCTGGCGACGGAACACCCGATGCACCGGCTGCTCCAGGGCGAGGTCGGCTCGGGCAAGACACTGGTCGCGCTGCGCGCCATGCTCCGGGTCGTCGACGCGGGCGGCCAGGCCGCGATGCTCGCCCCCACCGAAGTGCTCGCCCAGCAGCACCACCGGTCGATCACCGAGATGATGGGCGAGCTGGCCGAAGGAGGCATGCTGGGCGGCTCCGACCTCGGCACCAAGGTCGTCCTGCTGACCGGATCCATGGGCACGGCCGCCCGCCGTCAGGCACTCCTCGACCTGGTCACGGGCGAGGCGGGACTGGTCATCGGCACCCACGCGCTGATCGAGGACAAGGTCAAGTTCCACGACCTCGGCCTGGTCGTCGTGGACGAGCAGCACCGGTTCGGGGTGGAGCAGCGCGACGCCCTGCGCTCCAAGGGCAAGCAGCCCCCGCACCTGCTCGTCATGACCGCCACCCCCATTCCGCGCACGGTCGCGATGACGGTCTTCGGCGACCTGGAGACCTCCGTGCTCGACCAGTTGCCGGCCGGACGCTCCCCGATCGCCAGCCACGTCGTGCCCGCCAAGGACAAGCCCCACTTCCTCGACCGCGCCTGGGAACGGGTCCGCGAGGAGGTCGCGAACGGCCACCAGGCCTACGTCGTCTGCCCCCGCATCGGCGACGACGCGGACGAGGCGGCGGAGAAGAAGGGCAAGGCCGCCGGGAAGCCCCCCGCCGACGACCCGGAGAAGCGTCCGCCGCTCGCCGTGCTGGACATCGCCGCACAGCTCGCCAGGGGCCCGCTGAGCGGCCTGCGCGTCGAGATCCTCCACGGCAGGATGCAGCCCGACGACAAGGACGACGTCATGCGTCGCTTCGCCGCCGGCCAGGCCGACGTCCTCGTCGCCACCACGGTCATCGAGGTCGGGGTGAACGTCCCCAACGCCACCGCGATGGTGATCATGGACGCCGACCGCTTCGGGGTGTCCCAGCTGCACCAGCTCAGGGGCCGCGTCGGCCGCGGCAGCGCCCCCGGCCTCTGCCTGCTGGTCAGCGAGGCCCACGAGGCGAGCCCCGCCCGGGCCAGACTCTCCGCGGTCGCCGCGACCCTCGACGGCTTCGAGCTGTCCCGCATCGACCTCGAACAGCGCCGGGAGGGCGACGTCCTCGGCCAGGCCCAGTCCGGCGTCCGGTCCTCCCTGCGGGTGCTCAGCGTCATCGACGACGAGGAGGTCATCGCGGCGGCCCGTGAGGAGGCCGTGCGGGTCGTCGCGGACGACCCGGACCTCGACCGGCTCCCCGAGCTGCGCATCGCGCTGGACGCGCTGCTGGACAAGGACAGGGAGGAGTACCTCGACAAGGGGTGACGGGGGTGACCGGGCGGAAACCCCGGGACGCCATATCGTGGGGAGCACGGCGCACGTCCCGTCCTGTGCGCCGCCCGCGACCCGAGGACCAGACACCCATGACCCGCGTGATCGCCGGCACGGCCGGCGGACGCCGCCTGGCCGTCCCGCCCGGCACCGGCACCCGCCCCACATCCGACCGTGCGCGCGAGGGCCTGTTCTCCACCTGGGCGGCGCTCCTCGGCACCCTCGACGGCATCCGGCTGGCCGACCTGTACGCCGGCTCCGGTGCGGTGGGCCTGGAAGCCCTCTCCCGCGGCGCCGTCCACGCGCTGCTCGTGGAGGCGGACGCCAAGGCCGCGCGCACCGTCCGCGACAACATCCGGACCCTCGGTCTGCCCGGTGCGGAGTTCCGTGCGGGGCGGGCGGAACAGGTCGTCGCGGGGCCCGCGCCCTCGGAGCCGTACGACGTGGTGTTCCTCGACCCGCCGTACGCCGTCACCGACGACGATCTTCGGGAGATCCTGCTCACACTCCGTGCCCAGGGCTGGCTCACGGGCGACGCCCTCGTCACGGTGGAACGGAGCACGAGAGGCGGCGAATTCGGCTGGCCCGACGGTTTCGAGCCGCTACGGTCCCGCCGCTACGGCGAGGCCACGCTTTGGTACGGTCGCGCCGCCTCTACGTGCGAAGACGCACGATGACCGCACCGGAGAGCGAGGGAACCACGTTGCGCCGCGCCGTCTGTCCGGGGTCGTTCGACCCCATCACCAACGGACATCTCGACATCATCGGTCGAGCCTCGAAGCTGTACGACGTCGTGCACGTCGCCGTGATGATCAACCAGTCCAAGAAGGGCCTGTTCACGGTCGACGAGCGCATCGAGATGATCCGCGAGGTTACGGCCGACTTCGGCAACGTCGAGGTCGAGTCCTTCCACGGGCTGCTCGTCGACTTCTGCAAGCAGCGCGACATCCCCGCCATCGTGAAGGGGCTGCGGGCGGTCAGCGACTTCGACTACGAGCTGCAGATGGCCCAGATGAACAACGGCCTCTCCGGCGTCGAGACGCTGTTCGTGCCGACCAACCCGACCTACAGCTTCCTGTCGTCCTCCCTGGTCAAGGAGGTCGCCACCTGGGGCGGCGACGTGGCGCACCTGCTGCCGCCCACCGTCCACCGCGCTCTCACGGAGCGTCTCGGCGAGAAGTGATGCGCTGACCGTCCGTCACCAGGTGTCGGACGGGAGGCGACTGGCCGTACAGTCGTCCCGTCCGTCTCCAACAGCGGCAGAGAGTGGCGAGCACACGGTGGACGTGCAGAAGAAGCTCGACGAGATCGTCGAAACGGTCGGCAGCGCCCGGTCCATGCCCATGTCGGCGTCCTGCGTGGTCAACCGGGCCGAGCTGCTCGCGCTGCTGGAGGAGGTGCGCGAGGCGCTGCCCGGCTCGCTCGCGCACGCCCAGGAGCTCATCGGCGGCCGCGAGCAGCTGGTGGAACAGGCCCGGCAGGAGGCCGACCGGATCATCGAGTCCGCCCACGCCGAGCGCGGCTCGCTGATCTCGGGTACGGAGGTGGCCCAGCGTTCCCAGGCGGAGGCCGACCGGATCCTGTCCGAGGCCCGCAGGGAGGCCGACGAGGTCCGCGCGGAGGCCGACGAGTACGTCGACAGCAAGCTCGCCAACTTCGAGGTCGTCCTCACCAAGACCATCGGCTCCGTGGACCGGGGCCGGGAGAAGCTCCTCGGACGCGGCGAGGGTCTCGACGAGCAGGGCTACCAGGACCCCGACTTCGCCGAGGCCCCCGAGCGCAGCGCGGACCCCGAGACGCTCAGGCGGCGCGCGGACGACTACGTGGACACCAAGCTCGGTGCCTTCGAGGCCGTGCTCGCCAAGACGCTGGAAGCCGTCGGCCGGGGCCGGCAGAAGCTGCACGGCCGGGTCGCCACGGACGACCTCGGCGCGCACATGGCCGCCCAGGACGCCGCGGGCGGCCGGCAGCACACCAGCGACGAGGACCACTGGGCGGGCCTCGCGGAACTCGCCACCCCCGAGCCGCGGCAGATCCCCCAGCAGCCGGACTACGCCGAGCCCGTCCACCAGCCCTACGCGGAACCCGTCCAGCCGGACTACGCGCCGGTGGCGGGCTACCAGGACCCCGCACAGGCGGGCTTCCCCGCCCAGCCCGGAGCCGAGCCGCAGTACGCGCAGTACGGCTTCCAGGACCAGCAGCAGCCTCAGGACGGCTACGGCTATCCGCAGCAGCAGGCCGACCCGTACGCCTACCAGCAGCAGGCGTACGACCCGCACCAGCAGCAGGACTACGGCTGGTCCCAGCAGGGCCAGGCGCCCGGGCAGCAGGGCGAGAGCGCGCTCGACGAGACCAGCCTGTTCGACACGAGCATGATCGACCTGGACCAGCTGCGCCGCTACGAGCAGGGCCGCTGACCGGAGCGGGCCGTACCGGATTGGGAGCTGGGCGGTACGTCCAGTATCCTGGCTGTTCGGTCGCGCCTATGTCCGCGATCCCGGCTGCCCTCTTTCCGTCCGGACAGGGGTGGCCCACCCGAAGCCGCACCACGCACATGATCTCGAAAGCAGGAAAAGCCCTGAACGGCCACCTCGACCACCGCAGCCCTCTCGTGTTCGATACGCGCGAGCTGGGCCGGCGTCCTGGTGCCATGAAGCGGCTGACCCGCACGGCGGAAGCACCGAAGGACCTCGGCATCGACGGGGTCATCGGGGTTCCGGAGAACGCGCCCCTGGCGCTGGACGTCCGCCTCGAATCGGTCATGGAAGGGGTGCTCGTCACGGGCACCGCCCGTGCGACGGCCGAAGGGGAGTGCGTAAGGTGTCTGGAGCCGCTGACCCTCGAGGTCGAAGCGGACTTCCAGGAGATGTTCTCGTACCCTGACGCCGATGACCGGAACCGCAGCAGGAACGCGGACCCGGTCGACGACGCCGAGGACGACGAGGACAGGTTTTTCCTCGAGGACGACTCGTTCGACCTCGAGCCTGTGCTGCGTGACGCGGTGGTGCTCGCACTGCCGCTGCAGCCGGTGTGCAAGGAGACCTGTGCCGGTCTGTGTTCCGAATGCGGGATCAGGCTGGACGAGAATCCGGACCATCACCACGACGTCGCCGACATCCGTTGGGCGGCACTGCAAGGACTCGCCGAGACCGTTCAGGACGGCGAGAAGGACAACATGGGCGGCGCCGAACCTGGCGTCGACGAGAAGCAGGAGAAGTAGCCGTGGCTGTTCCGAAGCGGAAGATGTCGCGCAGCAACACGCGCCACCGCCGGTCGCAGTGGAAGGCTGCGGTCCCCACTCTGGTTTCGTGCGAGCGTTGCCAGGAGCCGAAGCTCCAGCACATTGCGTGCCCGAGCTGCGGCACCTACAACAAGCGCCAGGTCCTCGAGGTCTGAGCGGCTGGTGAGAGGCCCGATGTCTGAGTTGTCCAGCGCCAAGAAGCAGGCAGACAACATCAACTCAGCCTCGTCCCACACGCTTCTGGAAGGGCGGCTCGGGTATCACCTCGAGTCCGCCCTTCTGGTGCGTGCGCTGACCCATCGTTCGTACGCATACGAGAACGGCGGTCTGCCCACCAACGAGCGGCTGGAATTCCTCGGGGATTCCGTGCTCGGCCTGGTGGTCACGGACACGCTGTACCGGACCCACCCCGACCTGCCCGAAGGCCAGCTGGCCAAGTTGCGGGCCGCGGTGGTCAACTCGCGTGCACTTGCGGAAGTGGGCCGCGGCCTCGAACTCGGCTCCTTCATCCGGCTCGGCCGCGGTGAAGAGGGCACGGGGGGCCGGGACAAGGCTTCCATCCTCGCCGACACCCTTGAAGCGGTGATCGGCGCCGTCTATCTCGACCAGGGCCTCGGCGCGGCCTCGGAGCTGGTGCACCGGCTCTTCGACCCGCTGATCGACAGGTCTTCGAGCCTCGGAGCCGGCCTGGACTGGAAGACCAGTCTCCAGGAACTCACCGCGAGCGAGAGCCTCGGAGTCCCCGAGTACCTCGTCACGGAGACCGGACCCGATCACGAGAAGACCTTCACTGCTGCTGCTCGCGTCGGTGGTGTCTCGTACGGCACCGGCACCGGCCGTAGCAAGAAGGAAGCGGAGCAGCAGGCGGCCGAGTCCGCCTGGCGCGAGATCAGCGCCGCCGCGGAAGCGCGGGAGGCAGCGGCGAAGGCCGCTGCCGACGGAGGGGTCGCCGACACCCCTGCCGACCCGCCCCGTTCGGACGCCGCTCCGGCCTGAGTCCGTCCGTAAGCCCCTCGGTGCCACGTGCACCGGGGGGTTTTCGCCGTCCCGTCCCCCGAAGGAGTGCCCGCCGTGCCCGAACTGCCCGAGGTCGAAGTCGTACGGCGCGGTCTGGAACGCTGGGTCTCCGGCCGCACCGTGAGCGAGGTCGAGGTCCTGCACCCGCGTGCGGTCCGCCGGCACCTCGCGGGCGGGGCGGACTTCGCCGCGCGGCTCGGGGGCCTGCGCTTCGGCACGGCGATGCGGCGCGGGAAGTACCTCTGGGTCCCTCTCGACGGAGCGGACTCGTCCATGCTCGGCCACCTCGGCATGAGCGGCCAGCTCCTCGTGCAGCCCACCGGCGCTGCGGACGAGAAGCACCTGCGGATCCGGATCGGCTTCGACGACGACCTCGGCACCGAGCTGCGCTTCGTGGACCAGCGGACCTTCGGCGGGCTTTCGGTGCACGAGAACACCCCCGACGGGCTGCCCGACGTGATCGCGCACATCGCCCGCGACCCCCTCGACCCGGCCTTCGACGACACGGCCTTCCACGTGGCGCTGCGTCTTCGGCGTACGACGGTCAAGCGTGCCCTGCTCGACCAGTCCCTGATCAGCGGGGTCGGCAACATCTACGCCGACGAGGCGCTCTGGCGCAGCCGGCTCCACTACGAGCGCCCGACGGCCACCCTGACCCGGCCCAGGACGGCGGAGCTGCTCACCCACATCCGTGAGGTGATGCGGGAGGCACTGGACCAGGGCGGGACCAGCTTCGACAGTCTCTACGTCAACGTGAACGGACAGTCCGGCTACTTCGACCGGTCACTGGACGCGTACGGGCGCGAGGACGAACCCTGCCACCGGTGCGGCACGCCGATCCGCCGCCGCCCCTGGATGAACCGGTCCAGCTACTTCTGTCCCCGCTGCCAGCGCCCGCCGCGGATCTGAGAGCCGGGCCGGCGGAGCCTCAGGCGCCGCGCGCCGCGTCGTAGCGGTCCCGGGCCTCGATGACCTCGGGCATCCGGCCCTCGACGAGCTCGATGAGGTCCAGCAGCCGGTTCGCGACCTCACGACCCAGGGCCGTCAGTTCGTAGTCGACGCGAGGCGGATTGGTGAGCTGGGCCTCCCGGTGCACCAGACCGTCGCGTTCCAGCGCCTGGAGCGTCAGGGAGAGCATTTTCTCGCTGACCCCGTCGATCCGGCGGCGCAGCTCGTTGAAGCGGGCCCCGCTCTCGTACAGCGCGCCCAGGGTCAGCCCGCCCCAGCGGCCCGTGACGTGCTCCAGCGTCCCGCGCGAGGGGCACTGCCGTGAGAAGACGTCGAACGGCGACGCCTCGCCGGGCATGTGTTCCGTCTCTGCCAGAGCCATGCCCGAGAGCTTACGCCTGTGCAGCGCTCACCCCTGGTGAGCGCTGCACAGGCGCAAGCCGCTGCCACCACGACGAGCGCGCCCGCCCCCGTGCGTCGGGGGCGGGCGCGCTCACGGTCCCGCGGGTGCGCAGGCGTCGGTCAGAAGCCGAAGTCCTGCGTCCACCAGGGGCCGCCGGGGCCGAAGTGCACGCCGACGCCGAGCGTCGTGTAGTCGCAGTTGAGAATGTTCGCGCGGTGGCCTTCGCTGTCCATCCAGGCGTCCATCACGGCCTGCGCGTCGGCCTGGCCGCGGGCGATGTTCTCGCCGCCGAGCCCCTCGACACCGGCGGCCGCGGCGCGGTCCCACGGGGTCGCCCCGTCCGGGTCCGTGTGGGCGAAGAAGTCCCGGGCCGCCATGTCCTCGCTGAAGTCCTGGGCGAGCGCGGTCAGCGACGCACTCCTGGTGACCGGGCTGCAGCCGACCTTCGCACGCTCCTCGTTGACCAGCGCGAGCACCGCCGCCTGCGCGGAGACGGTGGCGGAGCCGGCCGGTGCGGTGGCCGTACGCGTCGGTGCGGCCGACGGGGTCTTCGTGGGGGTGGGGGTCTTGGTGGCGGGCCCGGACGAGGCGCTCTTCCTCGGCGCGGGGGCCTTCGTCCGCGCCGGCGTCTTCGCCGCCCGCTTCGAGGCGCTCGCCGAGGGCTTCTCGCTCGGCGTCGCGGAGGGGGACTTCGAGGGCGCGCCGGAGCGGTCCGCACTGCTGCCGGCCTCGGCGGACGCCGGCGCGGACGTCCCGGCCGTCGGCTTCGCGGACGCGTCGCCCTGGGTCAGCAGGTCAGGTCCGCCGCCCGAGCGGACCTGGTCCGCGGCCGGTCCGCCGCTGACGCTGTAGGTGCCGCCGCCGGGCACGAGGCCGGAGGCGACGGCGACGGCGCCGACGGCCACGGCCGCCGAGACTCCGAGGAGCCCGGCGCGTACGGGCCGTCGTACTCGCTTCTTACGGCGTGCACTCCGGGTCCCGCCCGCCGCTCCGGCCGCGTACTGCTCAGCGGCGGGGGCTGCGCCTGCGCGTCGATGGCGTCCCATGCGCTGTGCCTTCCTCGTGCTCCGGGCGTCGTCGCGACGTCACCGTATTCTTGATCAAACTCACCCGTTCGGGTGAGCTATTGCGAGGGGACCTTACGCCATGGCGGATTGGGGCGCCGTGCTCCTTGTGCAATTGGCCGGTTAGCGTTCGGGCATGAACACAGATGCGCGCCTCGTCGTATGGGTACGCGGCCGAGTACAGCAAGTAGGGTTTCGCTGGTTCACCAGGGCAAATGCCTTGGAGATCGGCGGACTCACCGGCTTCGCCCTCAATCTCGACGACGGCCGGGTGCAGGTGGTGGCGGAAGGACCGCGTGAGAATTGCCACCGTCTGCTCGACTGGCTCGGCTCCGACGACACACCCGGCCGAGTCGACGGAGTCACTGAGATCTGGGACACGCCCCGCGGTGGATACGAGGGATTCGCGATCCGCTGACGGCCGCCCGGGGAAAAGGCGCGGATCCGCTCCGTGTCCGACGGGGCGCCGGACGTGACCGGGAGTGCGGGAAGGCCTCCGCACCCGAAATGACCTGCGAAAGTGCCTGGCGGCTGCGCATGGTTGCCAAGAAGCGGTTGTCGTGCAAGGCTGCGCCCTCGACGAAGATCTCCCAGCCCGTCGGGTGCCCGCAGGAGAGTCGCGCCGCATGATCGAAAGGCCGCGCGCCCCCGGGACTCCCGGCCGTCGGCGTGTGATCGTGTTGACCGTCAAACTTTTTGGTGAGACGCTGAAAACCCCGCGCACCTCAGCTGTTCGGCAGAGCTGGTGACAGCAGGACAGCAGTGGACACAGCACTGCCGAACACCGCGGGTGCGATTCCCACGACCCACACCGCATTCGGTCGGTCACTCAGTGTGGAGGACCATCCATCATGGCAAAGGCGCTTCTCGGTTACGTCGGCGGTTCCGACCCGCGACTCCTCGCCGAGATGCGACGGCTTCAGAAGCGTGTCCAGGACCTGGAATCCGAGCTCGTGCGGATCCAGGACGAGAACGACGCGCTCAACGCCGCCGCCCACCACCAGGAGTCGCTGCTCGACAGCATCGACATCGACGTACCCCAGGCGGAGCCCGCGCTGACCTGACCGTCAAGGCCCCGCCGGATCCGGCCGGGCCGAACGTGCCAGTTGCTCGGGACCAACCATGAAATGTCTTCGTCACGGACCGCTGTCCTGTGTCACCGGGGATCACCCGGGAGCAGGTCCGTCCGCGGTCCGTCACGCAAGGCTGTGTGTGTACGCCGCATGAGCGGTGTCGCGCGCGATGTACAAGGGACGCTTCGGCGTCCCTTTTCTCTTTCCCCCCGGCCCGCCCCCGGTCCCGTCGCTCTTCGCTTAACGTCTGATGTGCCCTGCACCTTCATCAGCGAAACCGAGAGTGAAAGGTAGAGTCCGGCGGCGTGCACCTCAAGGCCCTGACCCTGCGTGGTTTCAAATCATTCGCCTCCGCCACGACCCTTCGGTTCGAACCGGGGATCACCTGCGTCGTCGGCCCCAATGGGTCGGGGAAATCCAATGTGGTGGACGCGCTCTCCTGGGTCATGGGTGAGCAGGGTGCCAAATCACTGCGCGGCGGCAAGATGGAAGACGTGATCTTCGCCGGCACCACCGGCAGGCCACCGCTCGGCCGCGCCGAAGTGTCGCTGACCATCGACAATTCCGACGGCGCGCTTCCCATCGAGTACGCCGAAGTGACGATCACGCGGATCATGTTCCGCAACGGCGGCAGTGAATACCAGATCAATGGCGACACCTGCCGGCTGCTCGATATCCAGGAACTCCTCTCCGACTCCGGTATCGGCCGTGAGATGCACGTCATTGTCGGCCAGGGCCGGCTGGACTCCGTCCTGCACGCCGACCCGACCGGACGCCGCGCCTTCATCGAGGAGGCCGCGGGTGTGCTCAAGCACCGCAGGCGCAAGGAGAAGGCGGCCCGGAAGCTGGAGGCGATGGGGGCCAACCTCGCCCGTGTCCAGGACCTCAACGACGAACTGCGCCGCCAGCTCAAGCCGCTCGGACGGCAGGCGGCCGTCGCCCGCAGGGCCGCCGTCATCCAGGCGGACCTCCGCGACGCCAGGCTGCGTCTCCTCGCCGACGACCTGGTGGGACTGCGGGAGGCACTGCGTAGCGAGATCGCCGACGAGGCCGCGCTCAAGCAGCGCAAGGAGACCGCCGAGGCCGGACTCAAGGCGGCGCTCGCCCGCGAGGCGGACCTGGAGGACGAGGTCCGGCGGCTCGTGCCGCGGCTGCAGCGGGCCCAGCAGACCTGGTACGAACTCTCCCAGCTGGCCGAGCGGGTACGGGGCACGATCTCGCTCGCCGACGCCCGGGTGAAGAGCGCCACCGGCGCGCCGGACGAGGAACGGCGCGGGCGCGATCCCGAGGACATGGAGCGCGAGGCCGCGCGGATCCGAGAGCAGGAGGCGGAGCTGGAGGCGGCCCTCGAAGCGGCGGAGCACGCGCTGGAGGACACCACCGCGCACCGGTCGGAGCTGGAGCGGCGGCTCGCCGCCGAGGAGCGCGCGCTGCGGGACGCGGCCCGTGCCATCGCCGACCGGCGCGAAGGCCTCGCACGGCTCACCGGGCAGGTCAACGCCGCCCGCAGCCGGGCGGGTTCGGCGCAGGCCGAGATCGACCGGCTGGCGGCCTCGCGCGACGAGGCGCAGGAGCGGGCGGTAGCCGCGCAGGAGGAGTACGAGCAGCTCAAGGCCGAGGTCGAGGGCATGGACGCGGGTGACGCCGAGCTGGCCGAGCGGCACACCGAGGCCAAGCGGGAGCTCGCGACGGCGGAGACGGCCCTGAGCGCGGCGCGCGAGGCGGTCACCGCCGCGGAGCGCAGCCGCGCGGCCGTCTCCGCCCGGCACGACGCCCTGTCCCTGGGGCTCCGCCGCAAGGACGGCACCGGGGCGCTGCTGGGCGCGGGCGACCGGCTGCCGGGGCTGCTCGGCCCGCTGGCCGAGCTGGTCACCGTGTCCCCGGGACATGAGGTCGCGGTGGCGGCGGCGCTGGGCGCGGCGGCCGACGCGATCGCGGTGGCGGACCCCGCCACGGCCGCCGAGGCGATCCGGCTGCTGCGCAAGCAGGACGCGGGCCGTGCGGCGCTGGTGCCGGGCGGCGCCGGCCCGGGTCTGGTGCCCGCGCAGGGGGCGGAGCCGCCGCAAGGGTTGCCGGCAGGCGCCGCCACGGGCCAGGTCCCCGGGCAGGCCTCGGGGACGGAGCACGGCGCCGCGGCGCCCGTCGGACAGGCCGTGCCCTCCCCCTCCGGCGTCGCCGTCGCCACCGGTGACAGTCCCGCGCCCCCGGTGGCGGGGCTGCTGCACGGGCCCGCCGAACTGCTCGGCCGCGTACGGCGCCTGGTGCGCGACATGGTCGTGGTCGGGACCCTGGAGGACGCCGAGGAACTGGTCGCGGCGCACCCCGGCCTGACCGCCGTCACCGCCGACGGCGATGTCCTGGGCGCCCACTTCGCGCACGGCGGGTCCGCCGGGGCTCCCAGCCTGCTGGAGGTGCAGGCCTCCGTCGACGAGGCTGCGGCCGAGCTGGCGGAGCTGGAGGTGCGGTGCGGGGAACTCGCCACGGCCCAGCGTGCCGCGGGGGCGCGGCGGGGTGACGCCGCAGCCCTGGTGGAGGAGCTGGGGGAGCGGCGCAGGGCCGCCGACCGCGAGAAGTCGGGGGTCGCGCAGCAACTGGGCAGGCTGGCCGGGCAGGCCCGCGGTGCCGTGGGGGAGGCGGAGCGCACGACGGCCGCCGCGCTCCGGGCGCAGGAGGCACTGGAGCGGGCCACCGAGGAGGCCGGGGAACTGGCGGAGCGTCTGCTGGTCGCGCAGGAGACGCCCGTCGAGGAGGAGCCTGACACGTCCGTACGGGACCGGCTCGCCGCCGACGGTGCCAACGCGCGTCAGACCGAGATGGAGGCACGCCTCCAGGCCCGCACCCACGAGGAGCGGGTCAAGGCGCTGGCCGGGCGGGCGGACGCCCTGGACCGGGGGGCCCGCGCCGAGCGTGAGGCCCGCGCCCGGGCCGAGCGGCGCCGCGCGCGGCTGCGCCACGAGGCCGCCGTCGCCGGGGCGGTGGCGTCGGGAGCCCGGCAGCTGCTCGCCCATGTCGAGGTCTCGGTCGTACGGGCGGACGAGGAGCGGACCCGGGCCGAGGCGGCGAAGGCGGAGCGTGAGCGGGAGCTCGCCGCGGAACGCGGCCGGGGGCGTGACCTCAAGGGCGAGCTCGACCGGCTCACCGACTCGGTGCACCGCGGTGAGGTGCACGGGGCCGAGAAGCGGCTGCGCATGGAACAGGTCGAGGCGAAGGCACTGGAGGACTTCGGTGTCGAGCCCGCGGCCCTGGCGGCCGAGTACGGGCCGGAACAGCCGGTGCCGCCGTCGCCCGCCGCCGAGGGCGAGGAGCTGCCGGCCGATCCCGGGCACCCGCGCAACCTTCCGAAGCCCTTCGTCAGGGCCGAGCAGGAGAAGAGGATGAAGACGGCCGAACGGGCGTATCAGCAACTCGGGAAGGTGAATCCGCTCGCCCTGGAGGAGTTCTCGGCACTGGAAGAACGGCACAAGTTCCTCTCCGAGCAGCTCGAAGACCTGAAGAAGACCAGGGCCGACCTGATGCAGGTCATCAAGGAGGTCGACGAGCGGGTCGAGCAGGTGTTCACCGAGGCGTTCCGCGACACCGCCCGTGAATTCGAGGGCGTCTTCTCGCGGCTCTTCCCGGGGGGCGAGGGACGGCTGGTCCTCACCGATCCGGACAACATGCTGACGACCGGCCTGGATGTGGAGGCCCGGCCGCCGGGCAAGAAGGTCAAGCGTCTCTCGCTGCTGTCGGGAGGCGAGCGATCCCTTACGGCCGTTGCCCTGTTGGTCTCCATCTTCAAGGCGCGGCCCAGCCCGTTCTACGTGATGGACGAGGTCGAGGCGGCCCTGGACGACACCAATCTGCAGCGTCTGATCCGCATCATGGAGGAGCTCCAGGAGAGCTCCCAGCTCATCGTGATCACGCATCAGAAGCGGACGATGGAGGTCGCCGACGCGCTGTACGGGGTCTCGATGCAGGGTGACGGGGTGTCGAAGGTGATCAGCCAGCGGATTCGCCGGGAAGCGCGCCGCCCGGCCTGACCGCATGCCGGACCCTCTGTGCTCGATCTTCAACACTTCACAGTGTGATGCGGCAATTCCTGGGCAGACGTGAGCCACGCCTTCGCCGGAGGCGCATCTTCACTTCAAGATTTGAATGCACAACTCCAGCACCACCACTTTTAGCTTCAAGTGGTGGTCGGCGAGGTGTTGTGCGCCACTAAGAGGGCTCACCCCCCACACCTGACGTTGCGGCCAGGTACCAGGAGTTCATGTGACCAGCACACCGCGCGGACCGGAGTCCGGAGCCCGGGATGCCCACCCGGAGCATCTCGGCCATGTCATCTTCATCACGGCGGCCGCGGCGATGGGCGGCTTCCTCTTCGGCTACGACAGTTCCGTCATCAACGGTGCGGTCGAAGCCATCCGTGACCGTTACGACATCGGGTCGGGCACGCTCGCGCAGGTCATCGCCATCGCCCTGATCGGCTGTGCGATCGGCGCGGCCACCGCGGGACGCATCGCCGACCGCATCGGCCGTATCCGCTGCATGCAGATCTCCTCGGTGCTGTTCACCATCAGCGCCATCGGGTCGGCGCTGCCGTTCGCCCTCTGGGACCTCGCCATGTGGCGGATCATCGGCGGCTTCGCGATCGGCATGGCCTCGGTCATCGGCCCGGCCTACATCGCAGAGGTCTCGCCGCCCGCCTACCGCGGCCGCCTCGGCTCCTTCCAGCAGGCAGCCATCGTCATCGGCATCGCCATCTCGCAGCTGGTCAACTACGGCATCCTGCAGATGGCCGACGGCGACCAGCGGGGCGATCTCGCCGGCTTCGAGGCCTGGCAGTGGATGCTCGGTGTGATGGTCCTCCCCGCGATCCTCTACGGGCTGCTGTCCTTCGCCATCCCCGAATCACCGCGCTTCCTGATCTCCGTCGGCAAGAGGGACCGGGCGCGGAAGATCCTCGAAGAGGTCGAGGGCAAGAACGTCGACCTCGACGCACGCGTGAACGAGATCGAGACGGCCATGCGCCGCGAACACAAGTCCAAGTTCAGCGACCTGCTCGGAAGCCGCTTCGGCTTCCTCCCGATCGTGTGGGTCGGTATCGGCCTCTCGGTCTTCCAGCAGCTCGTCGGCATCAACGTCGCCTTCTACTACTCGGCGACCCTGTGGCAGTCCGTCGGCATCGACCCGACCGACTCCTTCTTCTATTCGTTCACGACGTCGATCGTCAACATCATCGGCACCGTGATCGCCATGGTCCTGGTGGACCGTGTCGGCCGCAGGCCGCTCGCGCTCGTCGGCTCGGTCGGTATGGCCGTCGCCCTGGCGTTCGAGGCGTGGGCGTTCTCCGCGGATCTGGTGGACGGCAAGCTGCCGAACACCGAGGGCACCGTCGCCCTGATCGCCGCCCACGTGTTCGTGCTCTTCTTCGCCCTCTCGTGGGGCGTCGTGGTCTGGGTGTTCCTCGGGGAGATGTTCCCGAACCGGCTCCGTGCCGCCGCGCTCGGTGTCGCCGCGTCGGCGCAGTGGATCGCCAACTGGGCGATCACGGCGAGCTTCCCGAGCCTGGCCGACTGGAACCTTTCGGGCACCTACATCATCTACACCTGCTTCGCCGTGCTCTCGATCCCCTTCGTGCTCCTGTTCGTGAAGGAGACCAAGGGCAAGGCGCTGGAGGAGATGGGCTGACCCCCTGCCGGCCCGCTCCTCGTCCCGCTGCCCCGGTCCGGCCCGTGCCGCCCCGGGGCAGCGTCGTGCGGTGGACGCGGTCCGGCACCGGGGGCGGTGTCAGAAGACGGCGGGCCGGACGCCCGCGGCGTCGACGGGACGCGGCAGCAGTGCGTAGACACCCGCCGATACGAGGGCCGTGGCCGCCCAGCCCAGGCCGCTCCGCCCCACCCAGGTGGAGGCGAGCGGCCCGCTGAACCACTCGACGTCCGTGAAGAGCAGCCCCGTCACGAGGGCGACGGCCCACGCGCCCACGGCCGGGCGGCTGAACCCCCCGGCGTACCAGTAACCGCTGCCCGGCGCGGTGTCCAGGAGCGCCACCGGGTCGTACGTGCGGCCGCGGAGCGCGTCCACGCCGAAGACCCCGATCCAGGCGGAGAACGTCACGCCGAGCAGGGTCAGGAACGACAGGAACGCGTCGAGGAAGTTCGTCGCCACGAGCATCAGGAGCCCGCCGAGCAGCAGGCTGATCCCGGCGTTCACGCCCACGGCCCAGGCCCGGGGAATCGTGAAGCCGAGCGTCTGCGCGGTGAAGCCGGCGGAGTACATGGACATCGCGTTGATCAGCACCATGCCGAGCACGGCGGCCAGGAGGTAGGGCACGGAGATCCACCTGGGCAGCAGGTCGCCGATGAAGGAGACCGGGTCCGTCGTGACCGCCAGCCCGGGAGAGCTCACGGCCATCACCGAACCCATCGCCACCATCGGCAGCACGGTGACGAGTGCTCCGCCCACGGCCGCGCAGACCAGCCCGGGGCCGGATGCGGAGCGCGGCAGGTAGCGGGCGAAGTCGGGGGCGGACGGGACCCAGCTGATCCCTCCGGCCGCCAGCGTCCCGATCCCCGCGACCAGCAGCGCCGCAGGGCCCGGCGGCCGGTCGAGGACGGACCGCCAGGGGGCCGAGACGGCGAGGTGGCCCAGCACGAGCAGGCTCGCGCCGCCGAACAGCCAGGCGGAGGCCCGGGAGCACAGCCGCAGGGCCCGGAAACCGAGGCCCGAGACCAGGAAGCCCGCGCCCACGAAGGCCGTCAGGGTCAGCAGGATCAGCGTGTGGCTCCTGCGCAGACCGAACAGCAGGTCGAGCACGGCCAGCAGCGCGTAGGAACCCGTGACCGCGTTGACGGTCTCCCACCCCCAGCGGGCCACCCACAGGACGGACCCCGGCAGGAGGTTGCCGCGCTGCCCGAACACCGCACGGGACAGCGCCATGCCGGGAGCGCCGCCGCGCTTGCCCGTGATCGACACGAGGCCGACGAGCCCGAACGAGAGCAGGGGTGCGGCGAATCCCACCACCAGCACCTGCCACAGGTTCAGCCCGTTGAAGACGGTGAGCCCGGCGCCCACGATCAGCAGCAGCACCGTCAGGTTCGCCGTCACCCAGGTGGGGAACAGGGCGCGGACCCGGCCGCTGCGCTCGGCGTCGGGGACGGGATCCAGGCCGCGGCTCTCCACGGGCAGAAGCGTACCTTTACCCCCAAAAGTGGCATACCGCCCCGACGGTCTCCCCTGCCGCCGTCCGGAACCACGCCCGTGCCGCGGCCGTGGCCGATACTGGACACGTTATGGACATCGTCATCCTTGCTGTAGTCATCGCCCTGGTCGCCGTCGGCCTGATCAGCGGGCTCGTGGTCAGCAGCCGCAAGAAGAAGCAGCTGCCGCCCTCGGCACCGTCGAGCACGCCGACCATCACTCCTCCCGCCGAGCCCCGTGTCGGTGAGGAAGCCGAGACGTCGCGCGACGAAGCGCGGCGCACCGTCGAGGAGGTCGGTCTCCCCGGAACCGGGACTCCCGTCGAGGACACCCCGGTCGTCCTCGAACCGGAGATCCCCCAACTCGAAGTACCCGAGCCCACCGCGGGCCGCCTGGTCCGGCTGCGCACCCGGCTCGCCCGTTCGCAGAACTCCCTGGGCAAGGGACTGCTCACGCTCCTGTCCCGCGACAACCTCGACGAGGACACCTGGGAGGAGATCGAGGACACCCTCCTCACCGCCGACGTCGGCGTGGCTCCCACCCAGGAGCTCGTGGAGCGCCTGCGTGAGCGGGTCCGTGTCCTCGGTACCCGTACGCCCGACGAGCTGCGCGCCCTCCTGCGGGAGGAGCTCATCACCCTGCTCGGTCCCGGTCTCGACCGCGAGGTGAAGACGGAGGGCGGCGCGGAGACCCCCGGCGTCGTCATGGTCGTCGGCGTCAACGGCACCGGCAAGACGACCACGACGGGCAAGCTCGCCCGCGTGCTCGTCGCCGACGGCCGCAGCGTGGTCCTCGGCGCCGCGGACACCTTCCGCGCGGCCGCCGCCGACCAGCTCCAGACCTGGGGCGAGCGCGTCGGCGCACGCACGGTGCGCGGTCCCGAGGGCGGCGACCCGGCGTCGATCGCCTTCGACGCGGTGAAGGAGGGCATCGCCGAGGGCGCCGACGTGGTGCTCATCGACACGGCGGGCCGGCTCCACACCAAGACCGGTCTGATGGACGAGCTCGGCAAGGTCAAGCGCGTCGTGGAGAAGCACGGCCCGCTCGACGAGATCCTGCTCGTCCTGGACGCCACCACCGGGCAGAACGGCCTGGTGCAGGCGCGGGTGTTCGCCGAGGTGGTCGACATCTCCGGCATCGTCCTCACCAAGCTGGACGGCACCGCCAAGGGCGGCATCGTCATCGCCGTGCAGCGCGAGCTGGGGGTGCCGGTGAAGCTCATCGGCCTCGGCGAGGGTCCGGACGACCTGGCCCCGTTCGAGCCGGGCGCCTTCGTGGACGCGCTGATCGGCGACTGACCGGGGCGCGGAGCGCATGCGAAGGGCGGTGGACCCGAGGGGGTCACCGCCCTTCGGCGCTCACCACCGGTGACATATGTAGGCGAGGGTGCCGAGCAGCAGCCTGGCCTGCGGGGGAGCGGCGGCCGTCCCTGGCGCCGGGGGCCGGAGCCAGCGGACGGGGCCGAGGCCGCCGAGGTCCGAGGGCGGAGCCGTGATGTACGTGCCCGCGCCGAGCGCCCGCAGATCCAGGTCCGCGTCGTCCCAGCCCATCCGGTAGAGCAGTCCGGGCAGCCCCGCGGCGGCCCCCGGGGCGACGAAGAACTGCGCGCGCCCCGTCGGGGTCACCGCCACCGGCCCCAGGGGGAGCCCCATGCGCTCCATCCGGACCAGGGCGCGGCGGCCGGCGGTCTCGGGCGCGTCGAGCACGTCGAAGCTCCGGCCGACGGGGAGGAGCACCGACGCGCCCGGCACCTCGGCCCAGGCGTCCGCGGCCATGCCGAGGGTGGCGCCGGGCGGGACTTCCGGCGCGAAGCCCAGCGGGTGGGCGCCGGGGGCCGCGCACTCCGGATCGCCGCAGGAGCAGACGCCCGCCGCCGCCCGCGCGCCGGGCGTCACGGCCCAGCCCCACAGTCCCGTGTACTCGGCCACCGCCGTCGCCCCGCCCGCACGGCCGCGCCGCCGCGCGCCGCCCGGGCGCATCTCCCGGATGCCGCCGATCGTGAAGCCCATGCCCCCTCCAACGGGTCCGAGTCACCGGTGGTTACGACCCGGAGTCCCCGAAGGCATCCGCGGCCGCCCGGAACCGGCGGCGCGCGGGGTGGCGTTCAAGGGGTGCGTGATGCGGCTCCCGCGCCCCAGAACGCTTCACTCCGCCTGCTGCTGATCGCGGTCTGTCAAGTCAATCGCGGACTGCCCGGCGCGGGTTCATCCGAAGGGGTGGCGAATGGTGGCGTTTCAGCAATCACCCTCGCGGTGGCGGTGATCGTAGGATTACCGTCGGTACTCGAACCTGCAATTGCATGTGCGCCTGGGTATGCCCCAGGCAATCCGATGATCTGTTCGATGGTGCGCAACGCGCGTACAGACGGCACCGAGGCACGGCATTCTGATAGAGGTTCGCGCGACGAGGTTTCAGCGGGATGGGGGCGTTCCAGTGAGTGGCAGCGGCGCGGTCGAGGCGAATGCCGGGAAGCGCTCCAACGGGCAGTTGGGGTCGTGGTTCGTGCGCAGCGGCTGGTCCAAGGGGGAACTCGCACGGCAGGTGAACCGCCGGGCACGCCAGATGGGCGCCCACCACATCAGCACCGACACCTCCCGGGTACGCCGCTGGCTCGACGGCGAGCAGCCCCGCGAGCCGATCCCGCGCATCCTCTCGGAGCTCTTCTCCGAGCGCTTCGGCACGGTGGTCGCCATCGAGGACCTCGGACTGCGCGCCGCCCACCAGGCACCCTCGGTGGCGGGCGTGGACCTGCCCTGGGCCGGCCCCCAGACCGTGGCCCTCCTCAGCGAGTTCTCCCGCAGCGACCTCATGCTCGCCCGGCGCGGATTCCTCGGCAGCTCCCTCGCCCTGGCCGCGGGGCCCACCCTCATCGAACCCATGCAGCGCTGGCTGGTGCCCGTGGCTCCGACGGCGCAGGGCGAACCCGAGCGCCAGTCCGCCGCCAGCCGCCCCTCCCGCCTCTCCGGGCCGGAGCTCGACCTGCTGGAGTCCACCACCGCGATGTTCCGCCAGTGGGACGCCCAGTGCGGCGGCGGACTGCGCCGCAAGGCCGTCGTCGGCCAGCTGCACGAGGTCACCGACCTGCTGCAGGAGCCCCAGCCCGAGGCCACCTCGAAGCGGCTGTTCCGCTGTGCCGCCGAGCTGGCCGAGCTGGCGGGCTGGATGAGCTACGACGTGGGCCTCCAGCCCACCGCGCAGAAGTACTTCGTCCTCGCCCTGCACGCCTCCAAGGAGGCGGGGGACAAGCCGCTCGGCTCGTACATCCTCTCCAGCATGAGCCGGCAGATGATCCACCTCGGCCGGCCCGACGACGCACTGGAGCTCATCCACCTCGCCCAGTACGGGAGCCGGGAGTGCGCCACCGCCAGGACCCAGGCCATGCTGTATGCGATGGAGGCGCGCGCCTACGCCAACATGGGCCAGCCGAGCAGGTGCAAGCGAGCCGTCCGGATGGCCGAGGACACCTTCGCCGACGCCGTGCTCGACGACGAGCCCGAGCCCGACTGGATCCGCTTCTTCTCCGACGCGGAGCTGCACGGCGAGAACGCCCACTCCTACCGTGACCTCGCCTATGTGGCAGGCCGCAGCCCCACCTACGCCTCACTCGCGGAGCCCGTCATGGCCCGCGCCGTGGACCTCTTCGGGGACGACGACGAGCACCAGAGGTCCTACGCCCTGAATCTGATCGGCATGGCCACGGTGCATCTCCTCAAGCGCGAGCCGGAGGAGTCGACCGTGCTGGCCACCCGGGCCCTGAAGATCGCCAGGAAGGTGAGATCGGAGCGCGTCAACACCAGGCTCCGCAAGACCGTCGACACCGCTGCCAGGGACTTCGGTGACATCCCCGAGGTCGCCCGGCTCACCGACCTGCTCACCGAGCAGCTCCCGGAGACCGCCGAAGCGGTCTGACCGGCATCCCGGACCACCGGCCACGACAGCCGCCCCGTACCACCCGACTCGGCTCCCCCATCGCCAGGTCAGCGGGTCGCTGCCGTGGCCGGTTCACGTCCCGGGGCGTCCCGCCCGCACCGTATGCGGCGCTGCGGGCATGGTAGGCAGCGCACCGGGTCCGGCACCGGTGGTTCATCGGTACGTAACACGTGGGCTCCCTTCGTCACTGCGGCGAAACATCGTGCGGCATTCGTGGAAACCGCGTTGCGCGAATGTCATGGCGCATAACCGGCCCGCACCTTTTCACCGTGGTCCCGCACCCCCGCACGAGGCCGCACCGACGACGAGGAGACGCCGATGCCCCCAGGCATCACGACGCTTGCCGCAGACGCCCCCGAGCTGTCTGCCGCCAACACAGGGTTCATGCTCATCTGCACCGCTCTGGTGATGCTCATGACCCCGGGTCTCGCCTTCTTCTACGGAGGCATGGTCCGCGTCAAGAGCACCCTGAACATGCTGATGATGAGCTTCATCAGCCTCGGGATCGTCACGGTCCTGTGGGTGCTCTACGGATTCAGTCTCGCGTTCGGCACCGACGTCGGCTCCGTCATCGGATGGAGCTCGGACTACGTCGGCCTCAGCGGGATCGGGGTCACCGAACTGTGGGGCGGCTACACCATCCCGGTGTACGTCTTCGCGGTCTTCCAGCTGATGTTCGCCGTCCTGACGCCCGCCCTCATCAGCGGCGCCCTCGCGGACCGGGTCAAGTTCACGTCCTGGGCCCTGTTCATCACCCTCTGGGTCACGGTGGTCTACTTCCCGGTCGCCCACTGGGTCTGGGGTGCCGGCGGCTGGCTCTTCGAGCTCGGTGTCATCGACTTCGCCGGTGGTACGGCCGTCCACATCAACGCGGGTGCCGCCGCCCTCGGCGTGATCCTCGTCATCGGCAAGCGGGTCGGCTTCAAGAAGGACCCGATGCGGCCGCACAGCCTGCCGCTCGTCATGCTCGGCGCGGCTCTCCTGTGGTTCGGCTGGTTCGGCTTCAACGCCGGCTCGTGGCTCGGCAACGACGACGGTGTCGGTGCCGTCATGTTCGTCAACACCCAGGTCGCCACCGGTGCGGCGGTGCTCGGCTGGCTCGCCTACGAGAAGGTCCGCCACGGCTCGTTCACCACCCTCGGTGCCGCCTCCGGCGCCGTCGCGGGCCTCGTCGCCATCACCCCGGCGGGCGGTGCGGTCAGCCCGCTCGGCGCCATCGCGATCGGTGTCATCGCCGGTGTCCTGTGCGCCATGGCGGTCGGCCTGAAGTACAGGTTCGGCTACGACGACTCGCTCGACGTCGTCGGCGTCCACCTCGTCGGCGGTGTCCTCGGCTCCCTGCTCATCGGCTTCTTCGCCACCGGCGGCGTGCAGTCCGACGTCAAGGGCCTCTTCTACGGCGGCGGACTCGACCAGCTCGGCAAGCAGGCCGTCGGTGTCTTCGCGGTCCTCGCATACTCTCTGGTCGTCTCCGCGGTCCTCGCCCTCGTCCTCGACAAGACCATCGGGATGCGCGTCAGCGAGGACGACGAGATCTCCGGCATCGACCAGGTCGAGCACGCCGAGACCGCCTACGACTTCAGCGGTGCGGGCGGCGGCTCCGCCCCGCGCACCACGGCATCGGCGCCCGGTAACGGGGCAGCCCCGACGAACAAGAAGGTGGACGCATGAAGCTCATCACCGCAGTCGTGAAGCCGCACCGGCTGGACGAGATCAAGGAGGCCCTCCAGGCCTTCGGCGTCCAGGGCCTCACGGTCACGGAGGCCAGCGGCTACGGGCGCCAGCGCGGCCACACCGAGGTCTACCGGGGCGCCGAGTACACCGTCGACCTCGTCCCCAAGATCCGCATCGAGGTGCTGGTCGAGGACGAGGACGCCGAACAGCTCATCGACGTGGTCGTCAAGGCCGCCAGGACGGGCAAGATCGGTGACGGAAAGGTCTGGAGCGTCCCGGTCGACACCGCCATCCGCGTACGGACGGGCGAACGCGGCCCGGACGCACTCTGACCGACGGTCCCTGTGAACGGAAAGGCAGCCGGGTGACGAGCACCGAAGTGACCACCGAATCCGAGGACTCGGGACCCAGCGGCTATGCGGCGGCCCGGCTGCGCCTCCTCCAGGAGGAGGCGCGGTCCGGGCCGCCGCGCCGTGCGGCCCTCGCCCGGCTCACCGACGACTGGCTGACCGGACTCTTCACCACGGCCGCCCGCCGGGCGGGCGTACGGGGAGCGGCCCTCGTCGCCGTCGGCGGATACGGCCGCGGTGAACTCTCCCCCCGCAGCGACCTCGACCTCCTGCTCCTGCACGACGGTACCGCCGACGCCTCGGCTGTCGCCGCCCTCGCCGACGCCGTCTGGTACCCGGTCTGGGACCTCGGCCTCGCCCTCGACCACTCCGTACGCACCCCGGGCGAGGCACGCGGCACCGCGGCGGAGGACCTGAAGGTGCAGCTCGGGCTGCTCGACGCGCGCCCCGTCGCCGGTGACATCGGCCTCGTCGCCGGACTGCGCACCGCGGTCCTCGCCGACTGGCGGAACCAGGCCCCCAAGCGCCTGCCGGCCCTCGACGAGCTCTGCCGCGAGCGCGCCGAACGCATGGGCGAGCTGCAGTTCCTCCTCGAACCCGATCTCAAGGAGGCCCGCGGAGGCCTCCGCGACGCGACCGCCCTGCGCGCGGTCGCGGCGTCCTGGGTCGCCGACGCCCCCCGCGAAGGGCTCGCCGAGGCCCGGCGCACCCTGCTCGACGCCCGCGACGCGCTCCACCTCACGACCGGACGCGCCACCGACCGCCTCGCCCTGCAGGAACAGGACCAGGTGGCCGCGGCCCTCGGCCTCCTCGATGCCGACGCCCTGCTGCGCCAGGTGTACGAAGCCGCGCGGACCGTCTCGTACGCCACCGACGTCACCTGGCGCGAGGTCAACCGCGTCCTGCGCTCCCGCTCGGCACGCCCCCGGCTGCGGGCCCTCCTCGGCGGGGGCGCCAAGGCCGCTCCCGAACGCACCCCGCTCGCCGACGGGGTCGTCGAGGCGGACGGCGAGGTCGTCCTCGCCCGCACCGCACGCCCGGAACGCGATCCCGTGCTCACCCTCCGCGCCGCGGCCGCGGCGGCCGAGGCCGGACTGCCGCTCTCCCGCCACCTCGTGCGCCACCTGAGCACCGCCGCCCAGCCGCTGCCCGTGCCGTGGCCTCCCCAGGCCCGCGAGGAGCTCGTCACCCTGCTCGGTGCCGGGGAGGCGACCGTGGGGGTCTGGGAGGCCCTGGAGTCGGAAGGCATCATCACCCGCCTGCTGCCCGACTGGGAGAGGGTCCACTGCCGGCCGCAGCGCAACCCCGTCCACACCTGGACCGTCGACCGCCACCTCGTCGAGACGGCCGTCCGCGCGTCCCATCTCACCCGCCGGGTCGGCCGCCCCGACCTCCTCCTCGTCGCGGCCCTGCTGCACGACATCGGAAAGGGATGGCCCGGGGACCACTCCGTGGCGGGCGAGGTCATCGCCCGCGACATGGCGACCCGCATCGGCTTCGACAAGCAGGACGCCGGCGTCCTGGCCGCACTCGTACGCCATCACCTGCTGCTCGTCGACACGGCCACCCGGCGCGACCTCGACGACCCGGCGACCGTGCGCAACGTCGCCACCGCCGTCGGCAGCGCCTCGACCCTGGAGCTCCTGCACGCGCTCACCGAGGCCGACGCGCTGGCCACCGGCCCCGCCGCCTGGAGTGCCTGGCGCGCCTCGCTCGTCGCCGACCTCGTCGGGCGCGTCGCCGCGCTCCTCGCCGGGGAGGAACCGCCGGTGCCGGAACCGCTCGCCCCCAGCGCCGAGCAGGAGCGTCTGGCCGTCGAGGCCCTGCGCACCGGAGAACCCGTACTGTCGCTGCACACCCGGCCGGAAGCGCCCTCCGAGGACGGCGGACCCGAGCCCGTCGGCGTCGAACTCCTCATCGCCCTGCCCGACCGCCCCGGAGTGCTGCCCGCCGCCGCCGGGGTGCTGGCCCTGCACCGCCTCACCGTCCGCGCCGCCGACCTGCGGGCCGTCGAACTCCCCACCGAACTGGGGGACACGGCCGATCTGCTGGTCCTCAGCTGGCGCGTGGCGGCCGAGTACGGTTCGCTCCCGCAGGCCGCCAGGCTCCGCGCCGACCTCGTACGCGCCCTGGACGGCTCCCTCGACATCCGGGCCAGGCTCGCCGAACGCGAGGCCGCCTATCCCCGGCGGCGCGGGGTGAAGGCCCCGCCGCCCAGGGTGACCGTCGCCGCGGCCGGATCGCGGCTGGCCACGGTCATCGAGGTCCGCGCCCAGGACGCCCCGGGGCTGCTGCACCGGATCGGCCGGGCGCTGGAGCGGAGTGCGGTGCGGGTGCGCAGCGCCCATGTCTCCACGCTCGGGGCGAACGCCGTGGACGCCTTCTACGTCACGGACGCCGAAGGCGCGCCGCTGCACCCGGAACGGGCCGTCGAGGTGGCCGGGGAGGTCGAGAAGGAGCTGGGCTGAGCCCCGGCCCCGGGCCCGTTCGTCACGAGAAACGGGCGAGGGCTTTGCGTTCTCCGGGGTCCGGATACCCTGGAGGGCGATTGACCTGCCCCGCCCCCGACCCTGAGGACCGACGAGCGCCGTGTTCGATACTCTCTCCGACCGCCTTAGCGCGACTTTCAAAAACCTCAGGGGCAAGGGCCGCTTGTCCGAGGCGGACATCGACGCCACGGCTCGCGAGATCCGTATCGCCCTGCTCGAGGCCGATGTCGCCCTCCCCGTCGTCCGTGCGTTCATCGCCAGCGTCAAGGAGCGCGCGCGCGGCGCCGAGGTCTCCCAGTCGCTGAACCCCGCCCAGCAGGTCGTCAAGATCGTCAACGAGGAGCTCGTCGGCATCCTCGGCGGCGAGACCCGGCGGCTGAGGTTCGCGAAGAACCCGCCCACCGTGATCATGCTCGCGGGTCTCCAGGGTGCCGGTAAGACCACCCTCGCCGGAAAGCTCGGCCTCTGGCTCAAGGCCCAGGGACACTCCCCGCTGCTCGTCGCGTGCGACCTCCAGCGCCCCAACGCCGTCAACCAGCTGAGCGTCGTCGCCGACCGCGCCGGTGTCGCGGTGTACGCGCCGGAGCCGGGCAACGGCGTGGGCGACCCGGTCAAGGTGGCCAAGGACTCCGTCGAGTTCGCCAAGGCCAAGGTCCACGACATCGTCATCGTCGACACCGCCGGCCGGCTCGGCATCGACGAGGAACTGATGCGGCAGGCCGCCGACATCCGTGACGCCGTCAGCCCCGACGAGATCCTCTTCGTCGTCGACGCGATGATCGGCCAGGACGCGGTCAACACCGCCGAGGCGTTCCGTGACGGCGTCGGCTTCGACGGTGTGGTGCTCTCCAAGCTCGACGGTGACGCCCGCGGCGGTGCGGCCCTGTCGATCGCCCACGTCACGGGCAAGCAGATCATGTTCGCGTCGAACGGTGAGAAGCTCGAGGACTTCGACGCCTTCCACCCCGACCGCATGGCGTCCCGCATTCTCGACATGGGCGACCTGCTCACCCTGATCGAGCAGGCGGAGAAGACCTTCAGCCAGGAAGAGGCCGCCAAAATGGCCTCCAAGCTGGCGTCCAGCAAGGGCAAGGACTTCACGCTCGACGACTTCCTGGCGCAGATGGAGCAGGTCAGGAAGATGGGCTCCATCTCCAAGCTGCTCGGGATGCTGCCCGGAATGGGGCAGATCAAGGACCAGATCAACAACATCGACGAACGCGACGTGGACCGCACGGCCGCGATCATCAAGTCGATGACCCCGAAGGAGCGCGCCGAGCCCACGCTCATCAACGGCTCGCGCCGGGCCCGTATCGCCAAGGGCTCGGGTGTCGAGGTCTCCGCGGTGAAGAACCTCGTGGAGCGCTTCTTCGAGGCGCGCAAGATGATGTCGAAGATGGCCCAGGGCGGCGGCATGCCGGGAATGCCCGGCATGCCGGGGATGGGTGGCGGTCCCGGCCGTCAGAAGAAGCAGGTCAAGCAGGCCAAGGGCAAGCGCAAGAGCGGTAACCCGATGAAGCGCAAGGCCGAGGAGCAGGCCGAGGCGGCCCGCCGGGAGCAGGCTGCGCAGGGCGGCGCGTTCAACCTGCCCGCGCAGGAGGAGAAGAACTTCGAACTCCCCGACGAGTTCAAGAAGTTCATGGGCTGACCGGCCCGTCGCACACGGACGAGGGGCGCCCCGGCGGGGCGCCCCTTCGTGTTCCCGTCAGGTCACGCACACCAGGTAGCGGAAGACGTTCGGCATCCACACCGTGCCGTCGGCCCGCAGGTGCGGATGCAGGGCCTCCGCGACCTCCTTCTCGACCTGGGCGCGGTCCGTGGCGCGTACGGCGGCGTCGAACAGGCCGGTCGACAGCAGCCCGCGTACGGCGCTGTCCACGTCCGCGTAGCCGAACGGGCAGGACACCCGTCCCGAGCCGTCCGGCTTCAGTCCCGCCCTGGCCGCCACGTCCTCCAGGTCGTCGCGCAGCGCCGGCCGCCAGCCGGCCTGGGGACGCGGGGCGCGCGCCGACTCCGTGAGCCGGGCCGCGACCCGGAGCACCGGAGCCGTGGCACACCGCTCCGGCGGGCCCCAGCCGGCCAGCACCACCGTGGTCCCGCGCACGGCCAGCGGCACCGCCGAGGCCAGCGCGGGCGCGAGCCCCTCGGAGTCACCGTCCGCGCAGCCGATCGGCTGGAACGCGGTCAGCAGGTTGTACGGCGCCGGGCGGTCCGCGGCCGCCGCCGCGACGCTGTCCACGAGCCTGGCCCGCGGAGCCCCGCTCCCGGCCTCCTGCCCCGTGCCGCCCAGGAGGCGCTCCCGGGCCAGGGCGAGCCGTTCCGGATCGCTGTCGACGCCGGTGACGCGTGCCCCGCGTGACGCCGCGATCAGCAGCGCGAGCCCGGAACCGCAGTCGAGGGAGAGCATCCGCGTGCCGGAGCCGACCTCGAGGCGCTCGTACACCGCCTCGTAGAGGGGCGCGAGCATGCGCTCCTGGATCTCGGCCCAGTCACGGGCGCGGGTACCGGCGTCCACCGGGGCGGACGAGTCCGCGTACCTGTGGTGCCGGACGAGCGTTGGTGTCATGGAATGCGCCCCAATCCGCCGTGAGGTCGGTCGTGCCCGAGTGAGGTCCCCCATGTCTGTGTGCTGTGTATGTGTGCCCACAGCCCCCGTATGTCAGGGAACTCCGCATCGGCGGTCCCGTCCAGGGGTCGGACGGGGTGGGATCACATTGACCGCGTGCTCCGGTCGTGCGCCCCCGGCGTCGCGCGGTGCGCGTGGACGCCGGGGTGCGATGCGCCGGCCGCTCGCTTCCTCACAGTCTTACCCGACACACGGGGCGCAGCACGTCGAGCGCTCCGCGCCCGCGCCGCCGCGGGTGTGCCGCCCGCGCTCCGCGCCGGGTAATGTCCCCTGAGGGTGCCGGGTCCACGCCGGTGCGTACGCGCCGCTACGTCCCGGCTTGGTGCGAGCTGTGACACTTCTCCGCTGATCTGCGCACCCGCCCTCGTCGCGGGGCATCAAGGGCAACTGACTGGTACGTGCAAATTATTTGGGATGCCCCGGAATAGGAACACCGGGGCACTCAGGCTCGTTGTCACGACGTGAGCACGACACCACCTGTACTTGCCGCAGAGCTGGCACAGGCGTGGGCCGACATTCAGCGGTACCACCCCGAGCTGCCCGATCTTGCCGCGCCAGAGTCCCTGATCGGAGAGTCCTCGTCCGCCTGTGGCGCCGAGCTCTCCTTCGAACGGCTGCTCCATGAGGCAGTCCACGGCATCGCCGCGGCCAGAGGTGTCCGGGACACCTCCCGCGCGGGCCGCTACCACAACCGACGCTTCCTCGCGATCGCCGAGGAGCTGGGCCTCGACCACGCCGAGGAGCCCCACCCCAGCAGCGGATTCTCGCTGGTGACGCTGAATCCCGAGGCCAAACGCAGATACCGTCCCACGACGGAGCGGCTGCAGCGTGCGCTCAAGGCGCACACCGTCGCCACCGCCGCGGACACCAAGCGCTCGTTCCGCGGTCCCGCCGCCCGGCACGGCTCGTCCGGGGGAGGGGTGCGGGTCAAGGCCGTCTGCGACTGCGGCCGCAACGTCCGCGTCGTCCCGTCCGTCCTCGCCCAGGCGCCGATCGTCTGCGGCGGATGCGGCAAGCCCTTCCGCATCCCGGAAGCGGCGGTCGCGGTGGGGTGACCCCATGCGGTGTGGCACAATGGTCAGCTGTACTCGACAGTCGCACAGGACCCCTCTCTCCTCCGGCTGACGCGTCCATCGGGCACCCGAGTACCGCAACCCCACGTGGCATCTTTTGTGCCCAACCACGTCACAGACCAGGAGAGACCACTTCCGTGGCAGTCAAGATCAAGCTGAAGCGTCTGGGCAAGATCCGTTCGCCTCACTACCGCATCGTCGTCGCCGACTCCCGTACCCGCCGTGACGGCCGGGCCATCGAGGAGATCGGTCTGTACCACCCGGTGCAGAACCCTTCCCGTATCGAGGTCAACGCGGAGCGCGCGCAGTACTGGCTGTCCGTCGGCGCCCAGCCGACCGAGCCCGTCCTCGCGATCCTGAAGCTCACCGGTGACTGGCAGGCCCACAAGGGTCTCCCGGCCCCCGCGCCGCTCCTGCAGCCGGAGCCCAAGGCTGACAAGCGCGCCCTGTTCGAGGCTCTGACCACGGACGGCGACGAGGCCAAGGGTGAGGCCATCACCCAGAAGGCCAAGAAGTCGGACAAGAAGGCGGACGAGGCGGCCGACGCTGCCGCGTCCACCGAGTCGACCGAGGCCTGAGCATGCTCGAGGAGGCTCTTGAGCACCTCGTGAAGGGCATCGTCGACAACCCCGACGATGTGCAGGTCGCCTCGCGCGATCTGCGCCGTGGACGCGTGCTGGAGGTCCGGGTTCACCCCGACGACCTCGGCAAGGTGATCGGCCGCAACGGCCGCACCGCGCGCGCCCTGCGTACCGTCGTGGGTGCCATCGGTGGACGTGGAATCCGGGTCGACCTCGTCGACGTGGACCAGGTTCGCTGAAGAGTTGAACACCGGCAGGGGCCGGGGAGGGCTTTCGAGCCGTCCCCGGCCTTTGTCGTCCGTACATCACCACCTCCTCAGCAAGAGAACACCGGGAGAAACAGCGTGCAGTTGGTAGTTGCGCGGATCGGCCGCGCCCATGGCATCAAGGGCGAGGTCACCGTCGAGGTGCGCACCGACGAGCCCGAGCTCCGGCTCGGGCCCGGCGCCGTGCTGGCCACCGAGCCCGCCCACGTGGGGCCGCTGGCCATCGAGACCGGCCGGGTGCACAGCGGAAGGCTGCTGCTGCGGTTCGAGGGTGTCCGCGACCGCACGGCCGCCGAGGCGCTGCGCAACACCCTGCTGATCGCCGAGGTCGACCCCGCGGAACTGCCCGAGGATCCCGAGGAGTTCTACGACCACCAGCTGATGGACCTCGACGTCGTCCTGGCCGACGGCACCGAGATCGGCCGGATCACGGAGATCACGCACCTGCCCTCGCAGGACCTCTTCATCGTCGAGCGGCCGGACGGCAGCGAGGTGATGATCCCGTTCGTGGAGGAGATCGTCACCGAGATCGACCTGGAGGAGCAGCGTGCCGTCATCACGCCCCCGCCCGGTCTGATCGACGAGAGCGAGGCCGTCGTCGCGTCCGCGCGGGACGAGGACGAGGCCGGCGACGACGCCGCGGACGACGGGACGAAGGGCGGCGTGTGATGCGGCTCGACGTCGTCACGATCTTCCCCGAGTACCTCGAACCCCTGAACGTCTCCCTCGTCGGCAAGGCGCGCGCCCGGGGCAGCCTGGACGTACACGTCCACGACCTGCGTCACTGGACCCACGACCGGCACAACACCGTCGACGACACCCCGTACGGCGGCGGCCCCGGCATGGTCATGAAGACCGGCCCGTGGGGCGAGGCCCTGGACGACTTGCTGGCCGACGGATACGAGGCCGGGGCGCACTCCCCGGTGCTGGTGGTGCCCACGCCCAGTGGCCGGCCCTTCACCCAGGAACTGGCCGTGGAGCTGTCGGAGCGGCCGTGGCTGGTCTTCGCCCCCGCCCGCTACGAGGGCATCGACCGCCGGGTGACGGACGAGTACGCGACCCGGATGCCCGTCGTCGAGGTCTCCATCGGGGACTACGTCCTGGCCGGCGGGGAGGCCGCCGTCCTGGTCGTCACGGAGGCCGTGGCCCGGTTGCTGCCCGGAGTGCTCGGCAACGCCGAGTCCCACCGGGACGACTCCTTCGCGCCCGGAGCCATGGCCGACCTCCTGGAGGGCCCGGTCTACACGAAGCCCCCCGAGTGGCGTGGCCGCGGCATCCCGGACGTGCTGCTGAGCGGGCACCACGGGCGCATCGCGCGCTGGCGGCGGGACGAGGCGTTCCGCCGCACCGCGCTCAACCGGCCGGATCTCATCGAGCGTTGCGAGGCGGCCGGCTTCGACAAGAAGGACCGCGAGATCCTCTCCATCCTGGGCTGGTCACCGGAGCCCGGCGGCCGATTTTGGCGCAGGCCGGGGGCCGTGGAAGAATAGGTCCGCTGTACGTCCGGCGTGCGCCCCTGCCACAGGGGGATAGACGCCCGTCCGATGTGATCAGCGTCCGAACTTCACTCTCTCCCGTCGATGACCTGTGGCATCGGCGAAGAAAGCAGACAACATGACCTCCCTGCTCGATGGCGTCAACGCCGCCTCGCTCCGTACCGACCTCCCGGCGTTCCGCCCGGGTGACACCGTCAACGTCCACGTGCGCGTGATCGAGGGCAACCGCTCCCGTATCCAGCAGTTCAAGGGCGTTGTCATCCGTCGCCAGGGCTCGGGCGTCAGCGAGACCTTCACGGTCCGCAAGGTCTCCTTCAGCGTCGGCGTCGAGCGCACCTTCCCGGTGCACAGCCCGATCTTCGAGAAGATCGAGCTCGTCACCCGCGGTGACGTCCGTCGCGCCAAGCTGTACTTCCTCCGTGAGCTCCGCGGCAAGGCCGCGAAGATCAAGGAGAAGCGCGACCGCTGATTCAACTCCGGCGTCCACAGCGCGGCCGGATAGAATCCGGCCCCGATGGACACGGAAGCACAGCACACGGAGCGCGATCGTTCCTCAGGACCCGCGGACGGGCCGGAGGAGGGGTCGCGCTCCGCGCATGTCCGGGACCGGATGCCCGGGCCCGTGTCCTGGGGACGCACGGCCTTCCTGGGGATGGTCTGCACCGCCGCACTGCTGTTGTTCAGCGCGTTCGTGCTCCAGCCCTTCCTCATCCCCAGCGGCTCGATGGAACCCACGTTGAGGATCGGGGACCGGGTGCTCGTCAACAAACTGGCGTACCGTTTCGGCTCCGAACCCCGGCGCGGTGACGTGGTGGTCTTCGACGGCACCGGATCCTTCGTGCGCGAGGAGGACACCGCCGGCGACCCCGTGGGTGAACTGCTGCGCGCGGCGGCCGCGTCCCTGGGACTGGCCGAGCCCGCCGGGACGGATTTCGTGAAGCGGGTGGTGGGCGTGGGCGGCGACCGGGTGGTCTGCTGCGACAGGCGGGGGAGGCTCGAGGTGAACGGCACCGCGGTGAGCGAGGGCTACATCCACCCCGGGGACAGGCCGTCCGAGGCCGCCTTCGACATCGTCGTGCCCGGCGGCACCCTGTGGGTGATGGGCGACCATCGCAGCCGGTCCCGCGACTCCCGCGACCACCTGGGGGAGCCGGGCGGGGGCATGGTGCCCGTCGAGCGTGTGATCGGGCGGGTCGACTGGCTCGGCTGGCCGCTCGGCAGGATCGGCTCCCTGGAGGGCACAGGCGCCTTCGCGGGCATACGGCCGACAGGCGCGGACCATGGGTAACCGGGGGCGTGGCCGCGCCGGCACGGACGCGGACACTCCGCTGCCCACCGGATCACGGCCGACGACGCCGCGCTCCCTGCCCACGCGCGCGGAGCGTCGCAGACTCGCCCGCAAGGTGAAACGTCGCAGACGCAGGTCCGCCATCAAGGAGATCCCGCTCCTCGTCCTGGTGGCCCTGCTGATCGCGCTGGTGCTGAAGACCTTTCTCGTCCAGGCCTTCGTGATCCCCTCCGGGTCGATGGAACAGACGATCAGGATCGGGGACCGGGTGCTGGTGGACAAGCTGACCCCGTGGTTCGGCTCCGGGCCCGAGCGCGGCGACGTCGTCGTCTTCAAGGACCCCGGCGGCTGGCTGCAGCAGGAGGCCCCCGCAGCCGAGGACCCGCCGGCGGGCATCAAGCAGATGAAGGAACTGCTGACCTTCATCGGGCTGCTCCCCTCCGAGGATGAGCAGGATCTGATCAAGCGCGTGGTGGCCGTCGGGGGCGACACCGTGAAGTGCTGCGGCACCGACGGCAGGATCACGGTCAACGGTGTGGCACTCGACGAGCCCTACCTGAACCCCGGCGACGTGCCGTCCACTCTCAAATTCGAGGTAAAGGTTCCCCGGGGCCGGATCTTCGTGATGGGCGACCACCGTTCCAATTCCGCGGACTCGCGCTTCCACCTCGACAAGCCCGGAAACGGCACGGTCTCGGAGGACGAGGTCGTGGGCAGGGCCGTCGTGATCGCCTGGCCCTTCGGCCACTGGCGCAAGCTGGAGGAGCCCGGGACGTACGCCTCGGTCCCCGAAGGGCGCGCCGGGACGACTGCCGGACCGGGGCCGTCGAATAGTCTGTCCTCCCAGGATCGCAACGGAATGGTCCTGCTCCCGACCCCTGCGGAACTCCCGCTCGTTATGGGAGTGGTGGGCCTGCGCCGGATCGGACGCGGGCGGTGGCACGGAGTGAGGAGTGGATGTGGGGGATTTGGCGGTCGGCGCACGATCCGGACACGACGAACCCGAGGACCGGCCCTCGAACGAGGGAGTTCCGGTGGGTGCGGACAGTGACGGCGACGCCGCGGGCGGTAGCAGCAGGGCGGTGAAGAAGCCGCGGTCCTTCTGGAAGGAACTGCCGCTCCTCATCGGTATCGCGCTCATTCTCGCGCTGCTGATCAAGACCTTCCTGGTGCAGGCGTTCTCGATCCCCTCGGACTCGATGCAGAACACCCTTCAGCGGGGTGACCGGGTACTGGTCGACAAGCTGACCCCGTGGTTCGGCGCGGAGCCGGAGCGTGGCGAGGTCGTGGTCTTCCACGACCCGGGCGGCTGGCTGGAGGACACCGCGACGCCCGAGCCCAACGCGGTGCAGAAGTTCCTGAGCTTCATCGGGCTGATGCCGTCGGCCGAGGAGAAGGACCTGATCAAGCGGGTCATCGCGGTGGGCGGTGACACGGTCGAGTGCAAGAAGAACGGACCGGTCACGGTCAACGGCAAGGCGCTCGACGACAAGTCGTTCATCTTCAAGGGCAACAGCGCGTGCGACGACGAGCCCTTCGGTCCGGTCCACGTGCCCAAGGGCAGGATCTGGGTGATGGGCGACCACCGGCAGAACTCGTGGGACTCCCGTTACCACCAGGAGCTTCCCGGCGGCGGCACGGTCCCCAACGACGAGGTCGTCGGCCGGGCCATCGTGATCGCCTGGCCCATCAACCGCTGGGCGACCCTGCCCGTGCCGAAGACGTTCGACCAGCCCGGGCTGAACGCGGCGGCCTCCGCCGCCGTGCCGGGAGCACTCGGTGTAGCCGGTGCGCTGCCCCTCGTGTTCTGGCGTCGCCGCAGGCTGACCCGCGGGCGTACCGCCGGGTAGGGTGCCGACTCGGATCAGCGATTGTCGATCTCCGATGGGGGAGCGCTGGGATGAGTGGAACAGGACGTACGGATGACGGCCGCGGCCGGCTCGGCACTGTGGTGTCGAACCTCGCCGTGGCCGTCGGCTGTGTGCTCTTCCTCGGCGGATTCGCCTGGGGAGCGGTGGTGTACGCGCCGTACACGGTGCCGACCGACTCGATGACACCGACGGTGAACGCAGGGGACCGGGTGCTCGCCGAGCGGGTGGACGGCGGTGACGTGAGGCGCGGCGACGTGGTCGTCTTCACCGACTCCGACTGGGGCGACGTGCCGATGGTCAAGCGCGTCGTCGGGGTGGGCGGCGACACGATCGCGTGCTGCGGCGACGACGGCCGCCTCACCGTCAACGGCAAGCCCATCGACGAACCGTATCTGCGCGCGGACGGCGCCTCGTCGCTCGTCGGCGCGGACGGCAAGGCCCCCGCATCCGCCCAGAAGTTCACGGCCGACGTCCCGGAGGGGCAGCTCTTCCTCCTCGGGGACGAGCGCAACACCTCGATGGACTCCCGCGTCCACCTGGAGGACCCCGGGCACGGTTCCGTACCGCGCAGTGCCGTCCAGGCCCGTGTGGACGCCGTGGCGTGGCCCCTGGGCGGCATGATCGGCCGGCCGCAGGCCTTCGCCGCCCTGCCCGGAGGGGTGTCGTCCAGCGGGCCCCTGCCGCTGCAGGTCGGCGCCCTGGTGGTGGGAGTGGTCCTCATCCTGGGCGGAGCGGCCTACGGCCCCCTGGCCGCCCGGTCCGCCCGTGGCCCGAAGCGGCCGAAGGCGACCGCCGGTGCCCGCTGAGGTGCGCAAGGTTGCCAGGGTGATCCTCCTGGACCCGGACGACCGGATCCTGCTGCTGCACGGCTTCGAACCCGACGACCCGGCCGACACCTGGTGGTTCACCCCGGGAGGCGGGCTGGAGGGAGAGGAGACCCGCGAGCAGGCGGCCCTCCGTGAGCTCGCGGAGGAGTCCGGGATCACGGACGTCACGCTGGGGCCGCTGCTGTGGACGCGCGTCTGCTCCTTCCCGTTCGACGGGCGGCGCTGGGACCAGGACGAGTGGTACTTCCTGGCCCGTACCTCGCAGACCTCGACCGACCGCAAGGGGCACACGGAGCTGGAGCTGCGCAGCGTCGCCGGTCTGAGGTGGTGGACTTCCGCCGAACTTCTGGCCACGCGTGAGACGGTGTACCCGACCAGGCTCGCCGGGCTGCTGCGCACGCTGCTCGACGAGGGTCCCCCGAGTGTTCCGCTGGTCCTCGCCCCCGAAATCGCCTAATCGGCCAGGGGCGCGCGGCGCTGACGCACAATAGGGGGACGCACGGCTGAAGGGGAACATGCCATGAGTGCCGAGGACCTCGAGAAGTACGAGACCGAGATGGAGCTGAAGCTCTACCGGGAGTACCGCGATGTCGTCGGTCTGTTCAAATATGTGATCGAGACCGAACGGCGCTTCTACCTCACCAACGACTACGAGATGCAGGTGCACTCGGTCCAGGGCGAGGTCTTTTTCGAGGTTTCCATGGCGGATGCGTGGGTCTGGGACATGTACAGGCCTGCCCGGTTCGTCAAGCAGGTCCGCGTCCTGACGTTCAAGGATGTGAATATCGAGGAGCTCAACAAGAGCGACCTCGAGCTTCCCGGAGGCTGATGCCGACGGTGCTCCCCGGTCTCCCGGTTCACTCGTACGAGTGGCCGGGATTTCCACATCGAGAGGGTTATCCACCAAGATCCAATGGATTGCGCGTGAGGCGTCATCGTCGGTGCCGGAGGTGGTGCCGGATGAACGCACGGGGGGCACTCGGGCGGTACGGCGAGGACCTGGCGGCGCGGCTGCTGGCGGACGCCGGAATGACCGTCCTGGAGCGCAACTGGCGATGCCGGGCGGGAGAGCTCGACATCGTCGCGATGGACGGCGACGCGGTGGTCGTCTGTGAGGTGAAGACCCGCAGGGCGGGCTCCTTCGAGCATCCGATGGAGGCGGTCACGCCGGCCAAGGCCGACCGGCTCCGCAGGCTCGCGGAGATCTGGCTCGACCGGCACGGCGGACCGCCGCCCGGCGGGGCCCGGATCGATCTGGTCGGGATCCTCGTGCCCAGGCGGGGCGCTCCGGTCGTCCAGCACGTGCGGGGCGTGGCCTGATGGGGTTCGCGCGGGCGTGCTCGGTGGCGCTGGTGGGCGTCGAAGGTGTGGTGGTGGAGGTCCAGGCCGACCTGGAACCGGGCGTGGCGGCGTTCACCCTGGTCGGTCTGCCGGACAAGAGTCTGGTGGAGAGCAGGGACCGGGTCAGGGCTGCGGTCGTCAATTCCGGGGCGGAGTGGCCGCAGAAGAAGCTCACGGTGGGCCTTTCGCCCGCCTCTGTACCGAAAAGTGGTTCGGGATTCGATCTCGCTGTGGCGTGCGCGGTGCTCGGCGCGGCGGAGCGGATCGACCCGGCGGCCATCGCCGACGTGGTGATGATCGGAGAGCTGGGCCTGGACGGCCGGGTGCGGCCCGTGCGCGGGGTGCTGCCCGCAGTGCTCGCGGCGGCTGAGGCCGGGTACCGCCAGGTCGTCGTACCGGAGCAGACGGCGGGGGAGGCCGCCCTGGTGCCGGGCATCGCGGTCCTCGGCGTCCGGAGCCTGCGCCAGCTGATCGCCGTCCTGGGCGACGAACCGGTACCGGACGAGCCGGAGGCGGGCATCGGCCGCCCCGACGCGATGCTCGCCGGCCTGATGGTCCCGGGTGCGGGTCTCGGCTCGGGGCTGGTGCCGCCCTCCGCCGACGGCACGGGGCACCGGCCGGACCTGGCCGACGTCGCAGGGCAGACGCGGGCGCGCACGGCCCTGGAAGTGGCGGCCGCGGGCGGACACCACCTGCTGCTCTCGGGACCGCCCGGCGCGGGGAAGACCATGCTGGCCGAGCGGCTCACGGCGATCCTGCCGCCGCTGACCCGGCGGGAGTCCCTGGAGGTGACGGCGGTGCACTCGGTCGCGGGCATCCTTCCGCCGGGGGAACCGCTGATCGGCAGGGCGCCGTACTGCGCTCCGCACCACTCGGCGACGATGCAGTCGCTCGTCGGCGGGGGCAACGGCCTGCCCAGACCCGGAGCGGTGTCGCTCGCCCACCGGGGCGTCCTGTTCCTGGACGAGGCACCGGAGTTCTCGGGCCGGGCGCTCGACGCGCTGCGCCAGCCGCTCGAGTCCGGGCACGTCGTGGTCGCGCGCGCGGCCGGGGTCGTGCGGCTGCCCGCGCGCTTCCTGATGGTCCTCGCGGCGAACCCGTGCCCGTGCGGCAGGCACACGCTGGCGGGGTCGGGGTGTGAATGCGCGCCGTCCGCGGTGCGCCGCTACCAGGCGCGGCTGTCCGGTCCGCTGCTGGACCGGGTGGATCTGAGGGTCGAGGTCGAGCCGGTGAGCAGAGCCGACCTGCTGGGCGGCGGGGGCCGCGGCGAGTCCTCGGCCGAGGTGGCCGCCCGGGTGCGGCAGGCCAGGGTCAGGGCCGCCGAGCGGCTCGCCGGCACTCCGTGGACGACCAACAGCGAGGTGCCCGGCCACGAGCTGCGTACCCGACTGGTCGCGGCGCCGGGTGCGCTGGCGGCCGCCGAGCGCGACATGGAGCGCGGAGCCCTCACGGCCCGCGGGCTGGACAGGGTTCTGCGCGTGGCCTGGACGGTGGCCGACCTGAGAGCCGCCGACCGGCCCGACGCCTCGGACGTCGCCGTCGCGCTGGAGCTCCGGACGGGCGTACAGCGCGGCGTTCCGATGCGGGCGGGTGCCTCGTGAACGGGCCGGCGGCGCACGGGCAGGACCCGCCGACCGACGGGCACCGGGAGCGGCTGGCGCGTGCCGCACTGACCCGGGTGTTCGAACCCGGGGACGAGCGCGGCGGACGCTGGCTCCGGGAGCTGGGCCCCGTCGAGCTGATGCGGCGCCTGACCGGGGGTGACGGACCGGTGCGAGTGCTCGAAGGGGCCGGCGCCACGCGCCTCGCGGGCTGCCGCCTGCGGGCGTCGGGCGTCGACCCCGGACGGGACCTGGCGGACGTGTCGGCGATCGGCGGGCGGTTCGTCTGCCCCGGAGACCGGGAGTGGCCGACCCAGCTCGACGACCTGGGCGACGCACGGCCGATCGGGCTGTGGGTCAGGGGCGGCCCCGACCTCCGGCTGTGGGCCCTGCGCTCGGTCGCGGTCGTCGGGGCCCGGGCGTGCACCCCGTACGGCGCCCACATGGCGGCGTCCCTCGGCGCGGGGCTGGCGGAGCGCGGCTGGGTGGTGGTGTCCGGTGCCGCCTTCGGGGTGGATGCGGCGGCCCATCGCGGTGCGCTCGCCGCCGGAGGGGCGACCGTCGCGGTGCTGGCCTGCGGAGTGGACGTCGCCTACCCCAGGGGGCACACCGAGCTGCTCGGCCGGATCGCGGAACAGGGCTTGATCGTGGGTGAGTTGGCTCCCTCCTCGCATCCGACCCGCAGCAGGTTCGTGATGCGGAACCGCGTCATCGCCGCGCTGACACGGGGGACGGTGGTGGTGGAGGCCGAATACCGCAGCGGCTCGTTGGTCACGGCCCGCAACGCACAGCGGCTGGGCCGCCATGCGATGGGTGTCCCGGGCCCCGCCACCAGCGGACTGTCGTCGGGAGTCCATGAACTCCTGCGAGGCGAGGGCACCCTGGTCACCGACGCCTCGGAGGTGGCCGAACTCGTGGGCGATATCGGCGACCTGGCCCCCGCCCGGCGCGGCCCGGTACTGCCCAGGGACCGTCTGGACGCGGTTACCGCACGTGTCCTGGACGCCCTTCCCCGCAGCGGGGTCGTGCGCGTGCCCGATGTGGCCCGTGGGGCAGGGGTGGGCGTCGACGAGGCGCGCGGCCGACTGTACGAACTGCACTCCACGGGATTCGTCGAACGCCACGGAGCGGGCTGGAGGCTGGCGGCGGCACCGCCCCCGGCGCCCGACGACGGGCCCCCGTGACTGGCTGCGCCTCGCCGTCTTGCCGCCGTGCGGCCTCGCCACCGTGTCCCCGGGGGCTGGGTGCTTTACGCCGGGCGTCGGTACCAGGCCCCTCCCGCCCTCGGCGTCGCGCGTGGGCGACATGGCGCGCACGTCCACCGCGGCGGCCGGTTCACCCATGACGGTGAGATCCAGGCACGGGTGGCCATGATCCGCCCGCCGGGGGCGTCCGCAGTGACCCTGCGGACGTGTCACACCCCTGTGGGCACCTCATTGCCCCGCCGGCGCGGGCAACGGAGCACAGTCGTCGGCCTGTTGTGCGAACCACACTGACTGGGGTTCGTCGAACGCGAGGGCGACCGATGGTGGTTGACACCGGTACCCACTCGCAATGGGGGCCTGCGGCGAGGCGGTACTTGACCCGGAGCATTCGGGTGAAATGGTGTTGCCGATGACACCGGCAGCACCCGGTCAGGCCTATGGAAGCAGGTGCGCGCGGCGGCGTCCCCCGCCTCCGGCCGCGTCCGGCGACGGGGGAAATGAAACGCATTCGCACCGCACGGTTGCCTTGTCCTGAGCGCACCGCAACACCTCAGTCACGCTACGCTCACAAGGAATCCGCCCCAGAGACACGTCCCAGCACGCCCACAGCAGAATGGCTCAAGGCATCACATGCCCCAGCACACCTCCGGGTCTGACCGCGCGGCAGTCCCACCGGCCGCGCGTGGCACTGTGCGCCCCGCCGCTCCTTCCTCGCTCGACGAGTTGTGGCGTTCGTACAAGACCACCGGCGACGGGCGGCTGCGCGAGCAGCTGATCCTGCACTACTCGCCCCTGGTGAAGTACGTGGCCGGGCGGGTCAGCGTCGGGCTGCCGTCCAACGTGGAGCAGGCGGACTTCGTCTCCTCGGGCGTCTTCGGGCTGATCGACGCCATCGAGAAGTTCGACATCGAGCGCGCGATCAAGTTCGAGACGTACGCCATCACCAGGATCCGCGGCGCGATGATCGACGAACTACGCGCGCTGGACTGGATTCCCCGGTCCGTCCGGCAGAAGGCGCGCAACGTCGAGCGCGCCTACGCCACCCTGGAGGCGCAGCTGCGGCGTACCCCCTCGGAGGCCGAGGTCGCCGCGGAGATGGGTGTCGCTCTGGAGGAACTGCACGCTGTTTTCAGCCAGTTGTCACTTGCCAATGTGGTGGCCCTGGAGGAGCTGCTCCACGTCGGAGGCGAGGGTGGCGGCCGGCTGAGCCTGATGGACACCCTGGAGGACACCGCCGCCGACGACCCCGTCGAGGTCGCCGAGGACCGTGAGCTCAGACGACTGCTCGCCCGCGCGATCAACACGCTCCCGGACCGGGAGAAGACCGTGGTGACCCTCTACTACTACGAGGGCCTGACCCTTGCCGAGATCGGCAACGTCCTCGGGGTCACCGAGAGCAGGGTCAGCCAGATCCACACCAAGTCCGTCCTGCAGCTCCGCGCGAAGCTGGCCGACGCCGGACGCTGACGTGAGGCACCCCGGCCACCCGGCCGCGGATGCCCACGCCCTTCCGGCGGGCGCCGCCGTAGAGTGGACGGGTGCCCAGGATTCGAGCGGCCTCCGTGGCCGAGCACCGGACCATGCAGCGCGGCGCCCTCCTGGACGCCGCTCGCTCCCTGCTGTCCGAGGGCGGTACGGAGGCGCTGACCTTCCCCGCCCTCGCCGAGCGCACCGGCCTCGCCAGGTCCTCCGTCTACGAGTACTTCCGCTCCCGCGCGGCCGTCGTCGAGGAGCTCTGCGCCGTCGATTTCCCCGTCTGGGCCGCCGAGGTCGAGAACGCGATGGAACGCGCCGATGCGCCGGAGGCGAAGATCGAGGCCTACGTGCGCAGGCAGCTCGACCTGGTCGGGGACCGCCGGCACCGCGCGGTCGTGGCCATCTCCGCGAGCGAACTCGACGCGGGTGCCAGGGAGAAGATCCGCGCCGCGCACGGCGGGCTGATCGCCATGATCGTCGAGGCGCTCGCGGACCTCGGCCACACCGAGCCGAGACTGGCGGCCATGCTGCTCCAGGGCTCCGTGGACGCGGCCGTCCGCAGGATCGAGCTGGGTGCGGCGGAGGAGCCCGGCGTCGTCGCCGACACCGCCGTGGCCATGATCCTGCGCGGAGTACGGGGCTGACCTGACGCAGGGCGCTCACGCGAAGCGCGGCGCTGACCCACGTGCGTAGGGCTGGTCTGGCGTACGGCGCTGACCACAAGCACGGCGCTGACCACAAGCGTGGCTGACCACATGGGCGGGGCGGTCTGACGCACTGCGCTGACCGATGCCGCGTCACACACCGGCCGGGCCCGTGCGCGACGCGGCGCCGGGCAGCGGAACGCCGAGCACGGGCAGCAGCCGGGAAGGGCCGCGCCGCAGCAGCGAGGGCGGCAGCAGCGTCAGGGGATCCAGGTAGACCTCGCCGCGTCTGAGGCCCCAGTGGAGGCACCCGGCGGCGCAGTGCGAGGGCTCGGGCCCGACGACTCCGACCACCTGCCCCGCGGACACCTCGTCGCCCGCGGCCACCTCGGCGCGTACCGGTTCGTAGGTGAAGCGGAGCGGGGGCTCTCCGCTGCCGGCCACATCGACGGAGACCACCCCGCGCCCCGCCACCGGACCCGCGAAGACGACCCGGCCCGGCGCGGCGGCACGCACCGGTGTGCCCGGCGGGGCGCCGAGGTCGACGCCGCGGTGTCCCGGTGCGTACGGGCCCGCGGGCTGCTCCCAGCCCCGTAGGACGACAGGACGGCCCGCCAGTGGCCAGGCCCGGCCCCCGTCCGCTCCCGTCGGCGCCCCCGTGGCCGCGGGCCCTGTGGCCGCCGATGCGGCGGCCGACGCCGACGTCACCGTCGAAGCCCTCGGTGCCGGTACCCACGGCGCGGAGGCTCCCGGCAGGGCGGCGAGCAGTGCGGCGGCCGCTGACAGGACGAGGGACACCGCGACGAACGCGGTGGGCGGGCGGGCCTGCGGAGGACGGACGGACGGGAGCCGGACTACGTTGTCCACTGGTGGTGTGCGGCGCATGAGCGAACCATCTCCCGGCGGCCCGTTCCGCGGGGATCATGGACCTTGCCTGTGGACGGCCGAGCCCCTGTGGACATCGCCGTCACCCGGCACTCGACGGGTCCCGTACACTTCTTCTGGCGATCCGGGTCACCGGGTCGACTTCGCACGCCCCTCCATCTCCCTCTCTGCGGACGGTGGCCGCGCCTCTCGGTCCTTTGTGGCACGGCGCGTCGGGGCGTCAGGCGCGACAGCAATCCTGCGGTCGCGACAACCGAGTACCTCAAGGAGTACGGCCATGGCCGTCGTCACGATGCGGGAGCTGCTGGAAAGCGGCGTCCACTTCGGTCACCAGACCCGTCGCTGGAACCCGAAGATGAAGCGCTTCATCTTCACCGAGCGCAACGGCATCTACATCATCGACCTGCTCCAGTCGCTGTCGTACATCGACCGCGCCTACGAGTTCGTCAAGGAGACCGTCGCCCACGGCGGCTCCATCATGTTCGTGGGTACGAAGAAGCAGGCCCAGGAGGCCATCGCCGAGCAGGCGACGCGCGTCGGCATGCCGTACGTCAACCAGCGTTGGCTCGGCGGCATGCTCACCAACTTCTCCACCGTCTACAAGCGCCTTCAGCGTCTGAAGGAGCTCGAGCTCATCGACTTCGAGGACGTGGCCGCCTCCGGCCTCACCAAGAAGGAGCTCCTGGTCCTCTCCCGCGAGAAGGCCAAGCTGGAGAAGACCCTCGGTGGTATCCGCGAGATGCAGAAGGTGCCCAGCGCCGTCTGGATCGTCGACACCAAGAAGGAGCACATCGCCGTCGGTGAGGCGCGCAAGCTCCACATCCCGGTCGTCGCGATCCTCGACACCAACTGCGACCCCGACGAGGTCGACTACAAGATTCCGGGCAACGACGACGCGATCCGCTCCGTCACCCTGCTCACCCGCGTGATCGCCGACGCCGTCGCCGAGGGTCTCATCGCCCGCTCCGGTGCCGCGACCGGTGACTCGAAGCCGGGCGAGAAGGCCGCCGGCGAGCCCCTCGCCGAGTGGGAGCGCGACCTGCTCGCGGGCGACAAGAAGGCCGACGCCGAGGGCACGGACGAGGTCCAGTCCTCCGCCGAGACCGAGAAGGCCGCCGACGCTGAGCCGGCCGCCGCCGCTGCCGAGCAGGACGAGGCCGCCGCCGAGGCTCCGGCCGCGGACGCCGAGCAGGCCTGACACCCGTCAGTCACGGCTGAATGACGGCGGGGGCCGGTGCACTGGCACCGCCCCCGCCGTTCACCCGTAGATCTTTCAGACTTCGAGAGAGAAACAGACTCATGGCGAACTACACCGCCGCTGACGTCAAGAAGCTCCGCGAGCTCACCGGCGCCGGCATGATGGACTGCAAGAAGGCGCTCGACGAGGCCGACGGCAACGTCGACGGCGCTGTCGAGGCGCTCCGCATCAAGGGTCAGAAGGGCGTCGCCAAGCGCGAGGGCCGTTCTGCCGAGAACGGTGCCGTCGTCTCCCTCGTCTCCGAGGACAAGACGTCCGGCGTCCTGCTCGAGCTGAAGTGCGAGACGGACTTCGTCGCCAAGGGCGACAAGTTCCAGGCCGTCGCCAACACGCTCGCCGCCCACGTCGCCGCGACCTCTCCGGCCGACATCGAGGCGCTCCTCGCCTCGGAGATCGAGTCCGGCAAGACCGTCCAGGCCTACGTGGACGAGGCGAACGCCAACCTCGGCGAGAAGATCGTCCTGGACCGCTTCGCGCAGTTCGACGGTGCGTTCATCTCCGTGTACATGCACCGCACCATGCCCGACCTGCCGCCGCAGATCGGTGTGATGGTCGAGCTGGACAAGGCCGACGCCGACCTGGCCAAGGGCCTCGCCCAGCACATCGCCGCCTTCGCGCCGAAGTACCTCTCCCGCGAGGACGTCCCCGCCGAGGTCGTCGAGGCCGAGCGCCGCGTCGCCGAGGAGACCACGCGCGCCGAGGGCAAGCCCGAGGCCGCGCTCCCGAAGATCGTCGAGGGTCGCGTCAACGGCTTCTTCAAGGAGGCCACCCTCCTCGGCCAGCCCTACGCGCTGGACAACAAGAAGTCGGTCCAGAAGGTCCTGGACGAGGCCGGTGTGACCCTGAAGCGCTTCACGCGTATCAAGGTCGGCATCTGAGTCCGTCCGCGAACAACGGTGGACCCGATAGGGTCTGGTGCAGTCGTCGGCCGCACTCAGCCGTACGACCGCAGATCTGACGAGGAGGCCATTGCCGCTGAGGGACGAGAGACCCACCGGCAATGGCCTTCTTCGTATGTGCACGAGGAGAATCTCCATGAACAAGGGCGCGGACGCCACACAGGGTGACCACAAGCGCGACGACGGCACGATTTCCGGACGCTTCATGCTGAAGCTCTCCGGTGAGGCCTTCGCCGGTGGCGGAGGCCTCGGCGTCGACCCCGACGTCGTGCACACCATCGCCCGCGAGATCGCCGCGGTCGTCCGGGACGGTGCGGAGATCGCTGTCGTCATCGGCGGCGGCAACTTCTTCCGTGGCGCGGAGCTCCAGCAGCGCGGCATGGACCGGGCGCGTTCCGACTACATGGGCATGCTCGGCACCGTGATGAACTGCCTGGCGCTGCAGGACTTCCTGGAGAAGGAGGGCATCGACTCGCGCGTCCAGACCGCTATCACCATGGGCCAGGTCGCCGAGCCGTACATCCCGCTCCGTGCCGTGCGGCACCTGGAGAAGGGGCGCGTCGTGATCTTCGGCGCCGGCATGGGCATGCCGTACTTCTCCACCGACACGACCGCTGCCCAGCGTGCCCTGGAGATCGACGCCGAGGCGCTGCTCATGGGGAAGAACGGCGTGGACGGGGTGTACGACTCCGACCCGAAGGCCAATCCCGACGCGGTCAAGTTCGACGCCCTGGAGTACGGCGAGGTGATCGCCCGTGACCTCAAGGTCGCCGACGCCACCGCGATCACGCTGTGCCGTGACAACCAGCTTCCGATCCTCGTCTTCGAGCTGACCGCGGAGGGCAATATCGCCCGCGCGGTCAAGGGTGAGAAGATCGGCACGCTGGTGAGCGACCGGAGCACCCGGGCCTGACGGCCCCGAAGATGGACAACGGCCTGCCGGTCGGACACCGTGCAGGTGAGGACGCGACGCAGGATCCGCAGGCCCCGGCTGTGCCGGGTCCGCTCAAGACACGCAGGAGCACGTGGTGATCGAAGAAATCCTCCTCGAGGCCGAGGAGAAGATGGAGAAGGCCGTCGTGGTCGCGAAGGAGGACTTCGCCGCCATCCGTACCGGCCGCGCGCACCCGGCGATGTTCAACAAGATCGTCGCCGACTACTACGGCGCTCTGACCCCGATCAACCAGCTCGCCTCGTTCTCGGTTCCCGAGCCGCGGATGGCCGTGGTGACCCCGTTCGACAAGACGGCGCTGCGCAACATCGAGCAGGCGATCCGTGACTCCGACCTCGGCGTCAACCCGAGCAACGACGGCAACATCATCCGCGTGACGTTCCCCGAGCTCACGCAGGACCGCCGCAAGGAGTACATCAAGGTCGCCAAGACCAAGGCCGAGGACTCCAAGATCTCGATCCGCTCCATCCGCCGCAAGGCCAAGGAGTCGCTCGACAAGCTCGTCAAGGACAAGGAGTCCGGCGAGGACGAGGTCCGCCGCGCCGAGAAGGAGCTCGACGACACCACCGCGAAGTACGTCGCGCAGGTGGACGAGCTGCTCAAGCACAAGGAAGCCGAGCTGCTCGAAGTCTGATGAACGACTCCTCCTGGGGCGCCCAGCAGGGAGCCGGCTACTGGGGCACGCCCGAGATGGGGGCGGCCCCGGCGGGTCCCGCGAACGATGTGCACGCCGCCCAGCAGACTCGGCCCATGCCCATCGTGCCGGACGTTCCCGACGAAGGTAGAGACGCCGACGACCGGAACAGGGACGCCGCGCGCGTCAGCGGCCCCCTGTTCCGTGACGAGAGCCCGCAGGAGCCCATGTCCACCACGCTGCCCCCACAGCCGCACAAGAAGCGTGCGGGGCGTGATCTGCGTGCCGCCATAGGGGTCGGCGTGGGCCTCGGCGCCCTCGTCGTCGGCTCGCTCTTCATCGTGAAGGCCGTCTTCGTCGGCGTGATCGCGCTGGCGGTGGTGGTCGGGCTGTGGGAGCTCACCTCCCGGCTGAAGGAACGCAAGGGCATCAACGCGCCGCTCGTTCCGCTGGCCGTCGGCGGCGCCGCGATGGTCGTCGCCGGCTATGTGCGGGGGTCCGAGGGCGCCTGGGTCGCCATGGCGCTCACGGCGCTCGCGGTGCTCGTGTGGAGGATGACGGAGCCGCCCGAGGGCTACCTCAAGGACGTCACGGCCGGCGTGTTCGCCGTCTTCTACGTTCCGTTCCTCGCCACGTTCGTCGCGATGATGCTGACGGCGGACGACGGTCCGTGGCGCGTGCTCACCTTCCTCCTGCTCACCGTGGTCAGCGACACCGGTGCGTACGCCGTCGGCTGGCGCTTCGGTACGCACAAGCTGGCGCCGCGCATCAGCCCCGGCAAGACGCGTGAGGGCCTGTTCGGCGCGGTGGCCTTCGCGATGGTCGCCGGCGCGCTGTGCCTGCAGTTCCTGATCGACGACGGGACCTGGTGGCAGGGGCTCCTGATGGGCCTCGCCGTCGCCGCCAGCGCCACGCTCGGGGACCTCGGCGAGTCGATGATCAAGCGGGACCTGGGGATCAAGGACATGGGTACGCTGCTGCCCGGCCACGGCGGCATCATGGACCGGCTCGACTCGCTGCTGCCGAGCGCTCCGGTCGTCTGGCTGCTGCTGGTGCTCTTCGTCGGATCCGGCTGACACGGCAGCAGCCAGCCGTTCCGCACAGGGTCGAACGGGGCCCGCCGTCCACAGGACGGCGGGCCCCGTTTCCGTGCGCGCGGGGTTCACAGCACCCCGAGTTCCCTGTCCGGCCGGCAGTACGGGCAGGCTGTGACCCCGTCCTGGGTGAGTGCGCGCAGAGCCTGCTCCCGGGTCATGGCCTGTGTCCGCTTTCCGGCCATGCCGCAGTCGCCCGTGTGGACGGCGTCCGGCCGGTTCCCGTCGCCCGAGCGCAGCACGGACAGCTTCCATCCGGGCACCGTAGGCGGCAGCACACGCGCCGCCCGGACGGCGGAAGCCTCGCGTTCCTCCAGCTCGGCGATGGTCCGGTCGGTCCGGCCGAGCTGATAGGCCTGCCACTCGCGCACGATGCGGAGGCGGTCCAGACGGGAAAGGTTTTCGGACACGCATTCGATTCTAGGCCCCGGTGTTCCTCCGTGCGCACCTCGTGGCCGCCGTGCGATCGGTCACTGTCCTGCGGTCGGGCCGTGCCGCCATGGCCTGTCAGAGCCCCGCAGGCGCCCGCTGTGCGGCCCCGGGCCCGCCGGCGGCCGCTAGTACCACGGCGTGTCTGCGACACTGGATGAACCATGCCTAAGCCCGGAGAACTCACGTTTGTCGCGCCCCGCGGAGCCAAGCTGCCGCCGCGGCACCTCGCCGACCTCACACCCGACGAGCGCAAGGAAGCAGTCGCCGCGACCGGCGAGAAGGGCTTCCGTGCCAAGCAGCTGTCGCAGCACTACTTCACGCGGTACACGCACGATCCGGCGGAGTGGACCAACATCCCGGCCGGTTCGCGGGACAAGCTCGCCGAGGCGATGTTCCCCGACCTCATGTCGGTGATCCGCCACATCAGCACCGACGACGACACCACCCGCAAGACGCTCTGGAAGCTGCACGACGGGACGCTCGTCGAGTCCGTCCTCATGCGCTACCCGGACCGGGTGACCATGTGTATCTCTTCGCAGGCCGGGTGCGGCATGAACTGCCCGTTCTGCGCGACCGGGCAGGCCGGCCTCGACCGGAACCTGTCGACCGCCGAGATCGTGCACCAGATCGTGGACGGCATGCGCGCGCTGCGCGACGGCGAGGTCCCGGGCGGCCCGGCGCGACTGTCCAACATCGTGTTCATGGGCATGGGCGAGCCGCTGGCCAACTACAAGCGCGTGGTCGGGGCGATCCGGCGGCTGACGGACCCGGAGCCCGACGGCCTCGGGCTCTCGCAGCGCGGGATCACGGTGTCCACGGTCGGCCTGGTCCCCGCCATGCTGCGCTTCGCCGACGAGGGCTTCAAGTGCCGCCTCGCGGTCTCCCTGCACGCCCCGGACGACGAGCTGCGCGACACCCTCGTCCCCGTGAACACCCGCTGGAAGGTGCGCGAGGTCCTGGACGCCGCGTGGGAGTACGCGGAGAAGTCCGGCCGCCGCATCTCCATCGAGTACGCCCTGATCCGAGACATCAACGACCAGGCGTGGCGCGGCGACCGGCTGGGACGGCTGCTCAAGGGCAAGCGGGTCCACGTCAACCTCATCCCGCTGAACCCGACCCCCGGCTCCAAGTGGACCGCCTCGCGGCCCGAGGACGAGAAGGCGTTCGTGGAGGCCATCGCGGCCCACGGCGTACCGGTCACCGTCCGGGACACCCGCGGCCAGGAGATCGACGGGGCCTGCGGACAGCTGGCGGCCACCGAGCGCTGAGGAGGCCTCGGCCGGGTCCGGCGGTGCCGGCCCGGTGCTCCGGTGATCCCGCCAGTGACGCGGGATCCCGCCAGTGCCGGGTGATCCCGCCGGTGTAGCCTGGGCCGGAAGCCAACTTCATATTCCGACAGGGGAGCGCCACAGCGCTGAGAGTGCGGCACCGAGGACAGGTCGGCCGCAGACCCTCTGAACCTCGCCCGGGTCATTCCGGGTAGGAAGTTCGGACCTTACTCAAGCTGTTGCGCCCTGCCCGCTCGCCGAGCGGGTGGGGCCGCGTCTCTTCCTGGTCATCTCCAGGAGGAATCACATGAACACCACCACGAAGTACGCGGCCGCGGCACTCGCCGCCGCGCTCGGCGTGTCCGTGCTCGCGGGCTGCGGAGGCGCGGACGACAAGGGCGACGGCGGGGGAGGCACGGCCTCCAAGACCGTCACCCTCGTCAGCCACGACTCCTTCAACGCCTCGGACGCCGTCCTGAAGGCGTTCACGAAGGAGACCGGCTACACGGTCAAGGTGCTCAAGAGCGGTGACGCCGGAGCGGCGCTCAACCAGGAGATCCTGACCAAGGGGTCCCCGCGCGGCGACGTGTTCTTCGGCGCCGACAACACGCTGCTCTCCCGCGCCCTCGACAACGGTCTGTTCACGCCCTACAAGGCGAAGGGCCTCGAACGTGTCGCGGCCGGCACGCAGCTCGACGCCGGCAAGCACCGGATCACGCCCGTCGACACCGGCGACATCTGCGTCAACTACGACAAGAAGTACTTCGCCGACAAGCAGCTCGACCCGCCGCAGTCCTTCGACGACCTGCTGAAGCCCGCGTACAAGAACCTCCTCGTCACCGAGAACGCCGCCACATCCTCGCCCGGTCTCGGCTTCCTCCTCGGTACCGTCGCCGCCCACGGTGAGGACGGCTACCGGGACTACTGGAAGAAGCTGAAGAGCAACGGCGTCAAGGTCGTCGACGGCTGGGAGCAGGCGTACAACGAGGAGTTCTCCGGCTCCGCGGGCGGCAGGAAGGCCAAGGCCGACCGCCCGCTCGTCGTCTCCTACGCCTCCAGCCCGCCCGTCGAGGTGCTGTACGCCGATCCGCAGCCCACCGAGGCCCCCACCGGTGTGGCCACCGGCACCTGCTTCCGCCAGATCGAGTTCGCCGGCCTGCTGGACGGTGCGAAGAACGAGGCGGGCGGCAAAGCGCTGCTGGACTTCCTCATCAGTAAGCCGTTCCAGGAGGACATGCCGCTGAACATGTTCGTGAACCCGGTGGCGAAGGACGCGAAGCTGCCGGAGCTCTTCACGAAGTTCGGCGCCACCGTCGACGAGCCGGCGACCGTGGCCCCGGAGAAGATCGCCGAGAACCGTGAGCAGTGGGTCCAGTCGTGGTCCTCGCTCGTCGTGAAGTAGCCGCGCCTCCCGCGTGGCGGGGGAACGCGACGCGTTTCGGGCTGATGGCCCTGCCCGTCGCGTTCTTCGCGGTGTTCTTCGCCTACCCGGTCGCCGCGATCGTCGGCCGGGGGCTGAGGACGGACGGGGTCTGGCAGTTCGGCCGGATCGGGGCGGTGCTCGGCCGGTCCGACATCCTGGACGTCCTGTGGTTCACCACCTGGCAGGCCCTCGCCTCGACGGCGCTGACCCTGCTGGTCGCGCTCCCCGGCGCCTACGTCTTCGCCCGCTTCGACTTCCCGGGCAAGCAACTGCTGCGCGCCGTGGTGACGGTGCCGTTCGTGCTGCCGACCGTCGTGGTCGGCACCGCGTTCCTGGCGCTGCTGGGACGCGGAGGGCTCCTCGACGAACTCTGGGGCGTACGGCTCGACACCACGGTGTGGGCGATCCTGCTGGCCCACGTGTTCTTCAACTACGCCGTCGTCGTGCGGACGGTGGGCGGACTCTGGTCCCAGCTCGACCCTCGCCAGGAGGAGGCCGCCCGGGTGCTCGGCGCCGGACGTCTTGCCGCCTGGCGGCGGGTGACCCTGCCCGCGCTGGCGCCCGCCGTGGCCGCCGCCGCACTCATGGTGTTCCTCTTCACCTTCACCTCCTTCGGCGTCGTCCAGATCCTCGGCGGACCGGCGTACTCCACGCTGGAGGTGGAGATATACCGGCAGACCGCGCAACTGCTCGACCTCCCGACGGCCGCCGTGCTCACCCTGGTGCAGTTCGCCGCGGTCGGTGGAATCCTCGCCGTCCACGCCTGGACCGTGCGCCGCAGGGAGACGGCGCTGAAGCTGGTCGACCCCGCGCAGACCTCCCGGCCTCCCCGCGGCGCGGGCCAGCGGGTGCTGCTCGGCGGTGTGCTGCTCAGCGTGCTGCTGATCGTCCTGCTGCCGCTCGGCGTACTCGTGGAACGCTCCCTGGACACCTCCGCTGGTTACGGGTTCGCCTTCTACCGCGCGCTGCAGTCGGCCGACGCCAACGGCTCGACCTTCCTGGTGCCGCCGCTCGACGCCATCGGCAACTCCCTGCGGTACGCGCTGGTCGCGACCCTCATCGCCCTCGTGATCGGCGGCCTCGCCGCCGCCGCGCTGACCAGGCGGCGCGCGGGACGGCTGGTGCGGGGCTTCGACGCACTGCTGATGCTGCCCCTCGGGGTGTCGGCCGTCACCGTCGGCTTCGGTTTCCTGATCACGCTCGACGAGCCGCCGCTCGACCTGCGCACCTCCTGGATCCTGGTGCCTCTCGCCCAGGCGCTGGTGGGAGTCCCCTTCGTCGTACGGACGATGCTTCCCGTCCTGCGCGCGGTGGACGACCGGCTGCGCGAGGCCGCCGCCGTGCTCGGTGCCTCGCCGCTGCGCGCGTGGCGGGAGGTCGACCTGCCCCTGGTCCGCAGGGCGGTGCTCGTGGCCTCGGGCTTCGCGTTCGCCGTGTCGCTGGGGGAGTTCGGCGCCACCGTGTTCATCGCCCGCCCAGACAACCCCACGCTGCCGGTCGCCGTGGCCAGGCTGCTGGGACGCTCGGGCGAGCTCAACTACGGCCAGGCGATGGCCCTCAGCACGATCCTGATGCTCGTCTGCGCGGTGTCCCTGCTCGTGCTCGAACGCATCCGCACCGACCGATCCGGGGAGTTCTGAGAATGCTGGAAGTGGATGCGGTCACGGTCCGGTTCGGTGGGCGTACCGCCCTCGACGGCGTGGACCTGGAGGTCGCCGACCACGAGATCGTCTGCGTGCTGGGGCCGAGCGGCAGCGGCAAGTCGACGCTGCTGCGGGCCGTTGCCGGGCTGCAGCCCCTGGACGGGGGCCGCGTCCTGCTGGACGGCGCCGACCAGGCCCCGCTGCCGGTGCACCGGCGCGGACTCGGGCTGATGTTCCAGGACCACCAGCTGTTCCCGCACCGGGACGTCGGCGCGAACGTCGAGTTCGGGCTGCGGATGCACGGCGTCCCCCGCGCCGAACGCGAGCAGAGGGCCGCGGAGCTCCTGGACCTGGTCGGCCTGCCCGGCGCGGGCCGCCGGGCCGTCGCCTCCCTGTCCGGCGGCGAGCAGCAGCGGGTGGCCCTGGCGCGGGCGCTCGCCCCTCGCCCCGGACTCCTGATGCTCGACGAGCCGCTGGGCCAGCTGGACCGCGGCCTGCGCGAACGCCTCGTCGTCGAACTGCGCACCCTCTTCGGCCGGCTGGGCACCACCGTGCTCGCCGTCACCCACGACCAGGGCGAGGCCTTCGCCCTCGCGGACCGGGTCGTGGTCATGCGCGACGGCACGATCGCCCAGGAGGGCACGCCGCTGGAGGTCTGGCAGCGTCCCGCGTCCCCCTTCGTGGCCCGTTTCCTGGGCTTCGACAACCTGGTGGACGCGACGGTCACCGGCACGGCCGCCGACACCGTCTGGGGAAAGGTCCCGGTACCGGAGGGATCCCCTCAGGGCCCGTGCGAGCTGTTGGTCCGGCCCGGCGGTGTCCGGCTCGGCGCCCCACGGGACGGCCTGCGCTGCACGGCGGGCGCACGCACCTTCCGGGGGCACCACGTCAGTGTCGTCCTGCACCCCGACGAGGGGCCCGACCTGGAGGCGGAGTGCGCCCTCGGGGACACTCCGGAAGAGGGGGCCGTGGTGGGCGTGACCTTCGACCCCGCCGAGACGGTGGTCCTGCCCCGGACGTGACGGCCCGGCGGGTCCCGGCTCTCGCCGTCAGCGGCCGGGGACGCGGTGCGACCGGCCGGCGGGGCTGACGCCGTTCCGGCAGGCCGCGTCCGGCGGCCGATCCGGCCTGAGACCCGGGCCGGGATCAGCTCCCGGCGGTCGACTCCGTCAGCCGGGCCAGCGCTCCGGCGGCCTCCTCGACGGAGTCGACGAGCGCGATGCGCGACTCCATCGACCGGCCCGCCGCCAGCGCGCGCAGCAGCGGCCAGGCGGGCAGCTTCTCCGTCCAGTGCGCGCGGTTCACCAGCACCATGGGGGTGGGCGCGGACCGCGACTCGTAGTAGTTCGGCGTCGCGTTGTCGAAGATCTCCTGGACCGTTCCGGCGGCGCCCGGCAGGAAGATCACACCGGCGGTCGAACGGGCCAGCAGCCCGTCCTCGCGCACGGCGTTCGCGAAGTACTTGGCGATGTGGTCCGCGAAGGCGTTCGGCGGCTCGTGGCCGTAGAACCAGGTGGGTACCGCGACCGAGGAACCGCCGTCGGGCCAGCGCTCGCGCACCGTGAACGCCGCCGAGGCCCAGTCGGTGACCGAAGGACTGAACGAGGGTGCCGCGGCGAGGACTTCGCACGCCTTGAGCAGCATCGCGTCGGAGTGCGGGGCGGCGTAGGCGCCCAGATTCGCCGCCTCCATGGCGCCGGGTCCACCGCCCGTCGCCACTGTCAGGCCGGCGCGGGCCAGGTCCCGGCCGAGCACGGCGGCGCCCTGGTACTCGGCGGAGCCGCGCGCCATCGCGTGGCCGCCCATCACGCCCACCACCCGGGCGCCGGCCAGGTGTTCGTCCAGCGCGTCGGACACCGCGTCGTCGTGGAGGGCCCGCAGCATCGAGGCGAAGACATCGCCGTTCGACTTGGTCAGCTGGAACCAGCTGTACGCCCGCGCGTCCGGCGTCGAGGCGTATCCGCCCTCGGCCAGACCCTCGTAGAGCGCCTCCGGGGTGTAGAGCAGGCCCCGGTAGGGGTCGAAGGGCAGACCGGGTACCGGAGGGAAGACGAACGCGCCGTCCGCCCGTATCTTCGCCTCCGCGCGCGGTGCGATGCGGCAGCCGAGGAAGACCGCGCCACGCGTGTCGGTCCTGAGCAGCGCGTCGCCCCGGTCCGTCAGGTCGACGGACTGGACACGGTGCCCGGCCAGGGTTCCGGCCGCGACCGCGCGGTCGAATGCGGTGAGCGTCTCGATCTCGACGCCGGGTGCGTACGTACTCTCGTCCGGATTCTCCACGTGGCCATGCTACGTACCGCCGCGGCGGAGGAGGTCACTCCGTCAGAGGCAGGGCCGCCAGCACCGCGATCGCCCAGGTCAGCGGGACGAAGACGGCCAGCAGCACCAGCGCGCGCAGCGCGGCCGCGCTGCGGAGCGCGGAGGCGGGCGCGCCGAGGCGCAGCAGGGTACCGGCCGTACGGGCGCGGGCCTGCCTGGCTTCGAGAGCCGAGGTCAGGAGCGTCGCGGTGGTGCAGCCGATGACGAGGACCGCACCGAGCGCGGTGAGCGGGCCGAAGGGCCGGGGCCCGCCGGTGTACAGCACGGAGGCCGCGACGACCCCTGACACCACCGCGCAGAGGATGCCCAGCGGGCGGCCGATCCGCGTGGCCTCGTCCATGAGGACACGGCCCGCCAACAGGCGTACGGCCCCGGGGCGCACGGCCTGGAGCAGCCGCCCGCACAGATGGGTGAGGCCGGGGCCCGCCATGGCCAGGCCGATCGCCGTGAGGACCCACCCCGCAAGGACGGCCGCCGGAGTGGAGTCGAGCCGGCCGGGCAGCGGGAAGGGGCTGCCCGCCGAGCCTCGGCTGGCGTAGGCCTCGACCGCGAGACCGGCCGCCGTGAGCGCCACGCCCCAGGGCAGGCCCGTCGGTGTGGTGGCGGGGGCGAGTTCCTGCTCGGCCTCCTGGGCCTCGGAGGGCGCGACCGGCCGGGCACGCACCGCGAGTCCGCTCGCCGCGGACGCTGCCAAGGGCACCAGGGCCAGCAGCATGACGACCGCGGCGAGGGGCAGAGAGGTGCCCGCGCCCAGGAACTCCGCGGCGCCTCCGTCGAACGGCAGACCGGTGAGGTCCCCGCGCAGATGCAGGAAGAAGAGCAGGGCCACCATCGACCCCAGCGTCGTGGACACGGCGGTGGAGACCGCGGCGAGCGCCGCCAGCCGGACCGGGCCCAGGCCCGCGGCGAAGAGACCGGGGCGCGGGCGGGTGCTCGGATCGGTACGGGCCACGGCGACGGCGAACTGCACGGTCGCGGCCAGCGGTACGGCGCACCAGAGCAGCCGCAGGACGGAGCTCGTCGCGTCCGCCGGGTGCCCGGAGGCGTATCCGAGGGTGCACAGCAGCAGGAATCCGACCCCGGCCGACGCGGCGGCGAGGACCAGGCGCCGCATCAGGACCAGGGGGTGCGATCCACGGGTCAGACGGAGAGCGAGCACGCCGAGCGGCCTTCCGGGTCGGACGCGGCGGGCAGGGTGGTGGTGTTGACGCGGCGGCCGTCCAGCAGACCGATCACGCGGTCGGCCAGCGCGGCGACCTCCGCGTCATGGGTGGCGAGCACGACCGTGATGCCGTGCGACCGGGCAGCCGTGGTGAGGGTGCGCAGAAGCTGTGCGCGTTCGGCGTGGTGCAGGGACGCCGTCGGCTCGTCGGCGAAGATCACGGAAGGGGACGCCGTCAGCGCGCGCGCCACCGAGATCCGCTGGCGCTGCGCCTGCAGCAACGCGTGCGGACGCTTCTTGGCGAGGGGGCCGATGTCCAGCCGCTCCAGCCACTCGGTGGCGGCCTTCTTCGCGGCGCGGTGCGACACGCCCCGCAACAGCAGCGGCAGGGCCGCGTTCTCCCAGGTGGTCAACTCCGGGACGAGCTGCGGTTCGGCGCCGATCCAGCCGAACCGCTCGCGGCGCAGCTGCTCGCGCATCCTGGGGCCCATGGTGTGCACGGGAACGCTGTTGAACCACACCTCGCCCTGCTCGGGCACCAACTGGCCGGACAGGCAGTGCAGCAGGGTGGTCTTCCCGCTCCCGCGCGGGCCGGTGACGGCGAGGATCTCGCCGTCCCGCACTCCGATGGACACACCGGACAACCCCGGGGATCCGTTGTGGGAGTGGTGCAGGGAACGTCCCCAGATCACGTCGTTGTCGGGCGGGGCCACCATGGCGTACACCTCGGTTCGGTCAGATTTCCCGTTCCCCCGTACGGGGGAACGAATACAACGAGAACGCAGCCGTTCGGTCACTCGGCACGCTAGGCAGCCGGACCGGGGTGTCGGGACAGCACACGGCCCGGATGCTCCCCTTCTCACTCGAAAGGGTGCATCCGGGCCGTGTAAAGCGTATGAAGTGACTACCGGAGCGGTTCTCCGGTGGCCGGCCGCCGGTCAGCCGGGGGTCAGCTGCCGGTCGGCCGCCGGTCAGCTGTGAGCCGGACCGCCGGTCGGCCGTGCGTGAGCCGGGGTCCGGCTGTCGGTCAGAGCTTCGTCCAGGCCTCCGTCAGGACGGTCCGGAGGATGCCCTCGATCTCGTCGAACGTCGACTGGTCGGAGATCAGCGGCGGCGCGAGCTGGACGACCGGGTCGCCCCGGTCGTCGGCCCGGCAGTAGAGGCCGTTCTCGTACAGCGCCTTGGAGAGGAAGCCGTACAGGACGCGCTCGGTCTCCTCTTCGGTGAACGTCTCCTTGGTGGCCTTGTCCTTCACCAGCTCGATGCCGTAGAAGAAGCCGTTGCCCCGGACGTCGCCGACGATGGGCAGGTCGTGCAGCTTCTGCAGGGTCGTCAGGAACGCGTTCTCGTTGTCCAGGACGTGCTGGTTCAGGCCCTCGCGCTCGAAGATGTCGAGGTTGGCGAGGCCGACGGCGGCGGAGACCGGGTGGCCGCCGAACGTGTAGCCGTGCAGGAAGGTGTTGCCGCCGCGGTAGAACGGCTCGGCCAGCCGGTCGGAGATGATGCAGGCGCCGATGGGGGAGTAGCCCGAGGTCATGCCCTTGGCGCAGGTGATCATGTCCGGGACGTAGCCGAACTTGTCGCAGGCGAACATCGTGCCGAGGCGTCCGAAGGCGCAGATGACCTCGTCGGAGACGAGCAGCACGTCGTACTGGTCGCAGATCTCCCGCACCCGCTGGAAGTAGCCGGGCGGCGGCGGGAAGCAGCCGCCCGCGTTCTGCACCGGCTCCAGGAAGACCGCGGCGACGGTGTCCGGGCCCTCGAAGAGGATCTGCTGCTCGATCTGGTCGGCGGCCCAGCGGCCGAAGGCCTCCGGGTCGTCACCGAACAGGGGCGCCCGGTAGATGTTGGTGTTCGGCACCTTGTGCGCGCCGGGTACCAGCGGCTCGAAGGGGGCCTTGAGGGCGGGGAGCCCGGTGATCGACAGGGCGCCCTGCGGGGTGCCGTGGTAGGCGACCGCGCGCGAGATGACCTTGTACTTGGTCGGCTTGCCCTGGAGCTTGAAGTACTGCTTGGCGAGCTTCCAGGCGGTCTCCACCGCCTCACCGCCGCCGGTGGTGAAGAAGACCTTGTTGAGGTCGCCCGGGGCGTGGTGGGCGAGTCGCTCGGCGAGCTCGACGGCCTTGGGGTGGGCGTAGGACCACACCGGGAAGAAGGCCAGCTCCTGGCCCTGCTTGTACGCCGTCTCGGCGAGCTCGTGGCGGCCGTGTCCGGCGTTGACCACGAAGAGACCGGAGAGGCCGTCGAGGTAGCGCTTGCCCTTGTCGTCGTAGATGTAGGTGCCCTCGCCCCGCACGATCGTGGGAACGGGCGCGTTCTCGTAGTCCGACATGCGGGTGAAGTGCATCCACAGGTGGTCGTACGCGGTACGGCTGAGGTCCTTGCTCACGGCTATCGGGTTCCCCACATATAGGTCTGCTTCTTGAGCTTGAGGTAGACGAAGCTCTCGGTGGAGCGCACCCCGGGTATGGCCCGGATGCGTTTGTTGATCGTCTCCAGCAGGTGGTCGTCGTCCTCGCAGACGATCTCCACCATCAGGTCGAAGGAGCCCGCGGTCATCACCACGTACTCGCACTCGGCCATGGCCGACAGGGCTTCGGCCACGGGGTCGAGGTCACCCTCGACGTTGATGCCCACCATCGCCTGCCGCCGCAGGCCCACGGTGAGAGGGTCCGTGACGGCGACGATCTGCATCACGCCCTGGTCGAGCAGCTTCTGGACGCGCTGTCGTACGGCGGCCTCGGAGAGGCCCACGGCCTTGCCGATCGCGGCGTAGGGACGGCGTCCGTCCTCCTGGAGCTGCTCGATGATTGCGAGGGAGACGGCATCGACCGCTGGTGACGATCCGCTCCCGTTCCTGGAGTCTGCGCTACGGCTGGCCACGTCCCCACTGTGCACCGCTACTCGTCCGTCTGGCAAGCCTGAATCGATGAAATTCGTTGTTTGAGTGCTCGAATCTCACTGAATCCGAAGTTCACGGTGGTTGGGTATGTCGAAAGCGTCGCCCCACGGTTTAGGGTGGAAGTCTCACCCATCGGACAGTCGACAGGAGGGGTGGTTGTGACCACCGAGGTGCGCCGTCTGCGCAACTACATCAACGGAGAGTTCCGGGACGCCGCGGACGGGCGGACCATCGACGTGGTCAGCCCGGTGACGGAAGAGGTCTACGCGACCTCCCCCCTCTCGGGGCAGGCCGACGTCGATGCCGCCATGGACGCCGCCGCGGCCGCGTTCCCCGCGTGGCGTGACGTCACGCCCGCCGAGCGCCAGAAGGCACTGCTGAAGATCGCGGACGCCTTCGAGGAGCGCGCGGAGGACCTCATCGCGGCCGAGTCGGAGAACACCGGCAAGCCGCTGGAGCTCACCCGCACCGAAGAGATCCCGCCGATGGTGGACCAGATCCGCTTCTTCGCCGGTGCCGCAAGGCTGCTCGAAGGCCGCTCGGCCGGCGAGTACATGGAGGGCCTCACCTCCATCGTCCGCCGCGAGCCCGTGGGCGTGTGCGCCCAGGTCGCGCCGTGGAACTACCCCATGATGATGGCCGTGTGGAAGTTCGCCCCGGCGCTCGCCGCGGGCAACACCGTCGTGATCAAGCCGTCCGACACCACCCCGGCGTCGACCGTGCTGATCGCCGAGATCATCGGGCAGATCCTGCCCAAGGGCGTCTTCAACGTCATCTGCGGCGACCGTGAGACGGGCCGTGCGATGGTCGAGCACCCGACGCCGGCGATGGCCTCCATCACCGGCTCGGTGCGGGCCGGCATGCAGGTCGCGGAGTCCGCGGCCAAGGACGTCAAGCGCGTTCACCTGGAACTCGGCGGCAAGGCCCCAGTAGTCGTCTTCGAGGACGCCGACATCGCCAAGGCCGTCGAAGGCATCTCCGTCGCGGGCTACTTCAACGCCGGTCAGGACTGTACGGCCGCGACCCGCGTCCTGGTCCACGAGTCCGTCCACGACGAGTTCGTCACCGCCCTCGCCAAGGCGGCGGCCGACACGAAGACCGGCATGCCGGACGACGAGGACGTGCTCTACGGCCCGCTCAACAACGCCAACCAGCTCGCGCAGGTCAGCGGCTTCATCGAGCGGCTCCCGGCGCACGCCAGGGTCGAGGCGGGCGGCCACCGGGTCGGCGAGAAGGGCTACTTCTACGCCCCGACCGTCGTGTCCGGGCTCAAGCAGGACGACGAGATCATCCAGCACGAGGTCTTCGGCCCCGTCATCACCGTGCAGTCCTTCACCGACGAGACGCAGGCGGTCGAGTACGCCAACGGCGTCGAGTACGCACTTGCCTCCTCGGTGTGGACCAAGGACCACTCCCGCGCGATGCGGATGTCCAAGCAGCTCGACTTCGGCTGCGTGTGGATCAACACCCACATCCCGCTGGTGGCCGAGATGCCGCACGGCGGATTCAAGAAGTCCGGCTACGGCAAGGACCTGTCGGCGTACGGCTTCGAGGACTACACCCGCATCAAGCACGTCATGACCTCGCTCGACGGCTGAGCGCGACGCCGCGAGCAGGAGCGCCCCGCGCGGCTGCGCTCCCAGCCGTTCCGAGCAGCGGTGCCTCACCGACGGCCCCGGACCTCCCGGTCCGGGGCCGTTCGCGTGCCCGCGGGCGGGCGGCGGGATTCGCGGGCGGGCGACGGGATTCGCGGGCGCCTCGCGTGAAGCGCGGTCACCCCGGGTGCCGTGGGGTGCATGACCGGACCCCTGTTTTTGAACGCGTTCATGATGGGCGTAGCCTTCCTGCCATGAGCGAGCGCTGTCGCGGCGCATACGCGTGTGGCTGATCGTCTTCATCGTCTGCCTGGTGCTGAGCGGGCTGACCGCCTTCTCCCTGGTGCACGAACTCCGCTGGGCCGAGGACCTTCTGACGTCCCGGGCCTCTCCCTTCCCCGAACACCTTCCGGCCCTCACCGAGTGGATCACCAGGGTCCGGACCGGCCTCGACGAGGCCGACGCCGATTACCCCTTCGTGCTGTACGGCACCGACTGGCTGGCCTTCGCCCACCTGGTCATCGCCGTCGCCTTCTACGGTCCCTACCGCGATCCGGTGCGCAACGTGTGGGTGATCGAGTTCGGGATGATCGCCTGCGCGGGGATCATCCCGCTGGCCCTGATCTGCGGACCGATCCGGGGCATCCCCCTGTGGTGGTCGGTCATCGACATGTCCTTCGGAGTCTTCGGCGTCATCCCCCTGTTCGTCGTCCGGCGCATGATCAAGCGGCTGGAGGCGATGACGGTCCCGCCCGCCGTCGCCCCGCCCGCCCCGTCGCCGGCCTGACTCACGCGGCCGGCGGTGCCCCGAAGGCCGCCACGACGATGCCCATCGCCGTGCGGTTCGCGTCCTGCCCCTTCGCGTCCGTCGAGTTGACGCTGTAGACGAGGGTCCGGGACAGATCGCGGGTGGCCGCCAGCACCGAGTTGTAGCCGTAGCGGCCGCCCGTCTTCCCCCATACCCGGCGCCCGCCCAGAGTCATCGCGCTGAGACCGGCGCTGAACTGGGCGGGTGTCCCCGTCCCGTACGTCCGTACCGAGGGGTCCGGCAGGGTGAACATCTCCTCCAGCAGCGGACCGCGCACCACCTGCCCCCGGAACAGGGCCGTTGTGAAGCGCTCCAGGTCCGCGGTCGTCGAGATGATGTCCCCCGCCGCCCAGCAGTCGGTGGCGCCCCACACCGACACGTCCCGCAGCTCCGTGCCCCCCGACGGTGCGGGGAACGCCTGGTAGCCGTGGTTGTGCGGTCCGCGGATCCGGGCGTCGGTGCCCGGGAACGAGGTGGAGCGCAAGCCCAGCGGACGCAGGATGCGCAGACCCACCTGGTCGGCGTACGCATCGCCGGTCACCCTCTCGATGATCAGCCCCAGCACCGTGTAGTTGATGTTCAGGTAGTGCTGGCTCGTCCCGGGCGCGAACTCCGGCCGCTGCGCTGTGGCGGAGGCGACCATGTCACGCGGCGCGTGGAGGTCGAAGCGACGGGCGTACCTCTCCTCCAGGGTGTCGCCCGGCATCAGGGCCCCCGGTATCCCACTCGTGTGGTTGAGCAACTGCCGGACGGTCACCCGGCCGTACGCCGCCGGGATCAGCTCCGGGAGGTAGTGCCGCGCCGTGCGGTCCAGGTCCACCTCGCCCTCGGAGGCGAGTTGCAGGGCGGTGGCGGCGGTGAACACCTTGGTCACCGATCCGGCGCGGAAGCGTCCCCGCGGGTCCGCGGAGCGGTTCGAGACGAGGTCGTGCACGCCCGAACTGCCGTGCCAGCTGCCGTCGGTGCCGCCTACCCGCACCAGCGCCGCGGTGGCGTCCTTGCCCGGAAGTCCGGAGACCGCCGCTCTCAGGGCCGCGGCGTCCGCCGCCGGGACTCCGCGCGCGAGGACGACGGCCGACGGCGCCCGGTGCGCCGCGGCGGGTACCGCCACCGCCGGCACGGCCGGACCGGACGCGATGCCGAGGACCAGGGCGGTCGCCAGGATGCCGCGGGTGCGGGTGCGGGTGCGGGTGCGGGTGCGGGCGTGGGCGTGGGCGTGGGAGGGGATCATCGGGTGCCTCCAGGAAGGTGAAGCCGGTAACCGGCCGATGACTCCATCCTGTTGATCCGGTACCCCCGGCGGATCACCCGAGCGAGGGGTCCTGCGGGGGAGATCCGCTCCCCCGGCCGGGGGAGGCCCCCGGCGGCGCCTCCCTCCTGCGGGGGAGCCGCCGGACCCGCTCAGTCCGGGAGAGGTGCGACCAGCCCCGTCTCGTAGGCGCAGATGACCGCCTGGACCCGGTCCCGGAGGCCCAGCTTGGACAGCACGTTGCCCACATGCGTCTTGACCGTGTGCTCACTGACCACGAGCGCCGCCGCTATCTCGGCGTTGGAGAGTCCTCGTGCCAGGTGCAGCAGGGTCTCCCTCTCCCGGGCCGTGAGCGAGTCGAGCCGGTCCGTCCGGCGGGCCTGCCTGCCGACGGGCGGCCGGGAGGTGTACGCCGCGATCAGCCGGCGGGCCACGGACGGGGCGACCAGCGAGTCCCCGGCGGCCACCACCCGTACCGCGTGCACCAGATCGTCCCGGCGGACGTCCTTCAGCAGAAAGCCGCTCGCGCCCGCGTGCAGGGCCTCGTAGACATACTCGTCGGAGTCGAAGGTGGTCAGCATGATCGCGCGGCAACCGTCCTCGCCGGTGATCGCCCGGCAGGCCTCGATGCCGTCCAGCACGGGCATCCTGACGTCCAGCAGGACGACGTCCGGCCGTAGCGCGCGCACCGCTTCGACGGCCTGCGCACCGTCACCCGCCTCGGCGAGCACGTCGATGTCCGGCTGCGCGCCGAGGATCATCGCGAAGCCGCTGCGCACCAGCTCCTGGTCGTCGGCCACCACCACGCGGATGGTCAAATCCCCTCCCCCTGGACGGAGGTGGCGAGCGGGAGGACGACGTGGACCTGGTAGCCGCGGCCGTCCGGCCCGGCCCCGGACCGGGCACGTCCGCCGTGGGCGGCGGCCCGTTCCCGGATGCCGATCAGCCCCAGGCCGGTCGTGGTACCGGGCCCCCGGCCGTCGTCCGTCACGGTGACGGCCAGCTCGCCGGCGGTGTGGTGGAGCCGCACCGTCACCGTCCTCGCGCGGGCGTGCTTCACGACGTTCGTCAGCGCCTCCTGCACGATCCGGTGGACCGTGGTCCCCGTGTCGTCGGGAATCCGCCCCGGCTCCCCGGTCGACGTGAACTCCACGTGGAGGCCGCCGGATCGGACGCGTTCCAGCAGGGCCGGCAGGCCCGTGAGTCCGGGCTGCGGGGACCTCGGGGACGCCTCGGTCTCCGTACCGCCGTCCCGCAGCACACCCAGCATCCGGCGCAGCTGCACCATGGCGTCCCTCCCCGTCTCCGAAATGGCGTCGAAGGCGGCTTCCGCGCGCTCCGGAGCCGTACGCACCGCCACCGGGCCCGCCTCCGCCTGCACGATCATGAGGCTCACCGCGTGCGAGAGGATGTCGTGCATCTCCCTGGCGATCCGGGCGCGTTCGCGCGCGGCCGTCCGCTCGGCCTCGATCCGGTGCGTCACCTCCCGCTGCAGCGCACGGTCCTCCATCGCGCGGATGTACGCCTTGCGGGTGTGGATGTGGCGGCCGAAGGCGTAGGCCGCGGCGAACACGAACAGCGAGAACAGCAGCTCCCTGGCCTCGCCGGTGTTCAGCGCCACCGAGGGGAACACCACCGTGAGCACGAGCAGCCCGACCGCCAGCCGTCGTGCCGGTGAGGAGAGCTCCGCCACCGTGCAGAAGGCCACCAGTCCCGTGTAGGGCAGGGGCTGGCCGGGGCCGTCCACGGCGAAGCGGTACAGCGCGCCCGCCGTCAGGACCAGCACCAGCACGGTGACGGGCGCGCGCCTGCGCGCCACCAGCGGCAGCACGGTCAGCGTCGTCAGGCCGTACGCCGCCCAGGTGGCGGCGGGCATGCCGGCGGGGCGCGGCACCACGAACGGCATGGTCACCGCCGCCTGCACGACCAGCGCGATTCCGGTGTCGGTGGCCCACGCGCCCCGCGGGAGCCACCGCGCCCGGGGTCTCGGCATCAGGGTTTCCGGCCGACCGCGCCGAACTGCGCGACCTCGGGATTGCGCGCGGTGGAGCCGGACCGCCAGCGGGAGCAGGACACGATGCCCGGTTCCAGGACGTCCAGGCCGTCCAGGAGGGAGGCGAACTCGGAGCGGCTGCGCGCGGTGATCGGCGGTGTGGCGTTCTCGTTCCAGAAGCGCATCGCGGCCTCGTTGCCGCCGCCGCCCAGTTCCAGCGTCGGGTGGGTGAGCACCAGATGGCTGCCGGAGGGCAGCGCGTCCATGAGCGTGCCCACGATGCGCCGGGCCTCGTCCGTGTCCAGGACGAAGTTGAGGATGCCCAGCATCATCACCGCGACGGGCCGGCCGAGGTCCAGGGTGCGTCCGGCGAGCCGCAGGATCAGCTCCGGGTCCCGGGCGTCGGCCTCGACGTACTCGGTGGCGCCCTCGGGCGAACTGGTGAGCAGGGAGCGGGCGTGGGCCAGCACGATCGGGTCGTTGTCGAGGTAGACGACACGGGCTTCGGGCGCCGTGTGCTGGGCGACCTCGTGGGTGTTGTCCGCCGTCGGCAGGCCGGTGCCTATGTCCAGGAACTGGCCGATGCCCGCGTCCCCGGCCAGATGACGCACCACCCGGCCCAGGAAGGCCCGGTCCGCGCGCGCCACTTCGCCGATGCTCGGATACATTCCCGTCACCTGCTCGCCGACGACGCGGTCCACGGGGAAGTAGTCCGTGCCGCCCAGCCAGTAGTTCCACACACGGGCGTTGTGGGCGATGTCGGAACGGACACGGGCTGGGACCGTGCGAGGGCTGGACTCGGGCACGACTGCTCCTGGGATCACGGACGGTACGGCACCGACCATGATGCCGGACCGATCAAGTGCGTCCGCCTGCGCGTGAGTTGGCGAGCTCGGAGCGCAGTGCGCCGATGCGGTTCGTCGTGATCGAGTCGGCGCCGCACGCGATCAGGCGCCGCATCGTGCGCCGGGTGTCCGCCGTCCAGGCGGAGACCAGCAGACCGTCGCCGTGGACCCGGTCGGTGATCTCGCGGCTGAGCAGACCGAACCGGTAGTTCAGCCAGCGCGGCCGCACCGCGTCGAGCAGCACGGGACGCGGCGGTGCGAGCGTCGTCCAGGTCAGCGCGATCTCCGCCGACGGATCGGCTGCCCGTACGCGCAGCATGGCGTGCGTGTCCGCGCAGTAGTACACCTTCTCCCGCGCCCCGCAGTCGCGGACCGCGCCCACGGTCCGCCGCACGGAACCGTCGGTCGAGCCGGGAAGATCGACCATGACCCGGCAGGCACCGGCGGCGGACAGCGCCTCCTCCAGGGTGGGCACGCCGCCGCCGGTCCGCTCCTCCAACTCCTGGTGGTCCAGACGGTCGACGCGGACGTCGTGGCCCCACAGCCGCTCCAGAGTGGCGTCGTGGAGCAGGACCGGCACGCCGTCCCGGGTGACGCGGACGTCGATCTCGACCGCGTCCGCGCCCCGTTCCACGGCGGACCGGATCGAGGGCAGGGTGTTCTCGCGGGCACGGTAGGGATCGCCGCGGTGGGCCACGGCGGTGACGGTGGTGGTCATGGGGCCATTGTGACCGCGAGGTTCACCGGCCGGGAGCCCCCAGCCAGTTCGTCGTGTACGTGTCGATCTCGGCGGCGAGCGTCCGCTTGCCCGCCGGGTCCAGGTACGACGCCTCGACGGCGTTCTTCGCCAACGCCGCCACCCCGCGCTCGTCCAGGGACAGGAGCCTGGCCGCGACCGCGTACTCGTTGTTGAGATCGGTGCCGAACATGGGCGGGTCGTCGCTGTTGACCGTGACGAGCACGCCGGCCTGGACCATCTCCCTGATCGGGTGCTGTTCGATGTCGGCCACCGCGCGCGTGGCGATGTTCGACGTCGGGCAGACCTCCAGGGCGATCCGGTGCTCGGCGAGGTGGGCCAGCAGCTTCGGATCCTGCGTGGAGCTCGTGCCGTGGCCGATGCGCTCCGCGCGCAGCGCGGTCAGCGCGTCCCAGACGGTCTGCGGGCCCGTGGTCTCCCCGGCGTGCGGCACGGAGTGCAGGCCCTCGGCGATCGCGCGGTCGAAGTACGGCTTGAACTGCGGGCGGTCCACACCGATCTCCGGCCCGCCCAGACCGAAGGAGACGAGCCCCTCCGGCCGCAGGTCCACGGCCAGCCGGGCCGTCTCCTCGGCCGCCTCCAGCCCGGCCTCACCCGGAATGTCGAAGCACCAGCGCAGGACGACGCCGAGCTCGGCCTCGGCGGCCTTCCGCGCGTCCTCGATGGCCTCCATGAAGCCGACCTCGGGAATGCCCCGGCGGGTCGAGCTGAACGGCGTGACGGTCAGTTCGGCGTACCGGATGTTCTGCCGCGCCATGTCACGGGCCACCTCGAAGGTCAGCAGCCGGACGTCCTCCGGGGTGCGGATCAGGTCCACCACCGAGAGGTACACGTCGATGAAGTGCCCGAAGTCGGTGAAGGTGAAGAAGTCCGACAGCGCCTCCGGGTCCGTGGGTACCTTGGAGTCGGGGTGGTGGGCCGCCAGTTCGGCCACGATGCGGGGCGAGGCGGACCCGACGTGGTGGACGTGGAGCTCTGCCTTGGGCAGCCCCGCGATGAAGGGGCGCAGGTCGTTCATCGGAATCTCCCGGATCTCGTGTTCCCGCCGGGCACACCGGCTGCACCGATCATCGTAGGCGGGGCCGTGCGGCCCGGTGCCGGGTCGTAGCATGGCGGCATCACGATGGGGGAGGCCCATGTCAGACAACACACAGCAGCCCGGTGGCGGGGGCGCGCCGCGCGATCCGTGGGCTCCGCCGGACAGCAGGGTCGATCTGGGGAAGTCCGCGGAGCCACGCCCGCCGGCGGTGCACGACCAGCCCACGGTCACGGCCATGCCGGGCGCGGACGCGGGCACCGGGCCGATACCGGCTCCGCCGGCCGGCGCCTTCGGCCCTCAGCAGCCCGGCGTGCCCGCGCCGCCGATCGCACCGACCGGGCCGGGGCAGCCCGCCCAGTACGGCTACCCGGCGGCCCCCGCCGCGCCCACGGCGTCCTACGGCTACCCGGGATACCCCGGTTACGGAGGACAGCCGCAGGGCTGGGGGGCTCCGGCCCCCGCGAACGGGCTGGGTATCGCCGCGATGGTGCTCGGCATCATCGCGGTGGCCGGCTTCTGCATGTGGGGACTCGGCATCATCCTCGGCATCCTCGCCCTGATCTTCGGCATCATCGGCCGGGGCCGGGCCAAGCGCGGGGAGGCGACCAATGGCGGCATGGCTCTGGCCGGGATCATCCTCGGGTCGATCTCGATCGTCATCAGCGCCGTCTTCCTCGGCTTCCTGATCTGGGCCATCGCCAACGACGAGTCGGGCGGCGAGTTCGACTACGACGACCCGTACGCCACCTCACTGGTCGTCGGCGCCACCCGCTGACCCTGCGGGAGGCGCGCCCTGCCGGCGGACCGCGTGCCGTCCGCCCCGGGGACGACAGGCTGTCCGCCGGCGGGCGGCATCCGGACACCGCGCCGGCCCGGGCGGGGAGGACCGTCTCCCCGCCCGGGCCGCGTCACCCCGCGCGCAGCCGCGAGCGCGCCTCCATGAGCGCGAAGCCCAGCAGATTGAGCCCCTGCCAGGATGCCGGGTCGGAGACGCGCGGGTCGTCCTTGGCGAGTCCGATGCCCCATATCCGGTCCAGCGGACTCGCCTCGACGAGCACACACTCCCCGGTGCCCAGCAGGTACGCCCGCAACGCGTGGTCCTGGCCGAACTTGTGGACGCTGCCCGCCACCACCAGGGCGAACCGCTCCTGGTCCCACACCTCGCCGTCGAAGTCCCGGACGAGCCGGCCCACCTTCTTGGCCGCCGCCGGGCTGCTCGCCGCCAGGGCCTGTCGCTCCGCCTCCGCATCACCGAAGAGCCGCGCCTTGCCGGCCATCATCCAGTGCTCGGCCGAGGCATAGGACACGCCCTCGACCGTGAACGGCGAAGGCCACCACTGGCTGAGGCAGCTCGCCCCGAGAGTGCCGTCCGCGCGGGGCCGGTGCCCCCAGAAGGGCAGGTACTTCACGTGTTCACCGCGTGCCGTGCGTGCCAGGAGGTCGTCCATGTGTTCCTGTCCCATGGCAGCCGAGTCTGACATCCGCCACTGACAGTCGGTATGGGGATTTCCGTGTTCACGCGACACATCGTCGACAGATTCCGTCGCGTAACCAAAAGGAAACAACGGAATCACTTGTTGGTAGAGGTCCCCTCTGTCAGGATCGGCACTCAATTCGAGAAGAAGCTACGCCGCCCCTGGTCAGGGGGGTGGCGGAGGAGAGCGTCATGGGCAACGGCTTCCAGGTGCAGGACCGCTTCGCCGAGGGTGCGCAGTACATCGGCGGACGGCTGCGAGCAGGCACGTCGGGGCGCCACCAGGAGGTGGTGAACCCGGCCACGGGCGAGACGGTGTACCGGTACGAACTGGCGGGCACCGACGACGTGGACGCCGCGGTCGCCGCCGCCCGCGCGGCCTTCCCCGGCTGGTCGGGAACCACCCCCGCCGAACGCTCGGACGCCCTGCACCGATTCGCCGCCGTACTCGCCGCCCGGGCCGACGACTTCGCGTTCGCCGAATCCCTGCAGTGCGGCAAGCCCGCCAAGCTGTCGACCGAGTTCGACGTGCCCGGCACGGTGGACAACACCGCGTTCTTCGCGGGCGCCGCCCGCCACCTGGAGGGGAGGTCCGCGGCCGAGTACAGCGGTGACCACACCTCGTACGTGCGCAGGGAGGCCATCGGGGTGATCGGCTCCATCGCCCCGTGGAACTACCCGCTCCAGATGGCCGCCTGGAAGATCCTCCCGGCCGTCGCGGCCGGCAACACGATCGTGCTCAAGCCCGCCGAGATCACCCCGCTGACCTCCCTGATGTTCGCGCAGGCGGCGACGGAGGCGGGCATCCCCGACGGCGTGATCAACATCGTGTCCGGCGCCGGACGTGACGCGGGGGAGCACCTCGTCGGGCACCCCGACGTCGTGATGACCTCCTTCACCGGCTCCACCGCGGTCGGCAGGCGGGTGGCCGAGATCGCCACGGCCACCGTCAAGCGCCTGCACCTTGAGCTCGGCGGCAAGGCGCCCTTCGTCGTGTTCGACGACGCCGACCTCGACGCCGCGGTGAACGGCGCGGTCGCCGCCTCGCTCATCAACACCGGCCAGGACTGCACGGCCGCCACCCGCGCCTACGTCCAGCGTCCGCTGTACGACGCGTTCGTGGCAGGCGTCGCGGCGCTGATGGAGACCGTGCGGCTCGGCGACCCCTTCGACCCGTCGACCGACCTCGGCCCGCTCATCAGCCGTCAGCAGCGCGACCGCGTGGCGGGTTTCGTCGAGCGCGCCCGTGCCTACGCCACCGTCGTCACCGGCGGAGAGGCCCCGGGCGGCGATCTCGCCGCGGGCGCCTACTACCGGCCCACCCTGATCACCGGCGCGGCCCAGGACAGCGAGGTCGTCCGCTCGGAGATCTTCGGCCCGGTCCTCGTGGTGCTGCCCTTCGACGCCGACGACGAGGGAATCCGTCTCGCCAACGACACCCCGTACGGCCTCGCCGCGTCCGCCTGGAGCCGCGACCTGTACCGGGCCAACCGCGCGACCCGTGAGATCGCGGCGGGCTGCGTGTGGATCAACGACCACATCCCGATCATCAGCGAGATGCCGCACGGCGGCTACAAGGCCAGCGGCTTCGGCAAGGACATGTCGTCGTACTCCTTCGAGGAGTACACGCAGGTCAAGCACGTCATGTACGACAACACCGCGGTGGCCAGGAAGGACTGGCACCGCACCGTCTTCGGGGACCGATAGCAAGCGGCCGCCGGCAGGCGGCCCCACCCACCCGGAAGGGCAACGCGTATGGAGCAGTACGAGCCCGAGCGCCTCTCCGCGCCCCAGCTTGCCGCCATGAGGCGCAGCCTCCGAAACGGCAGGGGAGCCCTCACCCGCCGTTCGCTCCTGCGGGCGTCCGGCGTGGGCGCCCTCGCGCTCGGCGGCCTCGGCACGCTGAGCGCGTGCGGCATCCCGCCGGCGGAACGGCAGGGCGACGCCCCGGCGTCGGACGACCACTCGGCGGCGGAGAAGCGGATCAACTTCTCCAACTGGACCGAGTACATGGACGTCAGCGAGGACGAGAAGAGCCGCCCGACCCTCGACGCGTTCACCAAACGCACCGGGATCGAGGTCAAGTACACCGAGGACATCAACGACAACGTCGAGTTCTTCGGGAAGATCAAGCCGCAGCTCGCGGCCGGCCAGGACACGGGCCGCGACCTCGTCATCGTCACGGACTGGCTCGCCGCCCGCATCATCCGCCTCGGCTGGGCGCAGAAGCTCGACCCCTCGAACCTCCCGCACGCGTTCGCGAACCTCTCGCCCCAGTTCCGCACCCCCGACTGGGACCCCGGACGGGCCTACTCCTACCCCTGGACCGGCATCCCGACGGTCATCGCCTACAACCAGAAGGCCACCGGCGGCCGCAAGGTCGACTCCGTCACCCAGCTGCTCGACGATCCCGCGCTCAAGGGGAAGGTCTCCTTCCTGTCGGAGATGCGCGACTCGGTCGGCATGACGCTCCTCGACATGGGCAAGGACCCCGGCTCCTTCAGCGACGCCGACTACGACGCCGCCATCGGCCGCATGCAGAAGGGCGTCGACAGGAAGCAGATACGCCGCTTCACCGGCAACGACTACACCGCCGACCTCAGCAAGGGCGACATCGCGGCCTGTGTGGCCTGGGCCGGCGACATCATCCAGCTCCAGGCCGACAACCCGGACATCAAGTTCGCGATACCGGGGGCCGGTTACATCACGTCGAGCGACAACATGCTGGTCCCGGCCAGGGCGCGGCACAAGACCAACGCCGAGAAGCTCATGGACTACTACTACGAACCCCCGGTGGCCGCCCGGCTCGCCGCGTACATCAACTACGTCTGCCCGGTCGACGGCGTCGCTGCGGAGCTCGCGAAGATCGACGAGGCGATGGCCTCCAACACGCTGATCCTGCCCGACAAGGCGATGGCCGCGAAGTCGCGGGCCTTCCGCTCCCTCAGCTCGGAAGAAGAGACGGCGTACGAGGAGAAGTTCGCCAAGCTCATCGGCGCCTGACAGGCCCGCCCCTCCCGATCTCCCCCGACACCACTGGGACCGCGACCCATGACACAGCAGCAGACGGCGGGCGGCGACGTCCGCCTCACCGGGATCAGCAAGACGTACGGCTCCTTCACCGCCGTGCATCCCCTCGACCTGACCGTCCCGCAAGGCTCCTTCTTCGCGCTGCTCGGCGCGTCCGGCTGCGGCAAGACCACCACCCTGCGGATGATCGCGGGGCTGGAGGAGGCCACGACCGGCACCGTGACCCTTGGCGGCCGCGACATCACGGACCTGCCCCCGTACAAGAGGCCCGTCAACACCGTCTTCCAGAGCTACGCGCTCTTCCCGCACCTCGACGTCAGCGAGAACGTGGCCTTCGGCCTGCGCCGGCGCGGGATCAGGTCGGTGAAGAAGCAGGTCGGCGAGATGCTCGACCTCGTGCAGCTCGGCGACTTCGCCCACCGGCGCCCGCACCAGCTCTCCGGCGGCCAGCAGCAGCGCGTCGCCGTGGCCCGTGCCCTCATCAACCACCCGCAGGTGCTCCTCCTCGACGAGCCGCTCGGCGCCCTCGACCTCAAGCTGCGCCGCCAGATGCAGCTCGAACTCAAGCGGATCCAGACCGAGGTGGGCATCACCTTCGTCCACGTCACACACGACCAGGAGGAGGCCATGACGATGGCCGACACCGTCGCGGTGATGAACGGCGGCCGGGTCGAACAGCTCGGTGCCCCCGCCGATCTGTACGAGAACCCCGGCACCACCTTCGTGGCGAACTTCCTCGGGACCTCCAACCTCATCGAGGGCGAGATCGTCTCCACCGGTACGGAGATCGTCGTCTCGGCCGGCGGCGGCAAGCTCCGCCTGCCCGGCACGCGATGTCGGGCCACCGCCACGACCGGCGGCAGGCTGCTGGTCGGCATCCGCCCCGAGAAGATCTCCCTGGCACGCGCCGAGGACGGCGCGGCGATAGCCGGGGGCCGCAACCGCGTCCCGGGGCGCATAGTCGACTCCAGCTTCATCGGGGTCAGCACCCAGTACGTCGTCGAGAGCCCGGCGGGCGAGGCGCTGCACGTCTACGAGCAGAACGTCGAGCACCGCGCCGGCCTCGCCCCGGGCGCCGAGGTCGTCCTGCACTGGAACCCCGAGCACACCTTCGGTCTGGACTCTGCCCAGGACATCGCCGCCGGAGTGGAGAGCGTGGAGGACGCGGCGTGAGCGTCACCGAGGCGCCGCCGGCGCGGACCACCGAGCCGAAGATCCGCAAACCGTCGGCCCGCAGGCGGCTCGTCCCCTACTGGCTGCTGCTCCCGGGCATCCTGTGGCTGCTCGTGTTCTTCGCCCTGCCGATGGTCTACCAGGCGTCGACCTCCGTGCAGACCGGCTCCCTGGAGAAGGGCTTCCAGGTCACGTGGCACTTCCGCACGTACTGGGACGCCCTCACCGACTACTACCCGCAGTTCATCAGGTCCCTGCTGTACGCCGGCACGGCCACACTCCTGTGCCTGCTGCTCGGCTACCCGCTCGCGTATCTGATCGCCTTCAAGGCGGGGCGCTGGCGCAACCTCGTCCTCGTGCTGGTCATCGCGCCCTTCTTCACCAGCTTCCTGATCCGCACGCTCGCCTGGAAGACGATCCTGGCCGACGGCGGCACGGTCGTGGACGTCCTCGGCACGCTGCACGTCCTCGACGTCACCAGCTGGCTCGGCTGGACGGAGGACAACCGCGTCCTCGCCACCCCGATGGCCGTCGTCTGCGGCCTGACCTACAACTTCCTGCCGTTCATGATCCTGCCGCTGTACACCTCGCTGGACCGGATCGACGGCCGGCTCCACGAGGCCGCGGGCGACCTCTACGCCACTCCCGCCACCACCTTCCGCAAGGTGACGCTCCCGCTGTCGATGCCCGGGGTCGTCTCCGGCACCCTGCTGACCTTCATCCCGGCCAGCGGCGACTACGTCAACGCGGAACTCCTCGGCTCCACCGACACCAAGATGGTCGGCAGCGTCATCCAGAGCCAGTTCCTCCGGGTCCTGGACTATCCGACGGCGGCCGCCCTCTCCTTCATCCTCATGGCGGTCGTCCTCCTGGTGGTCACCGTCTACATCCGCCGCTCCGGTACGGAGGACCTGGTCTGATGCCCGTACTCCGATGGATCCGCCGGAACCTGGTCGTGCTCGCCGGTCTGCTGACCCTCGCGTACATGATCCTGCCGAACGCCGTCGTCATGGTCTTCTCCTTCAACAAGCCGAACGGACGCTTCAACTACGCCTGGCAGAGGTTCTCCCTGGACGCCTGGAAGGACCCCTGCGGCGTCGCCGACCTCTGCGGTTCCCTGTCGCTCTCGCTGCGGATCGCCGTGTGGGCCACGGCCGGCGCGACCGTGCTCGGCACGATGATCGCCTTCGCCCTGGTCCGCTACCGCTTCCGCGCCCGCGGCGCGGTCAACTCGCTGATCTTCCTGCCGATGGCCATGCCCGAAGTCGTCATGGCCGCCTCACTCCTCACGCTCTTCCTCAACCTGGGGGCGAGGCTCGGCTTCTGGACGGTGCTGATCGCCCACATCATGTTCTGCCTCAGCTTCGTCGTCACGGCGGTCAAGGCGCGTGTGATGTCGATGGACCCGAGGCTGGAGGAGGCCGCCCGCGATCTCTACGCCGGTCCCGTCCAGACCTTCGTCCGGGTCACCCTGCCGATCGCCGCACCCGGGATCGCGGCGGGAGCACTGCTGGCCTTCGCGCTCTCCTTCGACGACTTCATCATCACCAACTTCAACGCCGGCTCCACGGTGACCTTCCCCATGTTCGTGTGGGGATCGGCCCAGCGTGGGACACCTGTGCAGATCAACGTCATCGGTACGGCCATGTTCGTCATCGCCGTGGCGGTGGTCCTCGCCGGGCAGCTCGTATCGAACCGGCGGAAGAGCAACGCGGGAAAACAGTAGAACCCGAAGGAGTTGGAAACCATGGCCCCGGATGCCATGCGTACCGCCGCACGGTCACTCTCCGACGCGCGCCCCCTGTCCTACTGGCTCGACGACCCGGGGCGGCCCCGGGCACTGGCCGCCCTCACGGGTGACGAGCACTGCGACCTCCTCGTCGTGGGCGGCGGCTACAGCGGTCTGTGGACCGCCCTGCTCGCCAAGGAGCGGGACCCCGGCCGCGATGTCGTCCTGATCGAGGGCGACGAGGTGGGCTGGGCCGCTTCGGGCCGCAACGGCGGGTTCTGTGCGGCGTCCCTGACCCACGGCCTCGCCAACGGACTGGAGCGCTGGCCGGACGAGATCCGGAAGCTGGAGGAACTGGGCGCGCGGAACCTCGACGCCATCGAGGCGGCCGTCGCCCGCTACTCCATCGACTGCGACTTCGAGCGCACCGGTGAGATCGACGTGGCCACCCAGCCGCATCAGCTCGAAGAACTGCGCGCATGGCACCGCAGCACACGGGAGCTCGGATTCACCGGGCTGGAACTCCTCGACCGCGACCAGGTGCGCGCCGAAGTCGATTCACCGACATTCCTGGGCGGACTGCTGGACCGGCGCGGCGTCGCCATGCTGCATCCGGCGAAGCTCGCCTGGGGGCTCAAGGAGGCCTGCCTCGGTCTCGGCGTACGGATCTTCGAGCACACCCGGGGTCTCGACCTCGCGGCGTCCGGGCCCGGTGCCGCGGTGCGCACCCCGTACGGCCGGGTGTTCGCCCGCCGGGTCGCCCTCGCCACGAACATCTTCCCGTCGCTGGTCAAGCGGGTGCGCGCGTACACGGTGCCGGTGTACGACTACGCGCTGATGACGGAGCCGCTCGACGCGGACCGGCTCGCCTCGATCGGCTGGGGAAACCGCCAGGGCCTCGGCGACAGCGCGAACCAGTTCCACTACTTCCGGCTCTCGGCCGACAACCGCGTCCTGTGGGGCGGGTACGACGCGATCTATCCCTACGGCGGCCGGCTGGACTCCTCCCTGGACCAGCGGCCCGAGACGTTCCTGAAGCTCGCCGGGCAGTTCTTCGAGTGCTTCCCCCAGCTCGCCGGAGTGCGCTTCAGTCACGCCTGGGGCGGCGCGATCGACACCTGCTCGCGCTTCTCCGCCTTCTTCGGCACGGCCCACGGCGGGCGCGTCGCCTATGCCGCCGGATACACCGGGCTGGGGGTCGGGGCGACCCGCTTCGGGGCCGACGTGATGCTCGACCTGCTCGCGGGCGAGGAGACCGAGCGCACGACGCTCGCCATGGTCCGTTCCAAGCCGATGCCCTTCCCGCCCGAGCCCTTCGCCTGGGCCGGGATCGAACTCACCAAGAGGTCCCTCGCCCGCGCCGACAGCCATGGGGGCCACCGCAATCTCTGGCTGCGGACCATGGACCGGATGGGGCTCGGCTTCGACAGCTGACCGAGGGTGAGCCAGGTCACCGCCGACGGGTGGCCGAACCCGCGTCATGATCCGGTCCGACCGCTCTCTCCTCCGTGAACGCACCGTCGGAACGCCGCCGGTGCCCACGGGAGAGGGAGGCAGTCCATGACCGGCACGGGGGCGAAAGCCGCGGTCGTATGGCTCGCATCGGTGGCACCGGACCCGGAGGCCTGCCGGGAGGAGTGGGAGCGCAATCCGCGGGGGATCGCGCTCCTGCCCGCCGGGAAGCGCTGGGACGTGCTGATCGTCCCCGGCGAACTGGGCTATCCGACGCTGGACGTGATCACCCGCCTCGTCGACAGGCCGGGGCCGGTGCTGGCGGACTTCGGCGACTCCCGGATGGGCTTCTTCGTGCCCCCGGGGACGGCTGCCCGGTGGGTCGGGACGGGTATCCGCGGGGTCGGGCGGGGTGCCTGGATCGTCGTGCCGCGTCCGGGCAGCACGGTCGGGGGCGTGCGATGGCTCATCCCGCCCGACGGCTCGGGGGTGCTCACCGACGCCGCCCTGCTCGAACTCGCCCTGCACGAGGCAGCCGCCGCCCGCGGCGGCCGTGACGGGGGATGACGCGGCGCCAGAGGTCTTGACAACTTGATTGGTCTGGACCATGTTGTGCGCGAACGGCTCAATTCCTGCGCGCACGGAGGCTGTTGTGGAACGCACCGGATCCCGTACCGGACCATCCGTCAGACCGTCCGGGCTGCTCGCCGGCCTCTCGGCGGTGCTGCTCGCCGCCGGTGCCCTGGTCGCCACGGCACCGGCCGCCGGCGCCGCGGACGCCGATCTGGCGCGCAACGGGGGCTTCGAGGCGGGCCTGGACGGCTGGTCCTGCTCGGCCGGCAGCGGAGCGGTCGTCAGCACCCCGGTGCACGGCGGCACATCGGCGCTGAAGGCGACGCCCGCCGGCAGTGACAACGCCCGGTGCTCCCAGACGGTGACGGTGAAGCCCGACTCCGCCTACACGCTGGGCGCGTGGGTGCGGGGTGACTACGTCTACCTCGGGGCGTCCGGCACCGGCACCACCGACGTGTCCACCTGGACCCAGTCCGCCGGTGCCTACAAGCAGCTCACCACGACCTTCAGGACCGGCCCCGCGACGACCTCGGTGACCGTCTACACCCACGGCTGGTACGGCACCCCCGCCTACTACGCCGACGACCTCACCCTGATCGGCCCCGGCGGCGCCCCCGTCACCGTCCCCTCGGCCCCCGCCGGACTGAAGGCCGGGACGGCCACCGCCTCCTCCGTGCCGCTGTCCTGGACGGCGTCCGCCGGAGCCACCGGCTACCGCGTCTACCGCGGCGGCACCAAGGTCCTCGACACCACCGCGACCTCGGCGACCGTCACGGGCCTCACGGCCTCCACCGCGTACGCCTTCCAGGTCAGCGCCGTCAACTCCGCCGGCGAGTCCGCGAAGTCCGCCGCCGTGAACGTCACCACGGGCACGGGCGGCGGCGGGGGCGACAGCGGCGGGCTCCCGGCCCACGCCCTCGTCGGCTACCTCCACTCCAGCTTCGCCAACGGCTCCGGCTACACGCGCATGGCCGACGTGCCGGACTCGTGGGACGTCATCAACCTCGCGTTCGGCGAGCCGACGTCCGTCACCTCGGGCGACATCCGCTTCTCGCTCTGCCCCGCCACGGAGTGCCCGAACGTGGAGAGCGAAGCCGAGTTCAAGGCCGCCATCAAGGCCAAGCAGGCAGCCGGCAAGAAGGTGCTGATCTCGATCGGCGGCCAGAACGGCCAGGTGCAACTCGCCTCGACCGCGGCCCGCGACGCCTTCGTCACCTCCGTCGGCAGGATCATCGACACCTACGGACTCGACGGCCTGGACATCGACTTCGAGGGCCACTCGCTGTCGCTCGCCACGGGCGACACCGACTTCCGCAGCCCGACGACCCCCGTCATCGTCAACCTCATCTCCGCGGTGAAGTCCCTCAAGGCGAAGTACGGCGAGAAGTTCGTCCTCACCATGGCCCCCGAGACCTTCTTCGTGCAGCTCGGCTACCAGTACTACGGCTCCGGCCCCTGGGGCGGCCAGGACCCGCGCGCCGGTGCCTACCTGCCGGTCATCCACGCCCTGCGCGACGACCTCACCCTGCTCCACGTCCAGGACTACAACTCGGGCCCGATCATGGGACTGGACAACCAGTACCACTCGATGGGCGGCGCCGACTTCCACATCGCGATGACCGACATGCTGCTCACCGGCTTCCCCGTCGCGGGCGACCAGTCCAGGGTCTTCCCCGCACTGCGCCCCGAGCAGGTGGCCTTCGGCCTCCCGGCGTCCACCCAGGCGGGCAACGGCCACACCTCGCCCGCCGAGGTCACCAAGGCGCTGAACTGCCTGACGAGGAAGACCGACTGCGGCTCGTACCAGACGCACGGCACCTGGCCGGGGCTGCGCGGGCTGATGACCTGGTCCATCAACTGGGACCGGTTCAACAACTGGGAGTTCAGCAGGAACTTCGACGCCTACTTCGGCGGCTGACCACTCCTCGTGAGGGCCCGCAGCGTGAGCAGCAGCACCGCGCTCAGGCACCAGCCGGCCACCACATCCAGCGGCCAGTGGTAGCCGCGCAGCACCAGACCGACGCTCGTCGCCGCCGTCAGCAGGACGGCGGCGACGAGCGTCATCCACGACCGCCTCACATACGGGGCGAGCAGCAGGGCCGCGGCGCCGTACGCCACCGCCGCCGTGGTCGTGTGACCCGAGGGGTAGTAGCCCGTGGCCTCCGTCAGCGGCCCCTGACGGTCCGTCCACATCTTCAGCGGGACGACCAGGGCCGGTACGGCCGCCAAGGCCAGGACGGCGAACAGGGCCGCACGCCGGGCCCGGCGGAACCAGGCCACCAGGACCGCGCACACCAGCACGGACCCGGCGACCTGAGGGTTGCCGAGGTCGGAGAAGAGATCCGCGAGGCGGGCCGGACCGCGTCCCGCCAGCTCCAGGCCGAGCCTCTCGTCGGGCCCGAGCAGGGGACCGCCGGTCAGTACCTGCCAGGTGATCAGCGCGAAGAGGACCGCCGACACCGCGGCCGTGGAGACGAGAAGGACCGGCCACCGGGGAACAGGGGGGATTGTTCCGGGGTGGCCGGTCGGATCGGGTTGCCGCGCGCCCCGGGGGGTGTGGGGCGAGCGGCCATCCGATCGGTGAGGAGTCCCGGAGCCCGAAGCTCCGGTGGTGTGCGCGAAGGCACGGCCGGAACGGAGCTGGGGGAGCCCCGGCCCGGCTTCGCCCGCAGTCCCCTGCGGGCGGGGTGTTTCTCTCATCTGGGAAAACCGTACGTCAGAGGGGGTGGGCACCGGAAGCGACAACGGTATCCCGCCATCGCCCCCGCACACCTTCTTCACACGCCCTCACCCCGGCCCGGGCCGATGCCGTCGAAAACGGCCCCCGGCGGCCGGACGGGTCGCACGGATCAGAGCCGCGCGAACGCCTGCTCGAGGATGTCCAGGCCCTCGTTCAGCAGGTCCTCGCCGATGACGAGCGGCGGCAGGAAGCGGAGCACGTTGCCGTAGGTGCCGCAGGTCAGCACCACGACCCCTTCGGCGTGGCACGCCTTGGCCAGGGAGGCGGCGGCCGCGGCGTCGGGGTCCTTCGTGCCGGACTTCACCAGCTCGATCGCGATCATGGCGCCGCGGCCGCGGATGTCACCGATGACGTCGCCGTTGGGCAGCTTGGCCCGCATCTCGGCGAGCCGGCCCTTCATGACCTCCTCGATGCGCCTGGCCTTCCCGTTCAGGTCCAGCTCGCGCATCGTCTCGATGGCGCCGAGCGCACCCGCGCAGGCCACCGGGTTCCCGCCGTAGGTGCCGCCGAGGCCGCCCGCGTGGGCGGCGTCCATGATCTCGGCGCGGCCGGTCACCGCGGACAGCGGCAGACCGCCGGCGATGCCCTTCGCCGTGGTGATGAGGTCGGGCACGATGCCCTCGTCCTCGCAGGCGAACCACTGGCCGGTGCGGCAGAAACCGGACTGGATCTCGTCCGCGACGAAGACGATGCCGTTGTCCTTCGCGAACCGGGCGATCGCCGGGAGGAAGCCCTTGGCCGGCTCGATGAAGCCGCCCTCGCCGAGCACCGGCTCGATGATGATCGCGGCGACGTTGTCGGCGCCGATCTGCTTGGTGATCTCGTCGATGGCCTGGGCGGACGCCTCGGCGCCGGCGTTCTCGGCCCCCGTCGGCCAGCGGTAGCCGTAGGCCACGGGCACGCGGTAGACCTCGGGCGCGAACGGACCGAAGCCCTGCTTGTACGGCATGTTCTTCGCCGTCAGGGCCATCGTGAGGTTGGTACGGCCGTGGTAGCCGTGGTCGAAGACGACGACCGCGGTGCGCTTGGTGTAGGCGCGGGCGATCTTCACGGCGTTCTCGACGGCCTCGGCGCCCGAGTTGAACAGTGCGGACTTCTTGGCGTGGTCGCCCGGCGTCAGCTCGGCGAGCTGCTCGCAGACCTCGACGTACCCCTCGTAGGGCGTGACCATGAAACAGGTGTGGGTGAAGTCGGCGAGCTGCGCGGACGCCCGGCGCACCACGGCCTCGGCGGAGGCGCCGACGGACGTCACGGCGATGCCGGAACCGAAGTCGATCAGCCGGTTGCCGTCGACGTCCTCGATGATCCCGCCGCCGGCCCGGGCGGTGAAGACCGGCAGTGTGGAACCCACACCCGCGGCGACGGCCGCCACACGGCGAGCCTGCAGCTCGACCGACTTCGGGCCGGGGATGGCAGTGACGACGCGGCGCTCCTGCGGGATGTCGGACATGCGGGGCTCCTGGGGGTGTTTCGGACGCTTCTGTTTCAGCAGGCTAGGGGCGGGCGCGGGCAGCGGTCATGCTCCGATCGGGAGTGGTGCCGGCGTGTCCTTGTCCGCGACGGACAGATGACCGGACGCCGCGGCTGCGGGACGCCTCGCCGGGTCATCCGCCCGCATGGCTGAACTCCCGGTGCCCGGGCACTAGATTGGCCGGTGCAGAAGGCGGGACCTGGCTGGTCAGGGGGCAGCGGTTCATGGACACCGAAGGCATGTACGACGCACGGGGCACGGGCGCGGACCGGGTACCCCGTCCGGCGGGGCCACCGCCCGCCGCGCCGCCGCCGCCCGCGTACGCACCGCACCCGGGGCCTTCGCCGGCCGTCGGAGGCCTCGACGCCTGGCTGTGCACACCCCGCCCCGAGGCCGGCCCAGGCGTCTGGCGCTTCGGCCACGCCCCGCGCCCGCCGGAGAAGCCCGAAGGCGTGTCGGACCGCTCGCTGATGGTGGGGCTGCTCATCTCCGCGCTCTCCGGGCTGCTCCTGTGGTCCCTGTGGCGCAACGGCTACGTCCCCTACCGCCTGGTCCCGCTGAAGCTGTTCACCCCCGGCGACTGGTGGTACGCCGGGACGTTCGGCGGGCCGAGGACGGTCGAGGGCGCCGACGCCCTCACGGTCTACGAGGCCGTCCTCTTCGGGCTCCTGGTCTACGGCTGCGGGAGGCTCGGCAACTGGTCCGAGATCTTCCGGCGCCACGTCGCCGGACGCGGGCAGCCCTTCCTCGCACTGGCCACGGCCGCCGGAGGCGCCGTCGCCGAGGTCCTCGTGTGGAAGGACGCGGTCCCGCTCGTCAGGCCGCTGCTGATTCTGGTCGCCGCCGTCGCCGGCGGTGAGATCTACCGGAGCCAGACCGTGGTCGACGTGATCTACGCCGTGATCGGCCTCGGGGTGCTCTGGCCCTTCGCCCGCCTCGGCCGCTGGCGCGAGCTGATCGCCGCCCGCACGGGGAAGGGAGGCGGCCAGGCACCCACCGCGCCCTCCGCGCCCCCGGACGCGCCTCCCCACGGGCAGTGGCCCGAGCTGCGTGCCGCAGGGCTGACGGACGCCGCCGAGATCCTCACCGCCGAGGTGCGCAGCGGCCGGATGAACGACGTCGACGTCGCGAGGCTGCGCCACGCCTGGACCGTCGGCAGGGCGCACCCGGAGCGGCTCGCCGCGCTCACCGAGGCCGTCCTGCGCACCGCAGGCGCCGCAGCGCTGCACCCCTCGGGCGCCCGCGACCTGCCGCGCCGCGCCGCCCGGCACGACCTGCTCACCGGACAGGTGCGGATCGGCACCTTCGCCGACGACCCGCACAACCCCTACGCCCGGCGCGGCTCCGGCACCGCCCTGGAACCCGGGCTGCTGGGCACCTCCCTGCTCGCGGTCGGGCCGCCCGGGGCGGGCAAGTCCGCCCGGCTGGTGCGCCCCGTCGTGGAGTCGCTCGCCCTGCAGGCGCTCGCCGGCCGGGCCGCCGTGCTCGCCGTCGGCGGTGGCGCGGGCGAACTCGGCCCCGACGAGGCGTTCGACGTCGTGGTCCGCATCGGCGACCCCGCCTCCGTCCACGACTTCGACCTGTACGGCGGCACGACGGATCCCGACGAGGCCGCGAGCGTGCTCGCGGAGGGTCTGGTCGGCGACGTGCCCCAGTTGGACAGCCGGCGTGCCGCGACCGTGCTCGCCCAGCTGCTGGGCCCCTACCGCGCGGCCCACGGGCACTTCCCCGGGTTGCCCGAACTCCGGCAGTTGCTGGACGGTGACCACGCGCCGACCGACGCACTGCGGGAGGCACTGGCGGCCGGCGGCCATCAGTCGATGCTGCGCGAGCTGGACGCCCGCACCCGCCAGCAGGGCGGAGCCGGGGACCCCGCGCCCGTCCTCGCCGACCGGATCGCCCTCCTCGACCGCCCCGCGTTCGCGCCGTTCTTCGCCACCGGCGAGCAGGCACGGCCCTTCTCGCTGCGTTCCCTGGAGCACCTGCCGCTGCGGGTCAGGATCGACCTTCCGGAGCGGGCGCACGCGGAGGCCTCACGCCTGCTGGCCCGGCTCGTGCTCGCCCAGTTCACGGCCGTCACCGCTGCCCGGACCGACCGGTCGCTGTTCGTCTGCCTCGTGCTCGACGACGCGACGCACACCATCACCGCCGGGACGGTCCGCGGTGTACGGCGGCTGCGCTCGGTCAACGCGGGCGCCGTTCTCACCCTGCGTACCGTCGACGACGTGCCCGAGCAGCTGCACACCGCGCTGCTGGGCGCGGTCGGCTGCCGCATGGCGTTCAGCGGCGTCACGACCTGGGACGGCAAGCGTTTCTCGGAGGCCTGGGGCAAGGAGTGGATCGACACCCGCGAGGTCGCCGAGCACGCCGTCTTCGCCGACCAGCCCTTCACCCGCGCGCTCCACGCCCTGCGCAAGCTCGTCACGGGCAAGGCCGTGACCAGGGAAGCCGTCACCGTCCGCCGGGTCGAACGGGAGCGCTGGTCGGCCTCGGAACTGGCGTACTCCCTGCCCGCCGGGCACGCCGTCCTGTCACTGACCACCGTGGACGGCGAGCACGCGCCCCCGCTCCTCGTCGAACTGAATGGCTGAACGGGCGGTGACGGGGACCCTGCCGCCCTGGCAGAATTGACGGCGACCGTCTGTACGAGGCGGCGTAATCGAGCTGCCCGTCCCGGGCGGCGCAACCGGCCCGCCCCCAGGGCGGTCCCATCGACTCCCAGAGGTCCGCCGGTCCCATGCCTCTCACTCTCGCCTCCCTCGTCCAGCACTCGGCGCTCCGGCTGACCGTCCGGGCGGGGGCCGACCGGCTCGGCACCCCGGTCCGCTGGGCACACGCCAGCGAGCTGGCCGACCCCGTGCCGTACATGGAGGGCGGTGAGCTGCTCCTCGTCACGGCGACCAACCTCGACGCCCGGGACCCCGGGACCATGCGCCGGTACGTACAGCGGCTGGCCTGCGCCGGAGTCGCGGGCGTGGGCTTCGGTGTCGGCGTCACGTACGACGACATCCCGGCGGCTCTCGTCGACGCCGCCGAGGAAGCGGGACTGCCGCTCGTCGAAGTGCCCAGACGCACGCCGTTCCTGGCCATCAGCAAGGCCGTGTCGGCGGCCATCGCGGCCGACCAGTACCGCTCGGTCACGGCCGGGTTCGAGGCCCAGCGCGAGCTGACCAGGGCGGCCGTCGCAGGCGACGGCCCGGCGGCGCTCCTCACCCGGCTCGCCGCGCACATCGACGGCTGGGCGGCGCTGTACGACTCCTCGGGGGCCGTTCTCGCCGCCGCACCGGACTGGGCGGCCCGGCGCGCCGCCCGGCTCACGCCGGAGGTCGAGCGCCTGCGCGACCGCCCCGCCCCCGCCAGCGCCGTCGTGGGCGACACCGAGGGCGACGACCGGGTCGAGCTCCAGTCCCTGGGCACCGGCCGCCGGGCCCGCGGCGCACTGGCCGTCGGCACGGGCGCGGCCCTCGGCACGGCCGAGAGGTACGCCGTGAACTCGGCGGTCGCGCTGCTGACACTGACCACGGCACGCTCCCGCGCGCTCCAGGGTGCGGAACAGCGCCTCGGGGCGGCGGTCCTGAGGATGCTGCTCGCAGGCCAGTCGGACCACGCCCGGGCCGTCGCGGGGGACCTGTACGGCGGTCTCCTCGACGCGCCCTTCCGGCTCCTCATCGCGGAGGCGCCGGCCCCCGCCGGGACCGAACCGCTCGCCGAGGCGCTGGAGGCGGCGGCCGGCCGGTCCGGCGAGACCCTGCTGACGGTGCCCGAGGGGGAGCGCCTCGTGGTCCTGGCCGTGGACGGCGGAGCCGTGGTCGCGGCCTGCGCCGAGTACGCGCGGGCCGAGGAGGAGCGGCCGCCGCGCGAGTCCGGGGCCGACGAACCCGACGTGGTCGTCGGCCTCTCGGCGCCCTCCGGGCCGATCGCGGTCTCCGCCGCGTACAAGCAGGCCGAACAGGCCCTCTCGGTCGCCCGCCGCCGCGGCAGGGTGCTCGTCGAGCACGAGGAGCTCGCCGCCGGCTCCGTCCTGCCGCTCCTCGCCGACGACGCCGTGCGCGCCTTCGCCGACGGGATGCTGCGGCCGTTGCGGGAGCACGACGCCAAGGGCCGCGGGGACCTCGTCGCCTCGCTGCGCGCCTGGCTCTCCCGGCACGGCCAGTGGGACGCGGCGGCGGCCGACCTCGGCGTCCACCGCCACACCCTGCGCTACCGGATGCGCCGCGTCGAGGAGATCCTCGGCCGCTCGCTGGACGATCCGGACGTCCGCATGGAGCTGTGGCTGGCCCTGAAGGCGACGGCGGCCTCGTCGGGGACGCCGTAGCGGCGTGCCGGAGCGGCTGTTCCGGGGCTCCGCCGCCGCAGGTCAGGGGCCTGTCGTGGCCGCCTCCGACAAAGCGGCGCACCGTCCGGCCGCTCCACTCCACGGTGGACAAGCCTCATCCGCCGCGCCTCGCCCTACGGTGGGGCCGACGGGTGCCCCGCGGCGCCCGGTGATCCTCGTTCACCACCCCCTGAAGGGCCGGAACCGCCATGACTTCCACCCACGCCTTCTGGCTGGCCGGCCGCCGGGCCACCGGCGAGGACAGCTTCGACGTCACCAACTCCTGGGACGGCCGCCACGTCGGCACCGTCTCCGTGCCCACCGACGCCCAGGTCGAGGAAGCCGTCGCGGCGGCATGGGCCGTGCGCGAGGAGTTCGCGGCGACCCCCGCGCACGTACGCGCCGCCGCGCTCGACCACGTCGTACGCCGCCTCACGGAGCGCACCGAGGAGATCGCGCAGCTGATCTCCGCCGAGAACGGCAAGCCCGTCAAGTGGGCCCGCGGAGAGGTCGGCCGGGCCGTCTCCGTGTTCCGCTTCGCCGCGGAGGAGGCGCGCCGCTTCAACGGCGGCGACGCCCAGCGCCTCGACACCGACGCCGGCGGCACGGGACGCCTCGCGCTGACCCGCCGCTTCCCGCGCGGCCCCGTGCTCGGCATCTCGCCGTTCAACTTCCCGCTCAACCTCAGTGCCCACAAGGTCGCCCCGGCCATCGCCGTCGGCGCGCCGATCATCCTCAAGCCGGCCCCGGCCACCCCGATCTCCTCGCTGATCCTGGGCGAACTGCTGGCCGAGACCGACCTGCCCGCCGGGTCCTGGTCGGTGCTGACCGTGCCCAACGACAGGATGCCCGCCCTGGTCCAGGACGAGCGGCTGCCGGTGATCTCCTTCACCGGGTCCGGCCCGGTCGGCTACTCGATCATGGAGTCGGTGCCCCGCAAGCACTGCACGCTCGAACTCGGCGGCAACGGCGCCGCCGTCGTGCTCGGCGACTGGTCCTCCGAGGAGGACCTGGACCGCGCGGCGGACCGCATCGCGACCTTCTCCAACTACCTGGGCGGCCAGTCCTGCATCGCGGTGCAGCGGGTCATCGCCGACGCCGCCGTGTACGACCGGCTCGTCCCGAAGATCGTCGCCGCCGTCGAGGCCCTCGTGACCGGTGACCCCTCCGACGCGGCCACCGACGTCGGCCCGCTGGTCAGCGAGGACGCGGCCCGCCGGGTCGAGTCCTGGGTCGACGAGGCCGTCACCGCCGGCGCCACGCTGCTCACCGGCGGCAAGCGCGACGGGGCCACCTACGCCCCGACCGTCCTCACCGACCTCCCGGACACCACGACGATCGCGGGCGAGGAGGTCTTCGGGCCGGTCCTGTACGTCCGGAAGACGCACGGCGAGGCCGAGGCGTTCGCCGCCGTCAACGACTCCAAGTACGGCCTCCAGGCGGGCGTCTTCACCCACGACCTGCAGACCGCCTTCCGCGCCCACCGCGCCCTGGAGGTCGGCGGCGTGATCATCGGCGACGTGCCCTCCTACCGGGCGGACCAGATGCCGTACGGCGGCGCCAAGCAGTCCGGAGTGGGCCGCGAGGGCGTGCGCTACGCCATGGACGACTACACCTACGAGCGGGTCCTGGTCCTCACTGGCCTGGCCCTGTAGCCGGAGCGCCGACGGAACCGGCCGGAGCCCGCTGTTCGGGGGCTCCGGCCGGTTCCGCGTGCCGTGGGGAGCCCGCCGCAGGGGTGGTGGGGGTGACGCAGATCGGGTAGATACGGACGAGTGGTACCGATCGGCACGCGTACGGCCCGACCCATATCCCGACCCGTGGCGAGGTGAGCTCCTCATGTCCGCCCCATCCGACATCCCCCAGGCCCCCAAGGTCACCGAGCGCGAAGCACGGCAGGTGGCCGAGGCCGCCCGTGAACAGGACTGGCGCAAGCCCAGCTTCGCCAAGGAACTCTTCCTCGGACGCTTCCGGCTCGACCTGATCCACCCCCACCCCCAGCCCGCCCCGGACGACGTGCGGCGCGGCGAGGCCTTCCTCGCCCGGATGCGCGAGTTCTGCGAGAACCGGGTCGACGGCGCCCTCATCGAGCGCGAGGCGAAGATCCCCGACGAGGTGATCAACGGGCTCAGGGAGCTCGGCGCCCTCGGCATGAAGATCGAGACGAAGTACGGCGGCCTGGGCCTGACCCAGGTCTACTACAACAAGGCGCTCGCGCTCGCCGGTTCGGCGAGCCCCGCCATCGGCGCGCTGCTCTCCGCGCACCAGTCCATCGGCGTACCCCAGCCGCTGAAGATGTTCGGCACCCAGGAGCAGAAGGACACCTTCCTGCCCCGCCTGGCGCGCACCGACATCTCCGCCTTCCTCCTCACGGAACCCGACGTCGGCTCCGACCCGGCCCGGCTCGCGACGACCGCGGTGCCCGACGGCGACGACTACGTCCTGGACGGCGTGAAGCTCTGGACGACCAACGGCGTGGTCGCCGACCTGCTCGTGGTGATGGCCCGCGTGCCGGAGTCCGACGGCCACAAGGGAGGCATCACCGCCTTCGTCGTCGAGGCGGACTCCCCGGGCATCACCGTGGAGCACCGCAACGCCTTCATGGGCCTGCGCGGCATCGAGAACGGCCTGACCCGCTTCCACGGCGTGCGGGTCCCCGCGGCCAACCGGATCGGGCCCGAGGGCGCCGGTCTCAAGATCGCCCTCACCACGCTCAACACCGGCCGCCTGTCGCTCCCCGCCATGTGCGTCGGCGTCGGCAAGTGGTCCCTGAAGATCGCCCGCGAATGGTCGGCGGTCCGCGAGCAGTGGGGCAGGCCGGTCGCCCGCCACGAGGCGGTCGGCGCCAAGATCTCCTTCATCGCGGCCACCACCTTCGCCCTCGAAGCGGTCGTGGACCTCTCCTCGCAGATGGCCGACGAGAGCCGCAACGACATCCGCATCGAGGCCGCGCTCGCCAAGCTGTACGGCTCCGAGATGGGCTGGCTGATCTCCGACGAACTGGTCCAGATCCGCGGCGGCCGCGGCTTCGAGACCGCCGACTCGCTCGCCGCCCGAGGCGAACGCGCCGTCCCCGCCGAGCAGATGCTCCGCGACATGCGGATCAACCGGATCTTCGAGGGCTCCACGGAGATCATGCACCTGCTGATCGCCCGCGAGGCCGTCGACGCCCACCTCAAGGTCGCCGGTGACATCATCGACCCCGACAAGCCGTTCTCCGACAAGGCGCGGGCGGGCGCCAACGCGGCGCAGTTCTACGCGCGCTGGCTCCCCAAGCTGGTCAGCGGCCCCGGCCGGCTCCCCAGCTCCTACGGCGAGTTCCGTGTCCCCGGACACCCCGACCTCTCCACCCACCTGCGGTACGTCGAGCGCGCGGCACGCAAGCTGGCCCGGTCGACGTTCTACGCCATGTCCCGCTGGCAGGGCCGGATGGAGACCAAGCAGGGCTTCCTCGGCCGGATCGTCGACATCGGCGCCGAACTCTTCGCGATGAGCGCGGCCTGTGTCCGTGCCGAGCACCTGCGCGCCGACAACGACCACGGACGCGAGGCCTACCAGCTCGCCGACGCCTTCTGCCGGCAGTCCCGGCTCCGCGTCGAGGAGCTCTTCGGCCGGCTGTGGTCCAACACCGACGACCTCGACCGCCGCGTGGTCGACGGAGTCCTCGCCGGGACCTACACCTGGCTGGAGGAGGGCGTCATCGACCCGAGCGGCGAAGGCGCCTGGATCGCCGACGCCACCCCCGGGCCCGCCACCGGGGACAACGTCCACCGTCCCGTCCGCTGACCGCCGCGGCCGCGGGGCGCGTCCACTGCCTGGACGCGCCCCGCGGCCATGCCCCGGCCAGGGCACCATGGGCGCCCGGAACATGGGCATCACCGTGCACACCGGACCCGACTGGATCGAGATCCACCCCGGCACCCCGCGACCCACGGAGATCGTCACCCACGGCGACCACCGGATCGTCATGTCATTCGCCGTCACAGCGCTCCGCACGCCCGGGACCGGCTTCGACGACCCCGGATGCGTACGGAAGACGTTCCCCGGCTTCCACGAGGAGTTCGCGGACTTCGTGGCGAGGAGCGCCGACGGGAAATGACCGTGCGCCCCCGCACGGGGCGCGCTAAGGTCGCCCGCATGATGGCGCGGAACGATGTCCTGGCCGTTCTCGGCCTGCTGGGCGCGGCCGGCACCGACGTGGTGCTCGCCGGAGGCTGGGGCATCGACGCCCTGCTGGGGGAGGAGACGCGCGAACACCGCGATCTCGACCTGCTGCACGACCGGGGACAGGAGCCCGCGGTCGTGGCGGCGCTGGAGTCCGCCGGATACGCCGAGACACTGGACCAGCGTCCCGTCCGCTTCGTCCTCACCCATCCCTCCGGGCGCGAGATCGACCTGCATCCACTGGAGTTCGCGGCCGACGGCTCGGCCGTGCAGGCGTCCCCGGACCCCACGGCGCCCTTCCACTACCCGGCGGCCTGCTTCGTCACCGGCACCATCGGGACGACCACCGTGCGCTGCATCTCCGCCGAGCGGCAGGCGGACTTCCACCGGGGTTACGAACCCGCCGCCCGGGACGTGCGGGACATGGCGCACCTGCGGAGGAAGTTCGGCATCGAGACCGCCTTCTGATCACCGCATGCCGCACAATCGAGCCTCGGCCGCGACCGGACACGGTCCCGGCCCGTCAACAGGAGACAGGGGCAGGCATGTTCGGGGTGCGCGGAGCGGATGTCCGGCGACGGGGCGGCGGCCGGCGGAGCGCCGCAGCGGCGGGATGCGCGGTGATCGCCCTCGCGGGTGTCACCGGATGCGGCGGCGACGGAGAGGACGGCAAGCCGGAGGCCGGGAGGAGCTCCGCGCCCTCCCGCCCGGCAGCCACCGCCCGCGGTCTCACCGAGGCACAGCTCACCGCCCTCGCCCTCGCGGACGGGGAGAAGGCCGGCGGCCTCACCGTGTCCGAGTACGCCCTGGGCGGGCCGCTCGGCGACGCCTACACGGCCTCACCCGCCGTGTGCCAGCCGCTGGTCAGCCTGGCCGGGGACGTCTCCGGCCGCACCCCCACCGCCCAGGTCCAGCGGAAGGCCGACGAACCCGGCGAGATACTCGGCGTCACCGTCGACGTGACGCTGCGCTCGTACGCCGGCGGGGACGCCGCCCGGGTCATGCGGTCTCTCGGCCGGGCGGGCCGGGAGTGCGCCGGGGGCCTCACGGAGGAACGGGCGGTCGCCCGTGCCACGTACGAGAAGGTCGAACCCGCCGTGCTGCCCTCCTTCGCGGGCGAGGCCGACGAGGCGAAGGCCTTCCGCTTCACGGTCCTCGACGTGAGGGGGAAGCTGAAGCTGTACGAGTACCTCACCGTCCTGCGGTCAGGTTCCACCACGCTGGCCTTCCGCGGTGAGATCCTCGGCACGAAGGACATCGGCCGGATTCCCGAGGACGTCATGGCCGCCCAGTGGAGGAAATTCCGTGCCGGGCGGGCCTGAGGCACACGCCGACGGGGATGCCCTGTCGGTGCGCCCGGCGGATGCGGCAACAATGGGGGCCATGAGCGACAGCCCCGCACCCCTCGCCGATCCGCATCTCGTCTTCGACGCCGCGGACGGCCGCCGGGATCTGGTGATCCTCGGCTCCACCGGGTCCATCGGCACCCAGGCCATCGACCTGGTGCTCAGGAACCCCGGCCGATTCCGTGTCACCGCTCTCTCCGCCGCGGGCGGCAGGGTCCGGCTCCTCGCCGAGCAGGCCGCGCAGCTGCGGGTGCGTACCGTCGCGGTCGCCGACGAGGACAAGGTGCCGGCCCTCCGGGAGGCACTTCGCGAGGCGTACGGGGCGGGGGAGCCGCTGCCCGAGATCCTCGCCGGACCCGACGCCGCCACGGGCCTCGCCGCGAGCGCCTGCCACACCGTGCTGAACGGGATCACCGGCTCGATCGGTCTCGCGCCCACCCTCGCCGCCCTGAAAGCCGGCCGCACCCTCGCCCTGGCCAACAAGGAGTCGCTGATCGTCGGCGGTCCCCTGGTGAAGGCGCTCGCGGCCCCGGGCCAGATCATCCCGGTCGACTCCGAGCACGCCGCCCTCTTCCAGGCGCTCGCCGCCGGCAAGCGGGCCGACGTACGCAAGCTCGTCGTGACCGCCTCGGGCGGGCCGTTCCGGGGCCGTACGCGTGCCGAGCTGGCCGACGTCACCCGGGAGCAGGCGCTGGCCCACCCGACCTGGGCCATGGGGCCGGTCATCACGGTCAACTCCGCGACCCTGGTCAACAAGGGCCTGGAGGTCATCGAGGCGCACCTCCTCTACGACATCCCGTTCGACCGGATCGAGGTCGTGGTCCACCCCCAGTCCTACGTGCACTCGATGGTGGAGTTCACCGACGGCTCCACCCTCGCCCAGGCGACCCCGCCCGACATGCGGGGGCCCATCGCCATCGGCCTCGGCTGGCCCGAGCGGGTCCCGGACGCCGCCCCCGCCTTCGACTGGACGAAGGCCTCCAGCTGGGAGTTCTTCCCGCTGGACACCGAGGCGTTCCCGTCCGTCGGGCTCGCCCGGCACGTCGGCACCCTCGGCGGTACCGCCCCCGCCGTGTTCAACGCGGCCAACGAGGAGTGCGTGGACGCGTTCCTGGCGGGACGGCTGCCGTTCAACGGCATCATGGACACGGTCACGGCGGTGGTGTCCGAACACGGCACACCCGCGACGGGAACTTCGCTGACGGTCGCGGACGTCCTCGAAGCGGAGACCTGGGCCCGTGCCCGGGCCCGTGAACTCTCGGCGGCAGCGACAGCGGAGGCGCACGTATGAGTACGACGACGATCCTGATGACGGTCCTGGGGATCGCCATCTTCGCCGTGGGTCTGCTGTTCTCGATCGCCTGGCACGAACTCGGCCACCTCTCGACGGCCAAGCTCTTCGGCATCAGGGTCCCGCAGTACATGGTCGGGTTCGGCCCGACGGTCTGGTCCCGGAAGAAGGGCGACACCGAGTACGGCATCAAGGCGATCCCCGCCGGCGGCTACATCCGCATGATCGGCATGTTCCCGCCGGGCGCCGACGGACGGCTGGAAGCACGCTCCACCTCCCCGTGGCGCGGAATGATCGAGGACGCCAGGTCCGCCGCCTTCGAGGAGCTCCAGCCGGGCGACGAGTCGCGCCTCTTCTACACGCGCAAGCCGTGGAAGCGCGTGATCGTGATGTTCGCCGGGCCCTTCATGAACCTGGTCCTGGCCGTCGCGATCTTCATGGGCGTCGCGATGACCTTCGGCTTCCAGACCCAGACCACCGAAGTCGCCGGTGTCCAGCAGTGCGTGATCGCGCAGAGCGAGAACCGCGACACCTGCAAGGCCTCCGACCCCATCTCGCCGGCCAAGGCCGCGGGCCTGAAGGAGGGCGACAAGATCGTCGCCTTCGACGGGCAGAGGATCGACGACTGGGCCACGCTCTCGGACAGGATCCGCGAGACCACCGGCCCCGCCACCATCACCGTGCGGCGTGACGGCCGGGAGCAGACCCTGAACGCGGTACTGCGGAAGAACGCGGTGGCGAAGAAGGACGCCGACGGCGAGGTCATCCCCGACCAGTACGTCACCGCCGGCTATCTCGGCTTCGCCGCGAACACGGAGATCCTGCCCCTCTCCTTCGGCGACTCGGTCGTCCGCATGGGAGACATGATCGAGAACGGCGTCGACTCGATCATCGCGCTGCCCACGAAGATCCCCGACCTGTGGAACGCGGCCTTCAGCGACGGCGAGCGCGCCGACGACTCACCGGTCGGCGTGGTGGGCGCGGCCAGGATCGGCGGCGAGGTGATGAACCTCGACGTCCCGGCGCAGAACCAGATCGCGATGATGCTGTTCCTGCTGGCCGGCTTCAACCTCTCGCTGTTCCTGTTCAACATGCTGCCCCTGCTGCCGCTGGACGGCGGACACATCGCGGGCGCGCTCTGGGAGGCGCTGCGCCGCAACGTGGCCAAGGTCTTCAAGCGCCCCGACCCGGGCCCGTTCGACGTGGCGAAGCTCATGCCGGTCGCCTACGTCGTCGCGGGCATCTTCATCTGCTTCACGCTGCTGGTGCTGGTCGCCGACATCGTGAACCCGGTGAAGATCACCTGACGCCTCACACGTCCCACAGGTGGCGGCCGGTCGCACAGGTGGTGTCCGGCCGCACACCGATGGGCGGGCTTGACGACGGGATGCATCCCGTCGTCCTCCGGTGCCGTAACCTCGAAGGCCGGAGCCCGCTGTTCTCGGGACCTCGATCCACACCGATCCACACCTTGGGGATGCTCAGCGCATGACTGCGATTTCTCTCGGAATGCCGGCCGTTCCGACCAAGCTCGCCGACCGACGGGTCAGCCGACAGATCCAGGTCGGGTCGGTGGCGGTCGGTGGGGACGCACCCGTGTCGGTGCAGTCGATGACGACGACGCGGACGTCGGACATCGGTGCGACGTTGCAGCAGATCGCGGAGCTGACGGCGTCGGGTTGTCAGATCGTGCGGGTGGCGTGTCCGACGCAGGATGACGCGGACGCGTTGGCGACGATCGCGCGGAAGTCGCAGATTCCGGTGATCGCGGACATTCATTTTCAGCCGAAGTACGTGTTCGCGGCGATTGACGCGGGGTGTGCGGCGGTGCGGGTGAACCCGGGGAACATCAAGCAGTTCGACGACAAGGTCAAGGAGATCGCGAAGGCCGCGGGCGACGCGGGCACCCCGATCCGGATCGGTGTGAACGCCGGCTCGCTGGACGCGCGACTCCTGAAGAAGTACGGGAAGGCGACGCCCGAGGCGCTCGTGGAGTCGGCCCTCTGGGAGGCGTCGCTCTTCGAGGAGCACGGCTTCCGGGACATCAAGATCTCGGTGAAGCACAACGACCCGGTCGTGATGGTGAACGCCTACCGTCAGCTGGCCGCGCAGTCGGACTACCCCCTCCACCTGGGTGTGACCGAGGCGGGTCCCGCGTTCCAGGGGACGATCAAGTCGGCGGTGGCGTTCGGTGCGTTGCTGTCGGAGGGGATCGGGGACACGATCCGGGTGTCGTTGTCGGCTCCTCCGGCGGAGGAGGTCAAGGTCGGGTTGCAGATCCTGGAGGCCTTGAATCTGAAGCAGCGCCGTCTGGAGATCGTGTCGTGTCCGTCGTGCGGGCGTGCGCAGGTGGATGTGTACAAGCTGGCGGACCAGGTGAGTGCGGGCCTTGAGGGCATGGAGGTCCCGCTGCGGGTCGCGGTGATGGGCTGTGTGGTGAACGGTCCGGGTGAGGCGCGTGAGGCGGATCTGGGTGTGGCCTCGGGTAACGGCAAGGGTCAGATCTTCGTGAAGGGCGAGGTCATCAAGACCGTCCCGGAGTCGAAGATCGTGGAGACCCTCATCGAGGAGGCCATGAAGATCGCCGAGCAGATGGAGAAGGACGGCATCGCCTCGGGCGAGCCCCAGGTCTCCATCGCCGGCTGACCCCCCGACCCCATCCGCCGTGCCCCGCAGGCCGTGTCCTGCGGGGCACGGCCGTGTCCGTGTGCTAGCGGTCGCGCACCTGCGGGGGGCACCGCACAGCCTTCTTGGGTACAGTGCGGACATCAGTAGACCGTTTGGTGAGGCCCCAGTGTTGACGCAGACCACTACCCGGGTCCTCGGCCCCGGCGAGCTTCCCGCCGCGCTCGCCATCCTCGAGAGCGAGCCCGTGGACAACGCGTTCGTGGCCGCCCGCGTCCAGGTCGCCGGCCTCGACCCCTGGCGGCTCGGCGGCGAGATGTGGGGCTACTACACCGACGGACGGCTCCGCTCACTCTGCTACTCCGGCGCGAACCTCGTGCCCATCTGCGCCACCCCCGAGGCCGTCAGGGCCTTCGCGGACCGCGCCCGCCGGGCCGGCCGCCGCTGCTCCTCCATCGTCGGCCCCGCGGGCCCCACCACCCAGCTGTGGCGACTGCTCGAACCGAGCTGGGGCCCCGCCCGGGAGGTCCGGCCCCACCAGCCGCTCATGGTCACCGAGAGCCCGTCCGCGGAGATCGCCCCCGACCCCCACGTGCGCAGGGTCCGCAGGGACGAGATCGACATCCTCATGCCGGCCTGCGTGGCCATGTTCACCGAGGAGGTCGGTGTCTCGCCGCTCGCCGGTGACGGCGGACTCCTCTACCAGGCCCGCGTGGCGGAGCTGATCACCACCGGCCGGTCCTTCGCCCGCATAGAGGACGGCAAGGTCCTCTTCAAGGCGGAGATCGGCGCCGCGACCTCCCGCGCGTGCCAGATCCAGGGCGTCTGGGTCGCCCCCGAGGCCCGGGGCCGGGGGCTCTCCGAGACGGGCATGGCCGCCGTCCTGCGCCACGCGCTCAGGGACGTGGCACCGATCGTGAGCCTGTACGTGAACGACTACAACACCCCCGCCCGCAGGGCCTACAGCCGCGTCGGCTTCCGCGAGACGGGCGCGTTCATGAGCGTGCTGTTCTGACCCGGCCACCCGGACAGTAGGGTTCCCGCATGGCAGCAGCAACGCCCGTGTCCCCCCGGGGCTCCGGGACCCCCGACATCGTGGTCGGACCCCTCGACCTCGCCGCCCGCGTCGACGAGGCGCTCGCCGTGCAGGCGCTCGCCTTCGGCCTCGGCCAGGACGAGATCGACGTACGCCGCCATATCGTGCTCCGGCACCTCGACCACCCGCAGGCCCGCGCTCTCGGTGCCACCACCGCGGACGGAAGGCTCGTCGGGTTCGTCTACGGGCTGCCGAACCACCGCACGCACTGGTGGTCCACCGTCGTCGAGCCGTACCTGCGCGCCACCGGCTCCGACGACTGGCTCGACGACTCGTTCGTGATCACCGAACTGCACGTCCACCCGGAGTTCCAGCAGCGCGGCATCGGACGGGCGCTGATCACCACCATCACCGACGCCGTCGGCCTGCCCCGGTCCATCCTCTCGGCGATCGACACCGAGAGCCCCGCCCGCGGCCTCTACCGCTCCCTGGGCTACCAGGACCTGGCCCGTCAGGTGCTCTTCCCGAGCGCGCCCAAGCCCTACGCGGTGATGGGCGCGCCCCTGCCGCTGCGCCGCGGCTGACGAATCGATTTCCGCCCGCGCGGGCCGCCCGGCTAACCTCGGGCTCACCACCCTTGCGAGCAGGAGTTCATCATGGCCCAGGTCCAGCGCATGTCCCGATTGATGATCAAGACACTGCGCGACGACCCGGCGGACGCCGAGACGCTCAACCACAAGCTCCTCGTCCGCGCCGGATATGTGCGCCGCACCGCGGCCGGCATCTGGTCCTGGCTGCCGCTCGGCAAGAAGGTCCTGGAGAACATCACCCGCGTCGTGCGCGAGGAGATGGACGCCATCGGCGGCCAGGAGGTGCTGCTCCCCGCGCTGCTCCCCAAGGAGGCGTACGAGGCGAGCGGCCGGTACGACGAGTACGGCGACCTGCTGTTCAGGCTCCAGGACCGCAAGGGCGCCGACTACCTCCTCGGGCCCACCCACGAGGAGATCTTCACCCAGATCGTCAAGGACATGTGCTCGTCCTACAAGGACCTGCCCGTGATCCTCTACCAGATCCAGACCAAGTACCGCGACGAGGCCCGCCCCCGCGCCGGCGTGCTGCGCGGCCGTGAGTTCCAGATGAAGGACTCGTACTCCTTCGACACCACCGACGAGGGCCTGGCCGAGGCGTATCAGCTGCACCGCGCCGCGTACATCCGGATCTTCGAGCGCCTCGGCCTCGACCACCGCATCGTGTCCGCCGTCTCCGGCGCCATGGGCGGCTCCGCGTCCGAGGAGTTCCTGGCGCCCGCGCCCGCCGGCGAGGACACCTTCGTCGACTGCCCCCACTGCGACTACGCGGCCAACACCGAGGCCGTGACGTACAAGGTCACGGCCGTCGCCGACGCCTCGGCGACGGGCGCCGTCGAGGAGCTGGACACCCCCGACACCCCGACCATCGAGACCCTCGCCGCCCACCTCGGGGTACCGGCCTCCGCCACGCTGAAGAACCTGCTGGTCAAGGTCGACGGCGAGATCGTGGCCGTGGGCGTGCCCGGCGACCGCGAGGTCGACCTGGGCAAGCTCGGCGAGCACCTCGCCCCCGCGGTCGTCGAGCTCGTCACCGCCGAGGACTTCGTGGGCCGCCCCGACCTCGTGCGCGGCTACGTCGGCCCGCAGGGCCTGGAGAAGGTCCGCTACATCGCCGACCCCCGTGTCGCCGCCGGCACCGCCTGGATCACCGGCGCCAACAAGGAGGGCGTCCACGCGAAGAACGTCGTCGCGGGCCGCGACTTCGAGGTCGACGACTACCTCGACGTCGTCGTCGTCGAGGCGGGCGACCCCTGCCCCAAGTGCGGCACCGGCCTCCAGGTGGACCGCGCCATCGAGATCGGCCACATCTTCCAGCTCGGCCGCAAGTACGCCGACATCTTCTCCCTCGACGTGCTCGGCCAGCAGGGCAAGCCGGTCCGCGTCACGATGGGCTCGTACGGCATCGGGGTCTCCCGCGCCGTGGCCGCCCTCGCCGAGCAGACCGCCGACGACAAGGGCCTGTGCTGGCCCCGCGAGGTCGCCCCGGCCGACGTGCACGTCGTCGCCGCGGGCAAGGCGCTCCAGACCGAGCTGGCCCTGGAGGTCTCCGAGAAGCTGAACGCCGCGGGCCTGCGGGTCCTGGTCGACGACCGCGCGGGTGTCTCGCCCGGCGTGAAGTTCACCGACTCCGAGCTGATCGGTGTCCCGAAGATCCTCGTCGCGGGCCGCCGTTCGGCGGAGGGCGTCCTGGAGCTGAAGGACCGCCGCACCGGTGAGCGCGAGGAGCTCACCGTCGACGAGGCGATCGCCCGGCTGACCGACCAGGGCTGAACCGGCCCGGCAGGACCGCACAGAAGGGCCCCGCGCACCGCGCGGGGCCCTTCTCGCACGCCTACAGCCAGCCCGCGAACTCCAGCGCCAGTTCGCCGTCCTGCCGCCGGCCCACCGTCAGCGACCGGGTGCCGGACTCGACCGCCCGGAACAGCGTCCAGCCCCGCAGCCGGTCCTGGTCCACCTCCAGCGAGTCGGCGAGCCTCTTGACCCGGCGGCGGGCCGTGACGGCGCCCCCCGGGGATGCGATCAGGTCCTCGACCCGGTCGCGTGCCAGCCGCGCCAGGTCGTAGGCCCGCTCGCCGGTCAGCGGTTCCGGGCCGACGGCCAGCCACGGCGCACGCTCGGCGGACAGGACCTTGCTCTGCCGGAAGTTGCCGTGCAGCAGGAGGAGTTCGGGGGGATCCGCGACCAGTTCCTCGCGCGCCGCGAGCGCGGCCGAGACGAGCGGCCCGAGCTCCGGGTCCCGCTCGGCGGCGGCCCGCATCGGCTCCGCCTGCCGGGCGGTGCGCACGGTGACCGTCTCGAAGGCGTGACCGGCCGGGGGCTCGACCCAGAGCCGCCGCACCGTGCCCGCCGCCTCCAGCAGGGCCTTCGCCTCGGGGAGAGAACGCAGGGACACCTCGTGGCGCAGCCGTTCCAGCAGCAGGGCGTCGTCCGGCACCTCGGCGTCCGCGCCGGTCAGGAGCTCGACGGCGCCCCAGCCGTTCCAGTGCGCGAGAGCGGCCCGTTCGAGCGCGGGCGCGGCGCCCGCGGGCGCCACCTTCAGCACGGCGGGCGTTCCGTCCTGCCGGTTCACCAGGAGGACGAGACTGCTGCGTCCCCCGGGTGCGACGACCCGTTCGAGGGTGACCCGGTGCCCCGCTGCGGACATCGCTTCGCCGGTGAGTGCGGGGAGCCGGCCGAGCCACTCGGCTGCGGCCGCGTCCCCGTACGTCTCGCCGAGCGCTCGCACCAGACGCTGCGGCGGTTCGAAACCCATACGTGCCTTGTTCCCTTTCAGAGCTTCCTCAGTGCGTGACACCCGTGGAGCCCGCCTCCGCCGTGGTGTCCGCGGAGCCGGCCCTCTCCGCGAGCCCAGGAAAGGCTACGCCGGACCCGCGCCACCGCACCGCGCGCACCGCGGCCTCCCGGAGCGCGCCCGCGGCGTCCTGCCGCAGCGGCCCCCGAGCGGCCCGTACGAGATCGGAGTACACGCCCGCCACCCGCTCCTCCAGCACGGCCGCCAGCCGCATCGCGGAGGCGGGGTCCGGGACGGCGAAGGGCAGGGCGTACGCGGCGTCCGCGGCCACCGGTGTGCCGCCGAGGTCGCGCACGGTCCGGGTGAGCGCGTCACGCCGGGCGCGGTGGGCGTCGACGGCCGCCGCCGCGTCGTCGCGGCGGGAGCCGTCCAGCCTTCCGCCCAGGGCCCCGTACCCGTAGACCGCCGCGTGCTCGGCGGCGAGCGCCGCCTGCGCGGCGGTCAGCGGCTCCGCGCCGCCGGGGCTGTCGGCCTCCAGTGTCATGCCGGGGTCTCCTTGGCCAGCTCGGTCAGCAGATAGGCGTTGGCCGCACCGGCCGCGGCCATGGAGGCCAGCAGCCTGGCCAGCTCGGAATCGGCCTCCAGGAGGGCCGCGGCGCGTTCGTCGGCCACCCGCCGCTCATGGGCCGCCAGCTCTCTCAGCGCCGCCTTGGCGCCGCCGGGAGGAGCCGGCGGGGCGGGAGCGGGCGAGCCGCCCTTCGGAGGCCCGCCGAGCGCGGCCAGGTGGGCCCCCACGGTGGCCCGCAGGGGTGCGAGTCCGGCCTCCGTCAGGGGGTGCGTGGCGGCGGTCCGGTCATAGCGGGCGAGCAGGGAGACCCCGGCGCGGGCGGCTGCGGTCCTGAGCGTGCTCCGCGCCCGGAGCGAGGCCGCCTCGGCCCGTGCGCGGGGGTTCCGCGGCTCGTCCTGCCCGCTCCCGCACCCTGTCAGCACCGCGCCCAGGGCGAAGGCCCCCGTAGCGGTGAGTGCCCCCCTGCGCGTCGTCCCCGTCCGGTGCACTTGTCTCCTTCGGCCTGGTTTCTGACAGTTTCTGACCTGAAGTGATCACCGGGGGTGAGCGTACCCGCGCGAGGGCGGGAGGCGGACGGCAACACCCCTGCGGACCGGATACCCTTTGATCCGACACGCGACGATCCACACAACAGCACACGCGGCCGAGGAGTCACCCGGATGAGCACCACCCAGAGCGACAGGCTGCGCGAACTGCTGGAGCCCCTCGTCGAGGCGCAGGAGCTGGACCTCGAGGAGATCGAGCTGTCCCGGGCGGGCCGCCGCCAGGTGCTGCGGGTGATCGTGGACTCCGAGGACGGCGTGGAGCTCGACACCTGTGCCGAGCTCAGCCGCGCCGTCTCCACGAAGCTGGACGAGACCGACGTGATGGGAGAGGGCGAGTACGTCCTCGAGGTGAGCTCTCCGGGCGCCGACCGCCCGTTGACCGAGCACCGCCACTACGTCCGCGCCACCGGCCGGCTCGCGAGACTCACCCTGGGCGACGGCGGCGAGCTGGTGGCCCGCATCCTCGGCGTGGACGACGAGGGCCTCGATCTCGAAGTGCCGGGAGTCAAGGGCCGCAAGCCCACGGCGCGCCGCGTCGCCTTCGACGAGATCGCGAAGGCGCGCGTGGAGATCGAATTCAACCGCAAGGACAAGAAGGAAGAGGAGGCGTAGCCGTGGACATCGATGTGAAGCTTCTGAAGGGCTTGGCGCAGGACAAGGAGATCCCCTTCGACGTGCTCGTCGGGGCGATCGAGTCGGCCCTCCTCATCGCGTACCACCGCACCGAGGGCAGCCACCGCCGTGCGCGCGTCGAACTGGACGCCAACGGCCACGTCACGGTGTGGGCGAAGGACGACCCGGCCGAGCTCGAAGAGGGCCAGGAGCCCAAGGAGTTCGACGACACCCCGTCCGGCTTCGGCCGCATCGCCGCGACGACGGCCAAGCAGGTCATCCTGCAGCGGCTGCGCGACGCCGAGGACGACCGCACGTTCGGCGAGTACGCCGGTCACGAGGGCGACGTCGTGACGGGTCTGGTCCAGCAGGGCAAGGACCCGAAGAACGTCCTGGTCGACATCGGCAAGCTGGAAGCCATCCTGCCGGTGCAGGAGCAGGTGCCCGGCGAGGAGTACAAGCACGGCCTGCGGCTGCGCACGTACGTCGTCCGGGTGGCCAAGGGCGTGCGCGGTCCTTCCGTCACGCTCTCGCGCACCCACCCGAACCTCGTGAAGAAGCTCTTCGCGCTGGAGGTCCCGGAGATCGCGGACGGCTCCGTCGTCATCGAGGCCATCGCCCGCGAGGCGGGTCACCGCACCAAGATCGCGGTCCGCTCGACCCGGGCCGGCCTCAACCCCAAGGGCGCCTGCATCGGCCCGATGGGCAGCCGCGTGCGCAACGTCATGGCCGAGCTGCACGGCGAGAAGATCGACATCGTCGACTGGTCGGACGACCCCGCCGAGATGGTCGCCAACGCGCTGTCACCCGCGCGGGTGAGCATGGTCGAGGTCGTGGACCTCGGCGCACGCTCCGCCCGGGTGACCGTGCCGGACTACCAGCTGTCGCTCGCGATCGGCAAGGAGGGCCAGAACGCCCGCCTGGCCGCCCGGCTCACCGGCTGGCGCATCGACATCCGCCCGGACACCGAGACGGACGCCGAGCGCGACGTCGCCGACCGTGAGCGGGCCGAGCGGGCCCGGGAACGGTCCGAGCGGGGCTGATCACCGGGCGCCCGCGAGCCGCCCAGGTGGCGGCCCGGGGACGCGTCCGAAGGAACAGATCGAGGCGGTGCGCCGCCGAGATCACGACAACATCCGTTCGATTCTTGCCCCAAAGGGGTGAGGTCGGTGCGGGGAGGTAGACTTAGCCGTGTCTGGCCGGACGCACGCCCGCGCTTGCCCCGAGCGAACCTGTGTGGGATGCCGGGAGCGAGCGGCCAAGAGCGAGCTGCTGCGCATCGTGGTGGGCGAGGGAGAAGTGGTCCCTGATCCACGCGGTACGCTGCCCGGCCGGGGTGCGTACGTACACCCCGTCCCTGTCTGTCTCGACCTGGCGGTCCGCCGCCGGGCATTCCCCCGGGCCTTCAAGGCCGAGGGGCCGTTCGACACCGCCGCACTGCGGCGGTACGTCGAGCGGGTGACACCGTAGGAAAGTGAACGGCACGGGTCCCCGTGCGGTCAGGTACCTCGCGAGTTGGAAGTAGGTCGAGATTGCGATGAGCACTCGATGAGTACGCGATGAGTACGCCCATGAAGTAGCGACGGTCCGGCGGTAACCCGGACCTAAAAGGAGCGAAGTGGCTAAGGTCCGGGTATACGAACTCGCCAAGGAGTTCGGCGTGGAGAGCAAGGTCGTCATGGCCAAGCTCCAAGAACTCGGTGAATTCGTCCGTTCGGCGTCCTCGACGATCGAGGCGCCGGTTGTACGCAAATTGACTGACGCACTGCAGGGGCCCGGCGGCAACGCCGGCAAGTCCGCTGCCAAGCCTGGCGCGCCTCGTAAGGCCGCCCCCGCAAAGCCCGCGGCGCCGTCTCCGGCCGCCGCGGCACGTCCTGCCGCCCCGAAGCCCGGCGTCCCGGCCCCCAAGCCGGCCGCAGCCGAGGCTCCGGCGGAGAGCAGCACCCCCTCGGCGCCCTCCGCGCCGTCGGCGGGTCCCCGTCCGGGCCCCAGGCCCGCGCCGAAGCCCGCCCCGGTCACCCCGGTGCCCGCGGCCGAGTTCTCGGCTCCGGCACCGGCTCAGCCGAGCACCCCCCAGCAGGCCCCGCGTCCCGCGGGTGCCACCCCGGGACCCCGTCCTGCCGGTGGCCCTGCCCGTCCGGCTCCGGCCGGCGGTCAGCGTGACGGCGGCCGCGGCGGCGAGCGTGACGGCGGCCGTGGCGGCGAGCGTGGCGGAGACCGCCCCGCACGTCCCGCGGGCCAGGGCGCACCGCGCCCGGGCGGCTCCCGTCCGGCCGGTCCCCGTCCGGGCAACAACCCCTTCACCTCCGGCGGCTCCACCGGCATGGCGCGCCCCCAGGCGCCCCGTCCCGGCGGTGCCCCGCGCCCCGGCGGCGGTCAGGAGCGCCCCGGCGCCCCGCGCCCGCAGGGTGGTCCCGGCGGCGCCCCGCGCCCCCAGGGACAGGGTGGCGCACGTCCGTCCCCGGGCGGCATGCCCCGTCCGCAGGCTCCCCGTCCGGGCGGTGCCCCCTCGGGTAACCGTCCGAACCCCGGCATGATGCCGCAGCGTCCCGCCGCGGGCCCCCGTCCCGGCGGTGGCCCCGGTGGCGGTGGCCGCGGTCCCGGTGCCGGCGGCGGTCGCCCCGGTGGCGGCGGCGGTCGTCCCGGTGGCGGCGGCTTCGCCGGCCGTCCGGCCGGTCCCGGCGGCGGTGGCGGCGGTTTCGCCGGCCGTCCCGGTGGTCCCGGTGGCGGTGGCGGCGCGGGCCGTCCCGGCGGTGGCGGCGGCTTCGGCGGCCGTCCCGGCTTCGGTGGACGCCCCGGCGGCCCCGGTGCCCGTGGTGGCACACAGGGTGCCTTCGGCCGTCCCGGTGGTCCCGCGCGTCGTGGCCGCAAGTCGAAGCGTCAGAGGCGCCAGGAGTACGAGGCCATGCAGGCCCCGTCGGTGGGCGGCGTCATGCTGCCTCGCGGCAACGGACAGGCCGTCCGGCTGTCGCGCGGCGCGTCCCTGACCGACTTCGCGGAGAAGATCAACGCCAACCCGGCGTCGCTCGTCGCCGTGATGATGAACCTCGGCGAGATGGTCACCGCCACGCAGTCCGTCTCCGACGAGACGCTGAAGCTCCTCGCGGACGAGATGAACTACGTCCTCGAGATCGTCAGCCCGGAGGAGGAGGACCGCGAGCTGCTCGAGTCCTTCGACATCGAGTTCGGTGAGGACGAGGGCGGCGAAGAGGCTCTGGTCTCCCGCCCGCCGGTCGTGACCGTCATGGGTCACGTCGACCACGGTAAGACCCGACTGCTGGACGCGATCCGCAAGACGAACGTCGTCGCGGGCGAGGCCGGCGGCATCACGCAGCACATCGGTGCGTACCAGGTCTCCTCCGAGGTCAACGGCGAGGACCGCCGCATCACCTTCATCGACACCCCGGGTCACGAGGCGTTCACCGCCATGCGTGCCCGTGGTGCGAAGTCCACCGACATCGCGATCCTCGTGGTGGCGGCGAACGACGGTGTGATGCCCCAGACGATCGAGGCGCTGAACCACGCCAAGGCGGCCGACGTGCCGATCGTGGTCGCGGTCAACAAGATCGACGTCGAGGGTGCCGACCCGACCAAGGTGCGCGGTCAGCTCACCGAGTTCGGTCTGGTGGCCGAGGAGTACGGCGGCGACACGATGTTCGTCGACATCTCCGCCAAGCAGGGCCTCAACATCGAGGCGCTGCTGGAGGCCGTCGTCCTCACCGCCGACGCCTCGCTCGACCTGCGGGCCAACCCCGACCAGGACGCGCAGGGTATTGCGATCGAGTCCCACCTCGACCGCGGCCGCGGTGCGGTCTCGACCGTCCTCGTCCAGCGCGGAACGCTGCGCATCGGCGACACGATGGTCGTCGGCGACGCGTACGGCCGCGTCCGGGCGATGCTCGACGACAACGGCAACAACGTCCAGGAAGCGGGTCCCTCGACCCCCGTCCTGGTGCTGGGTCTCACCAACGTCCCGGGTGCCGGGGACAACTTCCTGGTGGTCGACGAGGACCGTACGGCCCGTCAGATCGCCGAGAAGCGTGCCGCCCGTGAGCGCAACGCCAACTTCGCCCGCAAGGGTGTCCGGTTCTCCCTGGAGAACCTGGACGAGGCGCTCAAGGCCGGTCTGGTCCAGGAACTCAACCTCATCATCAAGGGCGACGCGTCCGGTTCGGTGGAGGCTCTCGAGTCCTCGCTGCTCCAGCTCGACGTCGGCGAAGAGGTCGACATCCGGGTCCTGCACCGCGGTGTGGGTGCGGTCACCGAGTCGGACATCAACCTGGCGACCGGCTCCGACGCCATCGTGATCGGCTTCAACGTGCGCGCCGCAGGGCGTGCCGAGCAGATGGCCGAGCGCGAGGGCGTGGACGTCCGGTACTACTCGGTCATCTACCAGGCGATCGAGGAGATCGAAGCGGCCCTCAAGGGCATGCTCAAGCCGGAGTACGAAGAGGTCGAGCTCGGCACGGCGGAGATCCGCGAGATCTTCCGCTCGTCCAAGCTGGGCAACATCGCCGGTGTGCTGGTCCGCTCCGGCGAGGTCAAGCGCAACACCAAGGCGCGCCTGCTGCGCGATGGCAAGGTCATCGCGGAGAACCTCAACATCTCCGGTCTGCGCCGCTTCAAGGACGACGTCACCGAGATCCGCGAAGGCTACGAGGGTGGTATCAACCTCGGAAACTTCAACGACATCAAGATCGACGACGTCATCGCGACGTACGAGATGCGCGAGAAGCCGCGAGGCTGATCGACGGGGATTCCCGGGGGGTGACCCCCGGGTTCTCCTCCACGGTCGGGGCCGGTCGACGGGTCGTATTTCCGTCGATCGGCCCCGGCCGTTCCGTGTACGGTTCTGGTGTCCCCGCCAAGTGATGGCGGGGCGCCGACCCCGAACCGGCGGGACATCCGGACACACATGTATGTGGGGACTCTGTCCTTCGATCTGCTCCTCGGCGACGTACGGTCGTTGAAGGAGAAACGCTCGGTCGTCCGCCCGATAGTCGCCGAGCTCCACCGCAGGTTCGCGGTGAGTGTCGCGGAGACGGGCGACCAGGACCTCTACCGCAGGGCCGAGATCGGTCTTGCCGTGGTCTCCGGGGACACCGGACACCTCACAGACGTACTCGACCGGTGCGAACGCATGATCGCGGGCCGGCCGGAAGTGGAGCTGCTGTCCGTACGGCGGCGGCTGCACAGCGACGAAGACGATTGAGCAAGGCTTAAGAAGGAGACGGACCAGTGGCCGACAACGCGCGGGCAAAGAAGCTGGCGGACCTCATCCAGGTGGTGGTCGCCGAGAAACTGCAGCGCGGTATCAAGGACCCGCGTCTGGGCACGCACGTGACCATCACGGACACCCGTGTCACCGGCGACCTGCGGGAGGCCACGGTCTTCTACACGGTCTACGGCGACGACGAGGAGCGGGCCAGCGCGGCAGCGGGCCTGGAGAGCGCCAAGGGCATCCTGCGCTCGGCGGTGGGCGCGGCGGCGGGGACGAAGTTCACCCCGACCCTGGCCTTCGTGGCCGACGCCCTGCCGGACAACGCCAAGGCGATCGAGGACCTGCTCGACCGGGCACGCGCCTCGGACGCCAAGGTCCGCGAGGCGTCCTCCGGTGCCACCTACGCCGGTGACGCCGACCCCTACCGCAAGCCGGAGGACGAGTCCGCCGGTGACGACGAGGACTCGCCTTCCGCATGACGCAGAACAAGCAGGAAAAGACGCCGGACGGACTTGTCATCGTCGACAAGCCGTCCGGCTTCACTTCGCACGACGTCGTGGCCAAGATGCGGGGCATCGCCCGCACCCGGCGGGTCGGCCACGCCGGCACGCTGGACCCGATGGCGACCGGTGTCCTCGTGCTCGGTGTCGAGCGCGCGACCAAGCTCCTCGGTCACCTCGCGCTGACCGAGAAGGAGTACCTCGGGACGATCCGCCTCGGCCAGGACACCGTCACCGACGACGCGGAGGGCGAGATCACCTCGTCCACCGACGCCTCGGGAGTGACCCGCGAGGGCATCGACGCCGGAGTCGCCGCGCTGACCGGCGCGATCATGCAGGTGCCGTCCAAGGTCAGCGCCATCAAGATCGACGGCAAGCGGTCCTACGCGCGGGTGCGCGGCGGCGAGGAGTTCGAGATCCCGGCCCGTCCGGTGACCATCTCGTCCTTCCGCGTCTACGACGTCCGGCCGGAGGTCGCGGAGGACGGCACCCCGGTCGTCGACCTGGTGGTCTCGGTGGTCTGCTCCTCTGGTACGTACATCAGGGCCCTGGCCCGCGACCTCGGCGCCGGGCTCGGCGTCGGCGGCCACCTGACCGCGCTGCGGCGCACGCGCGTCGGGCCGTACGGCCTGGACGCGGCCCGGACGCTCGACCAGCACCAGGAGAAGCTGACCGTGATGCCGGTGGCCGAGGCGGCCGCATCCGCCTTCCACCGCTGGGACGTGGACGAGAAGCGCGCCCGGCTGCTGCTCAACGGCGTGCGGCTCGACATGCCGTCCTACCCGCCGGGGCCGGTCGGGGTCTACGGGCCCGACGGGACGTTCCTGGTGCTCGTCGAGGAGGAGAAGGGCAAGGCCAAGAGCCTCGCCGTCTTCGCCTGAGCGAATCGGCCGCCCGAGCGAATCGGCCACCGGGCCGCGCGGCCGCCGAGGCGGCCGGCCGGCCCACGGGCCGTCGTGGGGCGGGCAGGTCCCCCGGATGCTGCCCGCCCCACGTTTCCCTCCCCCGGACCATCCCTGTCCAGGCGAACCCGTGGATTCACCCCGACGGACGGGCGCTCGGAGCGTCAGGGGGGTGTGAGGGGGGCGCTTTCGCCCCTCGCGTTTCTCGTGCGGATCACTCGGCCTCTACCGTCTGACCCATGGGCAGCGGGGACCGGTCGAAACTTGTGAGAATCTGCGATCAGGCCGGCCGGCCGCGGGGGACCGGGTTCGTCGCGGACGACCGGGGGACCGTCGTCACCAGTCACCAGGCCGTCGCACGGTCGGCCCCGCTGACGCTCCACGCCCCGGACGGCCGCAGCCGCACGGTCGGCTCCGACGACATCACCGCCCTGCCCGGCCTCGGCCTCGCCCTGCTCCGCACCGGCGGACCCGGGGCACTGGGTGTGGAACCGCTTCCCATCGCCGTACGCGAACGGATCGCCACCGGCACCTACGTACGGATCGCCGCCCACGGGTGGCGCGAGGCGCGGGTGCTCGGGACGGTCCCGGCGACGTACACCGAGGGCGGACGCGAGCACCCCGTGGGCGAGGCGCTCGAACTGGCCCTCGGCACGGACGGGCGCGACGCGCTGCGGTCCGGCGGCGCCGCGGTCGGCGGACCCGTGACCGACCCTGCCACGGGCGCCGTGCTGGGCGTGCTCTCGACCGCGCTGAGCGCGGGGCGGGAGACGGCCGGGCTCGCGGTGCCGCTGCCCGGCGGGGGGCCGCTGGACGAGGTGCTGCGGCGCAACGCGAGCGGGGTCCCGGGTTACGGCTGCGACCTCAACCTCGCCGGGGCGCTCCAGCTGACCGCCACCTCGCTCGGGCAGGCCGACAACCGCCCCGGCGGCGTCGAGGCAGTGGAACGCCCGAGGATCAGCGCGGAGTTCGCCGCCTTCGAGGCCGGGACGGGCCCCGTCCTCGGACTGGTCGGCGCACCGGGGACCGGCCGCACCACCGAGCTGGCCGCACTGGCCGGCCGCAGGGCCCGCGGTCCCGTCCCCGCCCTCACCCTCTGGCTGCGCGGAGCCGATCTGCTGGCCGACGACACCTCGGTCACCGATGCCGTGACCCGGGCCCTGCAGCGCTCCGGGAGGATCATCACCGCGGCCGGGGCCCGGGGCGACATGACGGACGCCACGCCGGAGCGCGTGGCCCGCCTCGCGGCCGACTCGGGAAACCCGCTGCTCGTCGTCGTGGACGGCCCCGAGGAGATGCCGCCGCTGCTGGCCCACCGGCTCGGCGGATGGACCACGGCCACGGCGGAATGGCTCCTGCTCCACGGCGTCCGGATGGTGGTCGCCTGCCGTCCCGAGCACTGGGAGACCGCCGGCGCGCTGTACCCCCGGGAGGCCCTGCACCGGCCCGAGCGGCCCGCCGGAGGGCTGCCGCCCGCCGTCCGGCTCGGCGACCTCACGACCGGCCAGGCCGAGCTGGCGCGGGAGCGCTACGGCATCCCGCCCGGCACCATCGCACCCGGCCACGACCGGCACCCCCTCACCCTGCGCCTGCTCGCCGAGGTGCGGAAGGCCCTGCCCCCGGACGTGCCCGGCACCCCGGGCACCGAGGAGGTCTTCGCCGCCCACCTCGACCTCTCCTGCGTGCGCGTCGCCGTCCGGATCGGTGCCCAGTCCGAGCCAAGGCTCCGGGGCGCGGCGGTCCGCAGACTGGCCGCGAAGGTGGCCGGGCAGGTCCACGAGGCGGCCAGGCGCTGCCTCGGACCGGGACAGGGAGAGCTGGACAGGGCCGCCTTCGAGGAGCTCTTCCCCTGGCGCACGGGATGGGCCTCGGCGGTGCTCACCGAGGGCCTGCTGGTCCCCGCCGGCCCCGGATACCGCTTCGCCCACGAGGAACTCGGCGACTGGGTGCAGGGCGCCCACCTCGACCTGGACGCCGCCCTGCACTCCCTCGTGCACCGCTGGCACGCCGAGGGGCCGCCGGGGGACGGTAGCCGGCCCCCGGCGGCCCCGGCCGTCCCGCTGGCCGTGACCGGCGCTCCGGACGAGCCCCGCAACCTCCCCGTGCCGCGCCACCGCACCGGTCCCGTGATCCAGGCCATGCTCCTGCTGGAGCGACGACAGGGCCCGGCGGCGCTGGCCCACCGGATGGCGGACCTGATCGAGGCCATGGACCGCCTCGGCGCAGAGCCCGGCACGGGCCCCCGGCACCCCGACGCCGCCTGGTGGGCCGCCCATCTCCTGCGGGAGAGCCTGCTCAGGGTGCCCGACGCGCGCCCCTACCTGGGGGTGCTGCGGGTCCTCACCGGGCGGATCACCCGGCGTTCCCTGTCCGGGGGCGGTCCGGCGGCCCTCGGGCCCTACGCCGAGTTCGGGCCGTGGTTCTGGTGCCGGACGCGGCTGCCCGAGTACGACCGGATCGACCTCCTGCGCAGGCTGCTGCCCGCCGACGGCGCACCGCGCGCGGACGGCGGCCGGCGCTATCTGGACGCGGTGGGCCAGCGCCTGGCCGCCGATCCGAAGACGGTGCAGGCACTGCTCTGCCGCTGGTTCAGCGACGAGAGCCCGCTGCCCGCCGAGGGGGACGCGCCCGTACGCCTCACTGTGGCCGCCGCCGCGCAGGCGCTGCTGTACGCCCGCAGGGACCTGGCCGTCGACGACCTGACCGAGGCGCTGGTCGACACCTCCCACCCCCGCGCCGCCGAGCTGCTCTCCGCGCTCGCCGAGGACGAGCCCTCCGCCCTGTGCAGGGCGGTCAGCCGCTGGGCGCGCGACGAGGAGCGGCCCGGACGGCGCGCCGCGGCGGCCGTCCACGGCACGCTCGCCGCCGCACGCACCCTCACCGGCGCCGACCGCGCCCTGCTGCGCGGTGCGGCGCTCACCCTGCTGGCCAGGCCCGACGACACCGCCCTGCACGCGCGGGCCCTCACCGTCCTCGTCCGCGACCCGGGGACCGGCGGCCGCTACCTGCCGCAGGCCCTGCGGATCTTCGCGACCGGCGACCCGCGGCTGCCGGTGTCCCTGCTGACGGAGGTCTTCCCCCGGCACCCCGAACCCGTGCTCGAGGCGCTGCGCGCCCGGCTGTCGCTGCCGGGTGAGGCAGCCGACGCCGTGCTGACGGAGCTGGCGGGCCTGGACACCCCCGCCCTGGCACTGCACGCGCCGGGGCTCGTGCGCCGCTACATCGACAGCCGTACCGGCGGCGAGGGCGGGGCCCAGGCCGCCGCGTACGTGGAGCTCAGACTGGAGCACAGCCCGGCCGCCCGAGCGCTCCTGCTGCCCCTGGTGACCGGCCTGCTGCGGGACCGCCCCGCACCGCCGTCGGTACGGGCCGCCCTGGCACGTGTGCTCGCCGCACCCGGGAGCGCCGCGTCCAGGCCGCTGCGCGCCGAGCTGCTGGAGGTCCTGCTGGAGTTCGAGCAGAACACCGGGAGGGACCCCGAGGTCCTGGAGGCGCTGCTGCGGGCCGCCGCGGCCGGTTCCGGGCGCCGTCCCGAGGCCCGGACCCGGGCCCTCGTGCACCGCACGGGCCTGCTCCTCGTCCGGACGCCGGAAGGAGCGGCCCGCTTCGACCGCGGGATCGTCGAACTCGCCCGGGAGGTTCCCGGATTCGCGGCCCTCGTCAGCGGATGGCTGGCCGACGCGCCGCAGGAATGGGCCCCCGTGGTGGGCCCCTCCGCCCGCCGGACGACCCAGGCGCCGGACGCTCCGAGGCCCGGGATCACGATGCCGATGCAGGCTGCGGGGTGTGAGCATGGCAGTCTTAGACCTGCGTAATGACATACACACGTACACAGGTTCGGGCGAGGAGCGGTCACAGTGCAGTGCTGGCGTGGCTTGGAGGACATCCCCGAGGGCTGGGGACGCAGCGTCGTCACCATCGGCTCCTACGACGGGGTGCACCGTGGGCACCAGCTGATCATCGGCCGTGCCGTGGAGCGGGCGCGGGAGCTCGGCGTACCCTCCGTCGTCGTCACCTTCGATCCGCATCCGAGTGAGGTCGTCCGGCCCGGCGCCCACCCGCCGCTGCTGGCCCCGCACACGCGGCGTGCCGAGCTGATGACGGAGCTGGGGGTGGACGCGGTGCTGATCCTGCCGTTCACCGCGGAGTTCTCGAAGCTCGCGCCCACCGAGTTCATCACAAAGGTGCTCGTCGACAAGCTGCACGCGCGGCTGGTCATCGAGGGGCCGAACTTCCGGTTCGGCCACAAGGCGGCGGGCAACGTCACGCTCCTGGCCGAGCTGGGGCCGACGTACGACTACGGCGTCGAGGTCGTCGACCTCTTCGTCAGCGGTGAGGCGGGCGGCGGCGAGCCGTTCTCCTCCACGCTGACCCGTCGCCTCGTCGCCGAGGGTGACGTCGCGGGCGCGGCGGAGATCCTCGGCCGTCCGCACCGGGTGGAGGGCATCGTGGTGCGCGGCGCGCAGCGGGGCCGTGACCTCGGCTATCCCACGGCGAACGTGGAGACGCTGCCGCACACCGCGATCCCGGCCGACGGCGTCTACGCGGGCTGGCTGACCGCGAACGGCGAGGTGATGCCCGCCGCGATCTCCGTGGGCACGAACCCGCAGTTCGACGGCACGGAGCGGACCGTCGAGGCGTACGCGATCGACCGCGTCGGCCTCGACCTCTACGGGCTGCACGTGGCGGTGGACTTCCTCGCCTATGTGCGCGGCATGCTGAAGTTCGACTCGATCGACGACCTGCTGGTCGCGATGGCCGCCGACGTGAAGCGGTGCGGCGAGCTGATCGCGGCGTCCGAGCGGGCCTGACGCCCGCGGGCGAACAGCGGTGACGGGCGGCCGGGGCACTCCGGCGGACCGTGCGGCACGGCTCCGGGCCCGGCACATGGCGTGCCGGGCCCGGAGCCGTGTCAGGACGGTGTTCAGGTCGCCGCGGGTGCCTCGGCGGCCCGGGCCGCCGCCCAGTGGCAGGCCACGCCGGTCCGGCCGTCGCCCTCCAGCACCGGCAGGTCCTTCGTGCGGCACGCGTCCGCGACCCCGGCCCGCTCCGCCTCGCCCGAGGCGAGGACGTGGCAGCGGGCGTGGAAGCGGCAGCCGGACGGGACCTTCGAGGGGTCCGGCGGTTCGCCCGTCAGGATGACCGGCTCGCCGTCCGCCTCCGGGAGCACGGACAGCAGCGCCTGGGTGTACGGATGCCGGGGGGCCGTGAGGATCTGCTCCACCTCGCCCGTCTCCACGATCCGGCCGAGATACATCACCGCGACCCGGTCCGCGATGTTCCAGGCCAGTCCCAGGTCGTGCGTCACCACCAGCGCCGAAAGACCCAGCTCGTCCCGCAGCCGCAGCAGCAGCGCCAGGATCTCGCCCCGCACGGAGGCGTCCAGCGAGGCGACCGGCTCGTCCGCGACGATGAGCTCGGGCTCCAGGACCAGGGCGCCCGCGATCACGACACGCTGCCGCTGACCGCCCGACAGCTCGTGCGGGAAGCGGAGGAAGAACCGCTCCGGGGGCCGCAGCCCGGCCCGTGACAGCGCATCCGCCACCGCGGCCCGCTCGTCGCCCGCGTGACCGTGGATGCGCAGGCCCTCCGCCACCGCGTCGTAGACCGTGTGGCGCGGGTTGAGCGAGCCGCTCGGGTCCTGGAGCACCAGCTGCACGCGCTTGCGGTACGCCTTGAGCGCCCGGCCCCGGTAGTCGAGGGGTTCGCCGCCGAAGGTGACCCGGCCGGAGGTGGGCGGGACGAGGCCCAGGAGGGAACGGGCCAGCGTCGTCTTGCCGCAGCCCGACTCGCCTACCAGCGCGACGATCTCGCCGGGCCGGATGTCGAGGTCGACGCCGTCCACCGCACGCGCGGTCGCCGCCCCGCGCCGGCCGGGGAACGCCACCTTCAGCGACTCGGCGCTGAGCAGCGGGGCCGGGGGAGTGGTGGTCATGAGGTACTCCTTGCTTCCTCGGTGCCGGCGTTCGGAGCCGGCGCCGGGGTGACGTCCGTCTCCACCAGCACGCACGCGGCCCGGCGCGCGGGCCCGGCGGGCCGCAGTTCCTGGTCCTGGGTGGCACACGAGTCCAGCGCCGCCGTGCAGCGCGGATGGAACGTGCAGCCCGGGGGCAGGGCCGCGGGGTCCGGCGGGTCACCCGGCAGACCACGGGGCGCGTGCCGGGACGCGAGGTCGCCGATGCGCGGGAAGGCGGCCGACAGGGCGCTTCCGTAGGGGTGCCTGGCACCCTCGTAGACCTGCTTGGCGGGGCCCTCCTCGACCACCCGGCCGGCGTACATCACCGAGAGCCGGTCGCAGGTGTCGGAGAGCACCGCCAGGTCGTGACTGATCATGATCAGCCCCAGGTCCTGCTCGCTGACGAGCTGCTCGATCAGTCGCAGGATCTGGGCCTGGATCATCACGTCGAGGGCGGTGGTGGGCTCGTCCGCGATGACCAGCCGCGGATCGCAGGCGAGTGCCATCGCGATCATGACGCGCTGGCGCTGGCCCCCGGACAGCTCGTGCGGATACGCGTCCGCGCGGGCGGCCGGCAGGCCCACCTGTTCCAGCAGCTCACCGGCGCGCCGGCGCGCGGCGGCGGGCGTCGCCCTGCGGTGCAGCAGGATGGGTTCGGCGATCTGGTCCCCGATGCGGTGCACGGCGTTCAGCGAGTGCATCGCGCCCTGGAAGACGATCGACGCCCCCGCCCAGCGCACGGCGCGCAGCCGCCCCCACTTCATGGTCAGGACGTCCTCGCCGTCGAGCAGGATCTCCCCGCTCAGGGTCGCCGAGGGGGGAAGCAGCCGGAGCAGCGCCAGCGCCAGGGTCGACTTCCCGCAGCCGGACTCCCCGGCGATGCCGAGTTTCTGGCCCGCCTCCACCCGCAGGTCGACGCCACGGACGGCGGGGACCGCGGAGGCCCCGGAACCGTATGTGACGTGCAGGTTCCGGACGTCGAGCAACGGCTGCCCGGTCTCCGGCCTCTCCACGCTCTCTGTCTTCACGGCGGTCAACGGGAACCCCCCAGCTTGGGGTTGAGCACGGACTCGATGGTGCGGCCGCACAGCGTGAACGCGAGGGCGACGACCGCGATGGCGAGTCCGGGCGGAGCGAGGTACCACCAGTTCCCGGAGCTGACCGCCCCGGCCTCGCGGGCGTCCTGGAGCAGCCCGCCCCAGGAGACGATCGTCGGATCGCCGAGCCCGAGGAAGGCGAGGGTCGCCTCGGTGAGGATGGCGGTGGAGATCACGAGCGTGGTCTGCGCGAGCACCAGGGGCATCACGTTCGGCAGCACGTGGCGGGACATGATGTGCCCGTGCCCGCCGCCGAGCGCCTTGGACCGTTCGATGTACGGACGGGACTCCACGGACAGCGTCTGCGCCCGCACGAGCCGTGCCGTCGTCGGCCAGGTCGTGACGCCGATCGCGAGGATCGTCGTCCAGAGCGAGCGGGAGAGCACGGTCGCCAGCGCGATGGCGAGCACCAGGGTCGGCATCACCAGGAACCAGTCGGTGATCCGCATGACGACGTTGCCGTACCACCCCTTGAAGTGGCCCGCCGTGATGCCCACCAGTGTCCCGATGGCCACCGACAGGAAGGCGGCGAGCAGACCCACCGTCAGGGAGACCCGCGTCCCCCACACGAGCAGGGCGAGCAGGCTGCGCCCGAACTGGTCGGTGCCGAGGGGGAACTCGGCGCTCGGCGACTCCAGGGGGCCGCCGGGGGCGTCGGTGACGCTCTGCGAGTCCGCCCCGGCCAGCAGCGGGGCGGCCAGCGCGACCAGGGCGATCAGGCCGAGCACGGTCAGGCCCGCCAGTCCGGCCCGGTGGGTGCGGTACTGCTGCCAGAAGCGGGCCGCCGCCTGCCGCCTGCGGGCCCAGGTGAGGGCGCGCGGGCCGATGGCCGGTGCGGCGTCGGTCGTGGTCGTCATCGGCCCACCCGGGGATCGAGGAGCGGATAGAGCACATCGGCGAGCGTGTTCATCAGGATCACCGCAGCGGCGAAGACGAAGAACAGCGCCTGCACGAGTGGCAGGTCGGGCACGCTGAGCGCCTGGTAGAAGAGGCCGCCGAGGCCCGGCCAGGAGAACACCGTCTCCACCAGGATGGCGCCCGCCACCGTGTTGCCCAGGTTGACGAAGAGCAGGGTCACCGTCGGCAGCATGGCGTTCGGTACGGCGTGCCGGCGGCGCACGAGGTCGTCGCGCAGCCCCTTCGCCCGTGCCGTCGTCAGGTAGTCGCTGCCCATCTCGTCGAGCAGTGAGGAGCGCATCACCAGGAGGGTGCGCGCGTACTCGACGGCGACGAGGGTGACGACGGGCAGCACCAGGTGGTGGGCCACGTCGACGGCGTACGCGAAGCCGGTCTCGCTGCCGGACTCCATGCCCCCGGTCGGGAACATGCCGGGGATCGGCCCGATGCCCACCGACAGGGTGATGATCAGGAGAAGACCGAGCCAGAACGAGGGCACCGAGTACAGCGTCAGAGCGAAGGCGGTGTGGAAGCGGTCGCCCGCCGAGCCGTTGCGCCAGGCGGACCTGGCACCCAGCCAGATGCCGATCGCGGTGTAGATCACGAAGGCGGTGCCGGTGAGCAGCAGCGTCGCGGGCAACGCCTCGCTGATCTTGTCCATGACCGGGGCGTGGAACTGGTACGACGTGCCGAAGTCCCCGGTCAGGGCCTTGCCGCAGTACTCGGTGAACTGCTGCCAGAGCGGCAGGTCCAGGCCGAATTCCTTGCGCATCGCGGCGATCTGCTCGGTCGACACCTGCCGGCCGCCGGTCATCTGCTTGACCGGGTCGCCGGGGATCAGACGGAACAGGAAGAAGCTGGTGACGAGCACGGCGAACAGCGAGACGGCCGCACCGGCCAGCTTGCCCGCCGCATAGCGGAGATAGGCGGTCGTGCTGCGGGCGCGGGGACTGCGGGCCGACGGCCCGGCCGGAGCCGGACCGTCGGTCTGTGCAGCGTCCACGCCCGCCGCGCTCTTCAGGAGCGCGGGAGTGCTTTCTGTGCTCATGGACTATTCACGGTCTTCCGCGGTGGAACGACGACGCATGGCGAACAGCAGCCCGCCACCGGCGAGGACGACTACGGCGACACCGACACCGATGAGGACTCCGGTGGAGCTGCCACCGCCGCCGGACGAGTCGCCCGACGCGCCGGAGGCCGGGACCGCCGACCACCAGCTCCAGTAGCCGTCCTGACCGAAGATGTTGCCCGCGTCCGACGGCATGGTCGTGATGGACTTGATCTGGTCGGTCCGGTAGGCCTCGACGGCATTCGGGTACGCCATGACGTTCATGTACCCCGTGTCGTACAGCCGCGACTCCATCTGCTTGATCAGGTCGGCCCGTTTGGCGGGGTCGTATTCGGCCAGCTGCTTCGCGTAGAGCTCGTCGTACTGCTTGTCGCAGATGAAGTTGTCGGTCGCGGCGGATTCCTTCGCCTTGGCCGGCAGCGCCGCGCAGGTGTGGATCGACATGACGAAGTCGGGGTCCGGGTTGACGGACCAGCCGTCGAAGGCGAGGTCGTACTCACCCGCGTACCAGGGGTCCGAGACGTTGTCGCGGCAGTCGACCTTCAGGCCGACGCCCAGGTCGCCCCACCACTCCTGGAGGTACTTGCCGATCGCCTTGTCGTTCGGGTCCGTGGCGTGGCACAGGATGCGGAAGTCGAGCGGCTTGCCGTCCTTGCCGGCCCGCTTGCCGTCGCTGTTCTTCTTGTAGCCCGCCTCGTCCAGCAGCGCCCCGGCCTTCACCGGGTCGAAGGCGTGCTTCTGACCGGCCGCCGGCTTCCAGAAGTACGAGCCGTAGCGGGGCGGGATGTAGCCCTCGCCCTCTATGGCGTGGCCCTGGAAGACCTTGTCGATGATGGTGGTGCGGTCCACGGCCATGAAGAGCGCCTGCCGGACCTTCTGGTCCAGCAGGGCCGCGTGCCCGTCGCCGAACTTCTTGCCGTCCTTGGTGCGTGCGCCCGGGTTGGTGGCCAGGGCGTAGAAGCGCCGGCCGGGGGCGTCGTTCACCTTGATGTTCTCGGCCGACTTCAGGGACGCGGCCTGGGCCGGCGTCAGGCTCGGGCTGCCGGCGACGAAGGAGACTTCACCCTTTCGGAGGGCGGCTACGGCGGCGTCCTGGTCCTTGTAGTAGCGGAAGACCAGCTCGTCGAACTTCGGCGCGCCGCGCCAGAAGTCCTTGTTGGCCTTGAGCTTCACATAGCTGTCGACCTTGTAGTCCGTCAGGATGAACGGACCGTTCCCCACGATCGGGAACTTCGTGTCGTTGTTGAACTTGGAGAAGTCGCCGACCTTCTCCCAGACGTGCTTGGGCACGATCGGCACGTCGAGCGCCGTCATCGTCGCCTGAGGCTGCTTCAGCTCTATGACCAGCTTGTCCGGGCTGGGAGCCGTCACCTTCCGGAAGTTGGAGACGAAGCTGCCGTTCGAGGTCGCCGCGCCCTCGTCGGTCATCATCTTGTTGAAGGTCCACGCCGCGTCCTCGGCGGTGGCCTTCTCGCCGTCCGACCACTTCGAGTCGGACCGGATCGTGTACGTCCACGTCAGCTTGTCGGCCGACGGCTCCCACGCGGTGGCCAGCCCGGGGATCGTGTGGTTGTCCTTGGCGTCGTAGTTCGTCAGGAAGTCGTACATCAGCCGGTGGATGCTCGTGGAGAGCAACCGCTGTGCGAGGAACGGGCTCAGGGAGTCCACGCTCTGCGCGACGGCGACCGTGAGCGTCGACGTGCCGTCGGCGGCGTGCGCCTCCTGCGGGGCGGGGGCGAGCGGGTTGCCGGGCACGACCGACCCGGCGGCCAGGGCCAGAGCGGCCACGCCGGAGGCGAGAAGGACACGCAGGCGGCCGCGTGGGCGGGACGGGTGTGGAGGGACTCTTGTGACCATAGGACGTGGACCTCGCGTCATGACTCGCATGGTGAAGGCGGGCAGATCTCTGGTTCGCCAGCTGGTGAAGCGAAGGTTTATCAGCGGCGGTCGAGTTGCGTCAACGGTCGTCCAAACAGCGTGTGGGCTGCGGGAATGCGATGAGGGCCCGCACCGGGTGAACGGTGCGGGCCCTCATTGGTTTAGACCTCTACTGCCTTACTGCTGAGGCGCCGAAGGCGGCTGCGGAGGGTACTGCTGCCGGCCCGCCGGCGGAACCGGGCCTCGCAGCTCGGGCTGGCCGGACTGATGTGCCTGGCCATCGGGGTGCGCGGGTGCCGGAGGCGCTCCGGCGGGCGCCGTTCCCGGCTGCCCCTGGGGAGGCGGCGGTTGCTGCTGCCATCCGCCGGGCTGGGCGCCCGGAGCGGGGTGCGGCGGATACGGCTGCTGGGGCACGGCGGCCTGCGGCGGCTGCAGTCCGTACTGCGGCTGTCCCCCGTACGGCTGCTGGGGCGGATACGGCTGACCGGGGTAGGGCTGACCGGGATACGGCTGCTGCTGGCCCGGGTGGGGCTGAGGGGGGTACGGCTGCGCGGGCTGCTGCTGACCGGGGTAGGGGCCACCCGGCGGTCGCTGCGGCGCGTACTGCTGCTGTCCGGCATCCTGCTGACCGGGCGTCTGCTGCCCCGGCATCGGTGGCGCGTACTGCGGCGGCGGGCTGCTGCCGTCGGACGTCCACAGGCCCTGCTGCCGCTGGGCCCGCTGGAAGTCCTCCGCCACGAGCGCCGACAGGTTGAAGTAGGCCTCGCGGGTCTTCGGGCGCATCATGTCGAGGTCGACCTCGGCGCCCGCCGACAGGTGCTCGTCGAACGGCACGACCACGACGCCGCGGCAGCGCGTCTCGAAGTGCTGCACGATGTCGTCGACCTTGATCATCTTTCCGGTCTCGCGCACACCGGAGATGACGGTCAGGGAGCGCTGCACCAGATCCGCGTATCCGTGTGCCGACAGCCAGTCGAGCGTGGTGGACGCGCTCGACGCGCCGTCCACGGACGGCGTCGAGATGATGATCAGCTGGTCGGCGAGGTCCAGGACCCCGCGCATCGCGCTGTAGAGCAGGCCGGTGCCCGAGTCGGTGAGGATGATCGGGTACTGCTTGCCCAGGACGTCGATCGCCCGGCGGTAGTCCTCGTCGTTGAAGGTGGTGGAGACGGCCGGGTCGACGTCGTTGGCGATGATCTCCAGGCCGGACGGCGCCTGCGAGGTGAAACGACGGATGTCCATGTAGGAGTTCAGATACGGGATCGCCTGGACCAGGTCGCGGATCGTCGCCCCGGTCTCGCGGCGCACCCGGCGGCCGAGCGTGCCGGCGTCCGGATTGGCGTCGATGGCGAGGATCTTGTCCTGCCGCTCGGTGGCCAGGGTCGAGCCGAGCGCGGTGGTGGTCGTCGTCTTGCCTACGCCGCCCTTGAGGCTGATGACCGCGATCCGGTAGCAGGACAGGACGGGTGTGCGGATCAGATCAAGTTTGCGCTGCCGCTCGATCTCCTCCTTCTTGCCGCCCAGTCTGAAGCGTGAGGCGCCGGAGGGTGTACGGCTGCTCTTGGCCTTCTGCTTGCCCCGGACGAGCCGGTCGGACGAGAGTTCCACCGCGGCCGTGTAACCCAGCGGGGCGCCCGGGACGGAACGCTCGCGCTGGTCATGGGTGACCGGGGTCGGCCACGCGGAGCCGGTACGGGGGTCGACGGGGGCCTGGGGCTGGTAGGCCTCGGGCTGCTGTGGGTGCTGCGCGGCCGGAGCGGGGAGGTTCGGGGTGCCCTGGGCCGGCTGCTGCGGGATCTGCGGCGGGAGCGGCTGCTGCCCCGCCGCGGGGAACCGGGGCGGCTGCGGCGCAGGGAAGCCGTAGCCACCCTGAAGGGCGGGGAAGCCGTAACCGCCCTGCGCCGGGGGCACGGTGGGCTGCTGGGCGTTCTGCGGGAAGCCGTAGCCGCCGTGCTGCGGTGCGGCCGGAGGCAGCTGGGGTGCGCCCTGGGCCGCGACCGGCTGCGGGGGCGCCTGCGGGAAGCCGTATCCGCCGTGCGGTGCGGGCGCTTCGGGGTGGGCCGGAGGCTGCGGCGGCGACGGAGGCGCGGGGTGGGCCGGAGGGACGGCCGCGACGGGTGGCGGAGGGAAGCCGTAGCCTCCCGGCGTCTCGCCGGGCCGCGCGGGATCGGGCTGCTGTGCCGACCACTGTGCCGCGGGCTGCGGCACGTCCGGCTGCGGGGCGGCGGGCTGGAAGGCGGGCGGCAGCGGCGGCAGAGCGCCCTGCGCGGGCGCCCCGGGGGACCACGGAGCCGGTACGTCCGACGGCACGGCGTCCTGGGGCGCGTCGGCCGCCGGAGGCGTGCCCACGGGTGACGAGGCGTCCCCGTCGGGCGCAGGTGCCGTGTCCTGCGGTGCGGAGTCCGGCACCGCGTCCGCAGGTTCGTCGACTGCCGGTTCGCCGTCCGCCCGTGCGTCATCCGCCGCCGGTGCGCCGTCCGTCGCCCCGGCGGCCACGGCGTCCTTCTCCGCGCCGGGGCCGGAGGCCCCGGAGTCACCGGAGCCTTCGCGGCCACCGGACTCCTCGTCATCCGCCGGCAGCGCAGTGGTGCCGGCATCGCCCGGGTGTGATGCCGCAACGGCCGGTCCGGCCGCGGAGGACGCGGTCTCGGGCACGTCCGTCCCGGGCGAGGAGCCGGCCTCCGGCGTGACGGCCGCGGGCTCGGCGGTGCCCTCCGCGGCACCGGAGCGGGACACGGCCGATGCGGCCTCCGCAGCCGCCTCACGCTCCGCGATCTCCCGCTTCAGCGCGGCGGGAGAGAAGCGCATGGTGGCGCCGCTCTCCACGTCGCCGCCCCCGAACGCACCGGACGGCCCGCTCCCGGCCTGCGGCTCCGTCGGCCCCGCCGAAGCGGAGGCCGGGGGCGTCGGCTCGGCGGAGGGCGCGGAGGGCGCGGAGGGCGCGGAGGCGGGGGACGGCGGCGGCTGCACCGGAGGCACCGACTGGGCCGGAGGTCCCGGCTGCACCGGAGGCCAGCCCGGTTCGAATCCCCCGGAGGCCGGCAGGCCCGGCACGGAGACCGGAGCACCGTTCGGCGGAGGCGGTGCGAGGTGCGAGCCCGCTCCGCCCGAGGTGTCACCCGACGCGTTCTGCGTGTACCAGGCGGGCGGGGTGTAGTCGATGGTGAACTCACCCGTCATCTCTGCGGGCTCCGCGTCGGACGACTCGTCGACGGGCGTGTTCCATTTCCCGCGGATCTCGTCCCGATCGCCGTTCACTTTGCCTCCTGGTGTGGTCGAGCACCCTTGTGCCGTGGTGGGTGGGGGCGACCGTTCCCGTGGTGCGATCCGCCCGGCTCTCCCCCTTGCGACGCGCAGTGCCTGCCCGCAGGTTCCTCTGCCGCGCACCCACCACCCTAATCGCCACAGGGCGCACTACGGCAGGCCGTATCGCAAGGGAAGAACTGTCCAGTAGGTCACGTCACGCCACAAGTGAACCAAGTGTGAAGGAGCAGCTGAGGAGAAGGAGTCGAAAACGCGCATCCGCCCGCGAAATGAGGCCTGTTCCGCGCAGGCCCTTCCGCGCGTACGCACGACGGGAACGGCGCAGCGGGCTGCGGCTCAGTCCATCCGCCGGGCGCCGCCCAGCAGCCCCGACTCGGCGTCGGTGGCCTGGGTCATCACGAACTGCCGGTCCCGGTCCGAACACCACAGGGTGACGCCGTCGGCGAGAGTGGACAGTGCCTGGGTCTCGGCGGCCGACAGATGCAGGATCCGTCCGATCTGCCCGGCCTCGTCCGGGGAGACGCGCTGCACGCCCACGAGCGCCGACTTCTGCATCAGCCGCGGGGCCACCGGGCTCAGATAGGGCAGCAGGGTCACCACGGACTGCCAGGGACCGGCCACCACACGCCCGCGGGGCGGACGCATCCCGCAGTCCCGCACCACGACCACGGGTGAGCCGGCCGACGCGCCCTGCGGGGGCACCCGCCCCACATCGTGCAGCGCGATGCACGGCTGTCCGCCGCCCGCCGCCTGCGCGAGGCCGGTCCACGCCTGCGCGCGCCCGGTCTCCACGGCGATCCGCGCGCCCGTCGCCGCCGACCGCAGGGCCAGCACCTGCGCGGTCCACAGCCCGCCGATGAGCGTGACCTCGTACGGTGTGGGCCGGTTGATGCCCAGCACCGCCGGGCGGCCCTCCGCGTCCACACCGATGACCGTGCCGTCGTCCCCGACGGGCACGGCGAGCGCGGCCAGTTCGTCGTAGGACACCGTGTGCCGGCCCCGCCGGGGGCCGATGAGACCGAAACCCAGCCGGGACCTGGCGCTCGTGCCTGCGGACATCAGCGGGTACCCCCGAGCGGCAGAGTGGCGAGCACGCCGGGCAGCTGTTCGCGGTCCAGCCTGACCAGCGACGCCTTGACGCCGCGCGCGGTGCGTTCGAGTTCATGGCGGGCGGTGAGGAGTTCCTCGTCGCTGCGCCCGGTGATGCGGAGGTGTCCCGTGACCGAGACCGCCGAACGGTCGGCGTGCCCCAGGGTCAGGCTGAACGTGGTGGCGAGCGCGGGGATGGAGGTGAGCAGGGCGACCAGCTGCGGCATCGACGCGCCTCCGCCGCCGAGGTTCGGCCAACGGCTCACCCAGTAGCTGGTGTGCCACCGGTCGTCGCAGCGCCAGGTGCGCGAGGTCTCCTCAGTGCGGCGGCCCGGCGTCTCCGTGCGGCCGGCCTGCGCCATGGCCGACGGGCTCACGCACGCGGACGTCGCGATCGCCGACGTCAGCTCCTGCTCGGTCAGCACGGTGGCCCGGAAACCCGCACCCGTCAGCCGGCTGGCCAGCTGGTCGGCCGCGCGCACCGCGCACTTCTGCGCACCGACGATCCCGCCGCCCCGCGCCTCCACGGCCTCCGGGCAGAGTTCGGGGTCCAGCTTCAGCGCGATCCAGGTGATCCGCAGCGCGGGCGATCCCGTCTGTGCCTGCAGCGGAGCGTAGTTGCGCGCAGCGACCGACTGCGACGGCAGGTGCGGAGCCGGAGCGGGCTGGGTGTGCTGGACGATCTGCGCGGACTCCAGCCGGATCCCGTCGACCTCCAGCACCTCCCGCACGAGGGCCAGGGGCAGCGGCCGTGCCGAGCGGTCGGGCCGCAGCGCGGTGGCGTCCGACTCCACCTGGACCACGGCGGACAGGTACGTGCCGTCGCCGATCATCCCGACCGGGCGCCGGTCGCGGTCGCTGAACGAGTAGGTGCGCAGGGCCGGTTCGGCCTCCACCGCGGGCGCCAGTCCGGGTTCCGTGCCCACCGGGAGCGTCAGTGAGGCCGCACGCCGGTTGCGGGCGCGCAGGGCGACGACGGTGCCCAGCCACTCCGGCAGTGAACGACGGTGGCGGCGGACCACGGCGAGCAGTACGAGGACCGTCGCGAGGACGCCGGCGGGCATGAGCAGCAACGGCTCGATCACCCAGGCCGCCACGAGTAGCGCCGCCGCGATTTCGATCAGTACGAGTTGTTGCAATCGGAACGAACCGATCTGTCCGGCACGTCCGTTCAGCCGCGGAGCCACCGCTCCGCCGGGGCTCTGGCCGGCGTTGGGGGAGGTGCCTCGACCGGTGCCGGAGACCCCCCGGCGGCCCGCTCCGGGCCCTCCGGACGGCCGGGTGTTCCCGGCCGGACGTGTCCGCGTCGTGGAAGCCATCATTCCGGCATTCCCCCGTTCATAAGGCCCCAACTCCACCCGATCGCCCCGCTCCCGCCGGGGCTTCGGCGGCTGGATCACCCTACCCGCCCCATCGGCGCGCGCGGTCAGCAGGCATAGTAGGGGGCCGGTCCGGCAGCAGGGTCCGGCATCCGGGCCCGGCACGGGAGGCGGGAACGCTCACGCTCCCGGGCCGCGCGGGGAGACACGGGGAGACAGACACACTCATGGCATCACGGCGGGACGAGCTCAACGCGTACACCTTTGCGAAGAAGCGTACGGTGGCCGCATTCCTCCAACCCTCGCCCACGGGTTCCGAGGAGGGCGCCCCCCGTCCCCTGCGAGCCGTCGTCCCGAGCCTGATCGCCGGCGCGCTGATCATGGCCGGCTTCGGTGCCTGGGGGATGTTCAAGCCCACCGCGCCCAAGGACTGGGACAAGCCGTACGCCAAGGTGATCGTCGGCAAGAAGTCCACCACCCGCTACGTCGTCCTGGAGACGGGTGAGGGCAAGCAGAAGAAGACGCTGCTGCACCCCGTACTGAACCTCGCCTCCGCCCGGCTCCTCCTCACGCCCCAGCAGTTCGACGTCATCCAGGTCAGCGACGACGTCCTCGACGCGGGCAAGCCCCCGCGCGGTCCGATCCTCGGCATCCCGTACGCCCCCGACCGGCTGCCGGACGAGAAGGACGCGGGCAGAGCCAAGCGGTGGGCGGTCTGCGAGCAGCCCGGCGGCAAGGGCAACACCGTGCAGAAGGCGGCCTTCGTCTTCGCCGAACGGGACAACAAGCTGACCGACGGCGCGAACCGGCTCGACGGCGGCCAGGTGCTCTACGTCCAGGGCCAGGACGGGACCCGCTACCTCGTCGACGCGAGCGGCACGAGGTACCGCATCGACGAGACGGCGGCCGACAACGGCCATCTGACCAGCGCTCTGGTCGGCAGCAGGAAGCCGCAGGCCGTGACCGACGACTGGCTTGCCACCCTCCACGAGGGCAGTCCGGTCGCCTTCCCGCAGATCCCCGGCACGGTCGGCGCGCCCGCGCGCGTCAAGGGCCAGCTGTCCGCGGAGGAGGACAGGGTCGGCATGGTCCTGCGGACCACGACGGGTGAGGGCACCGCCCACTACGTCGTCCTCGACGGCAGGGTGCAGCCGGTCTCCGAGTTCACCGCCTGGCTGCTGACCACCTCGCCGCAGACCGCGTCGCTCAACCTCGCGGGCAGGGCCAGGGACGTCGGCCTGCAGGACTTCGTCCCTGACGCGCGGCCCTTCGCCGGCCAGGCCGCCCACTGGCCCGCCCACCGGGCCAGGCAGATCAACTCGTCGGCCGGCGGCGGCCGCGACACCGTGTGCAGCGTGCTGCGCAAGGTCGACGACAAGGGCCGTACGACCCTGAGCACCTGGGCGGGAACGGCCTACCCGGCCGCCATCAACGCCGGGGGCACCAGCACCTACGTCACGCCGGGCAGCGGCCTGCTCTACACGCAGGTGCGCGGCGAGCAGTCCCGGCCCGACGGTTCGCTCTTCCTGGTGACCGACACCGGACTGCGCTACGCGGTCCAGGCGAACGGCGACAGCGACGCCGAGCGCTCCGACATCGGCACCGGCGGCCAGAAGACCCAGGACGGCAGGCCCGAGGCCAGCCAGGCGCAGGTCAGGCTCGGCTACGAGAAGGTGACCCCCTCGCTCGTGCCGATCGCCTGGTCCGAGTTCCTGTCCAAGGGGCCCAGGCTCGACACCAACAGCGCACGACAGCCCCAGGGCTCCTAGCCGCGAACCGTACGAACGCGGGACTCGGGGGAGAGGAACAGATGTTGTACCGGAAGACGGCAGTGCTGACGGCGGCCATCGCCGCGCTGGCGGCGCCCCATGCCGCGTACGCCACCGGAGGGCCGGACCGCACCGGAGGGCTCGCGGACCGTGTCGGCCCCGCTCTGGACGGCAGCGGTGAATGCACCTTCCCGATGAAGGAACAGTTCGCGGGCCGGCCCTGGTCGCTGCAGCGCGTCCTGCTCGACGAACTGTGGCAGGACACCAAGGGCAAGGGCGTGCGGGTCGCCGTCATCGACACCGGGGTCGACGACGTCAACCCGCAGCTCAAGGGGGCGGTGGACGCCTCGGCGGGGCGCAACCTCCTCAAGGGGGGCAGCAGCGACGGCACCACGGACGAGGTCGGCCACGGCACCAAGGTCGCCGGCATCATCGCCGCCCGCCCCCGCAAGGGGACGGGGTTCGTAGGCCTGGCCCCCGAGGCCACCATCATCCCGATCCGGCAGAACGATGAGAAGAACAGCGGCAAGGACACCACGATGGCCACCGCGATCGACCACGCGATCGCCAAGGGCGCCAAGGTCATCAACATCTCCCAGGACACCACCAAGCCCCTCACCGAGGACTCCGCGCTGGGCAGGGCCGTGGCCAGAGCCCTCGCCCGGAACATCGTGGTCGTCGCCTCGGCGGGCAACGACGGCATGGACGGCGAAATGAAGGAGACCTACCCGGCCGCCTTCCCCGGTGTCCTCGCGGTCGCCTCCTCCGACCGCAACAACGAACGCGCCGCGTTCTCGCAGGCGGGCGAGTTCGTGGGCGTGGCGGCGCCGGGCGTCGACATCGTCTCCACGGTCCCCGGCAACGGCCAGTGCACGGACAACGGAACCAGCTTCTCCGCGCCCTACGTGGCCGGGGTCGCCGCCCTCCTCGTCGCCAAGTACCCCGCGTGGTCGCCCGCCGAGATCGTCGCCCGCATCGAGCAGACCGCGGAACGCTCCGTCACCGGCCACGACGCCTACGTCGGATGGGGTGTGGTGGACCCGGTGCAGGCACTCGCCGGGGACGAGGACGACGTCCCCCTGTCCTCGGCGCACCCGGATCCCGCGCCGCCCGAGGCTCCCGCGCCCCGCGCCGCGCACCTGTCGATGTCCGAGACCTCGCAGGAGCGCAGCGAGCGCTACGCCACCTACGTGCTGGCCCTGGCGGCCGTCCTGGTGTGTGTCGTGGCCGGTACGGCCACGGTCGTCCGTGATGTCCGGCGACGGTGCGGTTCGCGTGGAGAGAGCCGTCCGTGAAGTAGATCTCCAACCGGAAAGCGCAGTTGGGGAGAGATGGCCGAGTGGCTAGGGTGGTAGCAGACTTCACGTGTGTGACGGGGGAACGAGAAGTGGCTGAGTCCGATTCCGGTGTGTGCGAACGCCACCGGGAGCTTCCGGGACCCCGTGCAGCGACAAGCCTGTCCGCGACCTGCGGACGGGTCCGGGAACTGAGAGATAGGACCTCCGGATGAGCAGCCCCACCGGTTCTGGGTTCGGACTTGCCGACGATCCGATCGTCCAGGCCAAGAACAAGATCATCGAGACCGCGCAGGCGGTGTCCAAGCAGTCCCGCGAGCTGGCCGACATCCTCGCGACCGTCAGTGCGGGCTGGACCGGCGTCGGCGCCGGCGGATTCACATCCGCACAGATCGTGATCAACGAGGACCACGACGACATCCGCCGGCTCCTGAACGTGCTCCTCGACGGCGTGGGCCAGACGAAGAACCTCTCCAACGCGAACGACGACGAGGTCCGCGCGGCCTTCAACGCCGTGAAGGAGCCCGCTTCCTCGTCGAACACCTCCGGACTCAACAACCTCTGAGCCCGGCCGCCGCCGCAGAACCACCTTCGCACACGTCGACATCCGAGGAGCAGACAGATGGCCGGAGATCCGAACACCAAGGTCAGGTACGAGAGCGTCCAGGAGATGGCGAACCGCCTCCGCGTCGTCTCGCGCAACATCATCAAGGACCTGGAGGAGATGGACGCCGCCCTCAAGGTCGTCACCGACACCTGGGACGGTGACGCCCACGCCGGGTACGTCGGCCTGCAGAAGCAGTACAAGGGCAAGGCCGACCACATGAAGGACCGGCTGGAGCACGTCGCCAAGATCATCGAGAACGGCAAGGACAGCTACCGCTCGACGGACGTCAAGGCGTCGCGCCTGTTCACCGAGGCGTACTGACCCCGAGCCGCGGCCGGTCACCGGAAGAGGGGCACGCCCGACGGGCCGTGCCCCTCTTCCGTTCCTCCGTGCCCCGGTGACCCCGCCTACTTCAGGTCGAACTCGCCGTCCCGCGCGCCCAGTACGAAGGCGCGCCACTCGGCCTCCGTGTAGCGCAGGACCGTCTCCGGGTCGAGCGAGGACCGCATCGCCACGGCGCCGCCCGGCAGATGCGCGATCTCGACCCGCTCCTCCGCCTCCTCCGTCCCGGGGGCGCTCAGCCACTCGACCCCCGAGATGTCGAGTGCGTACAGCTCGTCCTTCTCCTGCTGGGTGCCCATCAGACGCCTTTCCCTGTTCCGCGACGGAGCGCGTTCCCGCGGGCCGTTCCACGTGCGTGACCCGCGCACCGATTATCCCCGGACGGCGGATCGCCAGGGCAAGGAGGCGAATTCGGATGCGCGGCGGCCCGCCGTCGGCTATGGGCCTTCCCGCACGTGACAAAGGACCCCCGCGCACGCCCGAGGGTCCTCCGTGCTGTGCCCTGCCCTGCCCTGCCCTGCCCTGCCCTGCCGTGCCGTGCCGTCCGGCTCAGTGCTGCTCGGGCAGCCGGCCCGTCTGCACCAGCGGCGTCCCGCGCCGCCGCGACGCGAAGTACCCGCGTCCCTGCGGCATCGTGTGCCCCCGCACCGAACCGATCAGGTCGCCCTCCGACGGATCTCCGGACAGCACCACACCCTGCGCGCCCAGTTCCTTGATGCGCTGCATGAAGCCCTCGTACATCGCCCGCGAGGCGCCCGCGGAGTTGCGCGCGATGATGAACCGGACCCCCGTGTCCCGGGCGAAGGGCAGATACTCCGCCAGCGGCGCCAGCGGATTGCCCGCGTTGGTGGCGACCAGGTCGTAGTCGTCGACGATGATGAAGATCTGCGGCCCGGACCACCAGCTGCGGTCCCTCAGCTGCTGCGGCGTCACGTCGGTCGGCGGCTGACGGCGGGCGAACACCCCGGCGAGGGCCTCCATGTGCATCTGCATGGCGCTCGCCATCGGCGCGTACTCCAGCAGGTGGGCCTCCGGCAGCGCGCCGAGCAGCGCCCGGCGGTAGTCGCCGACCACGATCTTCGCCTCGTCGGGGGAGTAGCGCTCCCCGATCTGCTTGGCGATCAGCCGCAGCAGGTTGGTCTTCCCGGACTCGCTCTCCCCGAAGACCAGGAAGAACGGATCGGTCTCGAAGTCGACGAAGACCGGCTCCAGCGACGTCTCGTCGATACCGATCGCGATGCCCCGCTCGGGGAACTCGAAGCCCTTCGGCAGCTGGTCGGCCGGGAGCTTGCGCGGCAGCAGCCGTACGGACGGGGCCACCGGGCCCGCCCAGTTCGACGCCACCGCGGTGACGAAGGCCGCCGTGCCCTCGGACAGGTCCTCGCCGCTGCTGACCGAGTCGATGCGCGGCAGCGCGCCCATGAAATGGAGCTTCTGCGGGACCTGGCCGCGGCCGGGCACCCCGGCCGGCACGTTCGCCGCGACCTTCCGGTCGAACTCGGAGTCCATGACGTCGCCGAGCCGGAGTTCGAGCCGCCCCAGGATCTGGTCCTTCAGCGCCGCCCGGACCTCCATGTAGCGGGCCGCGGTGATGACCACGTGGACGCCGTAGCCGAGGCCGCGCGCCGCGATCTCGGTGACGACCTGTTCCAGGCCCTCGTACTCGTTGCGGAGACCGCCCCAGCCGTCGATCACCAGGAACACGTCGCCCCAGGCCTCACCGGGCAGCTCGCCCCGGGCGCGCTTGCGCCGGTAGGTGGCGATCGAGTCGATGGAGTGGGCGCGGAAGAACTCCTCGCGCCGGTTGAGCACACCGCCCACCTCCGCGACCGTCCGGCGCACCCGCTCCGGGTCCAGTCGCGACGCCATCCCGCCGACGTGCGGCAGGCCGGCGAGCGAGACGAGACCGCCGCCGCCGAAGTCCAGCCCGTAGAACTGGACCTCGTGCGGCGTGTGCGTGAGGGCGAACGAGGCGATCAGGGCCCGCATCATCGTGGACTTGCCGGACTGCGGGCCGCCCACGACCAGCATGTGCCCGGCCGCTCCGGAGAAGTCCCGGTACAGCACCTCGCGGCGCTGCTCGAAGGGCTTGTCGATCAGGCCGAGCGGCACCGTCAGCCCGCCGGGCCTCGTGTACTCGGTCGCGGTGAACCCGCGCTCCTCCGTCGGCGCCAGCCCCGGCAGCAGCTGGTCCAGCGTCGGCGCCCGGTCCAGCGGCGGCAGCCACACCTGGTGGGCCGGCACGCCCTGCCCCTCCAGCCGGCGCACGATCACGTCGAGCACCGTGTCGGCGAGCGCGTCGTCGTCCGCGGCGGCCCGGGCGGCGAGCTGCGCCGGGTCGGGCGCCGCGTACACGACCGGCACCGGAACAGCGCTGAACACCGTGGGCCGGCGCTCGATCGGCAGCTGTCCCACCGGCAGGTCGGGACCGCCCGTACGGTAGGTCCCCGACACGTAGGCCGCCTTGAAGCGGGTCATCTCGTCCGTACCGAACTTGAGGTAGCCCGAGCCCGGTACCGAGGGCAGGTGGTAGGCGTCCGGCACGCCCAGCGCCGTGCGCGACTCGGCCGCCGAGAAGGTCCGCAGACCGATCCGGTACGAGAGATACGTGTCCAGGCCGCGCAGCTTGCCCTCCTCCAGGCGCTGCGACGCCAGCAGCAGATGCACCCCGAGCGAACGGCCGATGCGGCCGATCTGGATGAACATCTCGATGAAGTCCGGCTTGGCCGTCAGGAGTTCGGAGAACTCGTCGATCACCAGCACCAGGGATGCCAGCGGCTCCAGGGCCGCGCCCGCCGCCCGGGCCTTCTCGTAGTCGTGGATGTTCGCGTAGTTGCCCGCCGACCGCAGCAGCTCCTGCCGGCGCTGCAGCTCGCCGCGGATCGCGTCGCCCATGCGGTCGACCAGGGTCAGGTCGTCCGCCAGGTTGGTGATGACCGCCGCGACGTGCGGCATCTGCGACATCCCGGCGAACGTCGCACCGCCCTTGAAGTCGGCGAGCACGAAGTTCAGAGTCTCCGACGAATGCGTGACCGCGAGACCGAGCACCAGCGTCCGCAGGAGCTCCGACTTGCCGGAACCCGTCGCGCCGACACACAGCCCGTGCGGGCCCATGCCCTCCTGCGCGGCCTCCTTCAGGTCCAGCATCACCGGGCGGCCGTCCTCGCCGACCCCGATCGGCACCCGCAGCCGCTCCGACACCGACCGCGGCCGCCAGGTGCGCGCCACGTCGACCGAGCCCGCGTCACCGAGGTTCAGCAGATCCGTGAAGTCCAGATCCGCGAGCAGCGGTTCGTCGTCGTCGCCCCCGCCCATGCGCAGCGGTGCGAGCTGCCGGGCCAGCGCCTCCGCGGCCTCCGGCGACATGCTGTCCGGCACACCCTCGTACGCCAGCCCGGCACCCGACTCCAGCCGCAGCAGCCCCGGACGCACCACCACCGACAGACCGCCGCGCGGTTCGTCGAGCTCACCCTGCACCACCTCGACGATGGTCACGCCCTGCAGTCCCTCGGCGGCCGCGAACAGGGAGTCGGGCGGCACCATCCCGCCGTCCAGCACCACGACGATGTGGGGCTGGTCCAGCACCGGCCGGCTCTCCCGGCCGAAGCGCGGACGCCCCTCCAGCCTGCCCGCGAGCAGGCTCTCCAGCTCGCCCAGATCATCACCGAACAGCCGCTTCGTACCCGCCCCGTCGACCTGGCCGGGAACCTGCGTGTGCGGCAGCCACTTCGTCCAGTCCCAGCGCCCCACCGCACCCGGCGCCGCCACCACCGCGACCACCAGGTCCTCGGGGGAGTGCAGCGTCACCAGCTGAGCCACCAGGGACCGCGCCGCCGACTGCGCCGACTCCGGGCGCCCCGACACCGTCACGTGGTAGAACGCCCGCATCGAGACCGCCATCGGCAGCCCGTCCAACGACCCGTGCACCGCCAGGAACCGCTGCATCGCACCCGCGCACATCGGCTCCAGCTCATCCACCGGAGCGGTGTCCGGGGCGATCAGCGGGGTCGACAGCTGCTGCGCCCCGAGCCCGACCCGGACCTGGGCGAAGTCCTTGTCCCCGACGCGCCGTTCCCACACCCGGCTGCCCTCGGCCACCACCGACCACAACTGCTCGGGCGCCGGGTGCAGGTAGAGCTGCACATCACGCTGGGCGCGAGCCGTGCGACGCACCGTCCGCCGCGTCTGGGCGAGGTACTTCAGGTAGTCACGACGGACATCGCCCATTTGCCCTTGCGTACCGCGACGATGCCGGACGATCTGGGCGGCGACCATGCCGACCGTCGAGACCAGCATCAGGACACCCATGATCCGCATGAACGGAGGTGCCTGCGGAGAGAAGAAGAAGACCACCGACGAGCCCATGCCGAGCACCGGCAGGACCTGCATCAGCATGCCCTCCTGCTGCCCGCGGGGCAGCTCGGGAGGAGCCTCCAAAGTCAACTCGTCAGAGGGCACTTCCGGCGGCAGAGACCGCGGAGGTCGTTTCACGACGATCTGGCTCACCGGAACATCAATCCCTCAATACGGACGGGCGGAAGGCCGGCCGGTCCGCACCGACGCCCCCGTGGCTGCGACTGCTGCGGACTCGGATCCGCGCGACCGTGATCCTACGTGCAGGTCTCCCGGACCCCTCCCGGTAGGGTGGCGCGCGCACTGTGCGCAACCGCGAATCAGGGGGACCAGACACGTGAGTACGACCGCAGCGACGGGTTTCTGCCGCGTCACCGTCGTGGCACCCGACAGCCGGATCGACGTCGCGCTTCCCGAGGACATCGCCGTCGCCGACGTCTACCCCGAGATACTGCGTCTCACGGGCCAGACCCAGGCGGCCGGCACACCCACCGGCTACCACCTCGTACGCCGCGACGGCAGCGTCCTCGACGGTGCCCGCACCCTCGCCGCGCAGCAGGTCCTCGACGGTGAACTCCTCGGTCTGCGGCCCTTCGCACAGTCGCTGCCGCCCGCCGTCTTCGACGACGTCTCCGACGCCGTCGCCTCCGCCGTCACCCGGGACCGCCACCTGTGGAGCGACGAACTCCTGCGCGGCGCGGGCCTGGTGGGCGGTGTCCTGCTGCTCGTCCTGATGGGCTTCGTGCTCTGGTTCGCCGATCCCGTACGCCACGACACGCACAGCCTGCCGGGCATCATCGCCGGATCCGCCGGCCTGCTGCTCACCGCCTTCGCGGGCGTGCGCGCGCGGGTCTACGCGGACCGGGCCACGGCGGTCGCCCTCGGGCTCGGCGCCCTGCCCCTCGTCCTCATCGGCGGCTCCGGCGTCATCGGTGCCGACGCCGGCCAGAGCCCCGGCCGGCTGCAGTTCCTGCTCGGCTGCGTCGCCGTCCTGCTCGCCTCCGTCGTCCTCGTCGCCCTCACCCCCAGCGGTGACGCCCCGTTCGTGGCGGCGACCTTCCTCGCCACCGTCGGCACCCTCGCCACCTTCGTCGCGATCCTCGCGAAGGCGACCGCCACCGAGACCGCGGCCGTCTGCGCGCCCGTCGCCCTCGGCCTGGTCGCCTTCCTGCCCGGCCTCTCCGCGCGCTTCGCCCGGCTGCCCATCGGCTACGCCTCACCGCGGACCGCCCCCGCCGGCTACGACGAACCCTTCGCCGAGCCGGGCGACGCTCCCGGTACCCAGGGCGAGCCCGTCGACGCCGACCGCATCGCCGCCCAGGCGCGGCGCGGCCACGAGATGCTCCTCGGCCTGGTCGGCGGCTGCTCCGCGGTCGTCATCGGCTCCGCGGCCGTCCTCGGCTTCTCGGACAGCGTCTGGGGCCAGGTGCTCGCTCTCGCCGCAGGACTCGCGATGCTGCTGCGCGCCCGGCTCTTCCGCTACACCTCGCAGGTCGCCTGCGTCCTGGTCGCCGGCATCGGCGCCGTGGCACTGCTGGTCCTCGGCCTCTCGCTCAACCCGCCGGCCGGCCTGCTGTACGACCTGGTGCGCTACGGCGACCGCGGCTCCCTCGACATCCGTACGATCTGGCTGTCGGCGGCCGTCGCCGCCGGCGCCGCCCTGCTCACCGCGATCGGCCTGATCATCCCGCGCAAGGGCCTCTCCCCCTTCTGGGGGCGTCTCCTCGACCTCACGGAGAGCGCCGTGCTCCTCTCCCTGGTCCCGCTCTGCCTCGCCGTGCTCGACGTCTTTGCCCGTGCCAGGGCCATGACCGGCTGACGCCCGTCGGACCCGCTCTCGGCGACTGGTACTCTGACTGGTGGCCGTTTGTGTACGCGCCTCCGGGTCACCCTGGGGGCTGCGCTCATCGGACCTTCGCCTCCGAGTCACGGAAGCTCCCCTGAGATCAAGACCAGGGGCACTCGTGGGCGCATCGAACACCAAGAGGAGTACGCGTGCCGCTCGACGCCGCTACGAAGAAGCAGATCATGTCCGAGTTCGCCCAGAAGGAGGGTGACACCGGATCCCCCGAGGTCCAGGTCGCCATGCTCTCCCGCCGGATCTCGGACCTGACGGAGCACCTCAAGACGCACAAGCACGACCACCACTCCCGTCGTGGTCTGCTGATCCTGGTCGGCCAGCGTCGCCGCCTCCTGCAGTACCTCGCCAAGAAGGACATCCAGCGCTTCCGTGCGCTCGTCGACCGCCTCGGCATCCGCCGCGGTGCGGCCGGCGGCGCCAAGTAAGGACGCTGTGAGAGGGAGCGGTTCCCCCATTCCAGGGGGCCGCTCCCTTTTCTGTACGTGCGGGACCAGGGTCGGGCTCAGTAACCTGGACGCACGACACCATGACGAGGGGAAGCGCCCCGCAGCCGCCGCCGGTCCTCGGTAGTGGCCCCCGGGACAGTGCCCGGGAGCTTCGATCGAAGACCGGCCCGCACACAGGGGAGCGCTTCTCCGCACCGTCCTCCGCCACACGGGCGGCAGGACGAAAGACGACGAGTATGGAGAAATCACTAGTGGAGAACGAGACCCACTACGCCGAAGCCGTGATCGACAACGGCACCTTCGGCACCCGCACCATCCGCTTCGAGACGGGCCGCCTGGCCAAGCAGGCCGCAGGCTCCGCCGTGGCGTACCTGGACGACGACACCATGGTGCTGTCGGCCACCACCGCTTCCAAGCGGCCCAAGGACCAGCTCGACTTCTTCCCCCTCACGGTGGACGTCGAGGAGCGGCAGTACGCGGCCGGCAAGATCCCCGGCTCCTTCTTCCGCCGTGAGGGCCGGCCCTCCGAGGACGCGATCCTCACGTGCCGCCTGATCGACCGCCCGCTGCGCCCCTCCTTCAAGAAGGGCCTGCGCAACGAGATCCAGATCGTCGAGACGATCATGGCGCTCAACCCCGACCACCTGTACGACGTGGTCGCGATCAACGCCGCCTCCGCCTCCACGATCCTGGCGGGCCTGCCCTTCTCCGGCCCGATCGGCGCCACCCGCGTCGCCCTGATCAAGGGCCAGTGGGTCGCCTTCCCGACGCACACCGAGCTCGAGGACGCCGTCTTCGACATGGTCGTCGCGGGTCGCGTCCTCGAGGACGGCGACGTCGCGATCATGATGGTCGAGGCCGAGGCCACCGAGAAGACCATCCAGCTCGTCAAGGACGGCGCCGAGGCGCCGACCGAGGAGGTCGTCGCCGCCGGTCTGGAAGCCGCGAAGCCCTTCATCAAGACGCTCTGCAGGGCCCAGTCCGACCTCGCCGCCAAGGCCGCCAAGCCCACCGGCGAGTTCCCGGTCTTCCTCGACTACCAGGACGACGTCCTGGAGGCGCTGACCAAGGCCGTCCGCACCGAGCTCGCCAAGGCGCTCACCATCGCCGGCAAGCAGGAGCGCGAGGCCGAGCTGGACCGCATCAAGGAGATCGCGGGCGAGAAGCTCCTTCCGGCCTTCGAGGGCCGCGAGAAGGAGATCTCGGGTGCCTACCGCGCGCTGACCAAGAAGCTGGTCCGCGAGCGCGTCATCAAGGACAAGGTCCGCATCGACGGCCGTGGCGTCACGGACATCCGTACGCTCGCCGCCGAGGTCGAGGCCATCCCGCGCGTGCACGGCTCCGCGCTGTTCGAGCGTGGCGAGACCCAGATCCTGGGCGTCACCACCCTCAACATGCTCCGCATGGAGCAGCAGCTGGACACCCTCTCCCCGGTGACCCGCAAGCGCTACATGCACAACTACAACTTCCCGCCGTACTCCGTCGGTGAGACCGGCCGCGTGGGCTCGCCCAAGCGCCGTGAGATCGGCCACGGCGCGCTCGCCGAGCGCGCCATCGTGCCGGTGCTGCCGTCGCGCGAGGAGTTCCCCTACGCGATCCGCCAGGTCTCCGAGGCGCTGGGCTCCAACGGCTCGACGTCCATGGGCTCGGTCTGCGCCTCCACCATGTCCCTGCTGAACGCCGGTGTGCCCCTCAAGGCCGCCGTCGCCGGTATCGCCATGGGCCTGATCTCCCAGGAGATCGACGGCAAGACCCACTACGTCGCCCTCACCGACATCCTCGGTGCGGAGGACGCCTTCGGCGACATGGACTTCAAGGTCGCCGGCACCAAGCAGTTCGTGACCGCGCTCCAGCTCGACACCAAGCTCGACGGCATCCCCGCCTCGGTCCTGGCCGCCGCGCTGAAGCAGGCCCGTGACGCGCGTCTGCACATCCTGGACGTCATGAACGAGGCCATCGACGTCCCGGACGAGATGTCCCCGAACGCCCCGCGGATCATCACCGTCAAGATCCCGGTGGACAAGATCGGTGAGGTCATCGGCCCCAAGGGCAAGATGATCAACCAGATCCAGGAGGACACCGGCGCCGACATCACGATCGAGGACGACGGCACCATCTACATCGGTGCCCAGCAGGGCTCGCAGGCCGAGGCCGCCCGCGCCACGATCAACGCGATCGCCAACCCGACCATGCCGGAGGTCGGCGAGCGCTACCTGGGTACGGTCGTCAAGACCACCACCTTCGGTGCGTTCGTCTCCCTGATGCCCGGCAAGGACGGCCTGCTGCACATCTCGCAGATCCGCAAGCTCGCCGGTGGCAAGCGTGTGGAGAACGTCGAGGACGTGCTCGGCGTCGGCGCCAAGGTCCAGGTCGAGATCGCGGAGATCGACTCCCGCGGCAAGCTCTCCCTGATCCCGGTCGTCGAGGGTGAAGAGGACGAGACGAAGGACGACACCGACAAGTGACGTCCCGTAGTTCCGTGACGACGGCCCGCCCCTCCTCGGAGGGGCGGGCCGTCGCCCGTACCCAAACGCTTCTCAAGGGCAGCAACGGCATCGGCACGGTCCGACGCACCGTCCTCCCCGGCGGCCTCCGGGTCGTCACGGAGACCCTGCCCTCCGTCCGCTCCGCCACCTTCGGGATCTGGGCCAACGTCGGTTCGCGCGACGAGACGCCCACCCTGAACGGCGCGACGCACTACCTCGAACACCTCCTCTTCAAGGGCACGGCCAAGCGCAGCGCCCTCGACATCTCGTCCGCGATCGACGCGGTCGGCGGCGAGATGAACGCCTTCACGGCGAAGGAGTACACCTGCTACTACGCGCGGGTCCTGGACACCGACCTGCCGCTCGCCATCGACGTCGTCTGCGACATGCTGACCGGCTCGCTGATCACCCCCGAGGACGTCGACGCCGAGCGCGGCGTCATCCTCGAGGAGATCGCGATGACGGAGGACGACCCGGGCGACTGCGTGCACGACCTGTTCGCGCACACCATGCTCGGCGACACCCCGCTGGGCCGCCCGGTCCTCGGCACCGTCGACACGATCAACGCGCTGAACCGCGGCCAGATCGCCCGCTTCTACAAGAAGCACTACGACCCCACGCACCTGGTCGTCGCCGCAGCCGGCAACGTGGACCACGCCACCGTCGTACGGCAGGTCCGCAAGGCCTTCGAGCGGGCGGGCGCCCTGAGCCGCACCGACGCCGTCCCCACGGCGCCGCGCGAGGGCTCCCGCACACTGCGCGCGGCCGGCAGGGTCGAGGTGCTCAACCGCAAGACCGAGCAGGCCCACGTCGTCCTCGGCATGCCCGGCCTGGCCAGGACCGACGAGCGCCGCTGGGCGCTCGGCGTCCTGAACACCGCGCTCGGCGGCGGCATGAGCTCGCGGCTCTTCCAGGAGGTGCGCGAGAAGCGCGGCCTGGCCTACAGCGTGTACTCGTACACCTCGGGCTTCGCCGACTGCGGCCTCTTCGGTGTGTACGCGGGCTGCCGGCCCAGCCAGGTCCACGACGTACTCAAGATCTGCCGCGACGAGCTCGACCGCGCGGCGACGGACGGCCTCGGCGACGACGAGATCGCCCGTGCCGTCGGCCAGCTCGCGGGTTCCACGGTCCTGGGCCTGGAGGACACCGGTGCGCTCATGAACCGCATCGGCAAGAGCGAGCTCTGCTGGGGCGAGCAGATGTCCGTCGATGACATGCTGGCAAAGATCGCGGCGGTCACCCCCGACGAGGTCAGGGCCGTCGCGGCCGACGTCCTCGGTCAGCGCCCCTCCCTCTCGGTGATCGGCCCGCTGAAGGACAAGCAGGCAGACCGCCTCCAGGAAGCGGTCTCCTAACCACCCGTAAGGAAATGAACAGATGAGCAAGCTGCGCGTGGCCGTTCTCGGCGCCAAGGGACGCATCGGGTCCGAGGCCGTGCGAGCCGTCGAGGCCGCCGGTGACATGGAGCTGGTGGCCGCCCTCGGCCGCGGCGACAAGCTGGAGACCCTGACGGAGACCGGCGCCCAGGTTGTCGTGGAGCTCACCACACCGGCCTCGGTGATGGAGAACCTCGACTTCTGCGTCCGGCACGGCATCCACGCGGTGGTCGGCACCACCGGCTGGACCGACGAACGGCTCGCGCAGCTGAACACCTGGCTCTCCGGTTCCCCGGAGACCGGTGTGCTCATCGCACCGAACTTCTCGATCGGCGCCGTGCTCACCATGAGGTTCGCGGAGCAGGCCGCCCGCTACTTCGAGTCCGTCGAGGTGATCGAGCTCCACCACCCGAACAAGGCCGACGCGCCCTCCGGCACCGCGACCCGTACCGCCCAGCTCATCGCGGCGGCCCGCGCGAAGGCGGGCGCCGCGCCGCAGCCGGACGCGACGGCCACGGCCCTGGAGGGAGCACGGGGAGCGGACGTCGACGGCGTCCCGGTCCACTCCGTGCGGCTCCGCGGCCTCCTCGCCCACCAGGAGGTCCTGCTGGGCGGCGAGGGCGAGACCCTCACCCTGCGCCACGACTCACTGCACCACAGCAGCTTCATGCCGGGCATCCTGCTCGGCACCCGCCGTGTGGTGACCACTCCCGGCCTCACCTTCGGCCTGGAACACTTCCTCGACCTGAACTGACTGGGCCCACCCCCATGCGCGCAAAGCTCACCTACGCCGTCACCGCCGCCGTCCTGGTCTTCTACTTCGTCCTGGCCGGCAGCCGCGGCGTCCTGCTCATCCGGCACGGCACGCTGCTCACGGTCACCTTCGGTGTGGCTGTGCTGATCCTGCCGGTGATCGGCGTCTGGTTCCTCTGGAAGAACACCCAGTTCGTCCGGCGGGCAAACGCCCTGGCCGCCGAGCTGGACGCCGAGGGCGGTCTGCCCGTCGACGAGCTGGTGCGCACCCCGTCCGGGCGGATCGACCGCGATTCCGCCGACGCCGTGTTCGCCAGGCGCCGCGAGGAGGCCGAGGACAGCCCGGACGACTGGCGCTGCTGGTTCCGTCTGGCGGTGGCGTACCAGGACGCCAGGGACACCCCCCGGGCCCGCAAGGCGATGCAGCGCGCGATCGCCCTGCACGCGAACAAGCCGGTACGCGCCTGATCGGCGCCGTACCGGCTTGTCGTGGTGCGAACCGTCCGGTGTCAGCCGGTGCGGTACTCGTCGCTCCAGGCCTCGACCGTGTCGGTGGCACGCTCGAAGGCCTCGGCACGCGCCAGGAAGTCCGCGTTGTGGTCCGTCAGCAGCGGCAGTGGCGTCTCGCCGCCCCGGCGCACCACGATCAGGGCCTGGCCCTGGACGGTGCGCGGGAAGCCGAGCCACCTCACCGGCTGCTGGACCGTGCGGACGACGGACGCGTCGCTCCACGCGATCGTGGTCGTACGGAGGAAAGCCACCCGCCGTACGCCGTGGCGGCTCACCCACGCGCCCACGCGCAGCAGCCGCAGCGCGCTCACGATGGCCGCGCCGGCGAGCACGAAGCACACGCTCGCGCCGGACAGCGATCCGGTCACCGTGATGATCACACCGGCGAGCAGCACGAAGGACGCGAGCAGCAGGAGGGTGGCCGCCGCCGCGACCCGCCACGGGCCGGGGCGGTAGGGCCGCCGCCAGCTGTCATGGTCGTCGAACGGCAGTGCGATGTCCTCTGCGTCCGCGTCGAATGCGCGGTCGGCTGTCAGGAAGGGCAGGGGCACGACTGATCCTCACTCACAAGCACGCTCGATTGCTGTGCCCGGTGAGGCTACCGAGAGGCCCCCCGGCCTACCACCCCAGGGGGCCCGTACGGGTCAGCGGTGCTGTGAGGCCTCGGACGTCTGGCTGTGCGAAGAGGTGCTGCCGGTGTCCAGTGCGGGCAGCCCGAAGAGCAGCGAGCCGGCGAATCCGGCGATCAGGGTCAGCCCGACGAGCGAACGACTCGCCAGCTGTGAGGCGCTGGCGCGCAGGCGGGGAGGAGGTGTGACGTTACTGCGGAACCGGTCGGCCTCGGCTACGAACGAGAACGGGACGGATTCACGCCGGCGGAACATGAGGAAGATCTCCTTGGACTCTGTGAGGGGTGCTGCTGACGAGTCAGACGTACGGGAGGCCCGATCGGTGCCCCGAATCGCCGAACGCGTGCGGGAATTCCCGCTGACGGAGGCCAGGCCGGCGCCCCGTAGAGTGGATGCCGCCCGAGCGACGCAATGGGAAGGACCCCCGCCGGTGACCGACACCCCCGAGCCCACCAAGGCCCACTTCCGCAGCAATGTCACCGTTGACCTGGTGAAATCCGCCGCAAGCGACTCCGACGTGCTGTTCGCGGCCCGCGTGTCGACGGCCGGTGAGCAGTCCCTGGAAGAGGTCACGAAGGACCCCGAGCGCTCCAAGGGTCTCATCAACTACCTCATGCGGGACCGGCACGGCAGCCCGTTCGAGCACAACTCGATGACCTTCTTCATCAGTGCCCCGATCTTCGTGTTCCGGGAGTTCATGAGGCACCGTGTGGGCTGGTCCTACAACGAGGAATCGGGTCGCTACAGGGAGCTCGAACCGGTCTTCTACGTCCCGGGGGAGTCCCGCAAGCTCATCCAGCAGGGCCGTCCCGGCAAGTACGAGTTCGTCGAGGGGACGCCGGAGCAGCACGCGCTCACGACCCGCGCCATGGAGGACTCCTACCGCCAGGCGTACGACGCCTACCAGGAGATGCTCGCCGCCGGGGTCGCCCGCGAGGTCGCCCGTGCGGTGCTGCCGGTCGGCCTGTTCTCGACGATGTACGCCACCTGCAACGCCCGCTCGCTGATGCACTTCCTCGGACTGCGGACACAGCACGAGCTCGCGAAGGTCCCGTCCTTCCCGCAGCGCGAGATCGAGATGGTCGGCGAACAGATGGAGCAGCACTGGCGGACCCTGATGCCGCTCACTCATGCCGCGTTCAACAAAAACGGACGTGTAGCTCCGTAAGCGGTGTCCGTATTGCGACGTTTCGTGAAGTTCATCTAGGCTGATCAAACGGACCCGGCACTGCTTGAACCCCCGAGCAGGCAGTGCCGGGCTCCTCTTCCCCGTCCCCCCGAGGGGGCGCGGCGCTCCGACCAACGAGTAGCGTGTTACCCATGGCTCCGATCTCCACTCCGCAGACCCCCTTCGGGCGGGTCCTCACCGCTATGGTCACGCCCTTCACGGCGGACGGCGCACTCGACATCGACGGCGCCCAGCGGCTCGCCGCCCATCTGGTGGACGCAGGCAACGACGGCCTGATCATCAACGGCACCACGGGCGAGTCCCCGACCACCAGCGACGCGGAGAAAGACCAGCTCGTCAGGGCTGTGCTCGAAGCCGTCGGAGACCGCGCACACGTCGTCGCGGGCGTGGGCACCAACGACACCCGGCACAGCGTCGAGCTGGCCCAGGCCGCCGAGCGGGCCGGCGCGCACGGCCTCCTCGCGGTCACCCCGTACTACAACAAGCCGCCGCAGGAAGGCCTCCTGCGGCACTTCAACGTCATCGCGGACTCCACCGGGCTCCCGGTGATGCTGTACGACATTCCCGGCCGCAGCGGTGTGCCGATCGACACAGAGACACTCGTCCGGCTCGCCGAGCACCCCCGGATCGTCGCCAACAAGGACGCCAAGGGCGACCTGGGCCGCTCCAGCTGGGCCATCGCCCAGTCCGGCCTCGCCTGGTACTCCGGCGACGACATGCTCAACCTGCCACTGCTCTCGGTCGGCGCCTGCGGATTCGTCTCCGTCGTCGGTCACGTCGCCACCCCGGAGCTGCGCGCGCTCATCGAGGCACACCTCGGCGGCGACGTGCAGAAGGCCACCGAGATCCACCAGAAGCTGCTCCCCGTCTTCACCGGCATGTTCCGCACCCAGGGCGTGATCACCACGAAGGCGGCGCTCACCCTGCAGGGCCTGCCCGCGGGGCCGCTCCGCCTGCCGCTCGTGGAACTCTCGGCGCAGGAGACGGCCCAGCTCAAGATCGATCTGGCGGCCGGCGGGGTACAGCTCTGACCACGGACTTCACAACTGAATACGCGGGGCGACTCGCGACGGCAACACCACCTGACAACAGCAAGTGCACGAATGACATGCGCGCCACGTGCCCTCAGCGGTACGTGGCGCGCGTGGTAAGGAGAGTCTTTTGAGTCATCCGCATCCCGAACTCGGTACCCCGCCGAAGCTCCCGAAGGGCGGCCTCCGGGTCACCCCCCTCGGCGGCCTGGGCGAAATCGGCCGCAACATGACCGTCTTCGAATACGGCGGCCGTCTGCTCATCGTCGACTGCGGCGTGCTCTTCCCGGAGGAGGAGCAGCCCGGCATCGACCTGATCCTCCCGGACTTCACCACGATCCGGGACCGCCTCGACGACATCGAGGGCATCGTCCTCACGCACGGCCACGAGGACCACATCGGTGGCGTGCCCTACCTGCTCCGCCTGAAGCCGGACATCCCGCTGATCGGCTCGAAGCTGACCCTCGCCCTCATCGAGGCCAAGCTCCAGGAGCACCGGATCCGTCCGTACACCCTGGAGGTGGCGGAGGGACAGCGCGAGCGCCTCGGTGTGTTCGACTGCGAGTTCATCGCGGTCAACCACTCCATCCCGGACGCTCTGGCCGTCGCCATCCGCACCCCCGCGGGCCTGGCCGTCGCGACCGGTGACTTCAAGATGGACCAGCTTCCGCTGGACGGCCGCCTCACGGACCTGCACGCCTTCGCGAGGCTGAGTGAGGAGGGCATCGACCTGCTGCTCTCCGACTCGACGAACGCCGAGGTCCCCGGGTTCGTTCCGCCCGAGCGGGACATCTCCAACGTCCTGCGCACGGTGTTCGCCAACGCGCAGAAGCGCATCATCGTGGCCAGCTTCGCCAGCCACGTGCACCGCATCCAGCAGATCCTGGACGCCGCCCACGAGTACGGCCGCAGGGTCGCCTTCGTCGGCCGTTCCATGGTCCGCAACATGGGCATCGCCCGTGACCTGGGCTACCTGAAGGTTCCCGCCGGCCTCGTCGTCGACGTCAAGACGCTCGACGACCTGCCGGACGACGAGGTCGTACTCGTCTGCACCGGTTCCCAGGGTGAGCCCATGGCCGCGCTCTCGCGCATGGCCAACCGGGACCACCAGATCCGGATCGTCCCGGGTGACACCGTGATCCTCGCGTCGTCGCTCATCCCGGGCAACGAGAACGCGGTCTACCGCGTGATCAACGGCCTGACCCGCTGGGGCGCGAACGTCGTCCACAAGGGCAACGCCAAGGTCCACGTCTCGGGCCACGCCTCGGCGGGCGAGCTGCTGTACTTCTACAACATCTGCAAGCCGAAGAACCTGATGCCGGTGCACGGCGAATGGCGCCACCTCAGGGCCAACGCCGAACTCGGTGCGCTGACCGGCGTGCCGAAGGACCACATCGTCATCGCCGAGGACGGCGTCGTCGTCGACCTCGTCGACGGCAAGGCGAAGATCGTCGGCAAGGTGCAGGCCGGCTACGTCTACGTCGACGGTCTCTCCGTCGGCGACGTCACGGAGACGTCCCTCAAGGACCGCCGCATCCTCGGCGACGAGGGGATCATCTCGGTCTTCATCGTGGTCGACAGCTCCTCCGGCAAGATCGTGGGCGGCCCGCACATCCAGGCCCGGGGTTCCGGCATCGACGACTCCGCCTTCGGAGCCGTGGTGCCGAAGGTCGAGGAGGCCCTCAACAAGTCCGCCCAGGACGGGGTGATGGAGCCGCACCAGTTCCAGCAGCTGGTCCGCCGTACCGTCGGCAAGTGGGTGTCGGACACCTACCGTCGGCGCCCGATGATCCTTCCGGTCGTCGTCGAGGTCTGACCGTCGGACGCCGTCACCTGCGGCCGAACAGGAGCGGGCCGCCCCGATTTGCATCGGGGCGGCCCGCTCCAGTACGTTTACGTTTCCGCCTGAACGGGAAGCACCCCGCGCACGTCTGTGCGAGGGAGCCCTTCGAGGAGGCGGGAATTCCGACTCAGAACTTCTGATAAAGTCGGGTTCGCCGAAAGGCAAAGACCACTCCACAGGTCGCCGGAATCAAATTCGGACCGGAAACGGAACGAAAAAGAGTCTGGTAAAGTTGGAACCGCAGGAAAGGGAAACGCGAAAGCGAAGAACTGGAAAGCGAAACAAGCAGTAGCCCGCTTCGACCGGGAATCGGACACGAAAGAGTCTGATAGAGTCGGAAACGCAAGAACGAAGGGAAGCGCCCGGAGGGCCCCGGTGAAACGGGAC
>NZ_JBIATW010000013.1:0-230015 GCF_042892135.1 Streptomyces sp. NPDC001822
GGGGGGACCCTGTGGGAGAGTAGGACGCCGCCGAACAATTATTCCGGGAAAGCCCCGTGCCCTTGTGGCACGGGGCTTTTCTGCGTTCCCGGACCTCGGACGGCCGGTGCCCCCGGTGCCCTGCGTGCCTCCTGTGTGTGCTGCGTCCTCGTGATCGATGCCGGCTGCCGCAGGGGGACACTGCCCTGTGGGAACACCGCCCTGCACCGCCCTGGAACCGATCCGCCTGCCGGGGCCTGAGGAGCGCGCTCCATGAGGCAACACCACGCCGGCCACCGGCGACAGACACTGCGTCAGGACGGTTTTGATCACCCCCTCGTTCGGGGTATGCTTTACCTCGTTGCCGCAAGGCAGCAGGCCCCAATAGCTCAGTCGGTAGAGCGTCTCCATGGTAAGGAGAAGGTCTGCGGTTCGATTCCGCATTGGGGCTCGACAAAGAAAAGGCCCCCGCCATTGGCGGGGGCCTTTTCTTTGTCGGCAGGAGTCAAACTCTGACGCAAGCCATGGACGACCTCGACGAGTGCAGGTCGCGGCTCCCGCGCCGGCTCCCCTGCTTGAACCTGCCCATCGCGAGAGGCACTGTGGGCGCATGGCGTGGACAGCACCGGGCGTCGTCCGGACCGTGGAGCTCGGGCATCTGGGGATCCTCCCGGAGCGTCAGATGCTGGAGGGCTGGCTGCAGTGGCACCGGGAGACGCTCCTGGCCAAATGCGCTGGGCTGGACTCGGCGCAGCTGGCCAGGACGACCGTGAAGCCGTCCGCGCTCACTCTCCTCGGCCTTGTCCGTCATATGGCGGAGGTCGAGCGCTGGTGGTTCCGGAGGAGTTTCGCGGGCGAGCCGCTCGGCGACGTCTTCACAGGCCCGCAGGACGGAGACGAAGGGCTCGACGGAGTCGAGGCCGCGGACGCGGCTCAGGCGTTCGCATGCTTCCGGACCGAGCTCCGCCTCTGTGACGCGGCCGCCGCCGGACGCGACCTCGACGAGAGGTTCCGGTCGGCCCAGGGGGCGCCTCTCACCCTGCGCTGGGTCTACGTACTGATGGTCCAGGAATACGCCCGGCACAACGGCCACGCGGACTTCCTGAGGGAGCGGACGGACGGGGCGACGGGGGACAACGGCTGATCCCCCCGATCGCCCCGGACAGGCCGGCGCCCGGACGGCCGGTGCACCGGGACAAGCGCGGGGCTGCGGCTCCTCGCCCTGGACGGTACCCAGGACGAGCAGCGGCGAGACCGGGCAGCGAACTCTTCTATGCTCTGGCCGTGGATGGATATCAGGGCCTGACTGCATTGATCGAATCGGCCTGGGAGGGGCTGAACGGCTCCGATGCGGGCCGCCGGGACCTCTGCCTCGATGTCGTCAGCGACGTCCTGGAGACAGGCCGTCTGGCGCAGCACGACGTCGAGCGGGCCGTCGGGCGTCTCGTCACCGTCGCGCTCTCCGGCGAGAGTTACGAAGTGCGGGAGTCCGCGCTGCACGCAGTCTTCACGGCCTCCACGTACTACGCACTTCCCTACCGAGTGGTGGAGCCGCTCGCAGCCGGGGCGGACGGTTTCGAACCCTTGCTCCTCGGCTACGTCCTGTCCGTCCTCGGCTGTACTCACGACCTGGCAGCGCTGCCGATCGTCGAGCGGTTCCTCCACCACCCCTGCTCCGAGGTCCGCCGGGAGGCCTCGGATGCGGTGACGGAACTCCACTGGCACCGCGAGTCGGGCCAGGACAAGGCGCCGTAGTTCCTGCGCCTCAGCGGTTCAGCCGTCGAAGCAACTGCATCGGCCCGCACGCGCCCCCGGCGACACACCTAGAAGTTCTGCGGCTCCGGGACCCGCATGGCCAGGATGGCCATGTCGTCGGAGGCCGGCTCCGCGGCGAAGCGCTCGACCGCCCGCAGGATGCGTCCGGCCACCGCGCCCGCCGTCAGGCCAGTACACGTGGCGAGGACCTCCGCCAGGCCGTCGTCGCCCAGCATGCGGGTCCCCTCGCGGCGTTCGGTGACCCCGTCCGTCACGCACAGGAGCACGTCGCCGGGGGCGAGCGTGACCTCCTCCTCGTAGAGGTCGAGGTCCTCGATGACCCCCAGCAGCGGCTGCGGTTCGGCCGCCGCCTCGACGGAGCCGTCCTGGCGCAGGCGCAGGGGGAGCGGATGGCCGGCGCAGACGACCTTCAGGAGGGCGCTGCCGTCCTCCTGCGGCCACAGCTCGCCGTAGAGCAGCGTGAGGAAGCGGCTGCGGGCGCCCTCGTCCAGGATGGCCGCGTTCAGTCGCTCCAGCACCGCCGGACCGCCGAAACCCTCGCGGGCGAGCAGACGAAGGGCGTGCCGTGCGAGCCCCGTCACGGCCGCGGCTTCCGGACCCGTGCCGCAGACGTCGCCGATGGCGAACCCGTAGGCGCCGTCGCGGATGGGGAAGACGTCGTAGAAGTCGCCGCCGACCTCGTTGCCCTCACCGGCGGCCCGGTAGATGACCTCGATCTCGACATTGGGCACGTCGGGCAGGCCGGGCGGCAGGAGGCTGCGCTGGAGGGACTGGCTGATGGCCATGCGCTCCGAGTACAGGCGGGCGTTGTCGAGGGCCAGAGCGGCCCGTCTGGACAGGTCCTCGGCCAGTTCGAGGATCTCCTGGCGGAAGTGCTCGTCGGACGGTTTGCCGAGTGTCAGCATGCCGATGACGCGGTTGCGCGCCACCAGCGGCAGTACCACGGTCTCGCCTCCGACGGCCGCGGCCGTCGCCAGGGTGGTACGGGCTGCCGCGCCCATGCTCAGCGGGGCGTCCCGGCCGAGCGTGCGCTTGGACGTACGCAGCGCAGCCGCGTGACCGGCCTCCGTGGGCGCCGGCCAGATGCGGGCCCCGGGGGCGGGGACGGGATCCGGCGGGCTGATCGAGGACAACAGCGCCTTCAGGCCGTCGATGCGTTCCTCGTCCTCGTGGAGCACGTACGAGAGGTAGGGCTCGGACGCCTGGTCCGCGATGGTGTACACCGCGCACCACGTGGCCAGGGTGGGGACGGTCATCTGGGCCATGAGAGCCAGTGTCTGGTCCCTGTCCAGGGTGCCGGCGAGGAGGTCGGAGGCCTCGACGAGGAAGGACAGCGAACCGCGGCGCAGGCGTTCGAGCTCCCCGAGCCGCGCCGACTCGACGGCGAGCGCGATGCGGTCGGCGGCGAACTGCAGCCGCAGGGCCTCCTCGTTGGAGTACCGGCCCGCTGCCTCCGCCGATACGCCGAGGGAGCCGGTGAGACGGCCTTCGACCTTGAGCGGCACCGTGACGACCGAGCGCATTCCCGTGTCGCTCAGCAGGGGTACCGCGCCCGGCACGACGGTGAGGTCCTCGTGGACGGCGGGCATGCGCGCGGAGCCGTAACGCCCCGTTCCCGCCTCCACGGGAACCCGTGCGAAACGCTGGCGGGCCGAGGGCAGGCCCGTCGTCGCGCGGACCTCCAGCTCCGTCTCGTCGTCGGTGGCGAGCAGCAGGAACGCGGCGTCGGCGTCCAGCATGTCGCGGGCACGCTCGACCGTGCGCTGCAGCAGCCCGTCGAGGTCGTCGGGGGCGGGGGAGCCGATGAAGATCTCGAAGGGGTCCGTACTGCGGTTCTCGGCCGAGGTGTCGGAGACGGGGGCGCGCACCGGGGTCTGGAGCACGGCTCGCTCGTAGTCGCGCACCAGGAGACAGACGGTGGACGGTTCGCCCTGCGCGTCCCGGACTCTGAGGTGCGAGGCGTAGACCGGGATGACACGGCCGTCCGCGCCGCGGATGCCGTAGCTGCCCTCCCACCGGGAGAGGCGCAGCGCGTCGGCGATGCCCGTGCTCGTGCCCGGGGTGTGCGGCCACGCCACGAAGTCGGTGAGCTGCTTGCCCTCGACCTGCTCCGCCGCGTGTCCGAAGAGGAAGGATGCGTCCTCGTTCCACGAGGCGATGGCACCCGGGCCGTCGGTCTGGACGACGGCCACCCGGACCCGCTGTTCCGCGACGGGAAGGAGGGCGGTCGGCAGGACCGGGCTGGCCGAGCGGACGCCGACGGGGCGTTCGGGAAGGTCGAGCTGGAACCAGACGTGCTTGTGCGTCGGCGTGTACTCGACGCCCCAGCGGGTGGCGAGAGCGGCGCAGAGCAGCAGGCCGCGACCGCCTTCCCGGTCCGGGCTGCCGAAGTCGAGGCCGGAGCTCTGGAGCGGCACCTCGCGTTCCGGATAGTGGTCGGCGACCTCCACGCGTACGCCGTCCTCGGTGCGCAGGCAGAGCACGTCGGCGGCGGTTCCCGCGTGCACGACGGCATTGGTCACGAGTTCGCTCGTGAGCACGACGGCGTCGTCGACGACGTCCGTGTAACCCCACCCCTGGAGGGTGTCGCGTACGAAGGCGCGGGCGGTCGCGACCGAGCGTCCGACCGGATCGAAGGTGGCAGCCGCGCGCGCGGTGATCACAGCACTCCCCATATGGTGTCTCGTCGCTTCCCCGAGTCCTGTGCCCGTTTCTCGCCGCTTCGATTCGCCTGCCAGGCTAGACGCTCGCCTGGTGTCCCGTGTACACGAGGGCGGACTTGGGGTACGCGGACCGCCCGCCGGGTGTGCGCCGGGCGCACGAATCCGGTCCTCCCCGTGAGGGAAGTGGGACGACCGTGGGACTTTCCCCGCACGTGGCTTGCGGCCTGGTACGTTTCAACGATTTGACGGCCGCATGGTCACCCGTCGACGGTGTGCTGTGGCGGTGAGCCAAAGTGGAACTGGGCAAGCTTCCAGAAACGGCCCGAGCGATACGGTCAACCCCTGCGGGAGGGACACGGTGGAGTCTGGCGTGGCGGCGCGGGGTTCAGGAACGCGCACAAAAGGCGGGCAGCCCGTGAAAAAGCAGCGCAATGGGACCATTGACGTGGACGCGGCAGCCCTCAACAGACTGCTCGCGGCCCTCGTGGCGATGCGTGACGGCAACTTCCGCAGGCGGCTCACCGTCTCCGGCGACGGCGTGCTCACGGAGATCGCGGCGGTCTTCAACGAGGTGGCCGACCGCAACCTGCACCTGACGGGCGAGCTCGCCCGTGTGCGGCGTGTGGTCGGGCGGGAGGGCAAGCTCACCGAGCGCCTGGAGACCGGGGCCTGCGAGGGCTCGTGGGCGGCGGCCATCGACGCGTCCAACGAACTCGTCGACGACCTGGCGCGGCCGGTCTCCGAGGTCGGGCGAGTGCTCTCCGCGGTCGCCGACGGTGATCTCGACCAGAGGATGGAGCTGCGCACCCACGCGCCCGACGAGACGGTGCGTCCGCTGCGGGGCGAGTTCCTGAAGGTCGCCCGCACGGTCAACAACCTGGTCGACCAGCTCTCCGCGTTCACCGAGCAGGTGACGCGGGTCGCCGTCGAGGTCGGCACCGAGGGCAAGCTCGGCGGTCAGGCCCAGGTGCGGGGCATGTCCGGGTCGTGGAAAGACCTCACCGACTCCGTGAACACCATGGCGTACCGCCTGACCGCCCAGGTGCGAGACATCGCCCTGGTGACGACGGCGGTGGCCAAGGGCGACCTCTCGCGCAAGGTCACCGTCCACGTGGCCGGTGAGATGCTCCAGCTCAAGAACACCGTCAACACGATGGTCGACCAGCTGTCGTCGTTCTCCTCGGAGGTGACCCGGGTCGCCCGTGAGGTGGGCACCGAGGGGGAGCTGGGCGGACAGGCGACCGTGCCGGGGGTGGCCGGGGTCTGGAAGGACCTGACCGACTCCGTCAACACGATGGCCGGCAACCTCACGTCCCAGGTACGCGGCATCGCCGAGGTGACGACGGCCGTCGCCAACGGCGATCTGTCGCAGAAGGTCACGGTGAGTGCACGCGGCGAGGTCGCGCAGCTCGCCGAGACGATCAACCAGATGACCGAGACGCTGCGCACCTTCGCCGACGAGGTGACTCGCGTGGCGAGCGAGGTCGGCGGCGAGGGTCTGCTCGGCGGGCAGGCGCAGGTGCCCGGGGCCGCCGGTACCTGGAAGGACCTCACCGACTCGGTCAACACGGTCTTCCGGAACCTGACGACCCAGGTGCGCGACATCGCGCAGGTGACCACCGCGGTGGCCAGCGGTGACATGACGCAGAAGGTCACGGTCGACGTGGCCGGGGAGATGCTGGAGCTGAAGAACACCGTCAACACGATGGTGGACCAGCTCCAGGCCTTCGGTTCGGAGGTGACCCGGGTCGCCCGGGAGGTCGGCGTCGAGGGCCGTCTCGGCGGACAGGCCGAGGTCCCCGGGGCCGCGGGGACGTGGAAGGACCTCACCGACTCGGTGAACACCGCCTTCCGCAACCTCACCGGTCAGGTGCGCGACATCGCGCAGGTGACGACGGCCGTCGCCAACGGTGATCTCTCGCAGAAGGTCACGGTCGACGTGGCCGGGGAGATGCTGGAGCTGAAGAACACCGTCAACACGATGGTGGCGCAGCTCTCCAACTTCGCCGACCAGGTGACCCGGATGGCGCGCGACGTGGGCACGGAGGGCCGGCTCGGGGGCCAGGCGCGTGTCGACGGCGTCTCCGGCACGTGGAAGGAGCTCACCGACTCCGTCAACTTCATGGCCGGCAACCTCACCTCCCAGGTGCGTCAGATCGCCCAGGTGACGACGGCCGTGGCGCGGGGTGACCTGTCGCAGAAGATCGACGTGGACGCGCGGGGCGAGATCCTGGAGCTGAAGAACACCATCAACACGATGGTCGACCAGCTCTCGGCGTTCGCCGACCAGGTGACCCGGGTGGCCCGCGAGGTGGGTACGGACGGCCGCCTCGGCGGCCAGGCGCAGGTGCCCGGTGTGGCCGGGGTGTGGCGTGACCTGACGGACTCGGTGAACGGCATGGCCGGGAACCTCACCGCCCAGGTGCGCAACATCGCCCAGGTCGCCACGGCCGTGGCGCGGGGTGACCTGTCGCAGAAGATCGACGTGGACGCCCGGGGCGAGATCCTGGAGCTGAAGAACACCCTCAACACGATGGTCGACCAGCTCTCGAACTTCGCGGAGCAGGTGACCAGGGTCGCCCGTGAGGTGGGCACGGAGGGCATCCTCGGCGGCCAGGCGGAGGTGCAGGGGGTCTCCGGCACGTGGAAGGACCTCACCCAGTCCGTCAACGGCATGGCGAACAACCTGACCCTCCAGGTGCGCAACATCGCCGAGGTGACGACGGCGGTCGCGAAGGGCGATCTCTCCAAGAAGATCACCGTCGACGCCAAGGGCGAGATCCTCGAACTGGTGACGACGGTCAACACGATGGTCGACCAGCTGCTCAACTTCGCCGACGAGGTGACGAGGGTGGCCCGTGAGGTGGGCACCGAGGGCATCCTCGGCGGCCAGGCGCGGGTGCGGGGCGCGACGGGCATCTGGAAGGACCTCAGCGACAACGTCAACCTCATGGCCAACAACCTCACCAGCCAGGTGCGGAACATCTCCCGGGTGTCGTCCGCCGTGGCCAACGGCGACCTGACGAAGAAGGTGACCGTCGAAGCGCGGGGCGAGGTCGCCGAGCTCGCCGACACCGTCAACACGATGGTGACGACCCTGTCCTCGTTCGCCGACGAGGTGACGAGGGTGGCCCGTGAGGTGGGCACCGAGGGCGAACTGGGCGGCCAGGCACGTGTCCCGGGTGTCTCGGGCACGTGGAAGGACCTCACCGAGTCGGTGAACTCCATGGCCTCCAACCTGACCGGTCAGGTGCGCCAGATCGCCACGGTCACCACGGCCATCGCCAAGGGCGATCTCACCAAGAAGATCGACATCGACGCGCGCGGTGAGATCCAGGAGCTCAAGAACACCATCAACACGATGGTCGACCAGCTCTCCTCGTTCGCCGAGCAGGTCACCCGGGTCGCCCGTGAGGTGGGTACCGAGGGCCAGCTGGGCGGGCAGGCACGTGTCCGGGACGTCGACGGGACCTGGCGCGACCTCACCGAGTCGGTGAACGAGATGGCCGGGAACCTGACCCGACAGGTGCGCGCCATCGCGGCCGTCGCCACCGCGGTGACCCGCGGCGATCTGAACCTGAAGATCGACGTGGACGCGGCCGGCGAGATCCAGGTGCTGCAGGACAACATCAACACGATGATCGCCAACCTGCGGGACACGACCCTGGCCAACAAGGAGCAGGACTGGCTCAAGGGCAACCTCGCGCGCATCTCCGGCCTGATGCAGGGCCGCCGCGACCTGGACGACGTCGCCTCCCTCATCATGAGCGAGCTGACCCCCGTCGTCTCGGCCCAGCACGGCGCCTTCTTCCTCGCCATGACCACCGGCGAGGCCGACGAGGTCGGATCGGACAGCGGCAGGGAGAACTCGTACGAGCTCCGCATGCGGGGCAGTTACGGCTACTCGGCCGGCTCCATGCCGACCTCCTTCCGGCCCGGCGAGACGCTCATCGGCACGGCGGCCGAGGAGAAGCGGACGATCCAGGTCGACAACGTGCCGCCGGGGTACCTGAAGATCTCCTCCGGTCTGGGCGAGGCACCGCCCGCACACGTGATCGTGCTGCCGGTGCTCTTCGAGGGCCAGGTGCTCGGCGTCATCGAGCTGGCCTCCTTCCAGCCGTTCACGCACATCCAGCGGGACTTCCTCAACCAGCTCGCCGAGATGATCGCCACGAGCGTCAACACCATCAGCGTCAACACGAAGACCGAGAAACTCCTGGAGCAGTCCCAGGAACTCACCGAACAGCTCCGGGACCGTTCCCAGGAGCTGGAGAACCGGCAGAAGGCACTCCAGGCGTCCAACGCCGAACTGGAGGAGAAGGCCGAGCTGCTGGCGCAGCAGAACCGCGACATCGAGGTGAAGAACACCGAGATCGAGGAGGCGCGGCAGGTCCTGGAGGAGCGCGCCGAACAGCTCGCCGTCTCGATGCGCTACAAGTCCGAGTTCCTCGCGAACATGTCGCACGAGCTGCGTACGCCGCTCAACTCGCTGCTCATCCTGGCCAAGCTGCTCGCGGACAACGCCGAGGGCAACCTCTCGCCGAAGCAGGTGGAGTTCGCCGAGACGATCCACGGGGCGGGTTCCGACCTGCTCCAGCTGATCAACGACATCCTCGACCTGTCCAAGGTCGAGGCGGGCAAGATGGACGTCAGCCCGACGAGGATCGCCCTGGTCCAGCTGGTCGACTACGTCGAGGCGACGTTCCGGCCGCTCACCGCGGAGAAGGGGCTCGACTTCTCCGTACGGGTCTCCCCGGAGCTGCCCGCCACGCTGCACACGGACGAGCAGCGGCTGCTGCAGGTCCTGCGCAACCTCCTGTCGAACGCGGTGAAGTTCACCGACAGCGGGGCCGTCGAGCTGGTGATCAGGCCGGCCGGGGCGGACGTGCCGGACTCCATCCGGGAACACCTGCTGGAAGCCGGTTCGCTGCGGGACGCCGACGGCGACCTGATCGCCTTCTCCGTGACGGACACCGGCATCGGCATCGCGTCGAGCAAGATGCTGGTGATCTTCGAGGCGTTCAAGCAGGCGGACGGCACGACCAGCCGGAAGTACGGGGGCACGGGCCTCGGCCTCTCCATCAGCCGGGAGATCGCCCGGCTGCTGGGCGGCGAGATCCACGCGGCGAGCGAACCCGGGCGGGGTTCGACCTTCACGCTCTACCTTCCGCTGCACCCCAGCGAGTTGCCCCCGCAGGGCTATCCGCAGACGGTGCCCGGCACCGTCGAGGCGCGCGGTGGTTCCGCCGACGGCGTCCTGCGCCTGGAGGCCTCGCAGCCCGGCGGCACCGAGCAGCCGCTCGGCGATCCGGCCAACTCCGCCGGGGTGTTCCGGCGCAGGCGCAAGGCGCTGGGAGGCGCGTCGCAGCGTCCCGCCCTGGCGAACGGCAGGTCCGGCGAGCAGGCCACGACGCCGGATGAGTGGGTCCAGGGCCCGCAGGAGAACCAGGAGCCGCGCAGGACGTTCCGGTTCCAGGGCGAGAAGGTGCTGATCGTCGACGACGACATCCGCAACGTCTTCGCCCTGACCAGCGTGCTGGAGCAGCACGGACTCTCGGTGCTGTACGCGGAGAACGGGCGCGAGGGGATCGAGGTCCTCGAGCAGCACGACGACGTGACGATCGTCCTGATGGACATCATGATGCCCGAGATGGACGGTTACGCGACGACCACGGCGATCCGGAGGATGCCGCAGTTCGCCGGCCTGCCGATCGTCGCGCTGACCGCCAAGGCGATGAAGGGCGACCGCGAGAAGGCGATCGACTGCGGGGCCTCGGACTACGTGACCAAGCCGGTGGATTCCGATCACCTGCTGTCGGTGATGGAGACGTGGATGCGCGGCGAGTGACGGGACGGGGACCGGTTCCCCGGCATCCGGACCGGCTCCCCGGCATCCGCGGCCGGCTCCCAGGCATCCGCGGCCGGCACCTCCCCGAGGGGTGTGAGTGAGCGGATTCCGGGGAACCTTCTGGTCTTCGACCGCGTTTTCGCTGTGTGCACAGTGACATCGCGGTGACAGGGTGTGGTGATGGGTGGGGTGCAGCTACCATGACCGGCACAAGGACGGACGGCGTAAGAGAGTCGTCCTCTGGGGCGGAACCCGGTGCGATGCCGGGGCGAGGAGGGCGGGCCATGGTGCAGAAGGCCAAGATCCTCCTGGTCGATGACCGGCCGGAGAATCTGCTGGCGCTGGAGGCCATCCTCTCTGCGCTCGATCAGACACTGGTGAGGGCATCGTCAGGGGAGGAAGCGCTCAAGGCGCTGCTCACGGACGATTTCGCGGTCATTCTGCTGGACGTGCAGATGCCCGGGATGGATGGATTCGAGACGGCCGCGCACATCAAGCGCCGGGAGCGGACCCGGGACATCCCGATCATCTTCCTGACGGCGATCAACCACGGTCCGCACCACACCTTCCGGGGTTACGCGGCGGGTGCGGTGGACTACATCTCGAAGCCCTTCGACCCCTGGGTGCTCCGTGCCAAGGTCTCGGTCTTCGTCGAGCTCTACGTGAAGAACTGCCAGTTGCGCGAGCAGGCCGCACTGCTGCGGCTCCAGCTCGAAGGCGGCGCGCACCAGGGCGCCGACGAGAAGGAACCGGCCGGTCTTCTCGCCGAGCTCTCCGCGCGGCTCGCCGCCGTCGAGGAGCAGGCCGAGGCGCTCTCCAAGCAGTTGGACGATGATTCGGCGGATGCCGCCGCCGTGGCGACCGCGGCCCACCTGGAGCGCAAGCTCACCGGGCTGCGCCGCGCGCTGGACGCGCTCGAGCCGGGCACGGGCGGCTCCGGCGCCGCGCTGCCCACCCAGAGCTGACCCGAGCCTGTTGACGGCGCGTCAGCCGGGCGCCCGCGCAAGGCGACACGGACGGGTGAAGCAGTAGGCACACGTGTCCACCGGCGTCGACACCGGTAACCTCAGTCACATGGCCTCACGTACGTCCGGCAAGGGTTCCCTGGGCACGGCGGGCACCGCGAAGCGCCCCGGCCGTACCCAGGGACCGGCGAAGAAAGCCGCGCCAGTCAAGAAGGCGGCGGCGAAGAAGACGGTGCCCGCGAAGAAGGCCCCCGCCCGGAAGGCGGCGGCGAAGAGGCCCGCGCCCAAGCCCGCACCGTCGCCCACCGGGGGTCTCTTCCGGCTCGTCCGCGCGCTCTGGCTCGGCACGGCGCACGCCGTGGGCGCGGTCTTCCGCTCCATAGGGCGCGGTGCGAAGGGACTTGACCCCGCACACCGCAAGGACGGCCTCGCCCTCCTGCTCCTCGGACTCGCCCTCGTGGTGGCCGCGGGTACCTGGTCGCATCTCAAGGGGCCCGTCGGCGACCTGGTCGAGATGCTCGTCACCGGGGCGTTCGGACGCCTCGACCTGCTGGTGCCGATACTGCTGGGCGCCGTCGCCGTACGGCTGATCCTCTATCCCGAGAAGCCCGAGGCGAACGGGCGCATCGTGATCGGGCTCTCGGCGCTCGTCGTCGGAGTGCTCGGCCAGGTCCACATCGCCTGCGGCTCGCCGGGCCGGGACGACGGCACTGCCGCGATGCAGGATGCGGGCGGGCTGATCGGCTGGGGTGCGTCCCAGCCGCTCGTCTTCACGATGGGTGAGGTCCTCGCCGTCCCGCTGCTCCTCCTGCTCACCGTCTTCGGGCTCCTCGTCGTCACCGCCACCCCGGTCAACGCCATTCCCCGCCGACTGCGGCAGCTCGGCGAACGGCTCGGCATCCTCGACCCGGTGTACGCACCCGGTGAGGAGGACGGGAGCGACGACGAGCGGTACGACGAGCAGTGGCGCGACGGTCTGCCCGAGCGCACGCGCAAGGCCGTGCGCGGTCCGGACGGCGACGGCGAGTACGACCCGGACGCCGCCGAGGGGGAGGCCCTGGCCAAGCGGCGCCGTCCGCGCAGGCACTCGGCCCAGCCCGCCATGAACCGCGGCATGGACGCCGTCGACGTGGCCGCCGCCGCGGCCGCGGCCCTGGACGGAGCGGTGCTCAACGGCATGCCGCCCTCCCCGGTCGTCGCCGACCTGACCCAGGGCGTCTCCGCGGACCGCGAGCGGACCGGGACCCCGGTTCCCGGAGCCCGGTCCGCGGAGACGCCGCGTGCCGACGGCGAGAGCACGCGGAAGCCGGGCCCGTCCGGCGGCGCGGTGCCCGACCTGACCAAGCCCGCCCCCGAACGCACCGGGGCGCTGCCCGCACGCGCCGAGCAGCTCCAGCTCTCCGGCGACATCACCTACTCCCTGCCCTCGCTCGACCTCCTGGAGCGCGGGGGGCCCGGCAAGACGCGGAGCGCCGCCAACGACGCCGTGGTCGCCTCACTGACCAACGTCTTCACGGAGTTCAAGGTCGACGCGGCGGTCACCGGCTTCACCCGCGGCCCGACGGTGACCCGCTACGAGGTGGAGCTCGGTCCGGCGGTCAAGGTCGAGCGGATCACCGCCCTCACCAAGAACATCGCCTACGCGGTCGCCAGTCCGGACGTGCGGATCATCTCGCCGATCCCCGGCAAGTCCGCCGTGGGCATCGAGATCCCCAACTCGGACCGGGAGATGGTCAATCTCGGTGACGTCCTGCGCCTCGCGGACGCCGCCGAGGACGACCACCCCATGCTCGTCGCGCTCGGCAAGAACGTCGAGGGCGGCTACGAGATGGCCAACCTGGCGAAGATGCCGCACGTCCTGGTCGCCGGCGCGACGGGTTCCGGAAAGTCCTCGTGCATCAACTGCCTGATCACCTCGGTCATGGTGCGGGCGACCCCGGAGGACGTCCGGATGGTGCTCGTCGACCCCAAGCGGGTCGAGCTCACCGCCTACGAGGGCATCCCCCACCTCATCACGCCCATCATCACCAACCCGAAGAAGGCCGCCGAGGCACTGCAGTGGGTCGTGCGGGAGATGGACCTCCGCTACGACGACCTCGCGGCGTTCGGCTACCGGCACATCGACGACTTCAACCACGCGGTGCGCACCGGCAAGGCCAAGGCGCCCGAGGGGAGCGAGCGCGAGCTCTCGCCGTACCCGTATCTGCTGGTCATCGTCGACGAGCTCGCCGACCTCATGATGGTCGCCCCGCGCGACGTCGAGGACTCCATCGTCCGCATCACCCAGCTGGCCCGTGCCGCCGGCATCCATCTGGTGCTCGCCACACAGCGTCCCTCGGTCGACGTCGTCACCGGCCTGATCAAGGCGAACGTGCCCTCCCGGCTGGCCTTCGCGACCTCCTCGCTCGCCGACAGCCGGGTCATCCTCGACCAGCCCGGCGCCGAGAAGCTCATCGGAAAGGGTGACGGACTGTTCCTGCCGATGGGAGCGAACAAGCCGACCCGCATGCAGGGCGCCTTCGTCACCGAGGACGAGGTCGCGGCAGTCGTGAAGCACTGCAAGGATCAGATGGCACCGGTCTTCCGCGACGACGTCACGGTCGGCACGAAGCAGAAGAAGGAGATCGACGAGGACATCGGCGACGACCTCGACCTGCTCTGCCAGGCGGCCGAACTGGTCGTCTCCACGCAGTTCGGCTCGACTTCGATGCTCCAGCGCAAGCTCCGGGTCGGTTTCGCGAAGGCCGGCCGGCTGATGGACCTCATGGAATCACGCAACATCGTGGGTCCCAGCGAGGGTTCCAAGGCGCGCGATGTCATGGTGAAGCCGGACGAACTCGACGGGGTGTTGGCCGTCATTCGTGGGGAAACCGCTTCGTAAGAGTTTTGCGGGCAACCGTTTCGCCCCGTCGTACGTCAAGTTGAAGAAGGGAGCAGAGGGATGATCCGTCCTGCGCTCCACCCCCTGCCCTGCCCAAGGGGCTGCCCGGCGAACCCGATGGCGTACAAAGCCGTCTCTCCCGGTTGCCCCACCCTTTCGTACCACCCCTAGACTGGACATCCAGCAGGTGGCTCACGCTCGAAAGGCGCCCCCGTGTCCATCGGCAACTCTCCCGAAGACGACCGGCCTTCGATCGGTCGCGCGCTTCACCAGGCTCGTATCGCCGCAGGTCTTACGGTCGAGGAAGTCAGCAGCTCCACCCGGGTGCGCATCCCCATCGTGCACGCGATCGAGGAGGACGACTTCTCGCGCAGCGGCGGCGACGTCTACGCACGCGGCCACATCCGTATGCTCGCCCGCGCCGTCGGGCTGGACCCCGATCCGATGATCGAGCAGTTCGACGCCGAGCACGGTGGCCGCCCCGCGCCCACCCCCGCGGCGCCCCTGTTCGAGGCGGAGCGGATCCGGTCCGAACCCCGTCGGCCCAACTGGACCGCGGCCATGGTGGCCGCGATCGTCGCCGTGGTCGGCTTCGTCGGCTTCACGCTCTTCAACGGTGACGACGAGGGGCCGGGTGCGACGCAGGTCGCCGAAGGCTCGACCCCCGACAAGACCACTCCCAAGCCCACCCCGTCCAAGCCCGCCGATCCCAAGCCCGCCCCCTCCGAAAGCGCCATCGCCGCCGCTCCGCGCGACAAGGTGACGGTCAAGCTGAGTGCCACCGAGGGCAAGAGCTGGATCTCGGCCAAGGACCACAACGGACGCCTGCTCTTCGACGGGCTGCTGCTCGAGGGCGACTCCAAGACCTTCCAGGACAAGGAGCGGGTCGACCTCGTCCTCGGTGACGCCGGCGCGATCGAGCTCTTCGTGAACGGCAAGAAGGTCGAGGACCAGTTCGAGCAGGGCCAGGTCGAACGGCTTTCCTACACCAAGGGTGACCCCGAGGCCGGCTGACCTCACCACCCCTCGTCCCGCCCATCGGTGGGTGTCCGGCGACCCTGCCGGGCACCCACCGATGCCGTTCGCCCCCGAACCGCCGGCAGGTCACGCACGGTCCGGGCCGCCACCGCGACCGTCACTGCGCGTAGCGGGAACCCTGCTCGGTAGGGCGAGTGCCGGGACAAAGTAGTCTTGAGCCCATGCCCGAACGCCGTACCGTCGCCCTTGTCACTCTCGGCTGCGCCCGTAACGAGGTGGACTCGGAGGAGCTTGCAGGCCGCTTGGCAGCGGACGGCTGGGAGCTCGTCGAGAACGCCACGGACGCCGATGTCGCCGTCGTCAACACCTGTGGATTCGTCGAAGCCGCCAAGAAGGACTCCGTCGACGCCCTCCTCGAAGCCAATGACCTGAAGGATCACGGCAGAACCCAGGCCGTCGTGGCCGTCGGCTGCATGGCCGAGCGCTACGGCAAGGACCTCGCCGAGGCGCTGCCGGAGGCCGACGGAGTCCTCGGCTTCGACGACTACGCCGACATCTCCGACCGCCTGCAGACGATCCTCAACGGCGGTATCCACGCCTCCCACACCCCGCGTGACCGGCGCAAGCTGCTGCCCATCAGCCCTGCCGAGCGGCAGGACAGCGCCGTCGCGCTGCCCGGCCACGCCCAGGAGATCGCGCCGGCCCCCGCCGACCTGCCGGACGGTGTCGCACCCGTCTCCGGGCCGCGCGCCCCGCTGCGCCGCAGGCTGGGGACCAGCCCCGTCGCCTCCGTGAAGCTCGCGTCCGGCTGCGACCGGCGCTGCACGTTCTGCGCCATCCCGTCCTTCCGCGGGTCGTTCATCTCCCGCCGCCCCTCGGACGTCCTGGGCGAGACGCGCTGGCTCGCCGAGCAGGGCGTCAAGGAGGTCATGCTCGTCTCCGAGAACAACACCTCGTACGGCAAGGACCTCGGTGACATCAGGCTTCTGGAAACCCTTCTGCCCGAGCTCGCCGACGTCGACGGGATCGAGCGGATCCGCGTCAGCTACCTGCAGCCCGCGGAGATGCGGCCGGGACTGATCGACGTACTCACCTCCACGCCCAAGGTCGCCCCCTACTTCGACCTCTCCTTCCAGCACTCCGCCCCCGGGGTGCTGCGCGCGATGCGACGGTTCGGCGACACGGACCGCTTCCTCGAGCTCCTGGACACCATCCGGAGCAAGGCCCCCCAGGCGGGAGCCCGGTCCAACTTCATCGTGGGCTTCCCCGGCGAGACCGAGGCCGACCTGGCCGAGCTGGAACGCTTCCTCACCGGCGCGCGCCTGGACGCCATCGGCGTCTTCGGATACTCCGACGAGGAGGGCACCGAGGCCGTCGGTTACGAGAACAAGCTGGACGCGGACGTCATCGCGGAGCGTCTGGCGCACATCTCGCAGCTGGCCGAGGAGCTGACCTCGCAGCGGGCCGAGGAGCGGGTCGGCGAGACCCTCCAGGTGCTCGTCGAGTCGGTCGAGTCCGAGGAGGACGGGCCGGTCGCCGTGGGACGCGCCGCGCATCAGGCACCTGAAACGGACGGCCAGGTCGTCTTCACCGCACGCGAAGGGCTCGTGCCGGGCCGTATGGTCGAAGCGAAGGCAGTCGGCAGCGAGGGAGTGGACCTCGTGGCCGAACACCACGAGCTTGTGGAGGCAGCCAGATGACGGAAGCCCCGGCATCCGCGGCAGGCGGCTCCGGCGCGACGCCGGCGCACCGCGGCGGCAGGCTGGGTGCGGCGGCCGTCAACCAGGCCGGCCTGTGGAACATCGCGAACATCCTCACCATGGTGCGGCTGCTGCTCGTGCCGGGGTTCGTCGTGCTGCTCCTGCACGACGGCGGCTACGACCCGGCCTGGCGCTCGTTCGCCTGGGCCGCTTTCGCCATCGCGATGATCACCGATGTCTTCGACGGCCACCTGGCCCGTACGTACAACCTGGTCACCGACTTCGGGAAGATCGCCGATCCCATCGCGGACAAGGCGATCATGGGTGCGGCGCTGATCAGTCTGTCGTGGCTGGGCGACCTGCCGTGGTGGATCACGGCGGTGATCCTCTTCCGCGAGCTGGGGATCACCCTCATGCGCTTCTGGGTCATCCGGCACTCGGTGATCCCCGCCAGCCGGGGCGGGAAGATCAAGACCCTCGCCCAGGGCATCGCCGTGGGGATGTACGTCCTGGCACTCACGGGCCCCCTGGCGACCCTGCGCTTCTGGGTGATGATGGCCGCCGTGGTGCTCACCGTCGTCACCGGTCTCGACTACGTACGCCAGGCCTTCGTACTGCGGAGGCTGGGGCTCGCGGCGGAACACGCGGCGGCGACCGAGGCCGTCGCGGTGGCGGCGGACGACGCCGGCCGGGGTGTCTGCGCCACGGACGAACCGGCGGCCGGAGCCACCGCACCCGTCGTGGGGCCGCTGAGCGAGCCCGTCGTGGGGGGCCGGGGCGCCACCGAGGCCGAGCGGTGAGCTCCGGCGCGGAAGAGGTGCTGCGGCGGCTGGAGGAGCGCGGTGAGACGCTCGGCGTCGCCGAGTCCCTCACCGGCGGCCTCGTGGCCGCGGAGCTGACCTCGGTGCCCGGGGCCTCGCGGACCTTCCGCGGGTCCGTGACGGCCTACGCGACGCCCCTGAAGCGTGACCTGCTGGGGGTGGACGGGGCGCTCCTCGACGAGCGGGGCGCGGTGGACCCGGACGTCGCACGGGCCATGGCCGTCGGCGTGCGCCGGATCCTGGGCGCGGACTGGGGGGTCGCGACCACCGGCGTCGCGGGCCCCGAACCCCAGGACGGCAAGCCGGTCGGCACCGTCTTCGTGGCCGTCGCCGGGCCGGACGGTGTGCGGAAAGTAGCCGGGCTGAGGTTGAACGGCGGGCGGGCGGACATCCGTACAGAGAGTGTGCGGACCCTGCTCGAGCTGCTCTCCGGCGAACTCGGCGAAAATGCGAGGGCACAGGATACGGAACAGATCGGGGGGAATTGATGTTTGCAGCCCTGAGTGAACACGACATCGCTCCCCGCACGGCCGCAGCGCGAGGCGGTACGGTGGGGCGTGAAGGATGCGGCTACGCGGTCCGAGGAGGGAGCCACCGATGATTCTGCTCCGTCGCCTGCTTGGTGACGTGCTGCGTCGGCAGCGCCAGCGCCAAGGCCGTACTCTGCGCGAAGTCTCCTCGTCCGCCCGAGTCTCGCTCGGCTATCTCTCCGAGGTGGAGCGGGGGCAGAAGGAGGCATCCTCCGAGCTGCTCTCCGCCATTTGCGACGCGCTGGACGTACGGATGTCCGAGCTCATGCGTGAAGTGAGCGATGAACTGTCGTTGGCCGAGCTCGCCGAGTCGGCGGCGGCCACCGATGCGATGGCTGTGCCGGTACGCCCGATGCTGAACGCCGTCACCGTCGCCGGAGTGCCGGCGGGCCGGGTGACGATCAAGGCACCGGCCGAAGCGGTGGACGTCGTCGCCGCCTGACCGGCGCGTTTCACGTGCGCGAAAGGCCCCGGCCGACCCCTTTGCGGGTCGGCCGGGGCCTTTCGCGTACCGGTGTGTGCGGCGCCTTTCCCGGGGCAGGCGCGAGATGAGCCCGGAAGGCGGCTTTCGGGATCGGCTACCAGAATGACCGTTTCGCGCCATATGTGACATCGTGGACGGGTGGTACGTCGAACAGCTATCTGAACGGAGAAGTGGATGTCTGTCGTGAAGAGCGCTCTGTCCGAAGGTGACCGCAAGGTCGTGGGTGACGCACTGCAGGGTGCGCTGGTCGACCTCGTCGACCTCTCCCTCGTGGCCAAGCAGGTCCACTGGAATGTGGTCGGCCCGCGCTTCCGTTCCGTGCACCTGCAACTCGACGAGGTCGTGGACACGGCGCGACAGCACTCGGACACGGTGGCGGAGCGGGCTTCCGCGGTCGGCGTCAACCCCGACGGCCGTTCCCGCACACTCGCCAAGACCACCGCCATCGACGCCGTCCCGGAGGGGTGGATCAAGGACGTGGACGCGGTACGCGTGCTCGTCGACGCCCTGCGGGTGGTCATCGACCGTATGCGGGAGCGCATCGAGGCGACCGACGAGCCCGACCCCATCAGCCAGGACATCCTGATCACGCTCACGGCGGATCTTGAGAAGCACGCGTGGATGTTCCAGGCCGAGAGTGCCTGAGCTCGAACTCGAGGAAGGAATTCGCCGTGACGGACAAGAAGGCAGTGGACAAGCTCAAGGGCAAGGCCAAGGAGACCACCGGAAAGCTCACCGGAGACCGCCGCAAGGAGGCCGAGGGCAAGTCCGACCAGGCCAAGGCCAAGGCGGAAGGCGCCATGGGCGGGGTCGGGGAGCGCGCCAAGGGCGTGAAGGACTCCCTGGGCGACGACAAGTAGCGGAGAACGCCCACACGGTGCCCCCGAGGAACGCACGGTTCCCGGGGGCACCGGCATGTCCAGGGCGAACCCGTTCGGGAACGTCCGAACGTCCGCATGTCCGGGGGAGGCCGCGGGATGCAGGCGGCGCCCACCCGGGGGAGACTGCGGGGGAGGGCCGTGGTTCGCCGCTCCCCACGAAGACCTGGGACAGCGCGCAGACGCGCTGTCCGCGCGCCCCGCACGCCTGCGATGCACCGGTGCGCCCTCCCGAAGCGGATCAAGCCGTACTAGCGTCGGCCGGAGGAGGCAGCCATGGTGCGGCGATGGGTGCCCGTGCTCGTCCTCGGCGGCATGTGGTGGTGGGCGGTCCTGCGCCTCCTCCTCGAACCGGAGCACTCCGGACTCATGGAGGGCGCGGTCGCGGCCGGTGGATGGGGGCTCAGCCTCCTGCCCGTGCACGTGACGGCCACGAGGCGCCCGGACCGGGCCCCCGGCCGGCCGCGGACCTCGGGGCCGGAGCAGACCCCGGACGAGCCGCGGACCTGCATATCCGGCCCGCCTCCGACCGTGGATCGTCCGGGTGGTGCGGACGGCGGGCCGTTCTAGGCCGTGGGCCCCGGCTGGCATTGTGGACACCAGTAAACGGGCCGGTCATCGCGCTCCGCCCTCCTGATGGGCGTCCGGCAGCGCAGACAGGGGCGGTCGCCCCGGCCGTAGACGAAGAGACGTTCGCGCACCCTGCCGCGCGATACGGCGGCGACGGCACCCGTGGTGGTCCGCGTGGGACGGTCGCGATTGGCTTCCAGGAGCTGCTTGGCCGTGGTGACGAGACGCGTGGCCAGAGGCGGTGGGATCTCGCCCACGGGGAGCCACGGCGTCACACGGGCCATGAAGCAGAGCTCGCACATGTAGACGTTGCCGATGCCCGCGAGATTGCGCTGGTCCAGCAGTGCCTCACCCACGGGACGTGCCGGGTCGGCGAGCAGATTGCGCAGCGCGGTGTCCGGGTCCCAGTCGGACCCCAGCAGATCAGGGCCGAGATGACCGACGACCTGTTCCTCGTCCCGGGTCCTGAGCAACTCCAGTACGGGCAGCCGGTAGCCGACGGCCGTGTGCTCCGCCGTCGCCAGTACGGCGCGGATCTGGAAGGCCGGGCCACCCCGCCAGCGCTCGCCGGGGCCGTAGACACGCCAGGCGCCGTCCATGCGCAGATGGCTGTGGAGCGTGAAACCCTCCTCGAACCGGGTGAGCAGGTGCTTGCCCCGCGAGACGACGCCCAGCACCCTCCGGCCCGTGAGGTCCGACGTGGCGAACCGGGGGACCCGCAGGTCGAACCCGGTCAGCACCTGACCTGCCAGCGCGGTGTCGAGACGCCGTGCGGCCTGCAGGACCGTGTCACCTTCGGGCATGACTCCATGATGCGGGTTCGCCGCCTGACACGGCCCGGCCGGCGCCGTCGGGCCGCGTCACGCCCGCAGGCGCAGACCTCGCGGCGTGGCCAGGAAGCCCGCGGCCTCCAGGGTGCGGCCCAGCGGTGAGGTGAGGGAGGACGCCCCGTTCGTCCGCTCCACCGTGACCGTGCCGAGCGTCCCCGCCCGGGCCGCGGCGGCGAGGGCTTCGGCGGCCGCGCGAAGGGCGGGGTCGGCCGGATCGGCCGGCCAGGCCAGGAGGGACTTGCCGCCACGCTCCATGTACAGCGTCAGCTCGCCGTCGACGAGGACGACCAGGGCCCCGGCCTTGCGGCCCGGTTTGTGACCCGCGCCGTCCGGTGATTCCGGCCAGGGCAGAGCGGCGCCGTACGCGTTCGCGGGGTCGGCCGCGGCGAGGACCAGGGCGCGGGAGGCGGTGCCCGGTTCGGCCCGGTCGCGCGCGGTCGACGCCGCCCTGAGCCGGTCCACGGCACCGTCCATCGCGAACTGCGCCGCTCCCAGGCCCTCGACGACGTAACCGCGGCGAGCCTGCCCGCTGTCCTCGAACGCGGCGAGGATGCGGTAGACGGCCGAGAACCCGCCCTCGACGCCCTCGGCCTGCACGGCACCTCGGGTCACCACACCGTGGCGGTCCAGGAGGGTGCGCGCCAAGGCGTGTGCGCGATGGGTCGGTTCGGGCTCGGGCGGGGGCAGGAGCGACCACCGCCCCGAGACGGTCGGCGGCCCCGTGCGGGACGCGGGACGGGCCGCTGCGGTCAGCGACCCGTAACGCCCGCGCGGCACGTTGCGCTTCGCCCGGTGCGCGGTGGAACCCGCTGTGCGGCCGGAGCCGAGGAGGGACCGCAGGGGGGCGAGGGTGTCGTTGGTGAGGCGCCCCGACCAGACGAGGTCCCAGAGCGCGTCGGCCAGTTGCGGATCGGTGCAGTCCGGATGGGTGGTGGCGCGGACCTGGTCGGCGATCTGCCGGAAGAAGAGACCGTATCCGCCGGAGAGGACGGTGAGCACGGATTCGTGCAGCGCCGTCTGCTCCAACGGGTGGGGCGGCGGCAGAAGCAGGGGCGCGCTGTCGGCGAGGTAGAGCGACAGCCAGCCGTCCTTGCCGGGGAGGGCGCCCGCCCCCGCCCACACGACCTCGCCGGTGGTGGTGAGCTCGTCGAGCAGGGCCGGGTGGTATCCCGGGACCCGGCTCGGGAGGACCAGCTTCTCCAGGGCGGACGCGGGAACCGGGGCGCCCTGCAACTGCTCGATGGCGCGGGCCAGTCCGTCGATCCCGCGCAGGCTGTTGTCGCCGATGTGCTGCCACTGCGGAAGGAAGCCGGCCAGGGCCGCGGGCGGCACCGGCTCCAGTTCCTGGCGGAGCGCGGCCAGCGAGCGCCGGCGCAGCCTCCGCAGAACCGTCGCGTCGCACCACTCCTGGCCGATGCCGGCGGGATGGAACTCGCCCTGGACGACCCTGCCGGACGCGGCGAGTCTCTGAAGGGCCCCGTCCGTGACCGCGGTGCCGAGGCCGAAGCGCCGCGCCGCCTGAGCGGCGGTGAACGGGCCGTGCGTACGGGCATGACGGGCGAGCAGGTCGCCGAGCGGATCCTTCACCGGCTCGGTGAACGCCTCCGGCACGCCCACCGGGAGGGCGGTGCCGAGTGCGTCGCGCAGTCGTCCCGCGTCCTCGACGGCCGCCCAGTGGGGAGCGCCGCCGATACGGACCCGGATGGCCCGCCTGGCCGCCTCCAGCGCCGGCGCCCACGTCGATTCCGCACCGCGCTCGGCGAGTTCGGCGTCGGTGAGCGGACCGAGGACGCGCAGGAGGTCGGCGACACCCTCGGCGTCCTTGATCTTCCTGTCGTCCGTCAGCCACTGCAGTTCACGCTCCAGCTCACCGAGGACGTCGGCGTCGAGCAGCTCGCGCAGTTCCGCCTGGCCGAGGAGTTCGGCGAGGAGGTGGGAGTCCAGGGAGAGGGCCGCGGCCCGGCGCTCGGCGAGGGGTGAGTCGCCCTCGTACAGGAACTGTGCGACGTAGCCGAAGAGGAGCGAGCGGGCGAAGGGAGACGGTTCGGGCGTGGTCACTTCGACCAGGCGGACGCGCCGTGCCTCCAGGTCGCCCATCAGCTCCGTGAGACCCGGGACGTCGAAGACGTCCTGCAGGCACTCGCGGACGGCTTCGAGGACGATCGGGAACGAACCGAACTCCGAGGCCACCTGGAGCAGCTGTGAAGCACGCTGGCGCTGCTGCCACAGAGGAGTGCGTTTCCCGGGACTGCGCCGGGGAAGCAGCAGCGCACGCGCGGCGCACTCCCGGAACCGCGAGGCGAACAGGGCGGACCCGCCGACCTGATCGGTCACGACCTGACTGATCTCCCCCTTGTCGAAGACCACGTCTGCGGCCGCCACGGGTGGCTGGTCGCTGTCGTACCCCGCGGCGGGGAAGGCCGGGCCCTGATCGCCCGTGCCACCGCCACCCCCGCCGGTCTGCGCGGGGTCGAAATCGAGGAGGTCCAGACCCATCAGGTCGGCGTCGGGCAGCCGCAGGACGATGCCGTCGTCCGCGTGCATCACCTGCGCGTCCATGCCGTAGCGCTCGCCGAGCCGGGCGGACAGGGCGAGCGCCCAGGGGGCGTGCACCTGGGCGCCGAACGGAGAGTGCACCACGATCCGCCAGTCGCCCAGCTCGTCCCGGAACCTCTCGACGAGGACCGTCCGGTCGTCCGGGACATGACCGCAGGCACGGCGCTGCTCGTCCAGGTACGCCAAGATGTTGTCCGCCGCCCACGCGTCGAGCCCCGCGGCGAGCAGCCGGAGCCTGGCGTCCTCATTCGACAGTGCGCCGATCTCCCGGAGGAACGCGCCCAGCGCACGGCCCAGTTCGAGCGGCCGGCCCAGCTGGTCGCCCTTCCAGAACGGCAGCCGTCCGGGGACGCCGGGGGCCGGGGACACCAGAACCCGGTCCCTGGTGATGTCCTCGATCCGCCAGGACGTCGTGCCCAGCGTGAAGACGTCGCCGACCCGGGACTCGTAGACCATCTCCTCGTCGAGCTCGCCGACGCGGCCGCCGCCCTTCTTCGGATCGGCGCCCGCGAGGAAGACGCCGAAGAGCCCACGGTCGGGAATCGTGCCGCCCGAGGTGACGGCCAGCCGCTGTGCACCGGGACGCCCGGTGACCGTCCCGGCGACGCGGTCCCAGACCACCCGGGGGCGCAGCTCGGCGAAGGCGTCGGAGGGATAGCGCCCGGCGAGCATGTCGAGCACCGCGGTGAACGCGGACTCGGGGAGCGAGGCGAACGGGGCGGCACGGCGGGCGAGGGCCAGCAGGTCGTCGGCCTGCCAGCTGTCGAGCGCCACCATGGCGACGATCTGCTGGGCGAGCACGTCCAGCGGGTTGGACGGGATCCGGAGGGCCTCGATGGCCCCTTCGCGCATGCGCTCCGTGACGACTGCGGCCTGCACGAGATCGCCGCGGTACTTGGGGAAGACCACGCCGGTGGACACCGCCCCGACCTGGTGACCGGCGCGTCCCACCCGCTGCAGGCCGGAGGCCACGGACGGCGGCGACTCGACCTGGATCACCAGATCGACCGCACCCATGTCGATGCCCAGCTCCAGGCTCGAGGTGGCGACCACCGCGGGAAGTCTGCCGGCCTTCAGGTCCTCCTCCACCTGGGAGCGCTGCTCCTTGGAAACCGAGCCGTGGTGCGCGCGGGCGAGCAGGGCGGGTGCACCCCTGGCCGCTCCCGACTGGGCCATGATCTCGGCGGGGGAGTGGGCCTCGGGCAACGCCCCGACGCTCTCCGAGGGCTCCTCGAAGGCGGTGCCCGTCGCGCGCTCGTACGCGATCTCGTTGAGCCGGTTGCACAGGCGCTCGGCCAGCCGCCGGGAGTTGGCGAAGACGATGGTGGAGCGGTGCGCCTGGACGAGGTCGGCGATGCGCTCCTCGACATGCGGCCAGATGGACGGCTTCTCGGCCTGCCCGCCCTCGTCACCCGTCGCGGGGGAGCCGCCGAGCTCGCCGAGATCCTCCACCGGGACCACGACGGAAAGATCGAACTCCTTGGCGGAGGGCGGCTGGACGATGTCCACCTTCCGCTGCGGCGACAGGAACCGGGCGACCTCGTCGACCGGCCGGACCGTCGCCGACAGCCCGATCCGCCGTGCGGGCCTCGGCAGCAGCTCGTCCAGTCGCTCCAGGGACACGGCCATGTGCGCCCCGCGCTTGGTCCCCGCCACCGCGTGCACCTCGTCGATGATCACCGTCTCGACGCCGGAGAGCGCCTCCCGGGCCGACGAGGTGAGCATCAGGAACAGCGATTCCGGCGTGGTGATCAGGATGTCCGGAGGCCGTGTGGCCATCGAACGCCGCTCGGCGGGAGGCGTGTCGCCCGAGCGGATCCCCACGCGCACCTCCGGCTCGGGCAGCCCCAGGCGCACGGACTCCTGACGGATGCCGGTCAGCGGGGAGCGCAGATTGCGTTCCACGTCGACCGCGAGTGCCTTCATCGGAGACACGTAGAGAACGCGGCAGCGCTTCTTCGCGTCCGCGGGCGGCGGGACGGCCGCCAGCCGGTCCAGGGAGGCGAGGAAGGCGGCGAGCGTCTTGCCCGATCCGGTCGGGGCGACCACCAGCACGTCCGAACCCTCGGCGATCGCCCGCCAGGCACCCTCCTGCGCAGCGGTGGGCGCGTCGAAAGCGCCCGCGAACCAGCCGCGGGTCGCGGGCGAGAACGAGTCGAGTGCTGAACCGGCCATGCCCCCCATCGTGCACCCCGGCACCGACAACGGCCGGTGGGCGTGCCCGCACCCCGTCCCCGCGACTGCCTCGCACCGCCAGGACCTGCGAGAATACGGACATGGCGGAGGCGGACACCACGCGGGAGTGGGCGAGGCACTGGCAGTGCGCGGAGCTGCCGGACCTCGACCTGCTGCGCGCCAGGTACGTCCGCCACACCTTTCCGCGGCACAGCCACGAGGGCTACGTCATCGCCGCCGTCACCAGTGGCGTCGAGGACGTCGGGCTCCCCGGAGGCAGTCTGCGGGCGGGGCCCGGCACCGTGATCATGATCAATCCCGAGGTGCCGCACACCGCGCGCGCCGGAGCCGCCGAGGGATGGGTGTACGCCACCCTCTACCCCTCGGCGCGGGTGATAGACGGCATCGCCGCCGACACGACCGGCCTGCGCGGCACGGTCCGCTTCGCGGAGGCCGGTGTGCGCGACCCGCACACCGCCCGGCTCATCACGGAGGTCCACCGCGCCGCCGAGGAGGGCAACGCGCTGGCCGCCGACAGTGTCCTGCGCGTGCTGGTCGCCGGGCTGCTCGACCGGCACGGCAGAGTGCCGCAGACCAGGGTGTCGCACTCCGCCGGAGCCCGTGACGCGGCCCGCGCCCGCGCGGTGCTGGAGGAGCGGATGGAACGGCCGCCGACCCTTGAGGCACTCGCCGCCGAGCTCGGCACCAGCCCCTTCGCGCTGCTGCGGGCCTTCAAGAAGCGTTACGGGATGCCTCCGCACACCTGGCTCACCGACGCGAGGGTGCGCCGCGCGCGGCGCATGCTCGACGCCGGATCCGCACCGGCGGACGCCGCGGTCGCGGTCGGCTTCACCGACCAGCCCCATCTCAACCGGCACTTCACCCGCATCGTCGGCGTGCCCCCCGGGGCCTACCGGCGCGAGCGCGCAAGAACGTACAAGACCGCCGGGGACCCCCGCCCGTAGCGTTCCGGGCGTGGCAGAACAGACAGCACCCCCGCAGAACACCGGCGCCGGCGATCCACCGGGCGCGGCCGGGGCCAAGCCCGACTCCGCGGTCGTCAGGGACGCACTCGGCGTCGGCATAGCCGTGGGCCTCTCCGGATTCGCCTTCGGCGTGACCTCGGCGGGCTCCGGACTGACCCTTCTCCAGACCTGCGCCCTGAGCCTTCTCGTCTTCACCGGCGCCTCGCAGTTCGCCCTGGTGGGCGCCCTCGCGGCGGGCGGGAACCCCTACACCGCGGCGGCCGGGGCGTTCTTCCTGGGCATCCGCAACGCCTTCTACGGGCTGCGCCTGTCCCAGCTCCTCGCCGTTCCGGGAATGCTGCGCCCGTTCGCCGCCCAGTGGGTCATCGACGAGACGACGGCGGTCACCCTGGGGCAGCCCACCAGGAGGGCCGCCCGCATCGGGTTCACGGTCACGGGGCTCAGCCTCTACGTCCTGTGGAACCTGACCACGCTGGCCGGCGCCCTCGGCGCCGAGGCACTGGGCGACACCGAGGCCTGGGGCCTGGACGCGGCGAGTCCCGCCGTGTTCCTCGCCCTGCTCGCCCCGATGCTCAGGAGCACCACGGAGCGTGTGACGGCGGGCCTCGCGGTTCTGCTGGTCCTCGGGCTCCTGCCCGTCCTCCCGGCGGGCGTGCCCGTGCTCATGGCCGCACTCGCGGCGCCCGTCGTCCTCTTCCTGAAGGGGCGCGGCCACGACGCCCGGGGCGGCACAGTCACCGAGGACACGACGACGCCCCGGGAGGGCCGATGAACATCTGGATCGCCGTCGGGCTCACCGCCGCGGGCTGCTACCTCGCGAAGCTCCTGGGCCTGCTCGTCCCCGCCGGAGTGCTGGAACGCCCCCTGGTGCAGCGACTGGCGGCACTCCTGCCGGTGGCACTGCTCGCGGCCCTCACCGCCCAGCAGACCCTCGGCGACAGTCGGCAACTCGTCCTGGACGCCAGGGCAGCGGGCCTCGCCGCAGCCGCTCTGGCTCTCGTCCTGCGTGCTCCCTTCCTGGTCGTCGTCGGTGCCGCCGTCGTGGTCACCGCGGCCGGCCGCGCCCTCTTCTGAGGCGTGACGGTCAGCGAAGAGCGCGCCCGTACGCCCGCAGCGTCTGCAACGCCCTGAGCGTCACGATGGGACGGCCCTCCAGGGCCGTCCCGGGGGCCCACTGCCGCCAGTCCACCGGCCAGCCCCCGTCCTCCTGCTGCTCCGCCGCCAGGTGGTCCAGCGCGCTCTCCAGCTCGTCGGCGGTGAACCAGCGCCGGGCCAGGGACCCGGGAGTGCGGGCGTAGTCGTACGGGAAGTGATGCTCCCCCGGGGCGTAGCCGGGAGAGACCGGGTACTCGGACCTCCGGCCCGGATCCAGCACCACCAGCCGCTGCTCGCGCACCAGCCGGCCGAGGCGTTCGGCGGCGGACTCCGCCCGCGCCCGGTCCGGCACACCGTCCAGGAAGGCGACGGCCGCCTCGATCTCGTACGGGTGCGACTGCTCCAGTGCCTCCACGGCGGCCCAGCAGAAGTCCGTGGCCCGGAAGAGCCAGGCGTGCCAGACCTGATTGCGGTGCAGCAGCCCGGCCACGGGGCCCGTCGCGAGGAGCTCGGCGGGCGGGTCGTCGACGACGGGGATGAAGGGTGCGGCGGGATAGCCCCGCTGCGAGGGATGCAGCGCGGGCAGCGCACCCTCCTTGGTCGACACGTCGGTCAGATAGCGGCAGATCCGCTCCACGCGCAGACCGCCGCAGCGATCGATCGAGTCGAGGACGCTCAGCGCGTGAGCCGTGTGCAGCGGCTGGCTCACCGGCCCTCTGAGGTCGGGTTCGAGCGCGTGACCGTAGCCACCGTCCTCGTTCCTGTAGGCGGCGAGCGCGGTCTCGACGGCGTCCGCACTCCCTCGCAGGAAAAGATGCGCGAACCGCCGCTGCTCGAGGACGCGTGCGGTGAGCCAGATGAACTGCTCGGCCTGGGCGAGGGGGCTTGCTCCGGTTCCAGCCATGGACCGACCGTAGGGGCGAACCGTCGCCGGCAGTGCCCACCCGGCCCGTCTGCACTCTCAGGAGCGGGATACTGAGGGCATGCGGTTGACGATTTTCTGGGAACGGATGGCAGACCACTTCGGCGAGGCCTACGCCGAGTCCTTCGCGCGCGACCATGTCATGGCCGAGCTCGGGGGCCGCACGGTGCACGAGGCCCTGGCCGCCGGCTGGGAGACGAAGGACGTCTGGCGGGGTGTCTGCTCCGCGGTGGGCATCCCCGCCGACAAGCGCTGACGCACGGGGCGGTCTTCCGCCGCGCGCACCGACCTTTCCGTCGGCATCCCGCCGGGGCACCGCCGCTCAAGCCAGTGCCCCGGCAGGCGCTGAAGGCCACGGACTGGATCTCGTCGGCAGGCACTGACCCCCGGCCCCCGGGGTCGCGCGCGTCGCGGGCGTCGGCGGTCGGCCCGCGCGATCCGCTGTCAGCGCGGTGCGCGAGACTTGTCCCGTGGCACCGACAGACGACACCGCCCAGACCCAGCCGCCCGCCGCGCCGTCCGTCCCGCCGGCCGCACCATCCGGTGCGCCGACGGGGACCGGCTCCGCCCGCATGCCCCGGTGGCTCCCGCGTGCCATGGTCATGGCGCTGGCGCTCTACGGATGCTTCCGGCTGGGCAGCTGGGCGTTCGACCAGCTCATCGGGCTGCTCATCAACATCCTCATCGCCTTCTTCCTGGCGCTGGCGATCGAGCCCGCCATCAGCCGTATGGCAGGGCGTGGGATGCGCAGGGGGCTCGCGACCTTCCTGGTCTTCCTGGGCGTCCTGATCGCGGGCATCGGATTCGTGGTGCTGCTGGGCTCCATGCTCGCGGGCCAGATCGTCGACATGGTCGACGAGTTCCCGAAGTACCTCGACTCGGTGATCAACTGGGTCAACCAGACCTTCCGCACGAAGCTGTCGCGGGTCGAGGTGCAGGACAGCCTGCTGCACTCCGACTGGCTGCAGAAGTACGTGCAGAACAGTGCGACCGGAGTGCTCGACGTCTCCACCACCGTGCTGGGCGGACTGTTCCGGCTGCTGACGATCTTCCTGTTCTCCTTCTACTTCGCCGCGGACGGCCCCCGGCTCAGGCGCGCTCTGTGCTCCGTGCTCCCGCCCTCCCGGCAGGCCGAGGTGCTGCGCGCCTGGGAGATCGCGGTCGACAAGACCGGCGGCTACATATACTCCCGCGGGCTGATGGCGCTGATCTCCGGTGTGGCGCACTACATCCTGCTCGTCGTCCTCGGGGTGCCGTACGCTCCCGCGCTCGCCGTCTGGGTCGGCCTCGTCTCGCAGTTCATCCCCACGATCGGCACGTATCTCGCCGGTGCGCTGCCCATGCTGATCGCTTTCACCGTGGACCCCTGGTACGCGCTGTGGGTCCTCGGGTTCGTCGTGGTCTACCAGCAGTTCGAGAACTACGTCCTGCAGCCGAAGCTCACCTCCAGGACCGTCGACATCCACCCGGCGGTCGCCTTCGGATCGGTGGTCGCCGGGACCGCGCTGCTGGGCGCGGTCGGGGCGTTGATCGCCATTCCGGCCGTCGCGACGCTGCAGGCCTTCCTGGGCGCCTACGTGAAGCGCTATGACCTGACCGACGATCCGAGGATGCACGGCGGCCACCGCCTGCGCCGTGGCGTACCGCTCCTGGAGAGGGTGCGGAGTGCGGTGCGGGGCGCGGACGGGGAGTGAGGCGGTGTCCTGCGGGCAGGAACCGGTCATCCGCCCGCAGGACGGGTTCTGGATGCCCTGTCGGGTCTCACCGGCTCATGTCACGGATAATTGACTTGTCTGTTTTGGGTCGTTTCGAGTGCCCGCTCCCTCTCGTGGCGATCCCGGCGCGGTGCGCTTGACACTAAAATCGAACATCCATTCTTATGGGATTCCGGCCGGGTTTTCCCGGGCCCGACCGTGGAGTTGTCCACAGGCCGGGAGGACGTCGAGGCCCATTGTCAGTGGCAGGGGTTAGCGTCTGTGACGTGAAGCGATCGACTCAAGCAAATCGGGTGGAACCCATGGCAGGAACCGACCGCGAGAAGGCGCTGGACGCCGCACTCGCACAGATTGAACGGCAATTCGGCAAGGGCGCGGTGATGCGCCTCGGTGAGCGGCCGAACGAGCCGATCGAGGTGATCCCCACCGGGTCCACCGCGCTCGACGTCGCGCTCGGCGTCGGCGGTCTGCCCCGCGGCCGCGTGGTGGAGGTGTACGGACCGGAGTCCTCCGGCAAGACGACGCTGACGCTGCACGCCGTGGCGAACGCGCAGCGGCTCGGCGGCTCGGTGGCGTTCATCGACGCGGAGCACGCCCTCGACCCGGAATACGCGAAGAAGCTCGGCGTCGACATCGACAGCCTCATCCTCTCGCAGCCGGACAACGGCGAGCAGGCGCTGGAGATCGTCGACATGCTGGTCCGCTCCGGTGCGCTGGACCTGATCGTCATCGACTCCGTCGCGGCCCTGGTGCCCCGTGCCGAGATCGAGGGCGAGATGGGTGACTCGCACGTGGGTCTGCAGGCCCGTCTGATGAGCCAGGCACTCCGCAAGATCACCAGTGCGCTCAACCAGTCCAAGACCACGGCCATCTTCATCAACCAGCTCCGCGAGAAGATCGGGGTCATGTTCGGCTCCCCGGAGACCACGACCGGTGGCCGGGCGCTGAAGTTCTACGCCTCTGTGCGTCTGGACATCCGCCGTATCGAGACCCTCAAGGACGGCACCGACGCAGTGGGTAACCGCACCCGCGTCAAGGTCGTCAAGAACAAGGTCGCGCCGCCGTTCAAGCAGGCCGAGTTCGACATCCTCTACGGCCAGGGCATCAGCCGTGAGGGCGGCCTGATCGACATGGGCGTGGAACACGGCTTCGTCCGCAAGGCCGGCGCCTGGTACACGTACGAGGGCGACCAGCTCGGCCAGGGCAAGGAGAACGCCCGCAACTTCCTCAAGGACAACCCTGATCTCGCCAACGAGATCGAGAAGAAGATCCTCGAGAAGCTGGGCGTCGGCGTCCGTCCGGACGAGTCGTCCGCGGAGCCCGCGGCCGATGCCGCGGCCGCCACGGGTGCTCCTGCCGACGCGGCTGCCAAGTCGGTCCCGGCTCCCGCGACCAAGGCCAAGCCCGTGAAGGCCACGGCGGCCAAGAGCTAGGCGATGACGCGTCGCACGGAATGGCCGGGTGCTGAAGCCGGCACGGCCCCCGGCCCCGAGTACGCCGCAGACGTCTCCGGGTCCCCCGCGGAGCCCGGTCGGGGGGCCGGGTTCGGCGAGGGGGCGGGACGGCGTTCGCGCTCCCGTTCCGGAGGCGGCGGTTCCTCCTCATCGAGGGCCGAGAAGCCGAGGGCCGAGAAGCCGAGGGCCGAGAAGGGGGAGCCGCGCGACCCGGTCGAGCAGGCGCGCAACATCTGCCTGAGGCTGCTGACCGGGACTCCGCGTACGCGTAAGCAGTTGGCGGACGCCCTGCGCAAGCGGGAGATCCCCGACGAGGCGGCGGAGGAAGTGCTGTCGCGGTTCGAGGACGTGGGGCTGATCAACGACGCGGCGTTCGCGGACGCCTGGGTCGAGTCCCGGCATCACGGCAGAGGGCTCGGCCGCCGTGCCCTCGTGCGGGAGCTGCGTACCAAGGGGGTGGACTCCGCGCTGATCGACGAGGCGGTCGGGCAGCTCGACTCCGATCAGGAGGAGGAGACCGCCAGGGAACTCGTGGCGCGGAAACTGCGCTCGACCAGAGGGCTGGACCGAGACAAGCGGATTCGCAGGCTCGCGGGCATGCTGGCGCGCAAGGGATATGGCGAGGGAATGGCCCTGCGCGTGGTGCGCCAGGCCTTGGAGGCCGAGGGGGAGGACACCGAGGGGCTGGACGAGCCCTTCTGAGCGGGGGCGGAGCGAACGGCGGGTCGGGCCGACGGCGGGGGCGGAGCGAGCGGCGGGCCTGGCCGAACGCGAACCCGGGGCGGTGCGGGTCCGTCGACCGCATGCGCCAGGCGGGGCAGGCAGCTGCACGGGGCGCCAGGTGGGGGCAGGGGAGTGGGTGCATACAGGACGCGGGTCGCGCCGCTCGGGGGCGACGGGCTTCGAGCCCATCGAGGGGCTCGAAGCCGAATAAGCCGGCGATAGCCGAATTAGGCGGCGATATACGCGCACGGCCTGACGAGCCTGCCTGCGGCGGTGGCGGAGGGGGCCACCGCCGCAGGGCCGAGCGTTCGGCTCCGAGGGGCGGATGCCGATCCGAGGGGAGATGCCGAGGGCTGGATGCCGATGGTCGGACGCCGACGGTTGGATGCCGGCGAGTGGACTCGGTCACAGTGTCGCGGAATGCCCCAGGGCGTCTCCAGGAGAGGTCATTCGCCTGCCAGTGAAGCCCGCCGGATGGTCGCGTCGATGAGGGCGAGCGCATCGTCGGCGGTGCGGCCGGGGTGCCGGTTCCAGGGACCGATCAGATCGGTCCAGCCCTGCGAGCGCAGCTCTGTGATCATCCAGGCGCCGGCGCGGTCCACGGTCCGGAGAGAGCCGTAGCCGAGCCGGTGGGCTGTCAGCATGGCCCCGCAGACGCAGCGCGCACCACGTGCGTTGCGCAGGCGGTAGGGGGTGTTCTGCCAGCCCCATTCCGTCAGGATCTGCCGGGCGTGGCCGAGGTGGGTCGAGGGGCGTACGTCGGGCTGTCCGATTCGGCGCCAGGCGTGCAGGTGGTCGGGCAGCAACGCACCGAGGCGCCCGGGAAGCCTGCGCGCGCCTGTCGGCGGTGTCGGCGCCGCGGGCAATGTCCGCAGGGAATCCTCCACCAGTCGCTCGACGGGCACCGACAGAAGATCCCGCCAGTCGGAAGCGTCGGAAGATTCGGAAGGGGGTGCGGGCCGCGCCTTGTCATGCGGTGCGGCGGGCGCCGGGTACCGGCGCTCGGGAGGGAGGGGATCCGCCCCAGCGACCGTGCGACCTGCCTCCACCTCGTCGGCGCCCGCACGCGTGGTCACCATGGCCGCACGCGTGGCCAACGGGACCGCATGCATGGCCAACGGGACCGCGCGCGTGGCCCTCCGGACCGTGGGCAGCGTCTCCGCTCCGGATACCGCGTCCAGGGCCTCGACTCCGGGCAGTTCGTCCTCGGACGCCGGCAGTGGTCCCGAGCGTTCGGGGCCGCCCGGGCACTCGCCCTCGGGGGCAGCGACCTCCCAGCCCGTGACGATGCGCTGCCACGCATCCGTGTCATGGAGCCGGGAGGCTTGTGCGTCGAGCTGATCCGGGGTGAGCTGGGCGGTATCCATCAACGCGACATCTCCGTACATTCCGGTCCTCAGTGATGAGGTGAATGTCGGCTTCGCGCGCTGACAGCTCCACCGGAGAGCAGCGTTCGGGTGTGTCGGGGAGGCATTCGGGCCTTTTCGGCAGCCGGAGGGCCGGGCGCGAGGCCACGGGCCTCCCCGGTCTGCGAGCCCGTAGGGTCGGGTCAGGGTGCGGTGGGCTGTCCGGGAGTGACGGGGAGTCCTGCGGTGCGCCATGCCTGGAAACCGCCGGTGAGGTCCGTGGCCCGGTGCAGTCCCAGTTGGTGCAGTGAGGCGACGGCGAGGCTCGACGCGTAACCCTCGTTGCAGATGATCACGATGCGGAGGTCGTGGCTGACCGCCTCGGGGGCGCGGTGGCTGCCCCGGGGGTCGAGGCGCCACTCGAGTTCGTTTCGCTCGACGACCAGTGCGCCGGGGATCAGTCCGTCCCTCTCGCGCAGGGCCGCGTAGCGGATGTCGACGAGCAGCGCGCCCTCCCCGGCTGCGGCCGCGGCCTCTTCGGGGCTGATCCGGGTGTAGCCCGCCCGGACCCGGTCCACCAGGTCGTCGATGCCGAGCGGCTCCTGCGGACGGTTCCGGCCGTCGACGCTCACTGCCAGTCCTCCGGGCGTTCGGTCTGCTCGAGTCGGAGTACAGCGCCCGTACGGCTGAACCGTCGGATCTGCGGAAGGGGCGGGTAGTACGCGTGCACGGAAACGGCGTGCTCGTGTCCGGACTCGTTCAGCACCTCGTGCACGTGGTGCCGGCCGAAGGCCCGGCCCTGGCCGGTGGCCAGCCGACGCGTCCGGTCGATGTCCTCGTTGAGTTCGAGGGTCTTCCAGCCGCCGGCGGGGAGGCGTGCGGCGAGTGAGTGCTCCCTGAGCGTGCCCGCTGCCACGGTGAAGGCTCCCGTCGACTCGGCGTGGTCGTGCCAGCCGGTGCCGGTGCCGGGAGGCCAGGCGATCAGCCACGCCTCACTGCCACCGGGCCCCTCCAGCCGCAGCCAGGTCCGCCCCTCGGGGTCGAGGGGGAGCGAGGCGACGAGCGCGGTGTCCTCCGCGGTCCGGCGGACGAAGGCGAGCAGTTCCGCGGCGGTCGGGGCCGGGACCCGCACGTCGGCGGCGGACGCAGTACCGCTCACGCCGAGCGCGCTACCGGCGGTGGGATCAGCGACGCCGGCACCCGCCGTCGGGGCTGCGGCCGAGGCATCGGGGTCGGCGGCGGATGCGGGCGTGGGCAGGGAGGAAGAAGAGGATGCAGACACGGGGGACCGTCCTGTGGGGTTCGCGAGGAGGCACGGCCACGCACCGAAGACGGCGCGGGGTGCCGGGGCAGGCGATTCAGCAGGACGGACGACACACGCAGCCCGCGTAGCGGACCAGGTCCATATGGACCCTCCGCCACAGGCGCACATCGGTGTCGGTCATGATCTGGAGTACACCATGTGGGCCTGCGACGGTCAATTGACGTCCGCGGTCCGGTCGGAGCGCGCCGTGGTGCGTGTCCCCTCCCTGTGCGCCGTGCTCGCACCACCCCCGCGCGCCGTGTCGGCGGCCGCGTACAGCTCCGCCGCGCGCACCCCGCTGAAGGCGGCCACGAGATGCCCGTCCGGTCTGACCAGCAGCACGGTGTGAGCCGTCGCTCCCGGGTAGCTCTCGGTCACCAGCAACTCGGCCCTGACCGGGAGCGCGTTCACCGCGTCGACGAGCCGGGGCATGACCCCGGCCGTGAGCCAGTGCCGCCGGTCCCACACCCCCGTGCCCGGTGCGACCAGGATCACCAGCAGGTGTCCCTGTCCCAGCCGCTCGCGCAGCCGGACCGCCGTGCCGTCGGGCGCGGTCACCCGCACGTCGGCGACCGGCGCTCCGGGAGCCGTTCCCACCGGGGCGTGCGCTTCGGTGTGTTGGGGTGAAAGAGGGGAGTGCGTGTACGAAGGCGGCGCACCCAGCGGCCCGCACCCCAGGTGGCCATCGGCGAGCAGCGTGTCGTGCCCGCGTGCGCCGCCTTGCACGAGCGTGCGGAGGCCGGCACCCCCGCGCAGTATCGGCAGCGACTGGTCGGCGGCTCGGAGCCGCGCCGCCACCGCCGCCCTGCGCTCGGCCTGGTAGCTGTCGAGCAGCACCTCCGAGGCACCGTGGTGCCAGGCCTGCGCCAGTTTCCAGGCCAGATTCTCGGCGTCCCGCAGCCCCTCGTCCACTCCCTGGGTCCCGAGGGCGCCCAGCAGATGCGCGGCGTCCCCGGCGAGGAAGGCGCGCTTGGACCGCCAGCGCCTGGCCAGCCGGTGGTGCAGCGTGTAGACGCCGGTGTCCAGCAGGTCGTAGGCCGGCGTCTCGCCGCACCAGCCCTCGAGGGTGTCGCGGATACGGATGATCAGGGCGTCCGGGGTGACCAGCTCACCGCGCGGCGGGAGGAGCCAGTCCAGCCGCCAGACCCCGTCGGGCAGCGGCCGGGCCGTGACCTCCGTACCGCCAGAGCGCCAGGGCGGCGACCGGTGCAGCACGGCCTCGCCAGGCCAGGGCAGTTCGGCGCGCAGCGCGGCGACCGCGTGCCGCTCGACCGCCGTACGGCCGGGGAACCTGATGTCCAGGAGCTTGCGCACCGTGGAGCGCGCGCCGTCGCAGCCGACCAGGAAACTCCCGCGCCACCAGGTCGAACCGGGTTCCCTGGTGTGCACGGTGACACCGTCGGCGTCCTGCTCCAGCGTGTCGATCCGGCTGAACGGCACCATTTCGACCAGGTCGTGGGCGGCGACCGCGGCCCGCAGTCCTCCGGTGAGCGCGTGCTGGGGCAGATGGACGGGGGAGGGGAGCGGCACGGCACTCTCCTCGTCGCCCAGCGGAACCGCCCGTACCAGCTGCTTGCGCCGTACCGAGCGCCAGCCCGCCCAGCGAAGTCCCTCGTCCCGGAGCGCGGAACAGCCGAGCCGTTGCACCAGGTCCGCGGTGTCCTCGCGCAGCACCACGGTACGGGCGGGGCGGGGTTCGTCCTTGCCGGGGCCCTCGTCGAGCAGGACGGACGGGACGCCCTGAGCCGCGAGGGCGAGCGACAGCGCCAGGCCGACCGGCCCGGCGCCGACGACGATCACCGGGTCCACGGTGTGATCCCTCCGGCGCCGGTCGTCGGGGTCGAGGGGGAGGAGGGTGCGGCGGGGGCTGTTCGGGGCGGGATCACAGAACGTATGCAACCTATTGCCGGTGCTTGCGTCAAGTGACCGGGGGACGTGGCGGGGGGCGCGGCGTGTGCGCCGGCGCCCCCCGTCCTTCCGTCAGCGACGGACCGTCAGATCCCGTGTCCGTCCTGGAGGACGAGCGGCGCTTCGCCGACGGTCTTGAGGCCGCCGTCGGGGCCGGCAGTGATCGCCCCGCCTGTGCTCTTCTTCCCGCGCCGGAGCCTGCGCTCCAGCCAGCTCGCGAACGAGGTGAGAGCGAAGTTCAGCGCGATGTAGATCAGCGCGATGATCGTGAAGCACGCGATGGTGTTCGCGCCGTAGTTCGCGCTCATGGGGCGGACCGAGGCCAGCAGCTCGGGGAAGGTGAGCACCGCGCCGCCCAGTGCGGTGTCCTTCACGATGACGACGATCTGACTGACGATCGCGGGCAGCATCGCGGTGACCGACTGCGGGAGCAGCACGTACCGCATCGTCTGGCCCTTGCGCATGCCGATCGCCTTCGCGGCGTCCGTCTGCCCGCGCGGGAGGGAGAGGATCCCGGCCCGTACGATCTCGGCGAGCACCGAGGCGTTGTACAGCACCAGGCCCGTGACGACCGCGTACAGCAGGCGCTGGTCGGTGGCGATGTCGGTGAACTCCGCGTAGGCGGCGTTCGCCGTGATCATCAGGATCAGCACGGGGATGGCGCGGAAGAACTCCACGACGATGCCGGAGGGCATGCGCACCCAGCGGTGGTCGGAGAGCCGGCCGATGCCGAACAGCGCCCCGAGCGGGAGAGCGATCACGAGGGCGAAGAACGCGGCCTTGATCGTGTTCTGGAACCCCGGCCAGATGTACGTCTCCCACGGCTGGGGACTCGTGAAGAACGGCTCCCACTTGATCCAGTCGAGCTGGTTCTTCTCGTCGAGGCTGGTGTACACCCACCAGGCCACCGCGACGAGGACCGCCAGGAACACGACGGTGTACAGGATGTTGCGCCGCTTGGCGCGCGGCCCCTGTGCGTCGAAGAGGACGGACGTCGTCATCGCTTCACCGCCACCTTCTTGCTCACCCAGCCGAGCAGCAGCCCGGTCGGGAGGGTGAGGCAGACGAATCCGAACGCGAAGACGGCGGATATGAGGATGAGCTGGGCTTCTGCTTCGATCATCGACTTCATCAGGGTCGCCGCTTCGAGAACGCCGATCGCCGCGGCGACGGTGGTGTTCTTGGTCAGCGCGATCAGCACGTTGGCCAGCGGGTTCACGACCGAGCGGAAGGCCTGCGGGAGGATGATCAGCCGCAGCACCTGGACGAAGCTCAGGCCCAGGGCACGTGCGGCCTCGGCCTGTCCGGCCGGCACGGTGTTGATGCCCGACCGCAGCGCCTCGCACACGAAGGCGGCGGTGTAGAGGGCCAGTGCGAGCACGGCGAGCCGGAAGTTGATGACCTCGAAGTTGCCGCCGCCTCCGAGCTCGACCTGCAAGGTCTGGAAGAGACCGAGCGAGGCGAAGACGATGATCACGGTCAGCGGAATGTTGCGGACGATGTTCACATAGGCGGTACCGAAACCGCGCATCAGGGGGACCGGGCCGACCCGCATACCGGCCAGCAGCGTTCCCCATATGAGGGAACCGAGGGCGGAGTAGACGGTGAGTTTCACCGTCACCCAGAAGGCCCCCAGTAGGTCGTAACCTTCAAGAAAGTCGAACACGATCTCCCGTGCTTCCACGTGTGGGGAGGGCTCGGTGCGCCGCCTCGTCGGCGGCGCACCTCGTCAGCCCGGCTTCGGACCGTCCGGAGAGTGGAGCCCTACTTGACGACGTTGCCGATCTTCGGTGCGGGGTCGTTCTTGTAGTTGGCGGGGCCGAAGTTGGCCGCGACCGCCTTGTCCCAGGAGCGGTCCGAGACCATCTTGGTGAGTGCGGCGTCGATCTTCTTCTTGAGGTCGGCGTCGCCCTTCTTGAGGCCGATGCCGTAGTTCTCGTTGGTCATCTTGAAGCCGGCGAGCTTGAACTTGCCCTTGTGGACCTCCTGCGCGGCGTATCCGGCGAGGATGGAGTCGTCCGTGGTCAGCGCGTCGACGGCCTTGTTCTCCAGGCCGGTGAGGCACTCGGAGTAGCCGCCGTAGTTCTGCAGCTGGGCCTTCGGCGCCAGCTTCTCCTTGACGTTCTTCGCGGAGGTCGAACCGGTGACCGAGCAGAGATTCTTGTTGTTCAGGTCCGCGGGCGACTTGATGGAGTCGTCGTCGGCGCGGACGAGGACGTCCTGGTGCGCGAGGAGGTACGGGCCCGCGAAGTCGACCTTCTGCAGGCGCTCGTCGTTGATCGAGTACGTGGCGGCGATGAACTTCACGTCGCCGCGCTCGATCGCGGTCTCGCGGTCGGCGCTCTTCGTCTCGACGAACTTGATGTCCTTGGCGTCGTAGCCGAGTTCCTTGGCGACGTACGTGGCGACGTCGACGTCGAAGCCGGTGAACTTGCCGTCGGGCGTCTTCAGACCGAGACCGGGCTGGTCGATCTTGATGCCGATCGTGATCTTGCCGCCGCCGCCACCCGCGGCGTCGTCCTTGTCGTCGGAACCACAGGCGGTGGCGGTGAGGGCGAGAGCGAGCACGGCGGCGGACGCGGCGGTGACCTTGCGAAGCTGCATAATGGGATTCCTCGGGTTGACGCGATGTGAGTGTTCAGCCGGCACTGGACCAGCCGTGCGGATCAGTGGTGAAGGATCTTCGACAGGAAGTCCTTGGCCCGGTCGCTGCGCGGGTTGCTGAAGAACTGGTCCGGCGTGGCCTCTTCGACGATCTTGCCGTCGGCCATGAAGACGACCCGGTTGGCGGCGGAACGGGCGAAGCCCATCTCGTGGGTGACGACGACCATCGTCATGCCCTCCCGGGCCAGCTGCTGCATGACCTCCAGGACCTCGTTGATCATCTCCGGGTCGAGCGCCGACGTGGGCTCGTCGAAGAGCATGACCTTGGGATCCATGGCCAGTGCACGGGCGATCGCGACGCGCTGCTGCTGGCCGCCGGAGAGCTGCGCCGGGTACTTGTCGGCCTGTACGCCGACGCCTACGCGGTCGAGCAGCGCCCGGGCCTTCTCCTCGGCGAGCTTCTTCTCCGTCCTGCGGACCTTGGTCTGGCCCAGCATCACGTTCTCGAGCACCGTCTTGTGCGCGAAGAGATTGAACGACTGGAAGACCATGCCGACATCGGCACGCAGCCTGGCGAGCTCCTTGCCCTCCTGGGGCAGCGGCTTGCCGTCGATCGAGATCGCGCCCGAGTCGATCGTCTCCAAGCGGTTGATCGTGCGGCACAGCGTGGACTTCCCGGACCCGGAGGGCCCGATGACTACGACGACCTCGCCGCTGGCGATGGTCAGGTCGATGTCCTGGAGCACATGCAGCGCGCCGAAGTGCTTGTTGACGTTGCTCAGTACGACAAGGTCGTCTCCCGCAGGTGCGGCATCCTCGGCGGCCTTGGTCACTGACACTCCGCTCATCGGCTTCTTGCTCCGTCCTCCTCGGTTAGGGAAGGACCCTAGTGACGCAGTGCGACGAACGTCATTACATCTGAGCGGAAATTGAGCATAACGATCCGGCCTCAGCCGGACACTCCGCGTGAACGGGACACCACGGCGCGCTCGTCGTCGTACCGGGTGGGTAACGGAAACCCGCTGGTAACCGGGAGGGTCTTGACTGACGTACCCGTCATCGGCGTGGATGCCCTGATGCGGGATGGCGTGAATCGTCGCCGTACGCGAAGGTTCACCCGGCGGAACTTCCGCCGGCCATCACGGATAGTCTCCGCGGTCCCGGAAGACATGGACGCGGAAACGTGAACGGAGGGGAGGGGCCTTGAGGCTTTTGCTCGTCGAGGACGACGACCACGTCGCGGCGGCCCTGTCAGCCGTTCTGGCGCGCCACGGCTTCCAGGTCGTGCACGCCCGCAGCGGCGAAGAGGCGCTGCAGGCGCTGCTGCCCGCCGAGAAGGAGCCCTTCGGGGTCGTCCTCCTCGACCTCGGGCTGCCCGACCAGGACGGCTACGAGGTGTGCGGGAAGATCCGCAAGCGGTCCGCGATCCCGGTGATCATGGTCACCGCACGTTCCGACATCCGTTCCCGCATCCACGGCCTCAACCTCGGTGCGGACGACTACGTCGTGAAGCCCTACGACACCGGCGAACTCCTCGCCCGTATCCACGCTGTGGCCCGGCGCAGGACGGCCGGCGAGGACACCGGGCCCACCCCGCTCGCGGCCCTGCTGCTCGGCCCCGTCCGTATTGAACTGCCCACCCGCAGGGTCGGTGTCGACGGCCGGGAAGTCCAGCTCACCCGCAAGGAGTTCGACCTGCTCGCGCTGCTCGCGCAGCGGCCCGGCGTCGTCTTCCGCCGCGAGCAGATCATCAGCGAGGTGTGGCGGACCAGCTGGGAGGGGACCGGGCGCACACTGGAGGTCCACGTGGCGTCGCTGCGCTCCAAGCTGGGGCTCCCCGCCCTGATCGAGACCGTGCGGGGCGTCGGCTACCGGCTCGTGTCGCCGGCGGGCTGAGGACGTAACGCCCGGTGCGCACCCGCCTGCTCCCCCTGCTCATCGTCCTCATGGCCGCCGTCCTGCTCGCCCTGGGCTTCCCGCTCGCCGTGCGGGTGGCCGCCGCGGAGCAGCAGCGTGTCGTCATCGACCGCATCGACGACACCGCGCGCTTCGCCGCCCTCGCCCAGTTCGTCAGCGAACCGGTCGAGGGCTCGGACGAGCGACGACGGATCCTGCAGACCGAGCTCCGGGCCTACGACTCGGTGTACGGGATCAGGGCCGGCGTCTTCTACCGCGACGACAGGGCGCTCGCCAAGGCGCCGTCCGGCTGGACCCTGCCCGTCGAGGGAGAGGGCCGGGACGCCTTCCAGGAGGCCCTGCTCGGCCGTCGGTCCCACGACCCCGCACAGGTCTGGCCGTGGCAGCGGGGCAGGCTCGCCGTGGCCTCCCCCGTGGTCAGGGACGGGGACGTGGTCGCCGTCGTGGTGACCGATTCCCCGACCGGCGACATGCGTTCCAGGACTCTGCGCGGCTGGCTGCTCATCGCCCTGGGCGAAGTCGTGGCGATGCTGGTGGCGGTGGGCGCTGCCTTCCGTCTCACCGGCTGGGTGCTGCTGCCGGTGCGGACCCTGGACGCGGCCACCCACGACATCGCCAGCGGCAGGATGCGCTCCCGGGTCGTCGCGTCCGGCGGCCCACCGGAACTCAGGCGCCTGGCGAAGTCGTTCAACGAGATGGCCGACAACGTCGAGGACGTACTCGAACAGCAGCGCGCCTTCGTCGCCGACGCCTCCCACCAACTGCGCAACCCGCTGGCCGCACTCCTCCTTCGCATCGAGCTCCTCGCACTCGAACTCCCCGAGGGCAACGAGGAGATCGCCTCGGTGCGTACGGAGGGCAAGCGCCTGGCGAACGTCCTGGACGATCTGCTGGACCTGGCGCTCGCCGAGCACGCCGAGGCCGACCTCCGGCTCACGGACATCGGCGCCCTCACCGGCGAACGGGTGGCCGCCTGGCGCCCCCTGGCCGAGGAGAAGGGCGTCACGCTGACCCTGGACGGCGCCCCCGCGGTCACCGGCTGGGCCGACCCCATCGCCCTGTCGAGCGCGCTCGACGCCGTCATCGACAACGCCCTGAAGTTCACCCCGGAGGGCGAGGAGGTCCGGGTCACGGCCGGTACCGACGGGACCGGCGCGACCGTCACCGTCGCCGACCGGGGGCCCGGGCTCACCGAGCAGGAGATGGAGCGCGTCGGCGACCGCTTCTGGCGCAGCGGACGGCACCAGAACGTCAAGGGGTCCGGTCTCGGCCTCTCCATCTCTCGCGCCCTGCTCGCGGCGGGCGGCGGCACCATCCGCTACGGCACGCACGAGCCGCACGGCCTGCTGGTGACGGTCACCGTGCCACGCGACGCCCCGCACGTCTGATCCAGCACGGGGCGCCGGCACCGATCGGTACTGCGCGACGCGCGAGCCCGCGCGACGTCCCGCACGTCCCGCGCGCATGCATCAGGGCTTGGCGGAGCGGTAGTAGCGCCTGGCCCCTTCGTGCAGGGCCAGCGGATCGGTGTAGATCGCCGTACGCAGGTCCACCAGCTGCGCCGCGTGCACCTCGCGTCCGATCCGGTCCCGGCTGTCGATCACGGTCCGGGTGAACGCCTCGGTCATCAGCGGGTCCGTGCGGTCCGTGGTGATCAGCAGGTTGGCCACCGCCACCGTCTGCACGGCCTGTCCCTGCTGCGCGTGGTCGTAGGCGTCGGCCGGCATGACGGCGGATCTGTAGTGGCGGGTGGAACCGCCCGCCGCCTGGAGTCTGCTGATCAGAGGCGTCTCCAGCGGCACCAGCCTGATGTCGAACTCCTGCGAGAGCTTCTCCACCGCGCCGGTCGGCAGCCCGCCGGACCAGAAGAAGGCGTCGAGCTCACCGTCGGTCAGCCGCTGCGGCATCGTGTCGATGCCCGCCTCGACCGGTGTGATGTCCTCCGACGGGTCGACGCCCGCGGCGGTCATGAGCCGGTCGGCGACGAGGAGCACGCCCGAGCCCTTCTGCCCGACACCGACCCTCTTGCCCCGCAGGTCCGAGACCTTCCGGATGTCCGAGCCCCGGGGCACGACCAGCTGCACGTAGTCGTCGTACAGGCGCACGCATCCGCGCAGCCGTTCGCCACCGGGCTTGCCGCTCTGGAGGTAGGTGGCCACCGCGTCGACGGTGGCGATGGTGAAATCGGCCTCGCCGGTGGCGACCCGCTCGATGTTCTGCTGCGAGCCCTCGCTGTTCTGCAGCCGTATCGACACCTTGGGCATGTCCTTGGCCAGCGCGCCCTCCAGCCGCTGCCCGTAGCGCTGGTAGACCCCGCTCCGTACGCCCGTGGAGAAGGTGAGCGAGCCGCTCGGCTCCCTGTCGCCGAGCGGGAGCACCCACCACAGCAGCAGCCCGAGCACGACGACGCCGGCAGCGCCCCCCTGGAGGGTGCGGCGCCTGCCGGCCCGGGACAGTGCGTGGAGCATGGCGCGATCCTGCCAGGCGGTGCCCCGTCCTGGCCAGGCCGGACGGGGGCCGGACCTCCGGCGGAGGGGGAGGTCCGGCCAGCGCCTACCCTTGTTCCATGACCAGCGGCAACCGGAGCGAAGCAGTGGACGTCCAGAAGAGCTACGAGGTACGCACCTACGGGTGCCAGATGAACGTCCACGACTCCGAGCGCCTGTCGGGGCTCCTGGAGGACGCCGGATACGTGCGCGCGCCCGAGGGGTCCGACGGCGACGCCGACGTCGTCGTCTTCAACACCTGCGCAGTGCGGGAGAACGCCGACAACAAGCTCTACGGCAACCTCGGCCGCCTCGCCCCCATGAAGACGAAGCGCCCCGGGATGCAGATCGCCGTCGGCGGCTGCCTGGCGCAGAAGGACCGCGACACCATCGTGCGGCGGGCCCCCTGGGTCGACGTGGTCTTCGGCACGCACAACATCGGCAAGCTGCCGGTGCTCCTGGAGCGCGCCCGGATCCAGGAGGAGGCGCAGGTCGAGATCGCCGAGTCCCTGGAGGCGTTCCCCTCGACGCTGCCCACCCGGCGTGAGTCCGCCTACGCGGCATGGGTGTCGATCTCCGTCGGCTGCAACAACACCTGCACCTTCTGTATCGTCCCGGCACTGCGCGGCAAGGAGAAGGACCGCCGGACCGGCGACATCCTGGCCGAGATCGAGGCCCTCGTCGCCGAGGGCGTCAGCGAGATCACCCTGCTCGGCCAGAACGTCAACGCCTACGGATCCGACATCGGCGACCGCGAGGCCTTCTCCAAGCTGCTCCGGGCGTGCGGCACGATCGAGGGCCTGGAGCGCGTCCGCTTCACCTCGCCCCACCCGCGCGACTTCACCGACGACGTGATCGCCGCCATGGCCGAGACCCCGAACGTGATGCCCCAGCTGCACATGCCGATGCAGTCCGGCTCGGACACGATCCTGAAGGCCATGCGCCGTTCGTACCGCCAGGAGCGCTTCCTCGGGATCATCGAGAAGGTGCGCGCCGCGATGCCGGACGCCGCCATCTCCACGGACATCATCGTGGGCTTCCCCGGCGAGACCGAGGAGGACTTCGAGCAGACGATGCACGCCGTGCGCCAGGCCCGCTTCGCCAACGCCTTCACCTTCCAGTACTCCAAGCGCCCCGGGACACCCGCCGCGGACATGGAGGGGCAGATCCCCAAGGAAGTGGTGCAGGAGCGCTACATGCGCCTCTCCGCCCTTCAGGAGGAGATCTCCTGGAACGAGAACAAGAAGCAGGTCGGCCGCACCCTGGAGGTCATGGTGGCGGAGGGCGAGGGGCGCAAGGACGGCGCCACGCACCGGCTCTCCGGCCGCGCCCCCGACAACCGCCTGGTCCACTTCACCAAGCCGTCTCAGGACGTGCGCCCCGGTGACGTGGTGACCGTCGAGATCACCTACGCCGCGCCGCACCACCTGCTCGCCGAGGGCGCCCCCCTGGGCGTCCGGCGCACCCGGTCGGGCGACGCCTGGGAGAAGCGCACCGCCGCTCCGGCCGCGCAGCCCGCCGGAGTGATGCTGGGCCTGCCCGGCGTCGGCGTGCCCGACCCGCTGCCGGCGGCCGCGGGGTGCGCGATCGACTGAGTACGCTGACCGGCATGCTTGTCGCCGCTGCTGTCTGTCCCTGCCCGCCGCTGCTGGTTCCCGAGGTGGCCGCGGGAGCCGGGCCCGAACTCGACGCCGCGCGGAACGCGTGCCGTGACGCCCTGGGTGTGCTCGCCGCGGCGAGGCCGGACCTGTTGATCGTGGCCGGGCCCGCCGCACCGGACGGCAGGGGCCCGTACCCGCCCGGGGCGGCCGGTTCCTTCGCGGGTTTCGGTGTGGACCTGACCGTGCGGCTGGGTACGGCACCCGCTGGGTCCGCCGCCCCCGGGCAGCGGCTCCCGGCGTCACTCGCGGTCGGGGCGTGGCTGCTGGAGCATGCCCGGTGGGACGGCGCTCCGGCCGAAGGTCTGGGGGTCCGTGAGTCACTCTCCGCCGAGCGCTGCCTGCGGGCCGGGAAGGAACTCGCGGACCGGGCGGAGCGGGTCGCCCTGCTGGTCATGGGCGACGGCAGTGCCTGCCGGACGGTCAAGGCGCCGGGCTATCTGGACGAACGGGCCGAGGACTTCGACGCGGCGGCCGCCAGGGCCCTGGGCTCGGCGGACCTGGCCGCACTCGGTGCGCTGGACGAGACGCTCGCGCACGAGCTGAAGGTGTCGGGCCGGGCCCCCTGGCAGGTGCTCGCGGGCGCGGCCGGCGGGGCGGACCTGGCCGGGCACCTGCTGTACGAGGACGCGCCCTACGGCGTGGGGTACGTCGTCGCCGCCTGGTCGTGACGCCGGGCACGACGAAGGTCCCGGGCACAACCGTCAGCGACGGTGAGGACGCCCCGAGGGGCGTGGAGCCGGTGCCTCCACGCCCCTCACCCCGCCATCGGTACGTCAGGCGGCGGGAGGTGCGGGCGGTGTCGTCGGCGGGGTGCCGCCACCGTCCTTCTGCCCCAGCCGATCGACCGCGTCCTTCGCCTTCTGCGTGCCGGACACGATCTTGTCGCTGTACTTGCCCTTGGTCTTCTGATCGACCGTGCGTGCGGCCCTGTCGAGACCCTGGTCGATCTTGCCCCCGTGCTGCTGCGCGAGGTCGCCGACCTTCTCCTTGGCCGGGGCCAGCTTGGCCTTCAGGTTGTCCAGGAAACCCATGGGTCACCTTCCGTGCTGGGAGACTGTGGTCACATTTTACCCGTCGGCGGGCAAACACGCGTGACTCGCCGTGACCGGACGCACCGCTGCCCGTCCGGACGCGGCTCGTGCGCGCGGCCGGGAACGCCTCCTCGGGCGGTCGGTGCGGTCCGTGGAGTTTGGGAGACTGTCCCGGTGAGAAGATCAGCTCCCGCCCCCCGCGTCATCACCGTCGTCGGCCCCACGGCGGCCGGAAAATCCGATCTGGGCGTCTTCCTCGCCCAGCAGCTCGGCGGTGAGGTGGTCAACGCCGACTCCATGCAGCTCTACCGGGGCATGGACATCGGCACGGCGAAGCTGACCCTGGACGAACGCGACGGCGTACCCCACCACCTGCTGGACGTCTGGGACGTCACAGAGGCCGCGAGTGTGGCCGAATACCAGCGCCTCGCCCGCATCGTGATCGACCGGCTGCTGGCGGCGGGCCGCACCCCGGTCCTGGTCGGCGGCTCCGGTCTCTACGTGAAGGGCGCGATCGACGCCCTGGAGTTCCCCGGCACGGACCCCGAGGTGCGGGCCAGGCTCGAGCAGGAGCTGACGGAAGAGGGCTCCGGCGCCCTGCACGCCCGGCTGGCGGCGGCGGACCCTGCGGCCGCGCACGCCATCCTGCCCGGCAACGGGCGGCGGATCGTCCGCGCGCTGGAGGTCATCGAGATCACGGGCAAGCCCTTCACGGCCAACCTTCCGGGCGACGAGGCGGTGTACGACGCCATCCAGATCGGTGTGGACGTCGGACGCCCCGAGCTTGACGGGCGGATCACCGCCCGGGTCGACCGGATGTGGGAGGCGGGCCTGGTCGACGAGGTGCGCGCGCTCGAAGCCCTCGGACTGCGCGGGGGACGCACGGCGTCCCGGGCCCTCGGCTACCAGCAGGTGCTCGGGGCGCTCGCGGGGGAGTGCGACGAGGAAGAGGCGCGCAACGAGACCGTGCGCGCCACCAAGCGCTTCGCGCGCCGCCAGGACTCGTGGTTCCGGCGCGACCCGCGTGTCACGTGGCTGAATGGCGCCGAAGAACACCGGGGAGAACTTCCGCAGCGAGCGATGTCGTTGGTCGAACGAATGATCGAAGCCTGATGGCGCGACGAGGGATCACCTGCCTCGCGTGATTTTTGGCCTGCGCGGCGTGGGCGAGGTGTTGTAGCCCTCGTCCGGACGGGCCAGCGGTCTGCGGCTCCAGGGGTGGGGCACTCGGACGGGTGGCGGCCCGGGCTCTGTTTCAGGAGCCAGAGGGTGTGGCGTCGATGCCAGGGGTGTCCGGGCCGACGGGTACCGGCCGCCGCGACTGCCCGGTCCGCGCCCGGCGTGGGCCGGCGGGCCCGGCGGTTCGGCAAGCCGGGGGCGCGTCCGGGGAGCGGCCGGGCGTGACGGGTGCCCGACGACTGGTCCGGAACGTGCGCGGTGCGGTGAGCCGGCCTCAATGGCATCCAATGCCCACAGTGCGAAGCAGTGTGACTGAATGTCAGGTTGATGCCGGCGGTCTCGATCCAAGACCTCGCACCCGATGCTGACCGTCCGGATCTCAATCAGTCGTCCGCTGGGGCCAGTTGTGCCGTGTGCTAACCACGTGGGGGCGATGCGGGCCGGGTCGGTCAAGTCGTGTCACGCTGATCAAAGTCAGATGATGTCAGGCAAGTCGACTCAATTCAGCACTATTTGATGAGCCGTCACTCTTGCCGACCCCATCGCGCATGTGGTCGATGTTACTTGAGACGACAATCAATAGTATGGTCCGGACGTGGCAGGCGGCTGAGCGGACGACGTCCCGATGTCCGGGGTGCACGTCCTTGGCGCACGCCGAAGCCGTCCTCGGACATTTCGGATGGCGGGACTTCGGGGGCGTTGCCCTGCCCGCCCCAACTCGAGCTGAACTTCGCCGAATCAGGCCGCGTCGTACGAGCTGCCCGGCACCCGTAAGGAACAATCGTGACATTCACTGCGGCCACACTGGCCGAAGCTCTGCGTGACTGTGTGGAGAAGTGGCCCGAGAGACGGCTGGCCTTTCCCGAACTGGATAGAGAGCTGACGGTCCGACAACTCGCCTGGAACGCCGAGCGGTTCGCCGCAGAGCTCTTGCGGGCCGGCGTGGGCACAGGCGACGTGGTGGGGCTGCTGTCCGCAACCGGACCCCAGGTCCTCACAGGTGTCCTCGCAGCCACCTGCGCCGGGGCGGCGGTCAGTCTGCTGCCGATCCCGCCGATGATGCGAGACCTCGAATCCGCCGCTCGGCACGTGACCGGGTTCGTGGACTCCGCCGAGATGAGATACCTGCTGGTGGACGCGTCCCAGGCGGAGCTGGGTGACCTCGTGCGAGCCGCCCGCCCCGGCACCACCGTGCTGCGTCTCCCGACGGACGAGGTACCTGCCGGAGGTCCGACGCCCGGACTGCCCGACGTGTCGCCGGACGACATCGCCATCGTCCAGTACACCTCGGGCAGTACCGCCCAGCCCAAGGGTGTGGTGCTGCGGCACCGCACCGTGGCGGCGGGACTGCGTTCCATAGGTGTCGCCGCGGACATCACGCCGGACGACGTGTTCATCCAGTGGGTCCCGCACTTCCACGACATGGGGCTGTTCGGCTGGCTGGCCTATCTGACACACGGCGCGACCACTCATACCTTCAGTCCCGGCGGCTTCATCCGGCGCCCCGCGAGGTTCTTGGAATACTTCGCGGCGCATCGCGGCACTGTGACCTGCGGGCCCGATTTCGGCTACAACCTGATGATCCAGTCCATGGACGACAAGGCTGTCGCCGAGCTGGACCTGAGCAGCTGGCGATTCGCCTTCAATGGCTCCGAGCCCGTCTCGGCGGCGACGGTCACGGCCTTCATGGAACGTCTGAAGCCGGCGGGAGTCCGCCCCGAGACGATGTTCCCGGTGTACGGGATGGCCGAGGCCACCTTGGCGGTGACCTTCCCCGAACCGGGTGAGGCCCCCCGGATCCTGCACGTCGACCGCACCCTCCTGGCCGGTGAGGAAGAGGTGCGCCTGGTGGACGCGGCCGACCCCGAGGCCAAACCGGTGGTGGCGGTGGGGCGCCCTGTCGAGGGCCTGGAACTGCGCCTGCGCACGCGGTCCGGTGAGCCGGCCGCCGACGGGCAGCTCGCGGAGATCCAGATCCGGGGGCAAGGGGTCACCGAGGGCTACTACCGCTCCCCGGGCGCCACCGAGGCGCTCTTCGACGGCGGCTGGCTGAAGACCGGCGACCTCGGGTTCCGCCACCAGGACCGGCTCTACGTGGCCGGCCGGATCAAGGACATGGTGATCGTCAAGGGCAAGAACTTCTTCGCCCAGGACGTCGAGGCCGTCGTGTGCGACCTCCCCGGGATCTACCGGGGACGCTGCGTAGCCGTGCCCGACGACGCGGAGCACCTGACCGTCGTGGCCGAGACGAAGCAAGCGCACCAGGAACTGGCCGAGGAGATCCGGCTGAGGGTGGCGGCGGAACTCGGCCTGTCCGCGATCCGCGTGCATCTTGTGCGGCCCGGCAGGCTTCCCCGCACCACAAGTGGCAAATGGCGGCGCAACGAGGTGCGACAGCTCGTCGCTTCCGCGACCTGACCAGGGCGGCAGTGGTCCTCACCCGTAGGTGCCCGGCACCACGGGAAGCCGCTGGGCGCCGACGCGGCACACGACGGACAGTGCTCCATCACGCTGCGCACCCACCCCCGCTCCGAAGGCCCTCCAGCGAGGTGCACCGGAGAGCAAGTCTGGCCCGAACCGCCCTCCTCCGGCAGGAGAAACGTTTCGGCTGGTCGACCGCAACCACATATCGATCACGAACGAAAAGGTTGGAATCATGAGGAACCGGGACGAGATCATGGCCCTGGTGGCGACGCAGCTCGCAACCGTGCTGCCGCTCACCGGCCGCGTGCTGCAGGAGTCGGACGTGCTGCGCGAGCTGCCCGAGATCGACTCACTGAACCTGGTACGTGTCGCCGCCGGCCTGGAGAAGGAATGCGGCGTGCAGTTCGACGACGCGACCGTCTTCGGCGCCAAGACCGTCGGCGACCTCGTGGACGGCCTTTCCGCCGCGCTCGCGGCCAAGGCGTAGCAAACGCCGCCGTGGGCCGGCGACCCGGCGGCCCACGATATGCCGGGCACTTCACCGAATGAGGACACCAAGCACATGTTGACGGACAAGGCGACGGCCGAACGCGACGCCGCGGAAGCCGAGATCACCGAGTCGGAGATCGAGGTCATTCGCCGGTCGGCGGTGACCACCGTTCGGCGGACAGCCGAGCACCCCTGGTCGCTGTCGGACGTGAACTGGTCCGAAGTCCGACCGGAGGAACTCACGGACGACGACCGCTCGATCGTGCGGTTCATCACGTATGTAGAGGACCACATCCCCGCGTTCCTGAGCTTCAACCTGTCGGCGTTCCCCACGACGGGCGACATAAGCACGGCGACATATCACCGGAACCGGGAGTACGCGCGCTTCCTGTTCGCCTGGGCGAACGACGAGGAAAAGCACGCGTCGGCCCTGAGCGAGTACCAGCTGGTGTCGGAGATGGCGGACGAGAAGAGTCTGGCCGACGACCTCGCCGAGGTCGGGCGGCAGCCCTTCTCCATGGACTACGAGGACCCGCTGGAGGCGTTCCTCTACCTCTTCATGCAGGAGAAGGCCACCCAGCTCTTCTACCAGCACTACCGGGCCGCGCTGAGCGAGCCGGTACTGCAGCAGTTGCTGCGCCTCATGGCCAGGGACGAGGCCCGGCACTTCGCGTTCTACTCGCGGGTGATCGAGGAGTCCCTGGGGCGAGCGGGGGCCAAGACCCTCTCGCGGGCCAAGGACGTCCTGTCCACCTTCCAGATGCCGCTCGACGGCGTCTACGACGGCTACTGGCGGCTCGCGTTGAAGGTCGTCGACAGGGTGGGCCACGACCACACCGAGGCCTACGAGGCACTGGACAAGCTCGTGCGCCGATTCGTCAACACGCTCGGCACCCCCGAGGTCGACGACTTCGGACGCTTCGTCAAGACGGTCCAGAAGATGCCGTAGCCGCCGCGAGCCGTGTCACCGGACGGCAGATCCGGCCGGTGACGGGGCCACCCGGCCGGTGAACACCTTGTCACCGGGACGACGTCCGGAGCGGCCCCGGAGACATCACCGTGCTCACCGAAGCCATGGCGACGTGCGGCCGGGCCACACCGATGGACCGGCTGCAGCGCGCCCCTTGGACACGGCGACGCCGGCCTACCTCATGCACACCGCCCCCGGCACGGGGCCATCCAGCGGGGAACACCGCCTTGAACGGCAGCAAGACGCACGACGACACCGAGGTCCGGCTGTTCGCCTTTCACCACGCCGGGGGATCGAGCAGCCTCTACCGGGCGTGGCCCCGCTTCCTTCCGCCCACATGGGACCTGCGGGCGCTCGACGCGCCCGGACACGGCTCGCTCATGGGACAGCCGCCCCTCGACGACCTGGAACACCTCGTGGGGCACTTCCTCGCGGCCATCCGGCCCGGACTGGACGTCCCTTACGCCTTCTTCGGGCACAGCATGGGCGCCATCGTCGCCTTCGAGCTGACACGCCGGCTGATCGAGGAGGGACTCGAACCGCCGGTCTGGCTCGGTGTCTCCTCCTGCCGAGCGCCGAGCGAGCCGAGCGGCGTGCAGCGCCACACCGCCGGAGACGAGGAACTGCTGCGCCACATAGCGGAGTTGGGTGGGACCTCGGAACACCTGCTGGGTGACCCGCTGCTGTGGCGGATCTTCGGCCCGCTCATCCGGACCGACCTGCGTCTGGTGGAGACCTGGCGGTCGGACGCCACCGACCCTCTGGACGTTCCGTTGTCGGTGTTCGGCGGACGTCACGACGAGTTCGCGCCGCCGGACCGGCTGACCCCCTGGGCGGACCGGACGACCACGTATCTGGGGACGCGACTGTTCGACGGGGGGCATTTCCACCTCAGCGCCGGCTCGGAGCCCCTGCTGGCGGACGTCGTACGCGATGTGCGCACCGCCCTGGGCCCTGCCGTGTCGGCACTCGCGGGGCCTGGAGAAGCCGCCCGAACCCCGCGCAAGCCTGTTCGACATGATTGAGGCGGTTCCTCCTCCGGGCTGGTCACGGCCGGTCAATCCGGCGCTGACCTGGGGCTATCGCTGACCCCCCGTTGACTCACCGCCCAGCAGCAGGCTTTTGACCTGCGTAAACCCTGGAGCAGGGCTATAACAGCCTGATCACGTGATGGCATCGGGACGCCCCGCCAGTCATTTCGGCGCCCTGGAGCGTGCCATCATCGAGCATCGATCGACCAGTGGAGTCCGAGTTGGGAGGGCGCGTGGCGATGGAAGCCGGCCCCCGCGACACAGACCAGGATGTACCGGGTACGCAGCACGGCGCAGGGAGCCTGAGCCCTGACGGGCCCGACGAACACGACGTGGCCCCCGAGGTCGAGGTCGAGCTCCGCCCGGCCCGCAGGCTGCGGATCTGGCAGCTCGCGCCGATCGTGGGGCTGGCGGCGGCAGGATCCCTGATGTTCGCGTTCCCGCTCGCCTTCGAGTTCGGCGGCGGCGGCGCCGTGGTCGCGATGCTGGGGCTGCTGATCAGCTGCTGCGCGGCGGGCTGGGGCATGATGGCGGCACGCCGCGTCGGGTACACCTGGCCCGGCCTGACTCCCCGGGGCCCGGCAGAGCGCCCCGACTGGCGGGCGATCGCGCTGTACGTCGCTCTCTGCGCGGCGCTGGTCGCCCTGGCGGTCTGGCGCGTGGCACGCCTGCGCTGAGACTCCGCGGAGAGGCCCGCCGCCGGAAGCGGGAGCCCGGTCCGGCGGACACCCGTCGGAGCCTCGTACAGTTGACTCGTGAGCACATCGCAGATCGCCTTCCTCAAGGGCCACGGCACCGAGAACGACTTCGTGATCGTCCCCGACCCCGACAACGCCCTCGACCTGCCGGTCTCCCTCGTGGCCCGGCTGTGCGACCGCAGGGCCGGCATCGGCGGTGACGGGCTGCTGCACGTCGTGCGCTCCGCGGCGCACCCCGACGCCGAGAGCATGGCGGAGCAGGCGGAGTGGTTCATGGACTACCGCAACTCCGACGGGTCGGTCGCCGAGATGTGCGGCAACGGCGTCCGCGTCTTCGCCCGCTACCTCCAGCGCGCGGGTCTCGCCGCCGAGGGCGATCTCGCCGTCGCGACCCGGGGCGGGGTCAAGCGGGTTCACATCGCCAAGGACGGCGACGTCACGGTCTCCATGGGAAGTGCGGTGCTCCCGGACGACGGAGTCACGGTCACGGTGGACGGCCGCAGCTGGGCCGCGCGCAACGTGAACATGGGCAACCCGCACGCCGTCGCGTTCGTCGAGGACCTGGACCACGCCGGGAACCTGTACTCCGTACCGCCGTTCAGCCCGCAGTCCGTCTACCCGGACGGGGTCAACATCGAGTTCGTCGCGGACCGCGGACCCCGGCACGTCGCGATGCGCGTCCACGAGCGCGGCTCCGGCGAGACCCGGTCCTGCGGCACGGGCGCCTGCGCCGTGGCCGTCGCCGCCGCGCGCAGGGACGGTGTGGACCCCGCGCTGACGGGAGCCCCTGCGACGTACACCGTTGACCTCCCCGGGGGGACGCTGGTGATCACCGAACACCCCGATGGCGGGATCGACATGACGGGCCCCGCTGTCATCGTCGCCGAGGGTGTGATCGACGCCGCGTGGCTCGAAACGATGATCGGTTAGAGCTTCGCTCGAATGGGTGATCCGTTTCACGCTGGGCGAGAGCTGGACTGCGCCACGTGGTGGGGTCGATAGCATCAAGCACCGGCCCGGGGGTGTATCCGCATCCCTTGCCCGCCGGTCGACGTTCGCCGGAGGTGCCCCATGAGCGCAGAGGCCGCCAATCCAGGTGCTCCCCTACGCAAGCGCGGTCGTGCGCGGATCGACCTGCGCAGGCTGGGCCGGGTCGCCCTGCTCGGGCCCGTCTCCCGTGACCGTCTTCCCGACGCCATCGGCCATGTGGCGGAGGCGCACCGCGCGCACTATCCGGACGCCGACCTGGCCATTCTGCGCAAGGCCTACGTGCTCGCCGAGTCCTCGCACCGCGGCCAGATGCGCAAGAGCGGTGAGCCCTACATCACGCATCCGCTCGCGGTCACCCTGATCCTGGCCGAACTCGGAGCCGAGACGACGACCCTGACGGCGTCACTGCTGCACGACACGGTCGAGGACACCGAGGTGACTCTCGATCAGGTGCGGCAGGAGTTCGGCGACGAGGTCTGCTATCTGGTCGACGGCGTCACCAAGCTCGAGAAGGTCGACTACGGGGCCGCCGCCGAGCCCGAGACCTTCCGCAAGATGCTCGTGGCCACCGGCAACGACGTCCGGGTCATGTCGATCAAACTCGCCGACCGGCTGCACAACATGCGGACCCTCGGTGTCATGCGCCCGGAGAAACAGGTCAGGATCGCCAAGGTCACCCACGAGGTGCTCATCCCGCTCGCGGAACGCCTGGGCGTGCAGGCGCTCAAGACGGAGCTGGAGGACCTCGTCTTCGCGATCCTCCATCCCGTCGAGTACGAGAGCACCCGTGCCCTGATCACCGCGTGGGAGGGGGCGCAGGATCCGCTGACCGAGATCGCCGACCGCGTCCGCTCGACCCTGCGGGACGCGGGCATCAGTGCCGAAGTGCTCATCAGGCCGCGCCACTTCGTCTCGGTGCACCGCGTGAGGGCCAAACGCGGGGAGATGAGCGGCACCGACTTCGGCCGGCTCCTGGTGCTGGTCGGTGAGGACGCCGACTGCTACGCGGTCCTCGGTGAACTGCACACCTGCTTCACCCCCGTGATCTCCGAGTTCAAGGACTTCATCGCGGCTCCCAAGTTCAACCTCTACCAGTCGCTGCACACCGCGGTCGTCGGTGCCGAGGGGGCCGTCGCCGAGGTCCTCATCCGCACCCACCGAATGCACAAGGTCGCCGAGGCGGGGGTCGTCGCCCTCGGCAACCCGTACACCCAGGACGGCACCGGCGGCGCGCACCAGGCGGAGCCCGCCGACGGCGAGCGCGCCGACCCCACCCGGCCGGGCTGGCTCTCCCGCCTCCTGGACTGGCAGGAATCCGCGACCGACTCCGACCAGTTCTGGACCACGCTCCGCGCCGACCTGGCCCAGGACCGGGAGATCACGGTCTTCCGCACCGACGGAGGCACCCTCGGGCTGCCGGCGGGCGCCAGCTGCGTCGACGCCGCCTACGCGCAGTACGGCGAGGAGGCGCACGGCTGTATCGGCGCCCGCGTCAACGGGCGTCTGGCCACGCTCAGCACCGTGCTGAACGACGGCGACACCGTGCAGCTGCTGATCGCCCAGGACGGCTCCTCCGGCCCGTCGCCCGAGTGGCTCGACCATGTGCGCACCCCGGGTGCCCGTATCGCGATCACGGCGTGGCTGGACACCCATCCGGACGGTGGGCCGGGCCTCCACAAGAGCCCCGACGCGCCGAGACCGCAGGCGCAGCCCGCCGAGGACGCGGGGAACGGCAGGGGGAAGGTGTCCGGCCGGGACCCGAGCGTGCTCGTCGACAAGCCGGGCGCGGCGGTCCGGCTCGCCGGCTGCTGTACGCCCGTGCCGCCCGACGCCATCGTCGGATTCACCGTGCGGGGCGGCGCCGTCACCGTGCACCGGGACGAGTGCCCGGCGGTCGCCCGTATGCGCGCGCTCGGCCGGCCGGCCGTCGGAGCCCGCTGGAACGACCCGGGGGAGTGGAGCCGGAGCGCGGACTACCGGGTCACCCTCGTCGCCGAGTCCTTCGGACGGCCCCGGCTGCTCGCCGACCTCACCGAGGCCATCGCGGCGGCGGACGCGGCCATCGTCGCGGCGACCGTCGAACCGCCGAGCGAACAGCGCGTGCGGCACACGTACACCCTCCAGCTTCCCGACGCGGCGGGACTGCCCGGGCTCATGCGGGCGATGCGCGACGTGCCCGGTGTGTACGACGTCAGCCGCGCCCAGCAGCCCGCGGCCACCGGCTGACCGCGCGGCCGCCGCCACCCTGCCGGGTGCCGCGACCCGTTCGGGTGGTGCGGCGCGCGGCACCACCCGTCCGGACGGCGCGCGCTGATAGCCGTAGTCCATGCCGCTCACCTCGCGCCGACTGCGCGCCGCTCTGCTGGCCACCGCTTCGCTCTCCCTCGTCGCCGCCACCCTGCCCGCACCCGAACCGCTGGGCATCGGCGACCGCCTGTTCCCGTACCTGGGCAACCCGGGCTACGACGTCCTCTCGTACGACATCGCGCTCACCTACAAGGGCGCCAACACCAAGCCCCTCGAAGCGGTCACGACCATCGACGCCCGCACCACCGCGCCGCTGGAGCGCATCAACCTCGACTTCGCGCGGGGTACCGTGCGCTCCGTCGAGGTCGACGGAACGAACGCCGACTTCGCCACCGCGCGGGAGGACCTGGTCGTCCGGGCACCCGTCCGGCTGTCCTCCGGAGCGCACGTGCGGATCACCGTGCGGCACACGAGCGACCCCTCGGGGGAGAAGGCGAACGGAGGCTGGGTCCCGACCGCCGACGGCCTCGCCATGGCCAACCAGGCCGATGCCGCGCACCGGGTCTTCCCCGCCAACGACCACCCCGCCGACAAGGCGTACTTCACCTTCCGCGTGACCGCGCCGGACGACCTCACGGTGGTGGCGGGAGGACTGCCGGCAGGCAAGCGGCATCACGCGGGTGCCACGACCTGGACCTACCGCACCCGGCACCCCATGGCCACGGAGCTCGCGCAGGTGTCCATCGGCCGCTCCGCCGTGCTGCGGCGCACCGGGCCGCACGGTCTTCCCGTACGCGACGTGGTGCCCAGGGCCGACCGCGCGAAGCTGGAGCCGTGGCTGAAGAAGACGCCCGGGCAGCTGACCTGGATGGAGAAGCAGGTCGGCCCGTATCCGTTCGAGACGTACGGACTCCTCGTCGCCGACACCGAGACGGGGTTCGAGCTGGAGACGCAGACGCTCTCGCTCTTCGAGCGCTCCCTGTTCACCGGCACCGGCTACCCGGAGTGGTACGTCGACTCCGTCATGGTCCACGAACTCGCCCACCAGTGGTTCGGCAACAGCGTCTCGCCCCGCTCCTGGTCGGACCTGTGGCTCAACGAGGGACACGCCACCTGGTACGAGGCGCGCTACGCAGAGGAACACGCGGGCAAACCGCTGGAGCGACGGATGAAGGACGCCTACGCGCGCTCCGACGCGTGGCGGGCCGCGGGCGGCCCCCCGGCCCACCCCGACGTCCCGTCCCCCGACCACAAGATCAGTCTGTTCAGGCCGGTCGTCTACGACGGCAGCGCGCTCATCCTGTACGCCCTGCGGGAGGAGATCGGCAGGGCCGCGTTCGACCGTCTGGAGCGGACCTGGGTCCGTGCACACCGCGACGGATCGGCGACCACCCGCCAGTTCACCGACCTGGCGTCGGGGATCGCCGGCCGGGACCTCACGGCGTTCTTCGACGGCTGGCTGTACGGCGAGAAGACCCCGCCGATGCCCGGCCACCCGGAGTGGCGCAGTGAGAAGCCCCGGAACGCGGCGGACGGGCAGAGCCCGGCGAGGGCAACGAAACCCGCGTGACGGGCCCGGCGCGGACATGCCAGTATCGACGGGTCGGCACGGCGGCCGGCCGGTGAGCACCCCTCGCGGGAATCTTCCGGCGGCGTCACACGTTGTGACTGACGTAACGGACTTCTATCGACGTAAGGATCCAATGACCTCCTCTTCTTCCCTTCCCCAGGACGCGCAGGACGCGCAGAGCGCCACGGAAACAGCATCCGAGAGCCTCAACGAGGGCCTTCGGGCCGACGCCCTGATGGAAGAGGACGTCGCCTGGAGCCACGAGATCGACGGAGAGCGGGACGGCGACCAGCTCGACCGCTCCGAGCGCGCGGCCCTGCGCCGTGTGGCCGGTCTCTCCACCGAGCTCGAGGACGTCACCGAGGTCGAGTACCGGCAGCTGCGCCTGGAGCGCGTCGTGCTCGTCGGTGTCTGGACCTCGGGCACGGTCCACGACGCGGAGATCTCCCTTGCGGAGCTCGCGGCGCTCGCGGAGACGGCGGGCGCACAGGTGCTCGACGCGGTGTTCCAGCGCCGCGACAAGCCCGACCCGGCGACCTACATCGGATCCGGCAAGGCGCTGGAGCTGCGGGACATCGTGCTGGAGTCCGGCGCCGACACCGTCGTGTGCGACGGTGAGCTCAGCCCGGGCCAGCTGATCCATCTCGAAGACGTCGTCAAGGTGAAGGTGGTCGACCGGACCGCCCTGATCCTCGACATCTTCGCCCAGCACGCCAAGTCCCGAGAGGGCAAGGCCCAGGTCTCGCTGGCGCAGATGCAGTACATGCTGCCGCGGCTGCGCGGCTGGGGTCAGTCGCTGTCCCGTCAGATGGGCGGCGGCGGTTCCAGCGGCGGTGGCGGCATGGCCACGCGTGGTCCCGGTGAGACCAAGATCGAGACGGACCGGCGCCGTATCCGCGAGAAGATGGCGAAGATGCGCCGGGAGATCGCGGAGATGAAGACCGGCCGCGAGATCAAGCGTCAGGAGCGCAAGCGCAACAAGGTGCCCTCCGTCGCGATCGCCGGATACACCAACGCGGGCAAGTCCTCGCTGCTCAACCGGCTCACCGGTGCCGGAGTCCTCGTGGAGAACGCACTGTTCGCCACCCTGGACCCGACCGTGCGCCGGGCCGAGACCCCGAGCGGCCGGGTCTACACCCTGGCCGACACCGTCGGGTTCGTACGCCACCTTCCCCACCACCTCGTGGAGGCCTTCCGGTCCACGATGGAGGAGGTCGGTGAGTCCGACCTGATCCTCCACGTGGTGGACGGCGCCCACCCGGTGCCCGAGGAGCAGCTCGCCGCCGTGCGCGAGGTGATCCGGGAGGTCGGCGCGGTCGACGTCCCCGAGATCGTCGTGATCAACAAGGCGGACGCGGCGGACCCGCTGGTGCTGCAGCGGCTGATGCGCGCCGAGAAGCACGCGATCGCCGTGTCGGCGCGGACCGGTGCCGGAATCGACGAGCTCCTCGCGCTCATCGACGCCGAGCTGCCGAGGCCGTCCGTCGAGATCGAGGCACTCGTGCCCTACACCCAGGGTGCGCTCGTCTCCCGGGTGCACGCCGAGGGCGAGGTGATCTCCGAGGAGCACACCCCGGAGGGCACGCTGCTCAAGGCCCGGGTCCACGAGGAACTCAGGGCCGACCTGGGCATGTTCGCACCGGTCGCCCACTGACACGACGCCTGTGACGCACGAGGGCCGGGCTCCCGTACGGGAGCCCGGCCCTCGTGCGTCCGGCGGGCCCTACCGACCCGCGTACTTCTTGCTGACGGAGTCGTAGACGCCCTTGGCCTCCTGGCCGAGACGGGGCCCCGCCAGCCAGCCCGCCGTCACGGGGCCGATCGAGGTGTTGGACACCAGGGCGGGCTTGCCGTCCTGGCCCTTCGCGACCCAGCCACCGCCGGACGAACCGCCCGTCATCGTGCAGCCGATGCGGTACATCGTGGGCTGGTCCTCGAAGACCGCGAGGCGGCCGGGGCGGTCGGTGCACTGCAGTGCGCTCTGGCCGTCGAACGGCGGCGCCGCCGGATAGCCGGTGGCCGTCATGCTGTCGATCTCCGGTACCGCCGGGGCGTTGAAGTCGACCGGCAGGGACGAACCGACGGTCTCCTCCAGGGACTTGCCCGTGGAACCCTTCTCCGGGGCGACCTGCAGGACCGCGAAGTCGTAGGGAGCGCCCTGGCCGCCGGTCGACGCGCCCTGGTCGATCCACTGCTCGGAGGTCTGCGCCCACTGGCCCCACCACACGCCGTACGGGGCCATCTGCTCCCGGGACGCGTTCTCCAGGCCGGCTCCCGTGAGACCGCTGTCGTTGTACGACGGGACGAAGGCGATGTTGCGGTACCAGCCGCCGTTCTTGCCCGCGTGGACACAGTGGCCCGCGGTCCACACCATGTTGGACCGGCCGGGGCGGGCGGGGTCCCGCACCACGGTGGCCGAGCACACCATCGAGCCCTCGGGCCCGTCGAAGAGCAGCTTGCCCGACGCCGGGGCGTTGTCGTGGTACGGCGTCGCCAGGCCCGCCGCCCGCACCGGGGCGGGGGTCGGGTCGGTCACGCCCGCGTCGCCGGAGAGGTCGTTGGCGACGGGATTCTCCGGGGGCTTGTCCGCCTCCCGCATCCGGTCCGGGTCCCACAGGTCCTCGATGACCGGGTTGACGTAGTCCTTGGCCTCACGCAGCCAGGTGTCCTTGTCCCAGTTCTTCCACTCGCCGTCGCGCCACTTGTCGAGGTCGATCCCGTGTTCCTTGAGACGGTCCTTCAGATCGTCCGGGATGGTGATCTTTCCGTCGGCGGCCCGGCCCGCGGAAGCGCTCGGCTCGCCGGAGGCGCCGTCGTCCTCGGGACCGCAGGCGGCCGCGGTGAGGGTCAGGGCAGCGGCGAGCGCGGCTGCGGCGAACACCCGGGGGGTGCGGCGGACGCTCCCCCCGCGGCGTGCGGTGTCGGTCGGGCGCATGGGTCGCATCTGGTGATCCCCCTGGGACTTCGTCACTGACTTCGTTACCGCACCGCGGACTTCGGGCGGGCCACGGCGTACCGCGTGACCGCGGCAACTCACCGAGGAGGCCGGAGCAGGGCCCCGTCCGGAGTGCGGCCCCCACTATGCCGGTGCCGTTGGGGACGGCGCTCGGCAGGTCCACGGTTCCCCGCGCGCAAGGATCTTCCGATTTACCCGTGATCTCCCGCGTCCGGCGTCGTTGGTACGTACGGGGGACACCCGGACGGCGTTCATCGGCGCGGTCCGCCCCCGGGGGACCGCACCGAGGTGCGACGCAACTGTTACCGCAGGAGGACCGACAGCCGTGGCCGTGACCCAACCAGCTCCGGTGGCACCTCCCGTCACGCACGACGGGATCCTGCGGCGGCAGGCGCAGCGCGAGTCGGCGGCACGCACCTACGCGCGGTCGCTGCCGATCGTGCCGGTCCGGGCGAGGGGCATGACCATCGAGGGCGCGGACGGGCGCCGCTATCTCGACTGCCTCTCGGGGGCGGGCACGCTGGCACTCGGGCACAACCACCCGGTGGTCCTCGAAGCGATCAGAAAGGTCATCGACTCCGGCGCGCCCCTGCACGTCCTCGACCTCGCCACCCCGGTGAAGGACGCGTTCACGACCGAGCTGTTCGCCACCCTGCCGGGGGAGTTGGCCGATGACGCCCGGATCCAGTTCTGCGGTCCCGCGGGTACGGACGCCGTCGAGGCGGCGTTCAAGCTGGTGCGGGCGGCGAGCGGACGCAGCGGACTCCTCGCCTTCACCGGCGCGTACCACGGGATGACGGCAGGAGCGCTGGGCGCGTCGGGCGGTGCCCCCGACGTCCGGGTGACCCGACTGCCCTTCCCGCACACCTACCGCTGCCCGTTCGGCGTCGGCGGGGAGCGGGGTGCCGGCATCGCCGCGCACTGGACGGAGTACCTCCTGGACGACCCCAAGGGAGGGGTGCCCGCTCCGGCGGGCATGATCCTGGAGCCGGTCCAGGGCGAGGGCGGGGTCAATCCCGCGCCCGACGGCTGGCTGCGACGGATGCGGGAGATCACCCGGGACCGCTCCATCGCGCTGATCGCCGACGAGGTGCAGACGGGGGTCGGCAGGACCGGCGCCTTCTGGGCCGTCGAGCACAGTGGCGTCGTGCCCGACGTGATGGTCATGTCGAAGGCCATCGGCGGCTCGCTCCCCCTCGCGGTGATCGTCTACCGTTCGGGCCTCGACCTCTGGCAGCCCGGCGCCCACGCCGGCACCTTCCGGGGCAACCAGCTGGCCATGGCGGCGGGCACCGCCACCCTCGCGTACGTGCGGGAGAACAGGCTCGCCGAGCGCGCCGGGACGCTCGGAGCGCGCATGCTCGCCCGCCTCCAGGCGCTGGGCGCGGCCCATCCGAGCATCGGTGACGTCCGGGGCCGCGGACTGATGATCGGGATCGAGCTGGTCGACCCCGAGGCCGAACCGCTCACCGTCACCGCGGAGAGCGGCTCCGCCCCGCCGCCCGATCCCGCCCTCGCGGCCGCGGTGCAGCAGGAATGCCTGCGGCGCGGCCTCATCGTCGAACTCGGCGGACGCCACGGCGCCGTGGTCCGGCTGCTCCCCCCACTCACCCTCACCGACGAGCAGGCGGCCGCGGTCGTCGACCGCCTCGCGGACGCGCTGAGCGCCGCCGAGCGCTCTCCGAACCGCCGGGCCGCTGCCGGGCCGACCCGCTGATCCCGGACCCCTCACAAGAAAGACCGCCGTGAACCCCACCCCCGCCCCCGAGGCCGACGGCCCCCTCACCCGCGAGCAGCGGGGACACGAACTGCCGGACGGCCCGCTCGCGGTCGAGTCGACGACCGTGCCCCGTCAGAAGGCCGGTCCGCACGGGACCCCGCGCGCGAAAGCGGACACCCCGGCCGGTTCCGGTCCGGCGGGCCGCTCCTGCCAGGCCGGTCAGGCCGAGCATCCGGACCCGCTGGACCATCCGGACCCGCTGGACCATCCGGACCCGCTCCGGGCCGCCGACTCCGCGGGCACGGAGAACCTGCTGCGCTGCTGGGCCCGGGAGTACGACCTTCCCCGGCCGCTGGGGGCGACCCTGCGCGTCCCTCTCCCCGCGAGCGGCACGGCCCTGCTCGTCCCGGTCACCCACTGGTCCCACACCGGCTGGCACCGCTTCGGCACACCGGTCCTGGAGAACGCGCCCGCCGGCACCCCGGGCGTGGACGCCGTCACCGTGGCCGCACTCCTCGGGCGCGAGAGCGAGCGGAGCGCGGGCGTCGACCTGGTGGCCAGGGTGGCCGACTCCGTGCGGCACACGGCCACCTTCATCGCGGAGCGGCGGCGTACACCCACCGCGCCGTCCGAGGCCGGCCCGTTCCTGACCGGTGAGCAGTCCCTCGTCCTCGGCCATCCCCTGCACCCCACGCCGAAGAGCCGCGAAGGCCTCTCCGAGTCCGAGGCCGTCCACTACTCACCCGAGCTGCGCGGCTCCTTCCCGCTCCACTGGATGGCCGCCGACCGCTCCGTACTGGCCACGGACTCCTCCTGGACGAAGGCGGGCCGGCCGGTGACGGCCCGTGCGCTCCTCGCGCCCCACACCGAGGGCCTGCGCCTCCCCGAAGGCACCACGGCCCTGCCGCTCCACCCCTGGCAGGCCGCGGAGCTCATGCGACGCCCGGAGGTCACCGCCCTGTGCGAGAAGGGGCTCCTGCACGTCCTCGGTCCGCACGGCGCCCACTGGCACCCCACGTCCTCGGTGCGCACGGTGTACCGGCCGGGGTCCGACCTCATGCTGAAACTCTCCCTCGGCGTACGCATCACCAACTCCCGGCGGGAGAACCTCCGCAAGGAGCTCCACCGCGGAGCAGAGGTCCACCGGCTGCTGCGCACCGGGCTGGCCGACCGGTGGCACGCCGCACACCCCGGCTTCGACATCGTCAGGGACCCCGCCTGGCTGGCCGTGGACGATCCGGACGGCACGCCCGTCCCCGGCCTCGACGTCATGCTGCGCCACAACCCGTTCGGCCCGGCCGACGACGCGGTGTGCATCGCCGGGCTCACCTCGCCCCGCCCCTGGCCCGGGCGTCCGGGCACCCATTCACGGCTCGCGGCCGCGGTGTCCTCGCTCGCCGCCCGTACCGGCCGGACGACCGGGGCTGTCTGCGCCGAGTGGTTCCTGCGCTACCTCGACCGAGTGGTCCTCCCCGTCCTCTGGCTGGACGCGCACGCGGGCGTCGCCCTGGAGGCCCATCAGCAGAACACGATCGTGATCCTCGACCGGGACGGCTGGCCCGTCGGCGGCAGATACCGTGATAATCAGGGCTACTACTTCCGTGAGTCCCACCGCACCGCGCTGGAAGCCAGGCTGCCCGGCATCGGCGCCGTCAGCGACACGTTCGTCTCCGACGCCGTCACGGACGAGCGTCTCGCCTACTACCTGGGCATCAACAACGTGTTCGGGCTGATCGGAGCCTTCGGCGCGCAGCGGCTCGCCGACGAGCGGCTGCTCCTCGCCGCATTCCGGCGGTTCCTCGAAAGCGCCGTGACGCTCGGCTCCTCCCTCCCCGCCTATCTGCTCGGCACGGCACAGCTGCGCTGCAAGGCCAACCTGCTCACGAGGATGCACGGCCTCGACGAACTGGTCGGGCCCGTCGACACCCAGTCCGTGTACGTCACCATCGCCAACCCCCTCAACACCTGAGAGACATGACCGACTGAACCCACGAGAGGAGAGCGTCACCGTGCATCACGCCGAAGCGCACACCGGAGACGGCACCGAGGACACCCTCGAACTGCGGCTCACCGAAGAGCTCCTCGGACTGCTCGGTGACGTCTCTCCGAAGGCGGCCGAACGGGCCGACGGCGCCGCTCTCGTGGGCAGCCCGGACGCATGGAGCCCCGCCGCCACCTCAGCCGGGACGTTCCGGCTGGTCACCGTGGAACCGCAGCGCGACCTTTCCGTCATCAGCCGCTGGATGAACGATCCCGCGGTCGCGGCCTTCTGGGAACTGTCCGGCCCCGAGTCCGTCACCGGAACCCACCTCGGGCGCCAGCTGGAAGGAGACGGCCGCAGCATCCCCTGTCTCGGAGTGCTGGACGGTACCCCCATGAGCTACTGGGAGATCTACCGGGCGGACCTGGACCCGCTGGCCCGCCACTATCCCTCCCGCCCCCACGACATGGGCGTCCACCTCCTCATCGGCGGTGTGGGCAACCGCGGACGGGGCATCGGCTCCGTACTGCTCAGGGCCGTCTGTGACCTCGTGTTCGACAACCGCCCACGCTGCGCCCGCGTGGTCGCGGAGCCGGACCTGCGCAACACCCCGTCCGTCGCCGCGTTCCTGAGCGCCGGCTTCCGCTTCTGCGCGGAAGTGGAACTCCCGGACAAGCCGGCCGCGCTCATGATCCGTGACCGGGCCCACCGTGATCACCTGTGAACCACTCGCCGCACCGCACAGCCCGCTCGAACCCCATCGGTCCCACCCGGAGGAGTCCCCGTGCCGACATATCCCGCGAGCCCACACCCGGCGGCGCCCCACACACCGCTCGACACCCCAGAACTCGACCGGACGCGCTGGGAGCGGGTGACCTCGGCACTCCTGGCGAAGATGCTCGGTGAGTTCGCCTACGAGGAAGTCGTCCGGCCGTCACCGCAGGAGTACGAGGGCCGACGGGACGGCGGCACCTACACCCTGACCCTCGACGACGGCGGCACCCTGTCCTTCCACGCCCGGCGGGGCGCCTACGGCAGCTGGCGGGTCGACCCCGGGACGATCCACGAGGTCAAGGCCGGCGGAGCCGACGGCACGCCCTTCCGCGACCCGCTGGGCTTCCTCGCCCGCGGCCGACGGCTGCTCGGGCTCGACGGCGCCACCCTCGCCCACCTCATCCGTGAGCTCACGGCCACGCTCGTCGCCGACGCCCGCATCGACCGCACCGCGCTCCGTGCGGCGCAACTGGCCGAACTCCCCTACGCCGAGCTGGAGGGCCACCAGACCGGACACCCCTGGCTCGTGGCGAACAAGGGACGGCTCGGCTTCTCCGCCGCGGACGCCGCGCGCTTCACGCCCGAGGCGCGCTCGGCCACCGCGCTGCCCTGGATCGCCGTCAGCTCGCACATAGCGCAATACCGCGGGGTGGGAAGCCTCGCGGCCCCGGACGTCCTCTACGACCAGGAACTGGATCCGGAGGTACGGGACTCCTTCGCCGCGATCCTGCGAGGACGCGGCCTGGACCCCGGGGACTACCTGTTCCTGCCCGTGCATCCGTGGCAGTGGGACGAATGGATCGTCCCGCTCTTCGCCCCCGCCATCGCCGACGGCGCCGTGGTGCCCCTGCACGCCGACGACGACCTCCGCCTCCCGCAGCAGTCCATCCGCACCTTCACCAACGTCGGACGGCCCGACCGGCACACGGTCAAGCTCCCGCTCTCGATCCTCAACACCCTTGTCTGGCGCGGCCTGCCCACCGAACGCACCCTCGCCGCCCCCGCCGTCACCGCGTGGGTCCAGGGGCTGTGCGAAGGCGACCCGTTCCTGCGCGACACCTGTCGGGTCGTCCTGCTCGGGGAGGTGGCCTCCGTGACCGTGGAGCATCCGCTCTACGACCGTCTCCCCGAATCGCCGTACCAGTTCAAGGAGATCCTCGGGGCGATCTGGCGCGAGCCCCTGCAGCCACGGCTGGCAGCCGGGGAGCGCGCCCGCACGCTGGCCTCGCTGCTGCTCACCGACCCCGACGGCCGCTCCTTCACCGCCGAACTCGTCGCCCGGTCGGGGCTGACCCCGGTGGCCTGGCTCACCCGGCTGTTCGCCGCGCTGCTGCCCCCGCTGCTGCACTTCCTCTACCGCTACGGCACGGTGTTCTCCCCGCACGGCGAGAACGCCATCGTGGTCTTCGACGAGGACGACGTACCCGTGCGCCTGGCCATCAAGGACTTCGTCGACGACGTGAACGTCAGCGCCCGGCGGCTGCCCGAACTCGACACGATGCCGCCGCACGTCCGGGAGATCCTGCTCACCGAGGAACCCTCCTTCCTCACCCAGTTCATCCACTCGGGGCTCTTCGTGGGCGTCTTCCGCTATCTGTCCCCGCTCTGCGAGGAACAACTCGACGTGCCGGAGGGTGAATTCTGGGCGCTCGTCCGGGCCGAGATCCTGCGGCACCACGCGCGCTTCCCCGAGCTCAAGGAGCGCTTCGAGATCTTCGACATGCTGACGCCGACGATCGAGCGCCTGTGCCTCAACCGCAACCGTCTGCATCTGGACGGCTACCGGGACCGGCCGGACCGCCCGCACGCGGCCGTGCACGGGAGCGTCGACAACCCGCTCCATCCGTCCGCGTGAGTCCGGGAGTGAGCGCCGTTGTCGGTGGCGCGCCGTAGGGTGGACGCGCTATGACGAAGCCATCTCTCCCCGAGCTCCTCCACGCCGCCGTCACCGCCGTCGGCGGCACGGAAAGGCCCGGCCAGGTCTCCATGGCCGAGGCCGTGGCCGAGGCGGTCGACGACAACGCACACCTGCTCGTCCAGGCCGGTACCGGCACGGGCAAGTCCCTCGGCTACCTCGTGCCGGCGCTGGCCCACGGCGAGCGCGTCGTGGTGGCCACGGCGACGCTGGCCCTGCAGCGCCAGCTGGTGGAGCGGGACCTTCCGCGTACGGTCGACGCACTGCACCCGCTGCTGCGCCGCCGCCCCCAGTTCGCCATGCTCAAGGGCCGGTCGAACTACCTCTGCCTGCACCGGCTCCACGAAGGGGTCCCCCAGGACGAGGAGGAGGGCCTATTCGACCAGTTCGAGGCGGCAGCGCCGTCGAGCAAGCTCGGCCAGGACCTGCTGCGCCTGCGTGACTGGGCGGACGAGACGGAGAGCGGAGACAGGGACGACCTGACGCCGGGTGTCTCGGACCGGGCGTGGGCGCAGATCTCCGTCTCCTCGCGGGAGTGCCTGGGCGCGACGAAGTGTGCGTATGGCGCCGAGTGCTTCGCGGAGAGCGCCCGCGAGCGGGCCAAGCTCGCCGACGTGGTGGTCACCAACCACGCCCTCCTGGCCATCGACGCCATCGAGGGTGCCCCGGTGCTCCCGAAGCACGAGGTGCTGATCGTCGACGAGGCCCACGAGCTGGTCTCGCGCGTCACGGGTGTCGCCACCGGCGAACTCACCCCCGGGCAGGTCAACCGCGCGGTTCGCCGTGCGTCCAAGCTGGTCAACGAGAAGGCCGCCGACGCCCTGCTCACCGCCTCGGAAGGGTTCGAGCGGGTGATGGAGCTGGCGCTCCCGGGACGTCTGGAAGAGGTGCCGGAGGACCTCGGTTACGCGCTGATGGCCCTGCGTGACGCCGCGCGTACGGTGATCTCGGCTCTCGGAGGAACGCGCGACAAGTCCGTGCAGGACGAGGACGCGGTGCGCAAGCAGGCCATGGCGTCCGTCGAGTCCATTCACGGGGTCGCGGAGCGCATCACCCAGGGCTCCGAGTACGACGTCGTCTGGTACGAGCGCCACGACCGCTTCGGCGCCTCCGTGCGTGTGGCGCCGCTGTCGGTGTCCGGGCTGCTGAGGGAGAAGCTCTTCGCCGACCGCTCGGTGATCCTGACGTCGGCCACGCTGAAACTCGGCGGTGATTTCAACGGCGTCGGGGCGTCGCTGGGGCTCGCGCCCGAGGGGACCGCGGGCGACGACATCCCCCAGTGGAAGGGACTCGACGTCGGCTCGCCGTTCGACTACCCGAAGCAGGGCATCCTGTACGTCGCGCGCCATCTGGCCACGCCCGGGCGGGAGGGTTCCCGCACCGACATGCTCGACGAGCTCGCCGAACTGGTGGAGGCCGCGGGAGGCCGGACCCTGGGCCTGTTCTCCTCGATGAGGGCGGCGCAGGCGGCGGCGGAGGAGCTCCGGGGCCGGCAGGACAAGCCGATCCTGCTGCAGGGCGAGGAGACGCTCGGTGAGCTGATCAAGAACTTCGCCGCGGATCCCGAGACCTGCCTCTTCGGGACGCTCTCGCTCTGGCAGGGAGTCGATGTGCCCGGCCCGAGTTGTCAGCTCGTGGTCATGGACCGGATTCCGTTCCCGCGTCCGGACGACCCGCTGATGAGCGCGCGGCAGAAGGCGGTGGAGGAGGCCGGCGGCAACGGCTTCATGGCGGTGGCGGCGACCCATGCCGCCCTGCTGATGGCCCAGGGTGCGGGGCGTCTGGTGCGCGCCATGGGGGACAAAGGCGTGGTCGCGGTGCTCGACCCGCGTCTGGCCAATGCCCGGTACGGGAGCTACCTCCGGGCCTCGCTGCCCGACTTCTGGTACACCACGGACCGCAACCAGGCCCGGCGCTCGCTGGCGGCGATCGACGCTGCGGCCAGGACGGAGAAGTGACGGAGGCGTGAGCAGCCCGGCGGCCCGCCCCTGATCGCGCGGCGGCCATGCCGGTGCGGTGGGCGGCCTCACCGGTGTGCGCGGGCATCAGGCGTGCACACACCGGCCTCAGCGTGGCGGAGGAAGCCCGCCGGCGGTGGCGGCGAGGGCCCTCGCGGACGGGGAGGGTGCGCACGGGTGCGGGGGCGCACGGTGCGGGCGCGCGCTGCCGACGGCCATCGGTACCGAGAGGGCCGGAACAGTGACGTCCGGACATGCCAGGGCCCCGGAATCGGCGCAGAGATCCCGGGGCCCGGTCCGAACCGGTGGGCTCACACCCGCCGCAGCACCGCCACGACCTTGCCCAGGATCGTCGCCTCGTCGCCGGGAATCGGCTGGTAGGCGGAGTTGTGCGGGAGCAGCCACACATGGCCGTCCTCGCGCTTGAAGCGCTTCACGGTGGCCTCGCCGTCGAGCATGGCTGCCACGATGTCGCCGTTCTCCGCGACGGGCTGGCGGCGGACCGTGACCCAGTCGCCGTCCATGATCGCCGCCTCGATCATCGAGTCGCCGACGACCTTCAGCACGAAGAGCTCACCGTCACCGACGAGCTGGCGGGGGAGCGGGAAGACGTCCTCGACGGACTCCTCGGCCAGGATCGGCCCACCTGCCGCGATCCGGCCGACCAGCGGCACATACGACGCGGCCGGCTTGCCGGTGGTGTCGGTCGGCTGGTTGCTGGGCTGGTCCGAGCCCCGGACCTCGTAGGCGCGGGGGCGGTGGGGGTCGCGGCGCAGGAAACCCTTGCGCTCCAGTGCCATCAGCTGGTGGGCGACGGACGAGGTGCTCGACAGTCCCACCGCCTGGCCGATCTCCCGCATCGACGGGGGATAACCCCGTCGTTGCACGGAATCCCGGATCACCTCGATCACACGCCGCTGCCGGTCGGTGAGGCCTGAGCTGTCCGCCCTGATTCCGGGTGGGCGACCGGGCAAGGAACGCGCGGGTCGCGAGGGCTCTGGCCCCTCCGCGTTCATGACTGCGTCATTCATGGCATGCACCGGCTCAAGTCGGCTCTGGGAGCGGTGGTCCTGGGCAGTGATGGCGGCACTGTCTGCGGTGGTGGTCACGTCGGCCCCTCTCGAATGGTCTCCCTAACTAGGCAACGGTAGTAGCTTTCGAAAGGTTGCGCCAAACACACGTTCGAGTGAAAAACAAATAAAGGGCTGTCGTGGGCTTACCGAGAGGTGTATGGGATGACCCGACGGGCCGGACCCCGAGCCGGTGGCTCCGGGGGTCCACGCTAGCGGTCCGCCGGGCCGCGGGGGTGCCCGGGGGTGCGGCCCGGGGTGTCCGCGGGGTCCCTCCGCGGGCGTTCGGTGTGACTCCCCAGGGGCTCCCCGCGGCTCCGGGCGGCAGGGCCCGCGGCCTCGGCCGCCGGGCGTTTCCCGTACCCTCGTGCCGGGCCGTAGGCTGCCTGCCGACCGCTGGGGACGTGCGACACGCGCTGGGCGTGGGAGTGAAGCAAAACCCAAGATGTAGTGGTTGGATTGTCGTCGCCGCCCACAAGTAGTGGTCCCCGGTCTCACCGGGTCGAGTTCATCGCCTATGCTTGAGGCTGTCGTCGAGGGCCCGTGACGGGCTCCCGAGGCTATTCAGTCGTGCCGTGAGGGAGGGTTGGGAGACATGCACTGCCCCTTCTGCAGGCACCCCGACAGCAGGGTCGTCGACAGCCGTACGACGGACGACGGGACGTCGATCCGACGCCGCCGCCAGTGCCCGGACTGCTCCCGTCGTTTCACGACGGTGGAGACCTGTTCGCTGATGGTGGTGAAGCGCAGTGGCGTGACCGAGCCCTTCAGTCGCACCAAGGTCATCTCGGGTGTCCGCAAGGCGTGCCAGGGTCGTCCCGTCACCGAGGACGCGCTGGCCAAGCTCGGCCAGCGGGTCGAGGAAGCGGTGCGGGCCACGGGGAGCGCCGAGCTGACGACGCACGACGTGGGCCTGGCCATACTCGGCCCCCTGCAGGAGCTCGACCTCGTCGCGTACCTGCGATTCGCGTCCGTGTACCGGGCCTTCAACTCCCTCGAGGACTTCGAGGCCGCCATCGCGGAACTCCGCGAGGAGCGGCCCCCCGCGGCGCAGTACGGGAGCGGTGGGACCCCCGAGGTCCCCGCGCCCGCCGCTGTCGCCGCTGATTGATCACTGGCCGGGCCGGGGAACCGGCGACCGGCGCACCAGACCTGTTCCGAGACGCTGTGCGTGGCGTCCGGAGCATCAGACACACACTGTGCCCTGGGAAGAACTGGGTACTTCAGGGCGTTTTTGCCCACATATGGGAGGCGGCATGACAGAGACGGCGAGCGGCCCGGCACGAGGTTCCCGCACCAAGGGAGCCAAGTCGACTGCGACCAAGCAGGGCCTGCGCATCGAGCGCATCCACACGACTCCCGGCGTGCACCCGTACGACGAGGTCGCGTGGGAGAGCCGTGACGTCGTCATGACCAACTGGCGCGACGGCTCGATCAACTTCGAGCAGCGTGGCGTCGAGTTCCCCGACTTCTGGTCGGTGAACGCGGTCAACATCGTCACCAGCAAGTACTTCCGCGGAGCTGTCGGCACGCCGCAGCGCGAGACCGGTCTGCGCCAGCTGATCGACCGGATCGTGAAGACGTACCGGAAGGCGGGCGAGGACTACAACTACTTCTCGTCCCCCGCCGACGCCGAGATCTTCGAGCACGAGCTCGCCTACGCACTCCTGCACCAGATCTTCAGCTTCAACTCGCCGGTCTGGTTCAACGTCGGGACGCCGCAGCCCCAGCAGGTCTCCGCCTGCTTCATCCTGGCCGTCGACGACTCCATGGAGTCCATCCTCGACTGGTACAAGGAAGAGGGGATGATCTTCAAGGGCGGCTCCGGCGCCGGCCTGAACCTCTCCCGCATCCGTTCCTCCAAGGAGCTCCTCTCCTCGGGCGGCAACGCCTCGGGTCCGGTCTCCTTCATGCGGGGTGCCGACGCGTCCGCGGGCACCATCAAGTCCGGTGGCGCCACCCGCCGTGCGGCCAAGATGGTCATCCTCGACGTCGACCACCCCGACATCGAGAACTTCATCGAGACCAAGGTGAAGGAGGAGGAGAAGATCCGCGCCCTGCGCGACGCGGGCTTCGACATGGACCTGGGCGGGGACGACATCACGTCCGTCCAGTACCAGAACGCCAACAACTCGGTCCGGGTGAACGACGAGTTCATGAAGGCCGTCGAGTCGGGCGGCAAGTTCGGCCTGCGTGCGCGGATGACCGGGGACGTCATCGAAGAGGTCGAGGCCAAGTCCCTCTTCCGCAAGATGGCGGAAGCCGCCTGGGCCTGCGCCGACCCCGGCATCCAGTACGACGACACCATCAACAAGTGGCACACCTGCCCGGAGTCCGGCCGCATCAACGGCTCGAACCCCTGCAGCGAGTACATGCACCTGGACAACACCTCGTGCAACCTGGCCTCGCTGAACCTCATGAAGTTCCTGAAGGACGACGGCAACGGCCGCCAGTCCTTCGAGGTCGAGCGCTTCGCCAAGGTCGTCGAGCTGGTCATCACCGCGATGGACATCTCCATCTGCTTCGCGGACTTCCCGACGCAGAAGATCGGTGAGAACACCCGCGCCTACCGCCAGCTGGGCATCGGTTACGCCAACCTCGGCGCCCTCCTGATGGCCACCGGGCACGCCTACGACAGCGAGGGAGGCCGCGCGCTCGCCGGCGCCATCACCTCGCTGATGACCGGCACGTCCTACCGCCGCTCCGCCGAGCTCGCCGCGGTCGTCGGCGCCTACGACGGCTACGCCCGCAACGCCGAGCCCCACCAGCGCGTCATGAAGCAGCACTCCGACGCCAACGCCGTGGCCGTCCACGTGGACGACCTCGACTCGCCGATCTGGGCCGCCGCGACGGAGGCCTGGCAGGACGTGATCCGCCTCGGCGCCAAGAACGGCTTCCGCAACGCGCAGGCCTCGGTCATCGCCCCGACCGGCACCATCGGTCTCGCGATGTCCTGCGACACCACCGGCCTCGAGCCCGACCTCGCCCTGGTCAAGTTCAAGAAGCTGGTCGGCGGCGGTTCGATGCAGATCGTCAACGGCACCGTCCCGCAGGCCCTGCGCCGCCTCGGCTACCAGCCGGAGCAGATCGAGGCGATCGTCGCCCACATCGCCGACCACGGCAACGTGATCGACGCCCCCGGCCTCAAGACCGAGCACTACGAGGTGTTCGACTGCGCCATGGGTGAGCGTTCCATCTCGGCCATGGGTCACGTGCGGATGATGGCGGCGATCCAGCCGTGGATCTCCGGCGCGCTGTCCAAGACGGTGAACCTGCCGGAGACGGCCACCGTCGAGGACGTCGAGGAGGTCTACTTCGAGGCGTGGAAGATGGGCGTCAAGGCGCTCGCGATCTACCGCGACAACTGCAAGGTCGGCCAGCCCCTCTCCGCGAAGACGAAGGAGAAGGAGAAGGCCGAGGTCACGGCGAAGACCGAGGACACGATCCGTGCCGCGGTCGAGAAGGTCGTCGAGTACCGCCCGGTCCGCAAGCGGCTCCCCAAGGGCCGTCCCGGCATCACCACCAGCTTCACCGTGGGTGGCGCCGAGGGCTACATGACCGCCAACTCCTACCCGGACGACGGTCTCGGCGAGGTCTTCCTGAAGATGTCCAAGCAGGGTTCGACCCTCGCGGGCATGATGGACGCCTTCTCGATCGCCGTCTCGGTCGGTCTCCAGTACGGAGTGCCGCTGGAGACCTACGTCTCCAAGTTCACGAACATGCGCTTCGAGCCGGCCGGTATGACGGACGACCCGGACGTGCGGATGGCGCAGTCGATCGTCGACTACATCTTCCGTCGCCTGGCGCTCGACTTCCTGCCGTTCGAGACGCGTTCCGCGCTGGGGATCCACTCGGCCGAGGAGCGTCAGCGTCACCTGGACACCGGTTCCTACGAACCCGAGTTCGGGGACGACGAGCTCGACGTCGAGGGCCTCGCCCAGTCCGCTCCCGTGCACGTGGAGCCGCTGAAGGCGGTCGCTCCGCCCGAGGAGAACGTCGCGGAGAAGCCCGCCCCCAGGACGGCGCACACCTCGGCCGAACTGGTCGAGATGCAGCTCGGCATCAGCGCGGACGCCCCGCTCTGCTTCTCGTGCGGTACGAAGATGCAGCGCGCCGGATCCTGCTACATCTGCGAGGGGTGCGGCTCGACCAGCGGTTGCAGCTGACGTCGCACACCCCGTGACGGGGTGAGCTGGCGGTGGGGGCGGTGGAGCCGGAGTCGGCGCCACCGCCCCCACCGTGCTGCCGCGCCTCCGTCGCTGCGGAAGCGGAGCCTCTACGCACCCGCTGCCGTCACGCGCCCGGGCGGCACAGCGGTTGCCGGCCCGGCGATGCGCGCGCCGGTCGGCGCCCACGGTGCCCCCGGCCGGATGAGGGATCAGTCCGAGCGGTTCCCCATCACCGAGGCGAACGAACCGGGATCGCTGTCGAACCCGCGTACGGCCGATATGAACCCCCACGACCCCGACGCGTCACGGACGAACTCCGCCACGACCGCCGCGGTGGCGGCGGCCACCGCCGAGAAGTCGTCCTCGGCCAGACTGGTGTAACCCTCGCGGATCTGCACGGCCGTGTTCTCTATGTGGCCGAAGGTCTTGTGGCCGTCACGCTGCTGGATGGCCACGCCGACGACGACCCGGGAGTAGGCGTCCGACAGCCGGTCCAGTTCGAGGGTCATGACCTCGTCGAAGCCGTAGCCCTGGCCAGTGCGGCTGTCCCGGTTCAGCGTGATCGTGCCGTCGGGCGACCTGCTGTCGAAGTGCACGAGGTACACGGGGCTGCCGTACGGCGCTTCCGTCCCGTACGTGGCCGCGATGATGTCGAGGTCGTTGGCGGGCTCGCCGGTGTCGCTCGGGTCCCACTTGACCCGCACCTCGACCTTTTCGATGTCCTTGTTGGGGGTGCTCATCGGACGTGTCTCCTCGCGTCTGGGCCGACGGACCGCTTGCACCCTCAGATCATGTCCGTAACTGTCCGTGAATCCAACCGCGTTGGAAACGGGCGACGTATTCGCGCCAGGCCGTGGCCGGTTGCGCGCGCCGCGGCGTGCTGTCCGGCCCGGGCCGGACCGGGCGTGACCCGCGCCACGCCCGGCGCCGTAGGATGGCGCCGTGCTGGTCAAGTGGATTCGCTGCACCGTGGTCGATCGCCAGGGTTTCGAGCGCGGGCAGCGGACGTGGGCGGGGCTGCTCGGCGAGCCGGGGTTCCGCGCGCAGAGCGGCGGCTGGAGCCGCGGCCGTCCCGATGTCGCCCATGTGTTCGCGTTCTGGGAGAACCGTGTCTTCTACGACGCCTTCATGGCCCGGGAGCACGAGCGGCTCGCCGCCGCTCAGTCCGGCACCTACAAGGACATGCAGGTCAAACTGTTCGAGTACCGCTTCGACGTGAAGACCGGATTCGAGCCGCATTTCACCGACGCGGACGTGGTCAGGGTGGCTCACAGCCGGGTGTACGAGGACCGGGCCGAGCACTTCGCCCTGATGCAGCGGAAGGTGTGGAACCCCGCCGTCGCGGGTTCCCCCGGGATGCTGCGCGGCGTCTTCGGGGAGGCGCCGGGGCACGAGTTCCTGGCGCTGTCGATGTGGCAGTCGGGCTCTGAACGCGGCAAATACCGGCCGGAGGGAGCCGCCAGGCTTTCGGCGCGCGCCGAGACGGAGCGGGACGTGGAGGCTCTCGACGGGGACGTGGTCCAGCTCGAACCCTCGTGGACGGTCTGACGCCTCGAACCCTCGTGGACGGTCTGACCGCGCTCCCGCCGCGCGTCTTGTTCGTCACACATGCCCGATGGATCCCCCGCCACCGCCCGATCGTGCCGACGGGGATCTAGGGTCGTCACATGGCACGACCGCAACGCATCGTTCTCGTCCGGCACGGGGAGTCGGAGGGCAACGCCGACGACACGGTCTACGAACGCGAACCCGACCACGCGCTGAAACTCACGGCCAAGGGGCGGGGGCAGGCACGTGAGACCGGTGTACAGCTCAGGGAGATGTTCGGTGACGAGCGCGTCAGCGTGTACGTCTCCCCCTACCGGCGCACCCACGAGACGCTGAGGTGCTTCGGCCTCGACCCGGAGCACGTGCGGGTCAGGGAGGAGCCCCGGCTGCGTGAGCAGGACTGGGGCAACTGGCAGGACCGCGACGACGTCAGGCTGCAGAAGGCCTACCGGGACGCCTACGGGCACTTCTTCTACCGCTTCGCGCAGGGCGAGTCCGGAGCCGACGTCTACGACCGGGTCGACGCGTTCCTGGAGAGCCTCCACCGGAGCTTCGACGACGCCGACCACCCCCAGAACGTGCTGCTCGTCACCCACGGGCTGACCATGCGGCTCTTCTGCATGCGCTGGTTCCACTGGTCGGTCGCGGAGTTCGAGTCGCTGTCCAACCCGGGCAACGGCGAGTCCCGGACCCTGCTCCTCGGCGAGGACGGCCGCTACGCACTCGACCGGCCCTTCGAACAGTGGCGTACCCCCGAGCCGTACGGCATCACCGGATAGAGTGGCGTCGCGATGACCGCTGACTCCGTTTCCGACGGGCGCTTCGAACGCGCCCTGGCCAGCCTGCGTGGACTGTCCGTGGGAGATGCCCTCGGCTCCCAGTTCTTCGTCCCGGCCAACTACCCGCTGCTCAAGAACCGGACCTTGCCGCCCGACGGGTGGCAGTGGACCGACGACACCGAGATGGCCTCCTCCGTGTTCGCGGTACTGGCCGCGCACGGGCGGGTCGACCAGGACGCGCTCGCGGAGTCGTTCGCCGCGCACCACGACTTCGACCGGGGCTACGGACCCGCGGTCAACAGGTTGCTCAGGCTCGTGAGGGAGGGGGGCGACTGGCGCGAGCTCGCCTCGGCGCTCTTCAACGGCCAGGGCTCCTGGGGGAACGGTTCGGCGATGCGGATCGCGCCGCTCGGTGCCTGGTACGCGGACGATCCGGAGCAGGCCACCCATCAGGCCGAGATCTCGTCCTACACCACCCACCAGCACCGCGAAGCAGTCGTGGGCGCGATGGCCGTCGCGGCAGCGACCGCCCTGGCCGCCGCACCCGGGGGCCCGCCGACGCCCGAGGCCCTGCTCGACGGCGTCGTCGCACTGGTGCCGCGCAGCGCGGTGGGGGCGGGGCTCCGCAGGGCGCGCGACATGCTCGACTACCGGGACGCGGGGACGGTCGCGGCGGTGCTGGGCAACGGCCGCCGGACCAGCGCCCACGACACCGTGCCCTTCGCCCTCTGGTCGGCGGCGCGGAGTCTCGGCGACTTCGAGGAAGCCTTCTGGGTGACGGCGCAGGCTGGCGGTGACGTGGACACCACCTGTGCCATCGTCGGTGGGATCGTCGCCTCCAACCCGGCGGGGACCCCTCCGGCCGGCTGGCTGGCCCGCACGGAGGAACTGCCCGGCTGGGTGCCCCTCGCACCCGTACGCGGCTGACGGTCCGCCCTCCCGATCGCCCGCCGGGCCTCCCGCGATGCCCGGAGCGCCGTCGCGTGTCACGGTCCTGCCACAGCGAAGTCCCGGCCCGTCCCGACGACCCGCGCGGCCCTTACTCTTTCGGCCACGCCGTCCCCCATTGATCTTGGGGACGTGCGCCTAGAGACGCCGGGGCCGACGCGCCGCAACGTGGCCGCGCGAGCGGACCCCGGTGGGGGAGGGGTCCCATGTCCGATCAGCCGTCCGATCAGCCTTCCGAGGCATCCCGCCGGCCCGGCGCGTCACCGGAGTCCGACGACGCGCGCCCATCCGCATCCGCGGCCACGCACGGTTCCGGCCCGGGACCGGCGGGCGAAGGGACTCCCGCCGGCACAGGGGGCGAAGACGCTCCGGCGGATCCTGGCACGGCGAAGCCTGCCGTGGCAGCGTCCGCAGAGGGGGTCTCCGCGTCGGTGCCGCCTCAGGGCACCGTCCCCGTCGCGGGCGGATCCGAAGACGCGGCTTCCGGGGCCGCACCGCCCCGGAGCACCGGCCCGTACATACCGAAGGTCCCCGCGTACCTTCATGCGCCGGCCACCACGGACGTCTGGCAGGGCCCGGGCCGGCACCCGTCGCCCGGTCCGATGTCCCAGCTCATGCCGGAACCCCCGCAGCCGATCCGGGCGGCGACACTGTGGTCCGTCCTCGCCACGGGGCTCCTGAGTGCCCTGCTGCTCGGCGACGGCGTCGGGCTGAACCTGCTGATCGTGGCGGTGCCGGCGGCCCTGGCCGCGTACTTCGCCGCGCGGACCGCGGGAAGGAGGCTGCGGCCATGGACCGCCGTCTGGGCGGTCGGCGGGCTCGCGCTCCTGGCGATACCGGCCCTCCGCGACGCGGGATGGCCGGTGTTCCTGGCCGTGGTGTCGGCCCTCGCGCTCGGCTCGCTCGCTCTGCACGGCAGCCGCAGCTGGCCGGGGGTGCTGCTCGGTTCGCTCGGGCTGGTACCCGCCGTCGCGAGCGGCGTGCGCTGGGGCTGGCGCGGGGTGCGCGACCGTGCAGACGACTCGCGTGGCCGGGTGCGCACGGCGGTGCGAAGCACCGTGGTGGCCGTCGTCCTCCTCCTCGTGTTCGGCGCGCTCTTCGCTTCCGCGGACGCCGCCTTCGCCGATCTGCTGGGCGAGCTCACCCCGGACATCACCATCGGGGACAGCCCCTGGCGCGTCTTCCTGTTCGTGCTGGGCCTCGCAGGCGCCCTTGCGGCCGCGTACAGCGCAGCCGCACCGGTGCGCTGGGACCGCACGACCTTCCGGCCGGGCAAGGCCAGGAACAGAGTGGAATGGGCGCTTCCGCTGATTCTGCTCGACCTGCTGTTCGCGGCCTTCATCACGCTCCAGCTCGTCGTCCTTCTCGGCGGCTACGACAAGGTGGCGGAGAAGACGGGGCTGCTGCCCGCCGAGTACGCCCGTCAGGGATTCTGGCAGCTCCTCTGGGCCACCGTGCTGACGCTGATCGTCATCGCCCTGGCCCTGCGCTGGGCGCCGCGAGGGGGTCCGCGCGACCGCACGCTGGTCCGGAGCGTCTTGGGCGTCCTGTGCGCGCTCACACTCGTCGTCGTGGCGTCCGCGCTGCGCCGCATGGACCTCTACGTCGATGCCTTCGGGCTGACCCGGCTGCGCATCTCCGTTGCCGCCGTGGAGCTCTGGCTCGGAGTGGTGCTGCTCCTCATCATCGCCGCGGGGGTCTTCGGGGCCCGGCTCCTTCCGCGCGCCGTCGCGGTGAGTGCCGCCGTCGGCGTACTCGCCTTCGGCCTGCTCTCGCCCGACGGGCTGATCGCCGAGCAGAACGTCGAACGGTACGGGAACCACAAGTCGATCGACATCCAGTACCTCAAGGGGCTTTCGGCCGACGCCGTACCCGCTCTGGACACCCTCCCGGAGCCGCTGCGGTCCTGCGCGCTGGAGTTCTTCCGCCGCGACTTCGCCGGACCCGGGGCATCGTGGTACGCCACCAGCTGGGGCGAGGCCAGGGCCCGGGACATCCTCGAGAAGCACCCCGTGAAGGACGGCGGCATCCAGTGTGCCGGCGCCGGAAGGGACGCCGACGAGCGTGACGGCTACGACGAGGAGTACTCCTACGATCCGTACTGAGTGACCTCGGGCGTTCCCCCGCCCGGAGTCCGCCTCCGCTCCGCGTCCGTCCCCGGGTGGGTGCCGAGCGGGGGGGACGGCCTCACCTGCGCTGAACCACGTCCGGGCCGCCGCTCTCCCACACCGCTCCCGAACAGATCCGTCGGATTCCCGAAGCGCGCGCACGGCAACGGTCCGCGGGCGGGTGCGGCACCGCGCGGTGCCGACCCGCCCGCGCTCGGCGGCGGGTGGGTGCGGGCCGCCCGGCCGCACGGTGCCCCGGGGTGTTCTTGCTCCGCGTATCGGCGTACCCTTGCAGGCGCCATGCCGTACGAACCACCCACGCACACCGTCGAGCGCTCATTGCGCGCTACCTCCGGTGCCAGGATTGTCGCCGGAGTCGACGAGGTCGGACGCGGAGCGTGGGCCGGCCCCGTCACTGTGTGCGCGGCCGTCACCGGTCTCCGCAGGCCCCCGGAAGGCCTCACCGACTCCAAACTGCTCACGCCCAAGCGCCGGGCGGAACTCGCCCCGCTGCTCGAGAGCTGGGTCACGGCCTACGGGCTGGGGCACGCCTCACCGCTGGAGATCGACGACCTCGGCATGACCGCGGCGCTCCGTCTGGCCGCTGTCAGGGCACTGGACGCGCTGCCCGTGCGGCCGGACGCCGTGATCCTCGACGGAAAACATGACTACCTCGGGCATCCCTGGAAGGTCCGCACGGTGATCAAGGGCGACCAGTCCTGCATCGCCGTCGCCGCGGCCTCGGTGATAGCCAAGGTCAGGCGGGACACGATGATGGCCCAACTGGGCGCGGACGCAGGTCTGTACGCGGACTTCGCCTTCGACGCGAACGCGGGTTACCCGTCGCCCGTGCACCGGGCCGCACTCGAGGAGCTGGGGCCCACGCCCCACCACCGCCTCAGTTGGTCCTACCTCGACGCCCTTCCCAGGTGGCAGCACCTGAAGAAGGTACGGTTCTCCGCCGAGGCGGCCGCACTCGAAAGCGGGGGCCAGCTCGGCTTCGACTTCTGACCGCGCGAGCGCGTTTACCCGTCGACGCCCGTCGCGTCGGCTGTGACAGACAACCATTCATTTTCCCGAGGAGCCTCAGATTCCCGAGAGCGCCCAGAGTCCCCGCGTCGCATCGGCCGCAGGCCGCGTCGCGCCGACCCCCCGCCCCGTACCCGGTCCGCGTTCAGCGGCCACGCCCCGTCCCGGAAGCCCGGGCCGCGGCCCCGCGCGCCCCGCGCCGCCGGCGCCGCGCCCGCATCCCGCACCCGCTGCGGCGTCCACCGTCGCTCCTGCTGCGCAGGCGCGGCCGGAAGACCGTGCCGCGGCCCAGTTCCAGCTGATCCCCGCCCCGGCGGGCGGCGCGGTCGACGCCGCCGACGAGGCCGTCGACCTGCTGCTCGACTCCGGTCGGGCGCCTGGCGACATCCTGGTCCTCACCACCGGGGACCAGCACCCCTGGGCCGCGCACGAACTCTCCTTCGGAGAGGCCGCGTACTGGGCCCAGCACGACGCCGGTGACGACGTGTTCTTCGCCGGCACCGCGAACGCGGGCCGCTACGCACCTCGTTCGGTGATCGTCGTCGCTGTCAACGGTGACCTCGACGATGCCTCGGTCCGTGCCCTGTCCGACGCGCGGGAGCGCGCCGGTGTGCTGCTGATCGTGTGCGGGGACCCGAAGAGCGTCAACGCCGCTCTGGGAGCCGGCGTCTGACCCGTCGCAACGTGGGTCGTGGGTCGTGGGTCCCGTCCGTCCGTCAAGGACGCTCGGGGCCCACATCCCGTTTCACCGGGCGGCGCTGCGCCGCAGTGCCTCCGCCGCCCCGCCGCCCGTGCGCAGGGGAACCGGATCGGGTTCGGCCGAGACGTCCGCGAGTGCCGACGGCTTGGACAGTGACGTCGGACTGCGCCCGCCCCGGCCTTCACCCAGGACCTGCCAGCCTCCGTGCGTCAGGGTGATGTAGGCCCCGCAGCGCAGACCGTGCAGGGTGCAGGCGTCCCGAAGCCCCCACATCCATGCCCCGTCCTCCTCCGTCCACCGCTCGTCACCTTCCCGGCAGTAGAGCAGGACGGCGGTGCGCACGGGCGTACGGCGGCGCAGATCGTGCGGGATCACCCGCCGCAGGTGGGACAGCAACGCGTTGCGGAACTCCCAGCCGTCCGCAGCCGTGGTGGTCCGCCGGACGAACGACGCGCTGGCCGTGAGCCGTTCCTCGTGGTCGAGCACCGCGACGACCGCGGTGGCCGGGGTCGGACGGTGCCGTGCGTGGAGGCCGCTGACGACCTCGCGTGGACTACGCAGCAGCGGTATGCCGGCCGAAGCCCACTCGGCCGGTTCGAGCATTCTGGCGACGTGGTTGACGGAGCCGGCGGACGCCGACAGTGAAGTGGCTGCGGACGGAGCGAATCCGAAGGTCACGGTCCTCCCTTCGCTACGCGCCCACGATGCGGGCAGGGTCGAGTGGGGGCGCGCCGCGGCACAGCCCTTCCGGGCCCGCGAAAAGACCGTGCGGGGAGCGACTCCAATTCTTCCTGTCGTATCGGCAGGCGGCAACGAGCAATTGACTCGGCTGACGGGTATCGGTCGGAATGACACAGATATCCCTGCCCGCTCGGCGGTGGATCAAGCCATCGGACGGACGTGGACGACGGGTACGCCGGGATCCCCGCTCCGGCGTCCGCCTCGGTGGCGTACGACGGCGAACGTCAGCCCTGTACGGCGAGGACCAGCGGGAACACCCCCTCAGCCCCCGCCCGGCGGAGCAGCCGCCCGGCCACGGCCAGGGTCCACCCGGTGTCGGAGAGATCGTCGACGAGCAGGACGGGGCCGCCCGCTGACGCGAGGGCCTCCGCCAGCGCGGGCTCCACCACGAGAGCCTCGTGCAGCGCCTTCACCCGCTGGGCGCTGTTGGTCTGGGAGATCCGCAGGTCTTCGCCGCCCGGCGCGTAGGTGACGGTACCCAGCAGCGGCATACGGCCGACCTCGGCGATACGGCTGCCGAGTGACCCGACGAGCTGCGGCCTCCGGCGGGAGGCGACGGTCACGACGCCGACCGGCCGCGGGGCGGCGTCCGGTGCCCCCGAAGCCCAGCCACCCGGCCCCTTCGCCCAGTCGGTGATCACCGTGACGACAGCGGCCGCCACGTCGTCGGGGACCGGGGCGTCCGGCGCCTGCGCCGCGAGCATCGGACGGAGCCTGTTGCCCCAGCCGATGTCCGAAAGCCGGCCGAGCGCCCGTCCCGGCAGGGTCATCTCGCCCGCTGGAATACGGCCTTTGAGGTCGACTCCCACCGCGGAGAGACCCGTCGGCCACATCTTGCGCGGGTCCACCTCCACACCGGGCCTGCCGAGTTCGCCGCGCGCACCGTCCAGGGCCGCGGTGGAGACCTTGTCGTCGAATCGGGCTCCCGCACAGTTGTCGCACCGTCCGCACGCGGTGGCCTCCTCGTCGTCCAGCTGGCGTCGCAGGAACTCCATGCGGCATCCGGTCGATGAGGCGTAGTCACGCATGGCCTGCTGTTCGGCAGACCGCTGCCGCGCGACCCAGGCGTACCGCTCGGAGTCGTAGGTCCACGACTCGCCGGTGGAGATCCAGCCGCCCTTGACCCGCTTCACCGCGCCGTCGACGTCCAGGACCTTGAGCATTGTCTCCAGGCGGGTGCGCCTCAGGTCGACGAGGGGTTCCATGGCGGGCAGAGACAGCGGCCGGCCCGCATGGGCGAGGACGTCCAGGGTCCGGCGGACCTGCTCCTCGGGAGGGAACGCGACGGAGGCGAAGTACTGCCAGATCGCTTCGTCCTCCTTGCCGGGGAGCAGCAGGACCTCGGCGTGCTCCACGCCACGTCCCGCACGTCCCACCTGCTGGTAGTAGGCGATGGGGGAGGAGGGCGACCCGACGTGCACGACGAATCCCAGGTCGGGTTTGTCGAAGCCCATACCGAGCGCGGAGGTGGCGACCAGTGCCTTGACCCGGTTGGCCAGCAGATCGTCCTCGGCCTGCTGCCGGTCGGCGTTCTCGGTCCTGCCGGTGTATGAGGTGACCGGGTGTCCGCACTGGCGGAGGTAGGCGGTGATCTCCTCGGCGGCTGCGACGGTCAGGGTGTAGATGATGCCGGAGCCCGGCAGCTCTCCGAGGTGGTCTCCCAGCCAGGCCAGACGGTGTGCGGCGTTGGGCAGTTCGAGCACGCCGAGACTGAGGCTCTCCCTGTCCAGCGGACCGCGAAGCACCAGCGCGTCCGTGCCCGCGCCTGTCCCGAGCTGCTCGGCGACGTCCGCGGTCACGCGCGCGTTGGCGGTGGCCGTCGTGGCGAGCACGGGAACCCCCGCGGGCAGATCGGCGAGCATGGTCCGCAGCCGGCGGTAGTCGGGCCGGAAGTCGTGGCCCCAGTCGGAGATGCAGTGCGCTTCGTCGACGACCAGCAGGCCGGTGGCGGCGGCAAGCTGCGGCAGCACCTGGTCCCGGAAGTCCGGGTTGTTGAGCCGCTCGGGGCTGACCAGCAGCACGTCCACCTCGCCCGCCGCCACCTCGGCCTGGACCGTGTCCCACTCCTCGGTGTTCGACGAGTTGATCGTGCGGGCGCTGATGCCGGCCCTGGCCGCCGCCGCCACCTGGTTGCGCATGAGGGCGAGCAGGGGAGAGACGATCACCGTCGGCCCGCTGCCCTGCGCGCGCAGCAGCGACGTCGCGACGAAGTAGACCGCGGACTTGCCCCATCCCGTCCGCTGGACGACCAGGGCTCTGCGCTTGTCGGCGACGAGGGCCTCGATCGCACGCCATTGGTCCTCGCGCAGTCGCGCGGTGCCGGTCGCGTCCCCGACCAGGCGGGCGAGTACGGAATCGGCCGAGGCCCTGAGATCTGCGCGGTCTGCGTTGGTCATGCCCCCATGCAACCCGATGCCTACGACAATGCGCGAACGCTGGTGCGACCCCTGTGGATAAAGTTATCCACAGGGGTCGCGGAAATCGGTGCCGCACGGGACGGTCGTGGCATGAACAAGAGCCACGAATCCACCGGTCCGTCCGACGCGCAGGAGATCACCCTGCGCAGTCCCGCGGAACTCGCCGACGCCCTTCCGTACCTGATGGGATTCCATCCGAACGACAGCGTGGTCATGGTGGCCCTGCACGGCGGCCGGGGCCGCTTCGGAGGCCGGCTTCGGCTGGGCATCCCGCACGATGCCCGGGAGTGGACGCCGGTAGCCGCCCAGCTCGCGCAGAGCCTGATCGTGGGAAGTGAGAAGCGGGACTCCCGTCCGGACGCCATCGTCGTCTTCCTCTGTCAGGACCCGGCCGAGGGGGAGACCGCTCCCGAGACCATGGAGCGGCTCAGGCCGCTGGCGCAGAGCCTGCGCACGGCCTGCGGCGCGCTCGACGTTCCCGTGCTCGAGGCGCTGTGCATCTCGGACGGACGCTACTGGTCCTACTGCTGTCCGGACGGCCGCTGCTGCCCCGCCGAAGGCAATCCGCTGGCGCTTCCGGGTACCACGGTCATGGCGGCGGCAGCGGCCTACGCGGGTATCCAGGTCCGTGGATCGCTGCGGGACATGGAGTCCGGGCTCACGCCGTGGCGGACTCCGGCGGCGGCGGAGCAGGAGAGCGCGCTGGACTCGGCGGGGGCCGTGATGGTGGCCCGGATCCTTGATGCCGACGGGCGGGGTGAGGTGGCCCGAGAGACCCTGGCGCTCGCGCGCCGGCTCATGGACCGCCTGCGCCGTGCGCCGGCCGTGAGTCCCGGAAGCGCGGACGCAAGGGACGACTGTCTGATCGGGCCGGACGAAGCGGCGGCGCTCATCCTCGGTCTGCAGGACCGCGAGACGAGGGACAGGGCGGCCGAGTGGATGGAGGGCGACGACGCCGAGAGCGCGCTGCGGCTGTGGAGGGCGCTCGCGCGTAGGTGTGTCGGCCCGTACGTGGAGCACTCCGCCGCTCCGCTCGCGCTGGCGGGCTGGGTCTCCTGGTCCACGGGTGACGAAGCGGCCGCCAGGGTGGCCCTCGGGCTCGCACTTCGGGCGGACCCCGACTACACCTTCGCGCAGTTGCTGCATCAGGCGTGCAACCAGGGCCTGGACCCGGAGACGCTCCGCCGGTGTCTGCGCGGTGAGCGGGACCTGCGACAGGGGCGCGTCGCGGAGAGCACCCCGGCCGAGGATGCCACGCGACCTCCTGGGCCCCGGCCGGGCCGCGGGTGCCGGAGTGTTCCGGGTCCGGAGCAGGGACAGAAGCCCCCGGGCGGCCCCACTCCTGCTCGGGGGCGCCGTCCCGTATGTGCCCCCGCCCGGAAACAGGGGAGGACGCGGGCGACCGGGCGGCCGCTGGGTGCCGGCCACCGGCCCAATGTGCCGGGAGCCCGGCGCCCGGTCCGTGACGTGGGGAGGGGCGGTCGGTTCGGCGCCGAGACCACCAGGGACGGCGGCTGAGGTGCCGCCGCGGGCGAGGGCGGTGGCCTGCCGCACCACACGTGTGCCGACCCGGGCGGGGGAAGGCCACGGCACCCGCATCGGGCAACGAACCAACATCGCGAAGGGAGTGTTTATCGTCAGGGAGACGACTATGATTTCGGTATGCCGCCCTACGACCCGTCGACGTTCCCGCCCTTCGCCGTCACCGTCGATCTGGTTGTCCTCACGGTGCGCCGGCACGCTTTGTGCGCCCTGGTGGTCCGCCGCGGCGAATCGCCCTTCCAGGGCAGGTGGGCCCTGCCGGGCGGATTCGTCCGCACCGACGAGGATCTCGCCGCGGCGGCCGCGCGTGAGCTCGTCGAGGAGACGGGGCTCTGCGCCCACGATCCGGCAGCACCCGCCGTCGGTAACGGCGCCCACCTCGAGCAGCTCGCGACCTACGGAGATCCGGGGCGAGACCCCCGGATGCGGGTCGTCAGCGTCGCTCACCTCGCCCTCGCGCCGGATCTGCCCGCTCCACGTGCGGGAGGTGACGCGAACAGCGCGCGCTGGGCGCCCGTGGGTGACCTGCTCGGCCCCGAAAGCGGATTCGGTGACGACGACGAGCAGTCCGCGCCACTGGCGTTCGATCATGCGAGGATCCTCGGGGACGGCGTGGAGCGAGCCCGCTCCAAGATCGAATATTCGTCGCTGGCCACTGCGTTCTGCCCGCCCGAGTTCACGGTGGGGGAGCTGCGAAGGGTGTACGAGGCCGTGTGGGGTGTGGTTCTGGACCCCCGCAACTTTCATCGCAAGGTCACCGGCACGCCCGGCTTCCTGGTTCCGTCCGGAGGGACGACGACGCGTCAGGGTGGACGCCCCGCACAACTGTTCCGCTCGGGCGCGGCCACGGTGCTCAACCCTCCGATGCTGAGGCCGGAGGTCTGACGGCACCCAGTCCCGGCGCGGTCGCCGAACGGGCTGCACGGAACGCGCACAGAGGCATCGGTGCACAAAAAGTCTGAAATGTCGCGTTATCTTGCTGGGGTACCCCACCCTGCCGCCGAGCGGTCTCACCCTCAGCGAGAGAAGCGATGCTCCAGGCCATCGGACTCACCAGTGCCCCCCGCCGTGACAATCCCCCCGTCGTGGACGACCTGACCTTCGAAGCCCCGCCCGGCCGTGTCACCGCCTTGCTCGGTGCTCCCGGAGCCGGCAAGTCCACCGCCCTGCGACTGATGCTCGAACTCCAAGCGGGGCGGGGCGTCACCTACTTCAGAGGCCGGCCGCTGCATCGCATCGGTCATCCCGCCCGAGAGGTCGGGGTGCTGCTCGGAGACGTGCCGGGCCACCCGGTGCGCACGGCACGCGGGCAACTCCGCATGCTCTGTGCCGCCGCCGGAGTTCCTGCCTCGCGCGCCGACGAACTGCTCGAGGTCGTCGGGCTCGCCGGCCTGGGCGACCAGCGCATCGGCACACTGTCGGCCGGCATGGACCGTCGGCTCGGCCTTGCCTCGGCGCTGCTCGGCGACCCGCACACCCTTGTGCTCGACGAGCCGTCCAAGGGGCTCTCGCCGCGCGAAAGGAGCTGGCTCCACGGGCTGCTGCGCGCGCACGCGGCCGAAGGGGGCACGGTCCTGCACACGACGAGTGATCCCAAGGAGGCCGCCCGCGCCGCCGATCACGTGGTCACCATCGACGACGGCCGGCTTGTCGCGGATCAGGACGTCGCGGATTTCTCCCGCACCCGCCTCCGTCCGCGCGTCGCCGTACGGACGCCGCACGCGGCCCGGCTGGCAGCGGCTATGAACCGGGAGGCCCGGGTCTCCCGGCGGTCGGTCGAGGTCGTCGCCGAGGGGGGCAGCCGACTGTCCGTGTACGGCAGCAGCTGCGCCGAGGTCGGTGACGCGGCGTACCGGCACGGCGTCCCCGTACACCAACTCTCCGACGAGACCGGTGACGCGGGCCCCGTCACAGTTCCTGGACGGGCGCTGCCCGGGGCCGCGACGAGGGCCGTTCCCCCGGGGCCTGCCTCGGCGGTGGCGATCTCGGAGCTGCCTCCTCCGATCCCGGTGAGGCCGGCACGCGGCCCGTTGCGGCCCCTGCGCTACGAACTGCGGCGTCTCTTCGGCGTCAGGACCACCGTCATGATCATGGCGGCTGCGCTCGTGGTCTCGGCGGGGCTCTCCGTAGTGCTGGCCCGGTCCGGGAGGACGCCCCTGTCCGATCTGCTGGTCGCGTGGCCGCCCTTGCTTCCCCTTCCCCCGGCCGCTTTCGCCGCAGGACTGCTGGGAGCGCTGTCGTTCGGTGACGAGTTTCGCTATCCGGCGCTCGCTGCGGGGCGGGGGACTGTGCCGCGTCGTCTCGGCCTCCTGCTTGCCAAGCTGGCGGTCTCCGCGGGGGTGGCCCTCCTGCTCGCTCTGCTGGCGGTAGTGGGCAACGCGGAAGTCCTGCGACTCGTCTACGGCGGCGACTTGGTGTCCGTTCCCGCCAATGCGCCGCGCATGGCAGCAAGTTGGGCGGGGCTTTCGATCGGCTGCGCCTGGGCCGGCCTGCTGGCCGCCGGTGTCTTCAGGCTCGCGGGGGCGGGGGTCGCCGCCGTGCTGGCGGTTCCGGTCCTTGTCGTGCCACTGGTGCAGAAGCTCCTCGCGGGTCCGTCCGCGCGTTCGATCACGGGACTTCCGGGCCGCTTGCGCGAACTGGCCTGGCTGCAGTGGCCGTACGAAGTGGATCGCTGGGCCATGGCGGCTGTGAGGGTCGTCGCGCAACCTGTGGGACTGGCGCTCACGCTCTCGTTGGCGGCTCTGATCTGCGCGTATGCGTTCACCGGGCTACGCGGGAAGGCTCGTTGGTGATCACCGTGCGGCCGCCGGCGACCCCTCATTCGCAACTCCCCTGAAAACGCTCGATTTCTACCGATAACGCGTCAATTGAGAGGTGGGCGCCGATCACCCTTTCGTGTGCTTTTCAGCAAAGACCTCAAGGGGTGGCTGAGCCGCGCCGAAAAAGGATGCGTGAGTACCCTTGCGCATACCATGATGACCGCCGCCCGCTCCGCCGACTCCGGCCTGGCCGGCCCGGGCGAGATCGACCGCTACCCGTACACCGAGGCGCCGCCCGGCGAACGTGCCGCGCTGCGCTCCTGGGGCGGCACCGATTCCGAACTGGGGCGGGTGGGCCGACGCGGTGCGGCCAGCCGGGGCCGCGGGCTTCACGGTCAACTGGTCCAGCAGCTCGGCCAGATGATCGTCTCGGGTGACCTCGGCGCCGACAGGCCCCTGGTCCCGGAGGAGATCGGGCAGCGTTTCGAGGTCTCCCGCACCGTTGTCAGGGAATCCCTGCGCGTGCTCGAGGCCAAGGGGCTGGTGAGCGCGCGGCCCAACGTGGGCACGCGGGTCAGGCCGGTGAGTGACTGGAATCTGCTGGATCCGGACATCATCGAATGGCGTGCGTTCGGGCCGCAGCGCGAAGACCAGCGCCGCGAACTGGACGACCTCCGGTGGACCATCGAGCCACTCGCCGCCAGGCTGGCGGCCGGCCACGGCCGCGAAGACATTCAGCAGCGCCTCGGCGACATGATCGAGATCATGGGGCACGCGATGGGGCAGGGGGACGCCATCACCTTCTCCCGGGCGGACGCGGAGTTCCACTCCCTGCTGATCCAGGCGGCAGGGAACCGCATGCTCGAACACCTTTCCGGCATCGTGTCGGCGGCGCTGCACGTGTCCGGCGGACCGGTCACGGGTTGCGACAGGCCGGCGGAGTCGTCGCTCGGTCATCACGCGCGCATCGCCGAGGCTCTGGCGTCGGGTGACGGTGTCGGCGCCGAGACCGCGATGCGACAGCTGCTGGTCGGGCACCAGGAGCGCGTCGTCCCCGCGCCGCGCGAGCACTGAACCGCCCGGACCGGGGTATGGGGTCCCTGTGCCGCCGAGCCGGTGCGGCTCGGCGGAGCAGTTATGCGGAGATATGACCTCTGGGTCGGTTTGTCGCGAATGAGGTGTGACTGGGGCCACGCGAATTGGGCGTAACACTCCTCGAAACAGTGCGATGACCTAAGAGGTGACCGCCGCGGAAGGAATACAGCAGCCACGTAGTGCGCTGTGCAGTTCTGAGGCCAAGCCCGCGCCGTCGGCGACATCCCCAGCCGCCGGTCGTCGGTTCCAGTCCTCTTCAGGGCCGGGCCGGAAGCCGTTTCCATCGTTCCGAGAGGTTGTTCGTGTCGGCCAGCACATCCCGTACGCTCCCGCCGGAGATCGCCGAGTCCGAGTCTGTGATGGCGCTCATCGAGCGGGGAAAGGCTGATGGGCAGATCGCCGGCGACGACGTGCGTCGGGCCTTCGAGGCTGACCAGATTCCGCCAACCCAGTGGAAGAATGTTCTGCGCAGCCTCAACCAGATCCTCGAGGAAGAGGGTGTGACGCTGATGGTCAGTGCCGCGGAGTCGCCTAAGCGCGCCCGCAAGAGCGTCGCAGCGAAGAGCCCGGTCAAGCGCACCGCCGCCAAGACAGTCGCCGCCAAGACGACCGTGACGCGGACCGTCGCGGCGTCCACCGCTCCGGCGGCCGAGAGTGCGGACGCCGCAGCGGACGACGCTGCCGTTGCCGCTCCTGCGAAGAAGACGGCAGCCAAGAAGACGGTTGCCAAGAAGACCGCCACGAAGAAGACGGCGGCGAAGAAGACCGCCGCGAAGAAGTCCGGCAAGCAGGACGACGAACTGCTCGACGGTGACGAGGCGGCCGAGGAAGTCAAGGCCGGCAAGGGTGAGGAAGAGGAGGGCGAGGGCGAGAACAAGGGCTTCGTCCTCTCCGACGACGACGAGGACGACGCGCCTGCGCAGCAGGTCGCCGTCGCCGGCGCCACGGCCGACCCGGTCAAGGACTACCTGAAGCAGATCGGAAAGGTTCCCCTCCTCAACGCCGAGCAGGAGGTCGAGCTCGCCAAGCGCATCGAGGCGGGTCTGTTCGCCGAGGACAAACTCGCCAACTCCGACAAGCTCGCGCCGAAGCTCAAGCGCGAGCTGGAGATCATCGCCGAGGACGGCCGCCGGGCCAAGAACCACCTGCTGGAGGCCAACCTCCGTCTCGTGGTCTCGCTGGCCAAGCGCTACACGGGCCGCGGCATGCTCTTCCTGGACCTCATCCAGGAGGGCAACCTCGGTCTGATCCGCGCGGTGGAGAAGTTCGACTACACCAAGGGCTACAAGTTCTCCACGTACGCCACCTGGTGGATCCGTCAGGCGATCACCCGGGCCATGGCCGACCAGGCCCGCACCATCCGTATCCCGGTGCACATGGTCGAGGTCATCAACAAGCTCGCGCGCGTGCAGCGTCAGATGCTGCAGGACCTGGGCCGTGAGCCCACGCCCGAGGAGCTGGCCAAGGAGCTCGACATGACCCCTGAGAAGGTCATCGAGGTCCAGAAGTACGGCCGTGAGCCGATTTCGCTCCACACCCCGCTGGGTGAGGACGGGGACAGCGAGTTCGGAGACCTGATCGAGGACTCCGAGGCGGTCGTGCCGGCCGACGCGGTGAGCTTCACGCTGCTCCAGGAGCAGCTGCACTCCGTGCTCGACACGCTCTCCGAGCGTGAGGCCGGCGTCGTCTCGATGCGCTTCGGCCTCACCGACGGCCAGCCGAAGACGCTCGACGAGATCGGCAAGGTCTACGGGGTGACGCGCGAGCGCATCCGCCAGATCGAGTCGAAGACGATGTCGAAGCTCCGCCACCCGTCGCGTTCGCAGGTGCTGCGCGACTACCTCGACTAGACCGCGTCGAGTACGGACAGGGTCGTCGCGTACGGACATGGGCCGGGGCCCGGAACCAGAAGAGGTTCCGGGCCCCGGCCCATGTCCGCGTGCGGCCCACGTCAATGGAGATCACGCTGAGTGGACACTGATCACCTCGGCGTAAGGAGTCTTCATGCCCCGCGTCCTCGCCCGTGTCCTGCCGGCGGCCTGCACCCTGGCGATAGCTACCGCCGTCACGCCGCTCGGCCCCCCGTCCACCGCGGCGGCTGACAGCATCATCATCGGCGGCAAACCGGCGGCGATCGCGGACACTCCGTGGGTGGTGGCCCTGTCGAGCCGTGACCGATTCGGGGGAACCCGCGCGGGCCAGTTCTGCGGCGGTGTGGCGATCGCCCCCACACAGGTGCTGACCGCTGCCCACTGTCTGAGGCAGGACGTCCTCGGGGCGGCCGTCTCGGAGATCCGAGACCTGCGGATCATCGTCGGCCGGGACGAACTGAACGGACCCGGTGGCCAGGAGATCCCGGTGCGGTCCGCATGGGCCAATCCGGCGTACGACCCCCGTACGAACGCCGGCGACCTCGCGGTGGTCACCCTGGCCCGTGCGCTGCCGGAGAGCAGTGTCATCCCGATGGCGCGAGCGGGGAGCGCGGCATACGAGCCGGGTACGGCCGCAAAGGTGTACGGCTGGGGGGACACGACCGGATACGGCACCTACGCGGCCCGGCTGCGGGCCGCCTCGGTGCGGGTGCTCCCGGACAGTGACTGCGCCCGGGCCTACCCCGGCGGCGCAAGGGGTGCGTACGACGCCTCATCGATGCTCTGCGCCGGTGACACCGCCGGGGGGCGGGATGCATGCCAGGGGGACAGCGGAGGGCCGCTGGTGGCCCGTGGGCGCCTTGTCGGGCTCGTTTCGTGGGGCAGCGGCTGCGGGAGCCCCGGAAGCCCCGGTGTGTACACGCGCGTCTCGTCGGCGATCCGGTGGATGGCCGGCCGGAGCTGACCGCCGGATCGCGTCGCGGCACATGAGAACGGGCGGCCCCCCTGCCGGGAGGCCGCCCGTCGGCCGGTCCAGGACCGGGCCCATGGCTCGTCGTGGATGCGAGGTGTCAGTGTTGTTCCTCGTCGGCGGAACTGGCCTGCACGGCAGTGAGCCGGTCCGTCTCATCCTGTATTTCCGCGGCGATCTTCTTGAGTTCCGGCTCGAACTTGCGACCATGGTGGGCGCAGAAGAGCAGTTCACCGCCGCTGATCAGGACGACGCGCAGATATGCCTGGGCGCCGCAACGGTCACAGCGGTCTGCTGCGGTCAGCGGGCTCGCGGGGGTCAGAACAGTAGTCACGTCGCCTCTTCTCTAGCTCGACGAGCTGTCGTACCAGGGTCAACATCCAACCAGGCCGAAAACGTTCCCGCTCGTGGCATTTCTTCGAAACTTCTTCTCGGGATGGCTGTCTGTCGCCGGTTGGCGGCGAATGTGCCGTATTGCGTAGCGCTACGGTTTCGCGTTGCTTGTGTGGGCCGGTCCGCCGGCTGGCGTGCCGGTTGTTCATGAGGACGTGCCCGGAGCCTAAATGGTTCATGCCTCGAAGGGAACGTGATGTGCGCGTCACTCCGACGAGTGATCGAACGCCTATGCGAGGCTGCACTAGCATAAGGATTCCCCATGGGTGGCGTTACAACCGCTCTACCAGGCCTCGGTAGGCTCTCAGCGGCCACCCAGGCCGAGCCCGATCCCCACTGGGCCCAAAATGAAATTCAGCGAGGAGCGAACCGCGTGACCGCCGATTCCGTGCCGTCCACTGCGCTGCTGACCGGAGCAGGCGGCGCAGACAGGGACAGCTCCAACTACACCGCGCGGCACCTTCTCGTCCTCGAAGGGCTCGAAGCGGTTCGTAAGCGCCCCGGAATGTACATCGGGTCCACGGACAGCCGCGGACTCATGCACTGCCTCTGGGAGATCATCGACAACTCGGTCGACGAGGCCCTGGGCGGCTACTGCGACTCCATCGAGGTCATCCTCCATGACGATTCCTCCGTCGAGGTGCGCGACAACGGCCGCGGGATCCCGGTGGACGTCGAGCCGAAGACCGGCCTCTCCGGCGTCGAGGTCGTCATGACCAAGCTGCACGCCGGCGGAAAGTTCGGGGGCGGCTCCTACGCGGCCTCGGGCGGCCTGCACGGCGTGGGCGCATCCGTCGTGAACGCGCTCTCCGCCCGGCTGGACGTCGAGGTCGACCGCAACAGCGCGACCCACTCCATCAGCTTCCGGCGCGGGGTCCCGGGCATGTTCACCGAGCAGGACCCCGACAGCCCCTTCGACCCCGCCAACGGCCTCCGCAAGGGCAAGCGGGTCCCCAAGACCCGTACCGGCACCCGCGTGCGGTACTGGGCCGACCGCCAGATCTTCCTCAAGGACGCCAAGCTCAACCTCGAGACGCTGTACCAGCGGGCCCGCCAGACCGCCTTCCTCGTCCCCGGCCTCACCATCGTCGTGCGCGACGAGCGGGGCATCGACGGCGAGGGCAAGACGGAGGAGACCTTCCGCTTCGACGGCGGTATCAGCGAGTTCTGCGAGTACCTGGCCCAGGACAAGGCCGTCTGCGACGTGCAGCGGCTCAGTGGGACCGGGACATTCAAGGAGACCGTGCCGGTGCTCGACGACCGGGGGCACATGACCGCGACGGAGGTCACCCGTGAACTGGGTGTGGACATCGCCCTCCGCTGGGGAACCGGCTACGAGACCAACGTCAAGTCCTTCGTCAACATCATCGCCACCCCCAAGGGCGGCACCCATGTGTCGGGCTTCGAACGCTCACTGACACGGACGGTCAACGAGGCACTGCGTTCCGCGAAGCTGCTGCGGGTCGCCGAGGACGACGTCGTCAAGGACGATGCCCTCGAAGGCCTCACGGCGGTCGTCACCGTGCGCCTCGCGGAGCCGCAGTTCGAAGGCCAGACCAAGGAGGTGCTGGGTACCTCCGCGGCCAATCGCATCGTCGCCAACGTGGTCGCCAAGGAACTGAAGGCGTTCCTGACGTCCACGAAGCGGGACGCCAAGGCCCAGGCCAGGGCTGTCCTGGACAAGGCCGTGGCCGCGGCCCGCACGCGCATCGCGGCCCGCCAGCACAAGGACGCCCAGCGCCGCAAGACGGCGCTCGAGTCCTCCTCGCTGCCGGCCAAGCTCGCCGACTGCCGCAGTGACGACGTCGAGCGCAGCGAGCTCTTCATCGTCGAGGGCGACTCGGCGCTCGGCACCGCGAAGCTGGCTCGCAACAGCGAGTTCCAGGCGCTGCTGCCCATCCGCGGAAAGATCCTCAACGTCCAGAAGTCGTCCGTCTCGGACATGCTGAAGAACGCGGAGTGCGGCGCCATCATCCAGGTCATAGGAGCTGGATCCGGCCGCACGTTCGACATCGATGCCGCACGCTACGGCAAGGTGATCATGATGACGGACGCCGACGTCGACGGATCGCACATCCGCACCCTGCTGCTCACGCTCTTCCAGCGCTACATGCGGCCCATGGTCGAGGCGGGGAGGGTCTTCGCGGCCGTGCCCCCGCTGCACCGGATCGAGCTGGTCCAGCCCAAGAAGGGCCAGGACAAGTACATCTACACGTACTCCGACAACGAGCTCCGCCAGACGCTGCTGGAGCTGCAGCGGAAGAACGTCCGGATCAAGGAATCGATCCAGCGGTACAAGGGCCTCGGCGAGATGGACGCGGACCAGCTGGCGGAGACCACGATGGACCCGCGCCACCGCACCCTGCGGCGCATCAACATCGGGGACCTGGAATCGTCCGAGCAGGTCTTCGACCTCCTGATGGGCAACGAGGTCGCGCCCCGCAAGGAGTTCATCACGAGCTCGGCGGCCACACTGGACCGGTCGCGGATCGACGTCTGACACTCTCCACCCGTGGGTGGAGAGTGCTTCTCCACTCACGGTCAACCCCTGGGCCGATCCCATGATCGCCGGGCCTCCGTAGCGTCGAAGACAACACTTCTTCACGTCTCCCGGAGGCAGCCATGTCACGGCTCTTCGACGTTCTGGTGATCTGCGCGGTCCTCGCGCTTCTCGTCGCGCGCCAGTTCTCGGCCCAGCGGGTCGGTGACGAGAGGCGCTGGTGGGTGCTGCCGGCCGTGTTGACGTTCGTCGCCCTGAAGAGCGACGGCGTCATCGACCCTCACCATGAAGCGATCTCCGGCGCGATGCTCGGCGCGGGACTGCTGGTGGGGCTGATCACCGGTGCCGGGTGGGGATGGACCGCTCGGCTGTGGCAGGAGCCCGACGCGTCGGTCTGGAGCCGTGGGACCAGGGCCACCCTCTTCATATGGGCCGGGGGCATGGGCCTGCGGGTGTCCCTCGCGGCCGCCGCCCTCGCCCTGGGGATACACCAGGGCACGCCGGCCCTGCTCGTGTCGCTGGCGGCCATGCTGCTGGCCCGCAGCGGCGTGCTGGTCCTGCGGACCCGGAGTCTGCGCGAGCAGTACGGTGACGCAGTCGCTGTCGCAGCGGGCGTCATGCCTCCGACGCCCGCGCAGAGCATGGGGAAGGGCCGCGCGTGATGCGGAGTACGTGGACGGACTGGCCGTCCCGGGAAGCTCTCAGCAAGGCGCCCCAGGCCCGCAGCCGGGCGATGATCGCGCGGTTCGTGTGGAGCGCGGTGCTGATCGGTCTCCTCTGGTCAGCCTTCTCGGACGGCCGGTTCGCGCTGTGGCAGATCGCGATCGGCCTGCTGCTGACGGCAGGCTGTGCCATGGCGGGCAGGACGTTCTTCCGCACCACCAGGGAACACCGGCTGTGGCCGTCCCTCGGGTTGCTCGTTTTGCTGATCACGGTGGCGTTCGGGGCTCTGGAAGCCGGTGCGGGCGCACTCGCGGTGGCGTTGTGGTGCGGTTGTGCCGTGATCGCGCTGGAACGCCTCCCGCTCTCCGCCGGGGTACCCCTCACGGCAGTGGCGCTCGTCGCTTACGCGGTCGTGAAGCAGGACGGCTGGCTGACCACTGTCATCACCACGGGCAGTCTGTGCCTGGGCGGATACGTACTGCGACTCGACGCGGAGGCCCGTGGCAGTTCCCGGAGGCTCCTCGCCCAGGAAAGGGCCGCTCGTAAGGCAGAGGCAGGGGCAGCCGCCCTGGCGGAGAGGTCCAGGATCGCCCGCGAGATCCACGACGTACTGGCCCACAGTCTCTCCGCGCAACTGGTGCATCTGGAGGCGGCCAGGCTGCTGATCGAGCGGGAGCCTGCCGGGCCGTTCCGTGATCAGGTGCTGGCGAGGGTGGTGGCCGCCCGGGCCATGGCGGGTGAGGGTCTCGCCGAAACGCGCCAGGCTCTGTCCGCATTGCGTGGGGAGATGACTCCGGTGGAGGAGTTCCTGAAGCAACTGGTCGCCGGTGAGCCGGCCGAGGTGTCTGTGGCAGGGGAGCGCCGGGAGCTCACCGCGGAGGCGTCGCAGACGGTCCGCAGGGTCGCTCAGGAGGCGCTGACGAACACCCGGAAGCACGCCCCCGGGGCGGCCGTGTTCGTCCGCCTCGAGTACGGGCCGGAGACCGTGGTACTGGAGGTCCGGGATGCCGGGGGCAACCGTTCGGGTGGGGATCTCGCTGACAGTGGGTCCGGTTACGGTCTTCTCGGGATGAGAGAGCGCGCCGAGCTGCTCGGCGGCACCCTGGAGGCAGGGCCGGACGAGGAGGGGTTCGTGGTGAGTCTGCGGGTTCCCGCGTGACCGCGCGGGTGGTGGTCGCCGACGACCAGTCGGTGGTCCGCGAGGGCATCGTCATGCTGCTGGGACTGCTGCCCGGGATCGAGGTCGTCGGGGCTGCCAAGGACGGGGAGGAAGCAGTCGCCCTCGTCGAGGAGAAAGCGCCCGACGTGGTCCTGATGGATCTCCGGATGCCGAGATGCGATGGGGTCGAGGCGACGCGTCGCATCCGCCGTGAGCATCCGCGCACCCAGGTGGTGGTCCTTACGACCTTCGCCGACGACGACTCGCTGTTCACCGCTCTGCAGGCGGGCGCTCGTGGCTATCTGACCAAGGACGCCCGCGGCGAGGAGATCGCGCAGGCCATCCAGGCGGTGCTGTCCGGTGAGGCGGGGCTCTCACCGAAGGTGCAGCGCAGGTTGCTCGAGCGGGTCACCGCCCAGGCCGCCGTGTCGGGTTCTGCGGTCCCGTCCGAACTGCCCGACGGGATCACGCCCCGCGAGGCCGAGGTGCTGATCCTCATCGCGGACGGGCTCTCCAACGCGGAGATCGCTCGCACCCTCCACATCTCGCGGGCCACGGTGAAGACGCACATCAACAATCTCTTCGCCAAGACGGGAGCGCGCGACAGAACAGGGGCGGTGCGCTATGCGTACGGCAGGGGGATCGCACACCCACCCGGGACTTCCGTCACCTGAAATGGTGAAGCACGGCGAATGAAGTGCCCGGGATCTTCCCGATCTGCCCATTCTTGGCTACGCGGCCGAAAAGGCTCGTGGACAAGGGAGTTGTTGGTGGAGAAGGAAGCAGGGCCGGACGCCGCAGGACTGCGGCTCGACGACCCGTGGTACGAGGCGCCGGCCGCCGGGTGGGGCGAGCCGGACGGCGCGGGAGGCAGTGCGGCCGGGGACGGCTGGTCCCATGCGGGGGCACGGCAGGAGTACAGCGCGGCCGAGATCTATCTGGAGGTGCAGAACAGTCCGGCCTTTCGCGAAGTGCGGCGCCGGTACCGGCGGTTCGTGGTTCCCGCGGCTGCCGCGTTCCTGCTCTGGTACCTCGCCTATGTCATCGCGGCCACCACGGCTCACGACCTGATGGCGCGCCCCGTGGCCGGGGCGCTCAACGTCGCGATGGTGGCAGGGCTGGGGCAGTTCCTCACGACCTTCCTCCTTACCTGGGCGTACGCGCGGCACGCGCGGTTGCACCGGGACCGGGCGGCGTTGGAACTGCGTTGGGAGACCCAGGAGATGACAAGAGGGATCAGCCGGTGAGCGGGAACCACCAGACGCTGGCGCTGCTGCTGTTCAGCGTGTTCATCGCCGTCACACTCGGCATCACGACGTGGGTGAGCCGGAATCGGCAGGGTTCGGCGGAGGAGTTCTACGCCGGAGGCCGACTGTTCTCACCCATGGAGAACGGATTCGCCATCGCCGGGGACTACATGTCCGCCGCCTCCTTCCTCGGGATCTCCGGGCTGATCGCGCTCTTCGGCTACGACGGCATGCTCTACTCGGTGGGCTTCCTCGTGGCCTGGTTGGTCGTCCTGCTGCTGGTGGCGGAACTCGTGCGCAACTGCGGGCGTTTCACGCTCGCGGACGTGGTCGCCGCCCGTATGGCGGAGCGCCCCGTGCGTACGGCGGTGGGGGCGTCGTCCGTCACCGTCTCGGTGCTGTACCTCGTGGCACAGATGGTGGGCGCGGGTAGCCTCGTCGCGCTGCTGCTCGGCGGTACGAGCGACACCGCCCGGTCCTGGACGGTGGTCGGAGTCGGTGCGCTCATGGTGGTCTATGTGTCCCTCGGCGGCATGCGTGCCACGACGTGGATCCAGATCGTCAAGGCCGTCCTGCTCATGGCCGGGGCCGTGGCACTCACGGTTCTCGTCCTCGTGCACTTCCGAGGGGACTTCAACGCCCTCCTCACCGCCGCCGCCGACCGCAGTGGTCACGGCAAGGACTTCCTCGCTCCGGGGCTCAGGTACGGCGGCAGCTGGACCGCGCGCTTCGACTTCATCAGCCTCGGCCTGGCACTCGTCCTCGGGACGGCGGGCCTGCCGCACATCCTGTCGCGCTTCTACACCGTGCCGACGGCGCGGGCGGCCCGTCGCTCCGTCGTCTGGTCCATCGGCCTGATCGGCAGCTTCTACCTGATGACGATCGTGCTCGGCTTCGGAGCCGCCGCGCTCGTGGGCTCGGCCGACGTCCGTGCGTCGAACACCTCCGGGAACACGGCGGTTCCCCTCCTGGCACTCGTCCTGGGAGGCGGCGAGGGCTCTACGGGAGGCACGGTGCTCTTCGCCGTCGTCGCCGCGATCGCCTTCGCCACGATCCTCGCCGTCGTGGCCGGTATCACCCTCGCGTCCTCCGCCTCGGTCGCCCACGATCTCTACGCCTCGTTCCGGCGGCCAGGTGCCAAGCAGCGCAGTGAGGTAGGCGTGGCAAGGGTGGCGGCGGCCGGCGTCGGGGTGGTGGCCATCGCGCTGGGTCTCCTCGCGCAGAACCTGAACGTCGCCTTCCTGGTGGGGCTGGCTTTCGCGGTCGCTGCTTCCGCCAATCTCCCGGCGCTGCTCTACTCGCTGTTCTGGCGGAACTTCACCACCCGGGGAGCGGTCTGGGCGGTGTACGGCGGACTGGTCCCGGCGATCCTGCTCGTTCTGCTCTCGCCGGTCGTCAGCGGGGGGCCGGCCTCACTCCTCCCGGGCGTGGACTTCGCGGTGTTCCCGCTGGAGAACCCCGGACTGGTGTCCATCCCTGCCGGATTCCTGGCGGGCTGGATCGGCACCGTCACGTCCTCCGAACCTCCGGACACGGCGAAGCACGCGGAGACGGAGGTCCGGGCGCTCACCGGAGCGGGTGCGGCGTAGCCCCGACCGGTGGTGTGGGTGGCGGAGCCGGTGCCGGTGCGGTGCTGGTTTCGTGGCCTTGGCTCGGCGCTGTTGGCTCCGGAGGCCCGGAGCCCCAGCCAGGCACATGCCCCGCGCCCCATGCCCGTGTGTGCGCTGCCTGCGGTTCCGGGCGCCCCGGATAGGGCGCCCGGAACCGCAGGCAGCGCAATCGCCGGCCACCCGCCCGGCGGTGCTGCGCGTCCTTGACGGGGCGCCTGACCGACCGTGCTCCGACCGGCCGTGGCGCCTGAGCGTCTGCACCGCCGTTATGCGCCGCGTGTACATCAGCAGACGTCGGCAGACTTCAGGAGTCCGTTCCGGCGGAGCTCAGGAGTCCGTGGCCCAGGTGTACCGGTGCTCTGGGCGGCCCGTCTCGCCGTACTTCAGGGACAGCCGTACCCGGCCGGTGCGCTCCAACAGCTTGAGGTAGCGCTGGGCCGTCTGCCTGCTCATACCGGCGCCGTCCGCGATCTCCTGAGCGGACAGCGGCCCGGCGGCCGAGCGAAGCGACTGACGGACGAGTTCCGCGGTCGTCGCCGAGTGCCCCTTCGGCAGACCTGATTCGCCCGTGGCCCACAGAGCGCCGAACAAGCGGTCCACCTCGGTCTGTTCGGCCTCGCCACCGCCCTCGAAGGTGCGGCGCAGCGCCGCGTACGCCTCCAGCTTGGTGCGGAGCCCGGCGTACGCGAACGGCTTCACCAGGTACTGAAGTGCACCGTGGCGCATCGCTGCCTGGACGGTCGCGACGTCGCGGGCCGCGGTCACCATGATCACGTCCGCCTGGTGGCCCAGCTCACGCAACTCCCGTACCACGGCCAGGCCGTCGCGATCCGGCAGGTAGTGGTCGAGCAGGATCAGGTCGACCGGCATCTCCCCGACCCGGGCGAGAGCCTCGGCCGCGGAATGTGCCACGGCGGCCACGCGGAAGCCGGGCACCTTGGCGGCGTAGGCCGCGTTGATGCGGGCCACCCTTACGTCGTCGTCCACGACGAGGACCTCGATCACAGGGCTTCTCCAGACTTCGCGGACGGTGTGTGAACCGACGGGCCGCACGGATCAGGGATGTCCGTTCCGACCTGCGCAGCCGCCGGTCCCGGCCCGGGTTCCGGTCCCGGTGGCGTTTCGCGGAGCGCTTCGGGGAGAACGACGGTGAACACCGCCCCGCCCTCGTCGGCGTCCGTCACGGAGACGCTGCCCCCCTGTCGCTCCGCGAACCGGCGTACCAGGGGCAATCCCAGGCCTCGTTTGCCGTGGGCGGGAACCTCCTTGGTCGACCAGCCCTCGGTGAAGATGCGTTCCCGGTCATCCGCAGCCACACCCGGCCCGCTGTCGTGCACCCGCAGTACGGCGGTGCGGCCCTCGGCGCGCAGCCCGACCTCGATCCGGGCACCGGTGGACCCGGAAGCCGCGTCCAGGGCGTTGTCCACGAGGTTGCCCAGGACCGTGACCAGGCCGCGTGGGTCCACCAGCCGGTCCGGCAGCAATGACCCCGGCGCCATCCGCAGGGCGACACCCCGCTCAGCGGCCACGGTCGTCTTGCCGACCAGGAGCGAGGCCAGCAGAGGGTCGTGCACCTTCTCGGTGACCTGCTCGGCCGTGGCCCGGTGGACGCCGACGACTTCCGTGACGAACTCCATCGCGTCCTCGTGCATCTCCAGTTCCAGGAGCCCCAGGAGCGTGTGCAGGCGGTTCGCGTGCTCGTGGTCCTGGGCGCGGAGCGCGTCGATGAGGCCGTGGGTGGAGTCGAGTTCACGCCCGAGGTACTCCAGCTCCGTACGGTCGCGCAGCGTGGCGACGGCCCCGCCGTCGTCGGTCGGCATCCGGTTGGCGAGGAGCACCCGGCTGCCGCGTACGGTCACCAGGTCGTCGCCGACGACCCTCCCTGCCAGTACGTCGGCGGTCCGGCCCGCACCTAGAGCCTCTTCGAGCTGCTTGCCCGCGGCGTCCGGGCCGAGGCCGAGCAGACGCTGGGCCTCGTCGTTCAGGAGCCTGATGTGCCCGGTGCGGTCCAGCGCGACGACGCCCTCACGGATGCTGTGGAGCATGGCCTCACGTTCCGTCAGCAGCGCTGAGATGTCGGAGAACGCCAGGTCGTGGGTCTGCCTCTGGAGGCGCCGGGAGATCAGGTACGCGGCAAGGGCGCCCACGGCCAGTGCCCCCCGGCGTAGGCGAGCAGAACCGGGATCACGGAGAGCAGCCGGGCGCGAACGCTGTCGTACGCGATGCCGACCGAGACGGCCCCGACCACACGGTCCGATCCGTCGCGCAGCGGCACCTTGCCGCGCGCGGACCGGCCGAGGGTTCCGCTGTCGATCTCCATCACCGACCTGCCGGCGAGCGCGCTGCTGGGATCGGTCGAGACGATGCCGCCGATGCGGGAGACATCAGTGTGGGACCAGCGCACCCCGTGCAGGTCCATGACCACGACGTATTCGGCACCGGTCGACCGTCGGATCCGTTCGGCCGCGGACTGCACCGGGCCGTGCGCGCTCGCTTCGCTGGTGAGCAGGGCCTCGGCGATCTGCGGCTGCGCGGCCGTGCTCTGCGCGATGGCCAGGGCGCGTCGCATGGCCTGGTCGTCGAGCTGCGCACTGAGCGGCGCCAGGAAGAGCCCGGTGGCGAGAACGGTGACGCCGGTGATGATGGCCAGCTGCATCAGGAGGACCTGCGAGAAGACCCGTCTCGGCCGGCCGAACCGGCGCTGTCCCCGCGGGGTGGTCGGTGGGGCGCTCATCGTACGAACGGTAGATGCCGAACGCGGCCTTCCCGAAATCTGCACGGTTCGGTCGCTGGAGCTGGAGCTGGAGCTGGAGCTGGAGCCGGAGCCGGAGCCGGAGTCAGAGCCGGCGCCGGCTCCAGCGCCGGTGGACCGAAACGGTGGCCCGTCCGCCCGGTTCGTCCGAACACCGGCGCACCGGGGCCCTTGCCTTCGGGAGTCGCGTCTGTGAGCGTTCTATGGGCATCCGACTCCACGCAATCTGTTTGCGCTTCTTGCGCTAATCTTGCGTTCATGACGCGACGACTTGCTCAGGTTGCCAAGAAAGTAGGAGTCAGCGAGGCCACGGTCAGCCGCGTGCTGAACGGCAAGCCGGGTGTCTCCGACGCCACACGGCAAGCCGTCCTCTCCGCCCTCGACGTCCTCGGATACGAACGTCCCACGCAACTCCGCGGAGAGCGGGCCCGACTGGTCGGACTGGTCCTGCCGGAACTGCAGAACCCCATCTTCCCGGCCTTCGCCGAAGTCGTCGGCGGCGCGCTCGCCCAACAGGGGCTGACGCCGGTCCTCTGCACGCAGACCAAGGGCGGTGTCTCGGAGGCCGACTACGTCGAGTTGTTGCTCCAGCAGCAGGTGTCCGGAGTCGTGTTCGCGGGTGGGCTCTACGCCCAGGCCGACGCGCCCCACGACCACTACAAGGTGCTGGCCGACCGCAAGATCCCGGTCGTGCTGATCAACGCCGCCATAGCGCGCCTCGGCTTCCCCGCGGTCTCGTGCGACGACTCGGTGGCCGTCGAACAGGCCTGGCGCCATCTCGTCTCCCTGGGGCACGAGAAGATCGGGTTCGTCCTCGGCCCGGCCGATCACGTGCCCTCCCAGCGCAAGCTGGCCGCCGCCCGAGCGCTGGCCGAGCAGTCGGGGGTCACCATCCCGGACGAGTGGGTGGCGCGGGCCATGTTCTCGCTGGAGGGCGGCCAGGCCGCGGCCATGCGGCTGCTCGACCACGGCGTCACCGGCATCATCTGTGCCAGTGACCCGCTGGCTCTCGGAGCGGTGCGCGCGGCGCGGCGCCGCGGACTGTCCGTTCCCGGTGACGTCTCCGTCGTGGGCTACGACGATTCTGCGTTCATGAACTGCACCGAGCCGCCCCTGACCACGGTGCGACAGCCGATCGAGGCCATGGGGCGGGCGGCCGTCGAGCTGCTTTCCGTGCAGATCGCCGGGCGTACGGTGCCGTCCGACGAGCTCCTGTTCGAGCCGGAACTGGTGGTCCGCGGGTCCACGACCCGCCCGCCCCGGTAGCGCACAGGAGAGAATTGCCGTCGGCTGTAGCTAATTTGCGGTGACGGGGTCGACAGTCGCGCTGCCGAGTCGTGCAGCGCGGCCGACGCCGCGCCCGGAGTCGTACGACGACCGCGTCGCCGGCTGCCACGCCGTCGTACGGCGGTGCCTACTCGGCGTCCGGTACGGACGGCAGGGGAGTCGGCAGGGGGCGGGGTGGGCGCGGCCCGCAGTACTGCCCGCTGGGACGCATGCGCAGCGGACGTTCCGCGTACTCCTCCATGGCGTGGGCGATCCAGCCGACCGTGCGGGACACCGCGAACACGGTCTCGCCCGCCTCTCCTGTCATGCCGGAGGACACCGAGAGCACGGCGAGCGCCAGGTCGATGTTGGCGTGCAGGGGAGTGTGGCGGGCCGTGGTGGTGATGACGTCGCGAGCCGCCGTGAGTGCGGCCTCCGCCTGGGGCACGCTCTCCAGCAGTGTGAAGAGCAGTCGCGCCCGTGGGTCCTCGCCCGTGTAGAGCTTGTGGCCGAGTCCCGGGATCGGGCGGCCCGCCCGCAGGTGGTCGGCGACCACCGGTGCCGCGCTGCCCCGCTCCACGACCTCGGCCAGCATGCGGTGGGCCAGCCCGCTCGCGGCACCGTGCAGGGGCCCCTCCAGGACGCCGAGGCCGGCGGAGACCACGGCGTACGGATGCGCGTGCGTCGACGCGGCGACCCGTGCTGCCAGGGTCGAAGCCGCCAGATCGTGGTCGGCCAGCAGCGCGAGCGCGGTGTCCAACACGTCCAGCGAGGCCGCGTCCACGGGCCGGCCCGAGAGCTTCCGCCACAGCCGGTGGGCCAGCGATTCACCCGCACCGTCCTCCTTGCCGAAGGCACTCTCCTGCGCCTGCTGCACATCCTGTGCCTCCTGCGAACCGACGGCGGGCTCCGGCCCGGCCGAGGCCGGGCCTGCCTCGGCCGCATCGGGCAGCGCCCCGACCAGGGTGGGGACCAGGTTGCGCGCGCAGTCGAGGACCCCCTGGGCGGAGAGATCGAACCGCAAGGGGTCGGCGGCCGCCGCCGCGGCGACCGCCGCTCGCAGCCTGTCCGTGGAGCTGCTGTGCCGGGGCAGCGCGGCGGCCGTACGCCGGGCGGCGGCCAGTGAGTCGGGGGCGGCGGCGAATCGGATGCCGGGGTGCAGCTCGCCGGTCCAGATCCACTCGGCGACCTCCTCGAAGCCGTAATGGCGAGCGAGCTGCGTGGCGTCGACGCCACGGAAGAAGTACCGGTCCGGCTCGATGAGCGTGAGGCCTGTGCGGAAGACCAGATCACCGGCCGCTGCAGTGGCCGGGTCCCTGCGCCCGGTCCGGCGGGCCAACGCCTCCACCTGTGCGGCATCGAGCGTGCTGCCGCGTCCGCCGGGAGTGCGCCTGCTGGTGAGCTGTCCGCGGCTCACGTACGCGTAGACGGTCTCGGGCTTGACCCCCAGCAGGTCCGCGGCCTCGCGGGTGGTGAGCCTGCCACCCCGGCCCGACGCTCCGGCGTCCGGCCCGGAGTCCGTTTCCCCGATGTCCGACCCGAAGCCAGCTCCCGACGACTCACGGCCGGCGCCCGTTCCCCGTGCCTCCCGGCTCAGGTCGGCCTCCCGGCTCACACCGGCCTCGCGTTCATCGCCGGCGGCTCCATGGACTGGCTCATGCGTCATGACATCACCGTACCCGTGCCTGTCCATGTCTCATCCATGTTCAGTCACGAGGAATCCGGTCCTGATGTTGATTCAATCAACATTGACGACATTGCCGTCAACCTTGGACAGTGGAATCAATGCACGACCTCCCAGCGGAAAGAGATCTGCCATGCCTTCCACGCGTACGGAAACCACCTCGCTCGACGTGCCCCGCGGGCTCGCCGGTGTGATCGTCACCGACACCGCTCTCGGCGACGTACGCGGCCGCGAGGGCTTCTACCACTACCGGCACTACTCGGCGATCGAGCTGGCGGCGAGCCGCAGCTTCGAGGACGTCTGGTACCTGATGTTCCACGGGGAGCTTCCCGCCCCGGCCGCCGCCGAGGAATTCGCCGCGCGTACCGCGGGCCTGCGCCGCCTGCCCGCGGAGGTGCGGGAGGCGCTGCCGTCCATCGCCCGCGCCGGAGCGGTCTCCGGTCCGCTCGCCGGGCTCCGTACCGCGCTCTCGCTCCTCGGCGCGACCGCCGGTTTCCGTCCGGTGTACGACATCGGCGCCGACCGCCGCCGGGACGACGCGCTCGCCGTGTGTGCCGTGGTTCCCACCCTGCTGACCGCTCTGTACCGCCTCGGCGCCGGCCTCGAACCGGTCGAGCCGCGCGACGACCTGCCGTTCGCCGCGAACTACCTGTACATGCTCACCGGCGAGGAGCCGGACGCCGCGCGGGCCTCGGCGGTCGAGCGCTACCTGATCTCCACGATCGATCACGGCTTCAACGCCTCCACGTTCACCGCGAGGGTGATCGCCTCCACCGGCGCGGACGTCGCCGCCTGTCTGGTCGGGGCCGTGGGCGCGCTCTCCGGGCCGCTGCACGGCGGCGCCCCCAGCCGGGCGCTGGACACCCTCGACGCCATCGGCAGCCCCGACCGCATCGACGGCTGGATCCGGGAACGGGTCCTCGCGGGGGAGCGGATCATGGGGTTCGGGCACCCCGTCTATCGCACCGAGGACCCGCGTTCCCGCATGCTGCGGTCGATCGCGCAGGGGTTCGGGGGACCGCTGGCCGACTTCGCGGTCGAGGTCGAGCAGCAGGTCGAGGCGATTCTCGCCGAGCTCAAGCCCGGGCGTGAGCTGCACACGAACGTCGAGTTCTACGCCGGTGTCGTCATGGAGCTCTGCGGGCTTCCCCGTGAGATGTTCACGCCCACCTTCTGTGCCGCGCGCATGGTCGGCTGGAGCGCCAATATCCTGGAGCAGGCGCAGGACCCGAAGATCATCCGACCGGCGGCCCGCTATGTCGGGACCCCGCCGCCGCGCCCCGTACCGGCGCTCCGGCCGACCCAGGAAGGCACCAGTTGACCCCGCCCCACGCCTCGCAGATCCCGGTCGTCGTCCTGGCGGGGTTCCTCGGCTCCGGTAAGACGACGCTGCTCAACCATCTGCTGCGCAACAGGTCGGGCAACCGGATCGGCGTGATCGTCAACGACTTCGGATCCATCGAGATCGATGCCATGACGGTCGCCGGTCACGTCGGGGCCACGGTGTCCCTCGGCAACGGCTGCCTGTGCTGCGCGGTCGACGCGAGCGAACTCGACACCTTCCTGGAGAAGCTCACCCGGCCGAGCGCCCGACTCGACGTGATCGTGATCGAGGCCAGCGGCCTGGCCGAGCCGCAGGAACTCGTGCGCATGCTGCTGGCCAGCGACAACCCCCACATCAGGTACGGAGGGCTGGTCGAGGTTGTCGACGCCGCCGAATTCCCGGCGACCAGGACGCGCCACCCCGAGATCGACCGTCACCTCGCCGTCGCCGACCTGATCGTGCTGAACAAGACCGACCGGGTGACGGAAGCGGACCTGAGCGAGGTGCGGGGTGCCGTCGGTGAGGCCGGTGGCAGGGCGGCCGTGATCAGCGCCGTCTACGGCAGAATCGACCCCGAGCTCCTCTTCGACCCCGCCCTCGCGCCGGACGAGGGCGAGATCGCGCGGCAGCTGACCTTCGAGGATCTGCTTCCCGAGGCGGACCGTACGCACGAGGCCCATCTGCACGCGGCGTACGAGAGCGTCTCCTTCACCACGGAACTGCCGCTCAGCCCCCGCAGGTTCATGGAGTTCCTCGACTCCCGGCGGGCCGGGCTCTACCGCATCAAGGGCTTCGCCGACTTCGGCGCGGGTGATCCGCGCAACCGTTACGCCCTGCATGCCGTCGGCGGGTTCCTGCGTTTCGTCCCGCAGGCGTGGCCCCGGCATGAGCCCCGGCGGACCCAACTGGTGCTGATCGGGTCCGGCATCGACGCCGAGGCGCTCCACAAGCAGCTTGAGGGGTGCCGCGAGGAGCCGCGCAACGCCCTCGACGGGCGGCAGGACACCGACGCCGCCGACCGGGTACCGCAGGACACCGACGCCGCCGACCGGGAACGGCAGGACACCGCCGCCGCCCGGGTGCCGCAGGACACCGACGCCGCCGACGAGCTGGAACGCAGCATGTGGGGCGTCCTGCGCTATGTGCGGCAGCCGGACGGCGGGGCCTGAGGGCTTACCCCGGTCCCGCCGTCCGGCCGGGGTCCTACAGCGGTCCGGCGATCACCGCGACGGGGTTCGTGGACGGTGTCCCCGAACCGTCACGGCGCGGATCCTGGGCAGGCAGATCCGCCGGTGTGCCGTTCTTCTGCGCCGCCCGCGCCGGTGTCTCCCCGGCCCAGGCGAACACCAGGACGTCCTCACCCTTCAGGAAGCGCTGGCAGCGCACCCCGCCGGTGGCCCTGCCCTTGCGCGGATACTGATCGAACGGGGTGAGCTTCCAGGTCCGTTCGGAGTCGTCCAGCGTGCCGTGCGACCCCGCGACCGTGAACACCACGGCGTCCGCGGACGGGTCGACCGCGGAGAAGGCCAGGACCGACGATCCCGCCGCGAGCTTGATGCCCGCCATGCCGCCGGCCGCCCGGCCCTGCGGCCGGACCTGACCCGCCGGATAGCGCAGCAACTGTGCGTCGGACGTGATGAAGACCAGGTCCTCCTCGCCCGTACGCAGCTGGGAGGCGCCGACGATCCGGTCGCCGTCCCTCAGCGCGATGACCTCCAACTCGTCCTTGTTGGCCGGGTAGTCGGGCACCACGCGCTTCACCACACCCTGCAGGGTGCCGATGGCCAGACCCGGTGACTCCTCGTCCAGGGTGGTGAGGCAGACCAGGGTCTCGTCCGCCTCAAGCGTGAGGAACTCCGAGATCTGCGCCCCGCCCGACAGGCTGGGCGCCGCATGGGTGTCCGGCAGCTGAGGCAGGTCGATCACCGAGAGGCGGAGCAGCCGTCCGCCGGACGTCACCGCGCCCACGTCGCCGCGTGCCGTCGCGCGGACGGCCGAGACGATCACGTCGTGCTTCGCCCTCCTCGCGTCCTCGGCCTGGACGATCGGCTCGGCGTTCGCCGTACGGGCCAGCAGGCCGGTCGAGGAGAGGAGCACCTGGCAGGGGTCGTCGGCGACCTCCAGCGGCACCGAGGCGACCTGCGAACCCGACGACTCCAGCAGTACCGTGCGCCGGTCGGTGCCGAACTTCTTCGCCACGGCGGCCAGTTCGGCCGAGACGAGCTTGCGCAGCTCGGCGTCCGACTCCAGGATCGCGGTCAGCTCGGCGATCTCCTGGTTCAGGCGGTCGCGCTCGGTCTCCAGCTCGATCCGGTCGAAGCGGGTGAGGCGGCGCAGCGGGGTGTCCAGGATGTACTGCGTCTGGATCTCGCTCAGCGAGAAGCGCTCCATCAGGCGCTCCTTCGCCTGTCCCGAGTTGTCGCTGTCCCGGATGAGGCGGATGACCTCGTCGATGTCGAGCAGGGCCACGAGCAGGCCCTCGACCAGGTGGAGCCGGTTGCGACGCTTGGTCCGGCGGAACTCGCTGCGCCTGCGCACCACGTCGAAACGGTGGTCGAGGTAGACCTCCAGGAGCTCCTTGAGCCCCAGGGTGAGCGGCTGTCCGTCGACGAGCGCGACGTTGTTGATGCCGAAGGACTCCTCCATCGGCGTCAGCTTGTAGAGCTGCTCCAGCACGGCCTCGGGCACGAAGCCGTTCTTGACCTCGATCACCAGACGGAGCCCGTGCGCGCGGTCCGTGAGGTCCTTGACGTCGGCGATGCCCTGGAGCTTCTTCGACCCGACCAGGTCCTTGATCTTGGCGATCACCTTCTCCGGACCGACGGTGAAGGGGAGTTCGGTGACCACGAGGCCCTTGCGGCGCGCCGTGACGCTCTCTATGGCGACCGTGGCACGGATCTTGAACGTGCCGCGCCCGGAGGCGTACGCGTCCTTGATGCCGCCGAGGCCCACGATCCTGCCACCGGTCGGCAGGTCGGGTCCGGGGACGAATCGCATCAGGGTCTCGAGGTCGGCGCCCGGGTGCCGGATCAGGTGGCGCGCGGCGGCGACGACCTCGCCGAGGTTGTGCGGGGGCATGTTGGTGGCCATGCCGACCGCGATCCCCGAAGCGCCGTTGACCAGGAGGTTCGGGTACGCCGCCGGGAGGACGACCGGCTCCTGCTCCTGGCCGTCGTAGTTCGACTGGAAGTCGACGGTGTCCTCGTCGATCGACTCCGTCATGAGCGACGTGGCGTCGGCCATCCGGCACTCGGTGTACCGCATGGCGGCCGGCGGGTCGTCGTTGCCCAGGGAGCCGAAGTTGCCGTGCCCGTCGACGAGGGGCAGGCGCATCGAGAACGGCTGTGCCATGCGCACCAGTGCGTCATAGATCGACGCGTCGCCGTGCGGGTGCAGTTTGCCCATCACCTCGCCGACGACCCGTGCGCACTTCACGTACCCACGGTCGGGGCGCAGTCCCATCTCGTTCATCTGAGACACGATGCGGCGGTGCACGGGCTTCATGCCGTCCCGGGCATCCGGCAGAGCCCGGGAGTAGATCACCGAGTACGCGTACTCGAGGAAGGAGCCCTGCATTTCGTCGACGACGTCGATGTCGAGGATCTTCTCCTCGAAGTCGTCCGGCGGCGGGGTTTTGGTGCTGCGGCGGGCCATCGCGGCTGCGACTCCTTCACAGATTCTGTCGGGCAACCTCAGGTTCTGACGCCGACCATTGTGGACCGCCGCACCGACAACCCCGACCTCGACCCGTCCGAAGCGGTCTCCGGGGCCCCGCGAAGCCCCTCTTCACGGCAGGATCTACGACAACATTCACCCGGCGGGAACTTCGCCAGGTGCCCGTGCGCTTGCTTACAGTGGCAGGTCCGGCAGGAAAATCCTGTACCGATCGAAGGGACGTACATGCCCATGGGTCACACGGCCACAGCCCAGGCCGGTTCCGGCGGCTTGACGGCGACCGAGCACCGGCTGGCCAACGGCCTGCGCGTGGTGCTCTCCGAGGACCATCTGACCCCGGTAGCCGCGGTCTGCCTCTGGTACGACGTCGGTTCCCGACACGAGGTCGAGGGCCGCACAGGCCTGGCCCACCTCTTCGAGCACCTGATGTTCCAGGGCTCGGGCCAGGTCAAGGGGAACGGACACTTCGAGCTGGTGCAGGGAGCCGGCGGGTCCCTCAACGGCACCACCAGCTTCGAGCGCACCAACTACTTCGAGACGATGCCCACGCACCAGCTGGAGCTGGCCCTGTGGCTCGAGGCCGACCGGATGGGCTCGCTGCTCGCCGCGCTCGACGAGGAGTCCATGGAGAACCAGCGGGACGTGGTGAAGAACGAGCGCCGCCAGCGCTACGACAACGTCCCGTACGGCACGGCGTTCGAGAAGCTCACCGCGCTCGCCTACCCGGAGGGCCACCCGTACCACCACACGCCGATCGGTTCGATGGCCGACCTGGACGCGGCGACCCTGGAGGACGCGCAGGCGTTCTTCCGGACGTACTACGCGCCGAACAACGCCGTGCTCTCCGTGGTCGGGGACATCGACCCGGAGCAGACGCTCGCCTGGATCGAGAAGTACTTCGGGTCCATCCCCTCCCACGACGGCAAGCAGCCCCCGCGTGACGGCACGCTGCCGGACATCATCGGCGGCCAGCTGCGCGAAGTGGTCCACGAGGAGGTGCCGGCGCGTGCGCTGATGGCGGCCTACCGGCTTCCTCACGACGGCACCCGTGCCTGCGACGCCGCGGATCTCGCGCTGACCGTGCTCGGCGGCGGCGAGTCGTCCCGCCTGCACAACCGCCTGGTCCGCCGCGACCGTACGGCCGTGGCCGCGGGATTCGGGCTGCTGCGGCTCTCCGGCGCGCCCTCGCTGGGCTGGCTGGACGTCAAGACGTCCGGCGGCGTCGAGGTCCCGCGGATCGAGGAGGCGGTCGACGAGGAGCTGGCCCGCTTCGCCGAGGAGGGCCCCACCCCTGAGGAAATGGAACGCGCCCAGGCACAGTTGGAGCGCGAGTGGCTGGACCGGCTCGGCACGGTCTCCGGCCGTGCCGACGAACTGTGCCGGTACGCCGTCCTGTTCGGCGACCCGCAGCTCGCCCTGACCGCGGTCGGCCGCGTGCTCGACGTGACCGCCGACGAGGTCAAGGCCGCCGCCCGGGCCCATCTGCGGCCCGACAACCGTGCCGTCCTGGTCTACGAGCCGGTGGAGCCGGCGGACGAGGCGGACGGCACCGACGCGCCCGAGACCGACGCGCACGAGGGGGCCGACAAGTGACCGACGCCGCCGTGACTGGAGTAGCGATGGAGTACCACCCGCAGCCGACCGCCGGCGAGGCCAGGCCCTGGGCCTTCCCCGCGCCCGAGCGGGGTGCCCTGCCCAACGGCCTGACCGTCCTGCGCTGCCACCGCCCCGGCCAGCAGGTCGTCGCCGTGGAGATCTTCCTCGACGCGCCGCTGGACGCGGAGCCCGAGGGCCTCGACGGTGTGGCCACGATCATGGCCCGCGCGCTGTCCGAAGGCACGGACAAGCGCTCCGCGGAGGAGTTCGCGGCCGAGCTGGAGCGCTGCGGCGCCACCCTGGACGCCCACGCCGACCACCCGGGTCTCCGCGTCTCCCTGGAGGTGCCGGTCTCCCGGCTCGCCAAGGCGCTCGGCCTGGTCGCCGAGGCGCTGAGGGCCCCGGCCTTCGCGGAGAGCGAGATCGAGCGCCTGGTGGGCAACCGGCTCGACGAGATCCCCCACGAGCAGGCCAACCCCGCCCGGCGGGCGGCGAAGCAGCTCTCCAAGGAGCTCTTCCCGGCGACCGCCCGGATGTCGCGTCCGCGCCAGGGGACGGAGGAGACGGTGCGGCGCATCGACGCCGCGGCCGTCCGCGCCTTCTACGACGCGCACGTCCGTCCCTCCACCGCGACCGCGGTCGTCGTCGGCGACCTCACCGGCATCGATCTGGACGAACTGCTCGCCGACACCGTCGGCGACTGGTCGGGGGACACGGTCCAGGCACGCCCGGTGCCCCCGATCACCGCCGACGACACCGGCCGTGTGGTCATCGTGGACCGACCCGGGGCCGTGCAGACCCAGCTCCTCATCGGGCGGATCGGCGCCGACCGGCACGACAGCGTGTGGCCCGCCCAGGTCCTCGGCACGTACTGCCTGGGGGGCACCCTGACCTCCCGGCTGGACCGCGTGCTGCGCGAGGAGAAGGGCTACACCTACGGTGTCCGGGCCTTCGGCCAGGTGCTGCGTTCGACGGCCCCCGGTTCGTCCTCCGGCTCCACCGGTGCGGCGATGCTCGCCATCAGCGGCTCCGTGGACACGGAGTCGACCGGGCCGGCGCTCGACGACCTGTGGAAGGTCCTGCGCACCCTGGCGGCCGAGGGGCTCACCGACGCTGAGCGTGAGACCGCCGTGCAGAACCTCGTCGGCGTGGCCCCGCTGAAGTACGAGACGGCGGCCTCTGTCGCGGGAACCCTGGCCGACCAGCTGGAGCAGCACCTCCCGGACGACTACCAGGCCACGCTGTACGCGCGCCTGGCCGAGACGGGCACGGTCGAGGCCACCGCCGCGGTGGTCAACGCCTTCCCGGTCGACCGTCTGGTCACCGTGCTGGTCGGTGACGCCGCGCAGATCGCGGACCCGGTACGGGAGCTGGGCATCGGCGAGGTGACGGTCGTCAGCGGCTGACGGTCCGGCACATTCGGGACTCCGGCGGGCACTCCGCCGGGGTCCTGTCTTTTGTCTGATTTATCAAGAGAAGTGCGCGTTCATCCTGTGGGATGTCCGACAAAAGATGCTTTCCGTTTGGTGCGGGCGAGGGGCCCGTCCTAGCGTCGGCTCGGCTGTCCGCCGGACACGAGCCGCGACCGCGGCTCCGGACAGCCATCGCCGAGTCCCCGTCAGGCGCGAGCCTGGGGAGCCGGGGACCCATGAAGTCCCTGGGGTGAATCGGATCCCTGCGTCTCGCACGAGACGAGAGGGGCCCGTAGGAGACCTTCCTGCTCCGAACCCGTCAGCTAACCCGGTAGGCGAGAAGGAAGGAAAGGACCAGCCACTTCATGGCGTTCATCCGTGCCGCCGGGAAGCACCGTGCCCCGAGCCGCCTGACGCGCAGGGGCGCCCGGGTCGCCGGCATCGCCGCCCTCGCCACCACCGGTGTCATCGGCGCCACAGCCTCCCCGGCGCTCGCCGCGGACTCCGAGGTCACCGCAAGCACCGGCCTGGCCCAGGCGGTCGCCCTCGACACGAGCCTCGCCGCACAGATCGAGGCCCAGGCGGAGGCGCAGCAGCACCAGGCCGACGTCGCCGCGGCGAAGGCCGAGGCCAAGCGCAAGGCGGAGGCCCGCGCCAAGGAGGTCCGCGAGGAGAAGGCGCGTGCCGCACGCGCCGCCGAGCGCGCCCGTCTCAACGCCTTCCACCTCCCGGTCGCCGGTTCGCACGTCACCACCGGTTACAAGTCCGGCGGCGCGCTCTGGTCCTCGGGCACCCATTCCGGCGTGGACTTCCAGGCCGCGTCCGGCACCCCCGTCGTCGCCGTCGGTGCCGGCACGGTCGTCGAGGCGGGCTGGGGCGGTGCCTACGGCAACAACATCGTGCTCAGGATGAAGGACGGCACGTACACCCAGTACGGCCACCTCTCCTCGATCGGCGTCTCGGTCGGCCAGAGCGTCGGCTCGGGGCAGCGGATCGGCCTCTCCGGCTCGACCGGCAACTCCACCGGACCGCACCTGCACTTCGAGGCCCGCACCACCCCCGAGTACGGCTCGGACATGGACCCCGTCGCCTATCTCCGCGCCCACGGCGTCCAGGTCTGACCCCGGGCTCGCCCGCACCGCTCCGACGAAGGCCTCGGCACGCGCCGGGGCCTTCGTCGTACCCCGGGTTGCCGCGGTGTCTCCGGGCCGCGCAGAACTGACTTCCAGCCAAAAGATATCCATGGATTCCACCCCGCCGTCGGAAATTCCGTCCGGTTGCAATAGAGTCACGGAACAGGCGTCGATCGGCCGCGTTTCGCGGGGATTAAGGCGGAGGTTCGGACATGCGCATTCCCGCGCAGTCGGTATGCACGGCGATCCGTGACGACATCGTCTCCGGTGTCTTCGAGCGCGGCGGCCGCCTCACCGAGGAGGTGCTCGCGCGACGCTACGGCGTCTCCCGCGTCCCGGTGCGCGAGGCGCTCCGCACCCTGGAGTCCGAGGGCTTCGTCGTCACCCGCCGGCACGCCGGTGCCTGTGTCGCCGAACCCACGGAGCAGGAGGCGGCCGACCTCCTGGAGATCCGGATGCTGCTGGAGCCGCTGGGCGCCGCGCGCGCGGCGCAGCGCCGCACCGACGCGCACCTCAAAGTGCTCCGGGGCCTGGTCAGGCTGGGTCAGGAGAGGGTGCGGCGAGGTGAGGGGGAGGACCTGCGCTCGCTCGGCGGCTGGTTCCACGAGACGCTCGCCCAGGCGTCGGGCAGCCCGGCCCTGATCGCGCTGCTCACGCAGCTGCGGCACAAGATCGCCTGGATGTACTCCGTGGAGCAGCCGGCCAGGCCCGCGGAATCCTGGGCCGAGCACGGAGCCCTCGTGGACGCCGTGGCGCGCGGGGACGCCGAACGGGCCAGGGCGCTCGCCGTCCAGCACGCCGAGCGGGTCACGGCCGCCCACCGGCTGCGCCGCACGGACCGGTCCGGCCGCGCGGGGGGCGGAACCCGGGTGAGGACTTCGCAACACCACGTAAACATCGCGGGAGTCCGCCATTAACAATTACGCCGTATACAAAGAGGGTAATTGTCGGCGGGCTTTCTTCCTGCTGCCCTGATCCGATTTTCCTGGGCTTGTTCCGGGTGGCCCGGTAAACAGAAAAGCCGCGGCGCCCGGTGGGGGTGCCGCGGCTTTGCCGCAAAGAGAATTCCGGACAGGAGCGGCCGGGATCAGACGGTCTCCGGGAGCTCCTCGAGCCCTTCGGCGACCAGCTTCGCCAGGCGGTCCAGGGCGGCCTCGGCGTTGTCCGCCTCGGACGCGAGCACGATCTCCTCGCCACCCTGCGCGCCCAGGCCGAGCACCGCGAGCATGGAGGCGGCGTTGACGGGGTTGCCGTCCGCCTTGGCGATCGTCACGGGGACGCCGGAGGCCGTGGCGGCACGGACGAAGATGGAAGCGGGGCGGGCGTGCAGGCCCTCGGCCCAACCGACGTTGACGCGGCGCTCAGCCATGGTTCTGCCCTTCAGGTGTCAATGAGTTGTCTAGACCAGTCTCTCATGCAGTGCGCCCTGCTGTGCCCGGCCCCGGAGCAGGCCCGGTGGCCACCCGCAGGCTCACTCAGCGTGCCCCCGCCGGGAACCCGCCGCGACCGCTGCGGCGGCCGTAGGCTTTGCCCATGGAGCCCACCCCGGAGCAGAGTCCGCATCACGCGTACCCCGACCACTGGGAAGCGGACGTGGTGCTCCGCGACGGCGGCACCGCCTGCATCCGGCCCATCACCACGGACGACGCCGAGCGGCTGGTCAGCTTCTACGAGCAGGTCTCCGACGAGTCGAAGTACTACCGCTTCTTCGCTCCCTACCCCCGGCTCTCCGCGAGCGACGTCCACCGCTTCACCCATCACGACTACGTCGACCGGGTGGGACTCGCCGTCACCGTCGGCGGCGACTTCATCGCCACCGTCCGCTTCGACCGCATCGACGAGCGGGGCCGCCCCGCCTCCGCCCCCGCGGACGAGGCCGAGGTCGCCTTCCTCGTCCAGGACGCCCACCAGGGCCGCGGAGTGGCGTCGGCGCTCCTGGAGCACATCGCGGCGGTGGCCCGGGAGAGGGGCATCCGCCGCTTCGCCGCCGAGGTGCTGCCCGCCAACAACAAGATGATCAAGGTGTTCCGCGATGCCGGATTCACCCAGCACCGCAGCTTCGAGGACGGCTCCGTCCACCTCACCCTCGACCTGGAACCCACGGCCGAGTCCCTCGCCGTCCAGCGCGCGCGGGAACAGCGGGCCGAGGCGCGCTCGGTGCAGCGTCTGCTCGCCCCCGGCTCCGTCGCGGTGGTCGGCGTCGGCCGCGCCGAGGGCGGGGTCGGCCGCACGGTCCTGCGCAATCTCCTGGGCTCGGACTTCACCGGACGCACCTACGCGGTGAACACCTCCTTCGCCGCCGGCCTGGCCACGGTCGACGGCGTCCCCGCGCACCGCTCCGTGGCCGAGATCGGTGAGCCCGTCGACCTCGCGGTCGTGGCGGTCCCCGCCGACCGGGTGCCGGAAGCCGTTGCGGACTGCGGTGAACACGGGGTCCAAGGAGTCGTCGTCCTCTCCGCCGGCTACGGCGAGCGCGGCGCCGACGGCCGGGAGCGCCAGCGCGAACTGGTCCGCCAGGCACGGTCGTACGGGATGCGGATCATCGGGCCGAACGCCTTCGGCATCATCAACACCTCCGACGCCGTCCGCCTCAACGCCTCCCTCGCCCCCGAGTCGCCCCAGGCCGGCCGCATCGGGCTCTTCACCCAGTCCGGTGCCATCGGCATCGCGCTCCTGTCCGGCCTCCACCGGCGCGGAGCGGGACTGTCCTCCTTCATCTCCGCGGGCAACCGGGCCGACGTCTCCGGCAACGACTTCCTGCAGTACTGGTTCGAGGACCAGGACACCGACGTCGCCCTGCTGTACCTCGAATCACTGGGCAACCCGCGCAAGTTCACCCGGCTCGCCCGCCGGACCGCCGCGGTCAAGCCGGTGGTCGTGGTCAAGGGCGCCCGGCACAGCGGTACCAACCCGCCGGGCCACGCCGTGCCCGTCAGCCGTATCCCCGACGCCACGGTCTCCGCCCTCATGCGCCAGGCCGGTGTGATCCGGGTCGACACCGTGACCGAGATGGTCGACGTGGGCCTGCTCCTCGCCGGCCAGCCCCTGCCGGACGGCCCACGGGTCGCGATCCTGGGCAACTCCGAGTCCCTCGGGCTCCTCACCTACGACGCGTGCCTGGCCGAAGGGCTGCGTCCGCGCCCGCCCCGCGACCTCACCACCGCCGCGGGCCCCCAGGACTTCCGGGACGCCCTCGCGCACGCACTGGCCGACCCGGGCTGCGACGGTGTGATCGTGACGGCGATCCCCTGGGTGGGGGAGAACGGCGAGGCGCAGACCGGCGAGGGGGAGGTCCTCGGTGCCGCGCTGCGCGAGGCGGCGGCCGACGGCCCGCCCAAGCCGGTCGCCGTCGTGCACGTGGAGATGGGCGGCCTGGCCCAGGCGCTCGCCGACGCGGCCGGCACGGCGGCACCGCCCGCGCCCCGGCGGCCCGCCGCCCCGGCCGGAGCCGAACCACGCGGCCCCGCACCGGCGGCGCCCGCACCTGCGCCCGACGAGGCCCGGCGTACCCCCCGCGCCGGACGGATCCCCGCCTACCCGGCGGCCGAGCGGGCCGTGCGCGCCCTCGCCGAAGCGGTGAAGTACGCCCAGTGGCGCCGCCAGGCCGCGTCCCCCGGCAAGGTGCCGGAATTCCTCGACGACACCATCGACGCACCGGGCACCGCCGCGCTCATCGACGCGCTGCTCGGGACGGACCCCGACCCGCGCGGCCGTCCCCTCACCCACGACGAGTCCCAGGAGCTCCTGGCCGGCTACGGCGTCACCGTGCGTCCCACGCTTCCCGCCCCTGACGCCGGGGCCGCCGTCGCCGCCGCCGGGCGGCTGGGCTACCCGGTCGCCCTCAAGACCACGGCGCCCCATCTCCGCCACCGTGCCGATCTGGGCGGCGTCCGGCTCGACCTCGTCGACGAGGACGCGCTGCGCCGTGCCTACGACGAACTGACGGACCTGCTCGGCACACCCGCCGAACTCCAGCCCGTCGTCCAGGCCATGGCACCCCGGGGCGTCGACACCGTCGTGCGCGCCTCGATCGACGCGGCCGCCGGGGCCGTCCTCTCCTTCGGCCTCGCCGGCGCCCCCTCCGAGCTGCTGGGCGACACCGCCCACCGCCTCGTGCCCGTCACCGACCGCGACGCCGCCGAACTCGTCCGGTCCATCAAGGCGGCGCCGGTGCTGTTCGGCTGGCGGGGCTCCGCGCCGGCCGACACCGCGGCTCTCGAGGAACTCCTGCTGAGGGTGTCGCGGCTGGTCGACGACCACCCGGAGGTGGTCTCGGTCGCCCTGGAACCGGTCGTCGTGGCCACGCACGGCCTGACCGTGCTCGGGGCGAGCGTCCGCCTCGCACCGCCGCCCGCCCGCAGCGACATCGGCCCCCGGCGGCTCCCCCGCTACTGACCCCGCGGCCCGCGCACGGCGTCCCCGGCAGCCACCTGCCCCCCGTAGGATGGTCCGCATGGCAAAGACCGGTACGACGACCCAGGGGCTGCGCACGGCGATCGAGCGCAGCGGCTACTACCCGGCCCTCGTGGCCGAGGCGGTGGAGGCCGCCGTCGGCGGGGAGCCGGTCGCGTCGTACCTGGTGCACCAGGAGACCACCTTCGACTCCAACGAGGTCCGCCGCCACGTCACGGTCCTCGTCCTCACGGACACGCGCTTCATCGTCAGCCACACCGACGAGCAGGCCGCCGACAACAGCTCCCCGACGCCGTACGCCACGACGTCGACCGAGTCCGTCAAGCTCGACCGGATCTCGTCCGTCGTGGTGAGCCGCGTCGTCGCCGACCCCGAGAAGTACGTGCCCGGCACGCTGCCGCGCGAGGTCGTCCTCACCATCGGCTGGGGCGCCGTCTCCCGGATCGACCTGGAGCCCGCCGCCTGCGGCGACCCCAACTGCGAGGCCGACCACGGCTACACGGGCAGCTCCACCGCCGACGACCTGAGCCTGCGGGTCAGCGAGGCCGGCGACGGCCCGGACACCGTGCGCCAGACCCTCGCCTTCGCACAGGCCCTCTCCGAGGCCACGGCCGCGACCGCGGCGACCGGCCGCTGATGGCCCAGCCGGCCTGGCAGGACCCCGTCCTGCTCGCTCCCGATTCCGCTCCGGCACCGGAGTACGGCAGCGGTTCGCTCGCCGACCTCCTGCCCACCCTCGCCGCCGGACAGGGCGTACCCGGCTTCGAGGCGGCGATCCCCGAACTCACCCCGGCCGACCGGAACTGCGTCTTCCTGATCGACGGCCTCGGCTGGGAGCAGATCACGGCGCACCCCGACGAAGCGCCCTTCCTGCACTCCCTCCTGTCCACCTCCCGTGGCGGTACCGGCCGGCCCATCACGGCGGGCTTCCCGTCGACCACGGCGACCTCGCTCGCCTCCGTCGGTACGGGCCTGCCCCCCGGTGAGCACGGCCTCCCCGGGTACACCGTGCGGAACCCCGAGACCGGCGCGCTGATGAACCAGCTCCGCTGGAGGCCCTGGACCGAGCCCAAGGTCTGGCAGCCCCACCCCACCGTCTTCCAGCTCGCCGACGCGGCGGGGGTGCGCACGGCGCAGGTCTCCGCGCCCAACTTCGAGCAGACCCCGCTGACCAAGGTCGCGCTCAGCGGCGGTTCCTTCCTCGGCCGGCTCACGGGCGAGGAGCGCATGGACCTCGCCGCCGAGCGGCTCGCCGCGGGCGACAGGTCGCTGGTCTACACGTACTACAGCGAGGTCGACGGACAGGGCCACCGCTTCGGTGTCGACTCCGACGCCTGGCGCGGCCAGCTGATGTACGTCGACGGGCTCGCCCGGCGCCTGGCCGAGCAGCTCCCGCCCCGCTCGGCGCTCTACGTCACGGCCGACCACGGCATGATCGACATCCCGTTCGACGAACAGTCCCGGATCGACTTCGACGAGGACTGGGAACTCGGCGCGGGAGTGGCCCTGCTGGGCGGCGAGGGCCGGGCACGCCACGTGTACGCGGTGCCCGGGGCCGAGGCCGATGTGCTCACCGTGTGGCGCGAGGTGCTGGGCGAGCAGTTCTGGGTGGCGAGCCGGGACGAGGCCGTCGCCGCGGGCTGGTTCGGCCCCCGGATCGACGAGCGTGTGTACGGCAGGATCGGCGACGTCGTGGCAGCCGCCCACGACGACGTGGTGATCACCGCCTCCGTCAACGAACCCCACGAGTCGGTGATGGTGGGGATGCACGGCTCGCTGACCCCCGTCGAGCAGTTGGTCCCGCTGCTCGAAGTACGCTCGTAACCCCGTTCTCCGCACGCACCCGACACGCACCCCGCACCGCACACGCACCCCGAAAGGCACGCACCCCCTCATGCCCGAGCTCGTGTTCTTCTCCGGAACGATGGACTGCGGAAAGAGCACCCTGGCCCTCCAGATCAGTCACAACAGGTCGGCCCGAGGTCTGCAGGGAGTGATCTTCACCCGCGACGACCGGGCGGGGGAGGGGAAGCTCTCCTCGCGGCTGGGCCTGGTGACGGACGCCGTCGAGGCGGCACCGGGCATGGACCTGTACGGCTATCTCGTGGGGCGGATGTCGAGGGGCGACAAGGTCGACCACGTGATCGTCGACGAGGCGCAGTTCATGGCGCCCGAGCAGATCGACCAACTGGCGCGCGTCGTGGACGACCTGGGCCTGGACGTCTTCGCCTTCGGGATCACCACGGATTTCCGGACCAAGCTCTTCCCCGGCTCGCAGCGCCTGATCGAACTGGCCGACCGCATAGAGACACTCCAGGTCGAGGCCATGTGCTGGTGCGGCGCGCGCGCCACGCACAACGCCAGGACCGTGGACGGTGCGATGGTCGTCGAGGGGGAGCAGGTCGTCGTCGGCGACGTCGACCGGCCGGCCGGAGAGGTCGGCTACGAGGTCCTCTGCCGCCGTCACCACCGCCGCCACATGACGAGCGCCGCCGCGTACGCGGGCGCGCTCTCGCCGGACGTCCTGCCCGTCAACCACGGCTGAGCACGGCCGCCCCGGCGGCCGAAGGGCCGAGGATCATGCGTGGGGGAACGTCGAGGGGGTACTCGGGTGCGGAAGCCGCAACCGAGTCCGAAAAGGGTGATGACATGTCCTCCTCCCTCGTCGAAACCGTCGACATCAAGGCGCCGGTCGCCGTTACCTGGGCTCTGTGGAGCGATGTGACGCAGTGGCCGAAGTTCCTGAGCCACGTACAGCGCGTCGACCCGATGGACGAGCGCCGGTTCTCCTGGCAGCTGTCCCTGCCGGGCGCCGACAAGAGCTTCGTCGCGGAGCTCACCGAGGTCGTCCCTCAGGACCGCATCGCCTGGAAGACGATCGAGGGCGTGCACCACGCCGGAGTGGTCACCTTCCACCGGATCGACGACCACTCCAGCCGGGTGGCCCTGCAGATCGAGTACGACCCCAGGGGATTCGTGGAGCACGTGGGTGCTCTGACGAACCTCGACTCGGCGCTGGCCAACTACGACCTGGGCGAGTTCCAGAAGCTCGCCGAGGCGACGGCGGCGGGAGACGGCCCCCTGAGCCCGTGATCCGGGCTTCCCCGTACGTGAACCGCCCGTGCGCACCCAGGAGGTGCGCACGGGCGGTTCACGTCATCGGCCGCTGACCCGACGCGGCGTCAGCGCCGCGCCGGGGCCGAGGAGCCGGCCGTGCGCCCGGCGGACCCGGGACCGGTGTCCGCGCCGGTGTCCCCGTACGCCACGGCGGCCTCCCGGCGGCGCGCCTCCGCCGCCTCGCGTGCGGTGCGCAGCGGCGACTGCGTCCACTCCGCGAACCACCAGACGCCCGCCACCACGGAAGCCCACAGCAGCCCGCCCAGGGCCGCGCCCGGCCAGGACGCCCCCTCGGCCACCCGCTCCACCGCGGTCAGTGCCACCCAGCCGCTGAGCAGCACGGTCAGAATGCGTACGCGCCTATGCCTGAACATCTCTCGCGGCTACCCGGGCCGGGGACGATCACGCGGCAAGATCCCGAAAACCACCCTTTCGCTGGGAGTGCGGCGCAGTGAGCCGTTATGCCGGTCGTCTCCGTACCTGGAACGCGCCTGGACATGATCAACGGACGCTTCGGCTCGCCAAGGGCTGTCCCGTCATCCAACACCCCGCTCGTGCGCGGCCGGACCGTCTTCGTTGTCGCGCACCGGCTGTCCACGATCCAGGGTGCGGACCGCATCGTGGCCATGCAGGGCGGCCGCGTCGCCGAAGTGGGCACGCACGAGCAACTGCTCGACAGGGGCGGTGTGTACGCCGGACTCCAGCCCGCCCGGCCGAGTTGAGGCCCGGTACGCGGCATGCCGGGCCGCCGGCCGTCCGCTCAGTCCTCCGGCGGCCTGACCACGGTGAACACCGCTCCCTCGGGGTCCGCCACGGTCGCGAGGCGCCCGCTCGGCGTATCCCTCGGCGGATGCAGTACACGCCCGCCGAGTTCGGCCACCCGCGCCGCGGCCTCGTCGGCGTCGGCGACCTGGAAGTACGTCATCCAGTGCGGCCCCCGGTCGCGCGGCAGACCGTGCCCCACGCCGTGGAGGGCCGCGACCGGGCGCCCCCGCAGATGCAGTGTCTGGTAGTCGAAGTCGGCCGAGACGACCGCCTCGGCCTCGAAGCCGAACACCGCCTGGTAGAACTTGGCGACCGACGCGGTCTCCCGTGTCACCAGCTCGTTCCACACGGGCGTGCCGGGCGTGCCCGCCAGGGCCGTGCCGAGGTGCTCGGCGGCCTGCCAGATGCCGAACACGGCTCCGCCGGGGTCCGACGCGAGCGCCAGGCGGCCCGCGTCTCCCGCGACGATCGGGCCGACCGCGACCGTGCCGCCGCAGGAACGGATGGCCTCCGCGGTGGCGTCCGCGTCCTCCGTGGCCAGATAGGTCGTCCAGGCAATGGGGAGGTGCCGGTCCGGTGGCAACTGCCCGATGCCGGCGACCTCCTTGCCGTGCAGGAGGGCCCGTACGTACGGGCCCAACTGCTCGGGACCCGGCCGGAACTCCCAGCCGAACAGCTGGCTGTAGAAGTCCTGGGTCGCGGACAGGCCGTGCACGATCAGACTCACCCAGCACGGTGCTCCGGGAATGCGCCGGGTGGCAGCCTCGGTCATCTTCTTCTCTCTCCTCGTACCATCGGGGTCGCCGTACGGGGGGACGGGGCCTGCACGACGTCCAGCGGTACGGATACGGGTGCGTACGCTCCGTGCAGATGCTCGCACCACTGAGCCTCCGAGGCACCCCGGCCGCGCCGCGTTTTCCGGCTTCCGGTAGCCGTGTTGACCGTTTTGATGGGGAGTATCCGCTTAGGGGTGGCGACATCGCGGGTGGTCCCTGCGCGAGGATGGCACCCATGAAGCCCATCATCACCGCAGTCGAATATCTGAGCGAGTCGACCGGGCCGCGCCCGCCCGTACTCCTCGACGTCCGCTGGCAGCTCGGCGGCCCGCACGGCCGCGCCGCCTACGAGGCCGGGCACATCCCGGGCGCGGTGTTCGTCGACCTCGACGCCGAGCTGGCCGGCCCGGCGGGCAGCGGCGGCCGCCACCCCCTGCCGGACCCCGAGGACTTCGGTGCGGTCATGCGGCGCGCGGGCGTGGGGGGCGGGACTCCCGTGGTGGTCTATGACGGCGGTCAGGGCTGGGCGGCCGCGCGCGCCTGGTGGCTGCTGCGCTGGACCGGTCACCTCGACGTCCGCGTGCTGGACGGAGGGCTCGCCGCGTGGACGGGCGAGCTCACCACCGCGCTCCCGAAGCCCGACGAGGGCGACTTCCGGCCCGCGCCGGGTGCGCTGGGTCTGCTGGACGCCGACGGTGCGGCCGGCCTCGCCCGCTCCGGGCTCCTGCTCGACGCGCGGGCGGCGGAGCGCTACCGGGGCGACGTCGAGCCCATCGACCGGGTGGGCGGCCACATCCCGGGTGCGGTCTCCGCCCCGACCACCCTGAACGTCGATGAGGACGGGCGGTTCCTGCCCGCCGGATCGCTGGCCTCCCGGTTCGAGGCCCTGGGTGCGGACGGTGCCACGGAGGTCGGTGTCTACTGCGGCTCCGGCGTCTCGGGCGCGCATCAGGTGCTGGCGCTGGAGATCGCCGGACACCGGGCCGCCCTCTACGCGGGCTCCTGGTCGGAATGGTCCGCGGACGAGTCCCGGCCGGTCGCCACGGGACCGGACCCGCGCTGAGGCCGTCGGCCGCATCGAGGGGTGAGGGTCCGTACGCCGGTGCGCACGGGCCCTCCTCACGCCATCGGTGTCCGGGCCGTCCGTCAGTCCTGCTTCTTCCGGCGCGTACCGAAGACGATCTCGTCCCAGCTCGGCACCGCCGCCCGGCGTCCGGGGCGCACCCCGTCGGCCTCGGCCTGGCGGTCCGTGGTGCCGGTCAGCCGGTCACGGTGCCCGGCCACCGCGCGCGGCATCAGCACGTCGGCGTAGGCGGAACCGGCGCCCGCCGCGGCCGCCGCCGGAGGCTCGTCCGCCTCGGGCTCCTGCTGCGGCGCGGGTTCGAGCGCGGGCGGCTCCGGCTGCGACGGGCGCTCGGGCACGACCATGTCCCCGCGGAAACTCGGTACCGCTTCCAGAAGGCTCGTCAGTGAGTCGCGCTCGCCCACGGAGATGCCGCCGAGGCGCTCGTCCGGCTCCGGCACCGAAGGGGCGGGCCGCTCGATCTGGCGGTCCAGGGCGCGGTCCAGCGGCCGGTCGCGCGGCAGGCGGGCGATCCGGGGCACGAACGGGAAGCTGGGCTCGGGGGAGGCGGAGTCGTCGGTCTCGCCGATCAGCGACCGCGCCTCCTCGTCCACGGCCTGGACCAGGCGCCGCGGCGGGTCGTAGGTCCAGCTCGCGGAGTGCGGTTCGCCTGCGACGCGGTACACCAGGAGGACCTCCCAGGTGCCGTCGTCCCGGCGCCAGGAGTCCCACTGCACGGTCTCCCGGTCGGCACCGCGCAGCAGCAGCCGCTCCTGCACCGCGTCGCCGAGCTGGGGTCCCGTGTTCTCGCCGGGGCGGCGCACGGCCGTCTTCCGGGCCCGCTCGGCCATGAAGGCGCGCTCCGCGAGCACAGGACCCTCGAAGCGGCGCACCCGGTCGACCGGGATGCCGGCGAACTGCGCGACCTCCTCGGCGGAGGCACCGGCGCGTATCCGCGCCTGGATGTCGCGGGGGCGGAGATGGCTCTCCACCTCGATCTCGATCTGGCCCAGGCGTGCGCGGTCGTTGCGCACGGCGGCACGCAGCCGCTCGTCGATCGGAAGCGTGTACTCCGTGCTGTCCGCAGCCTTGAGCACCAGTCGTGTGCCGTCGTTTGAGACGGCCACGACACGCAGTTCGGGCATGGGAACCTCCCGGGTGGTGCCTGCCGACGTCACGTGCGTCGCTGCTTCCGCTAGTCGAGTGTGACCTGCCCGGGTTCAGCCTGCCACAACCTTGCCAAGTTACCCGGCGTGTCGGGCCTTGGCCCTGGAGCGCCACGATGGCACGGTTACCTGTTTGCGACGCGGAGCGACCGGTTCGTCACTCCGTGCAGCAGGCGCCCGTGCGATGCCGCGGCGCCGCCGGTTCGAGTGCCGATTTCGGCTCCCTCCCGTAGGCCCGGCCACCCATGCGGGAGTCCGGCCCCAGGGCTCGTCACAGTACTCCATTCGGGCCACGTGGGTGGACCGGCGCGCCGCCGAAGTTCTCGTCGGACACAGGAGTTGGGTTACCCCGTTCGCGGCCGTATGCCCGCGATGCGTGGGCTGCTTCACAGAAACTCCAGAATCGGAACTATCCGGTTCGCTCATATGTCCCTTCCTGGTGCAAGGTGGGGTAGTTGTCGAGCAGGGGCTGATCATGGTTCAGAAGCCGCAGAGTGATGCGGAACATAAGGAAAGGCGCATAGATCTGAGCCTGCCGCAGGTCGCCGGCAGTGCGGTCGCCTCGGTCGCCGCAGCGGTCATGGCCTCACAGCTGGGCGTGTACGGAACCATCGCGGGTGCCGGCGTGATGAGCGTGGTGGCCACCTGCGGAGGGTCGGTCTTCCAGCACTTCTTCCGCCGCACCGGCGAGCAGATCCGTGAAGTCACGGTCCAGGTGAAACATCCGGCGGGCCGTCAGGTGACGGTGCGCACCAAGGAGACGTCCCCCGCGTCGCAGTGGCCGCGGGACGAGGCGACCACGGTCCTGCGCTCCGTGACGGAGGCGGAGTCCGAGGCCGAGCGCACCAGGCTGCTCCGCCGAGTGCGGGCCGGCGACGGCGGCCCGGTGGATGACGCGGCCCGCCCCGGGACGCTCCCCGGCGGCGTGACCCCGGACGACGCCTACTCCGACGCCCGCACCCACGGCACCCGCGTCCGGGGCTGGAAGCGTTCGGCCCTCGCGGCCACCGGTGTGTTCGTGTTCTCGATGGCGGGCATCACGGTCTACGAGGCGGTGTCCGGCCACGATCTCGGCGGCAACGGGGGGACGACCGTCGGCTCGGTCGTCCGGGGCGAGCGCGACGGCGGGGCGAAGGCCCCCGAGCCGTCCACCGGAACCGGGCGGGACGACGACGGGGACGACGTGCGCCGACCGGACACGGGCGCCACGACGGAGCCCGGCACCGATCCCCGCGACGGCCACAGCGCCTCGCCCGACCCGTCCGGAGGCGGCGCGACCGAGGATCCGGCTCCTTCGCCCTCGCTCTCCGCGGACCCCACCGCACCGGAGACCACACCGTCGGCCCCCGGTGACGGCACCCCGTCCGCACCCGCCACGACCGGTGCCGGCGACGCCGCGGGCGCACAGGACGACGCGGCCTCCGGGGCGGACGCCGGACGGTGAGCCCGCGCCGCAGGGCTCCGCGCGTCAGTCGCCGAGCACCCGGCGCAGGTAGTCGTTGGCGAACAGCCGGCCCGGGTCGAGCCGGTCGCGTACGGCGGTGAACTCTCCGAAGCGCGGATAGGCCCCGGCGAGGTACGCGGCGTCCCGGGTGTGGATCTTGCCCCAGTGCGGGCGGCCGTCGTACCCCGTCATGATCCGTTCGACGGCCGTGAAGTACGCCTGGTACGGGGTGCCCCGGTACAGGTGCACCGCGATGTACGCGCTGTCCCGGCCCGAGGCCGTGGACAGCGCGATGTCGTCCGCGGGAGCCGTACGGACCTCCACCGGGAAGCCGATGCGCAGCGGCGAGCGGTCGATCATGGCCTTGAGCTCCCGCAGCGCCTCGACGGCGGCCTCGCGCGGCAGGGCGTACTCCATCTCGACGAAGCGCACCCGGCGGGGGCTGGTGAACACCTTGTACGGGATGTCGGTGTAGGTGCGGGCCGACAGGGCGCGGCTGGAGATCTTCGCGAGGGCGGGGATGGTCCCGGGGACCGCCCGGCCCACCGTGCAGGCGACCTGGAAGATCCCGTTGGACAGCAGCTCGTCCTCGACCCAGCCCCTGACCCGCCCGGGCGGAGCGGCCGGGCCGGCGCTGCGGTTGTTCCGTTTGGTGTTGCAGTTGCCCGTGTGCGGGAACCAGTAGAACTCGAAGTGCTCGTTCTCGGCGACGAGCTGATCAAAGTCGGCCGTGACCCGGTCGAAGGTCATCGGCTCCTCGCGGGCCCTCAGCAGGAAGACCGGCTCGACCGCGAAGGTGACCGCGGTGACCACGCCGAGCGCGCCCAGGCCGATCCTGGCCGCCGCGAAGACGTCGGGGTGTTCGGCGTCCGAGCAGCGGAGCACCGTGCCGTCGGCCGTGAGCAGTTCGAGCGCGCGGATCTGCGCCGACACGGACGCCGAGTCGCGTCCGGTGCCGTGGGTCCCGGTGGACGTGGCCCCGGCGACCGTCTGCTCCATGATGTCGCCCATGTTCGTGAGGGAGAGCCCCTCGCGGGCGAGCGCGGCGTTGAGGCGCTTCAACGGGGTGCCGGCCTCGACCGTCACCGTCATCGCCTCGCGGTCGACGTCCCGGATGCCCGTGAGCAGGTCCGGGCGTATGAGGACCCCGTCCGTGGCCGCGGCCGCGGTGAACGAGTGACCGGTCCCCGCCGGCTTCACGGTCAGACCGTCCTCGGAGGCCCTGCGGAGGACGTCGGCCAGCTCGTCGACCGATGCGGGGGACTCCACGCGCACCGGCCGGGCGGTGACATTGCCCGCCCAGTTACGCCACGTGCTCGCCGTCCGTGCGTAGGTGTCGGTCATTGTCCCCGCGCCCTCCCGTAGGTACCGGCTCCGCGAGCCGGCGATACCCCAGGAGCGCCACCGCGGCCGCGAGCACTCCCGACACGACGGGCACCACGTACCCCGCCGCTGCGCCCGAGGCGTCGACCACCCAGCCTGCGGCGGAGGAGCCGAGCGCCACTCCGACCGCGAGTCCCGTGCTGGTCCAGGTCATGCCCTCGGTCAGCTGCGTGCGCGGTACGTGCTGCTCGACGAGGGCCATCGTGGTGACCATCGTCGGTGCGATGGCGAGGCCCGCGGCGAAGAGCGCCACGGCCAGGAACGGCAGGCTCCCGGCCAGTTGGAGGGGGATCATACTCACGGCCATCGCGCACACCCCCACCAGCCACCGGGCGGCCGGCCTCCCCTTGACGTGGAACAGGCCGAAGACCGCCCCGGCGAGGCAGGAGCCCAGGGCGTAGACCGCGAGCACGAGACTGGCCGCCGCCTTGTGGCCGCGCTCCTCGGCGAAGGCCACGGTCACCACGTCCACCGCTCCGAAGATCGCACCCGTGGCGACGAACGTCAGCACGAGCACCTGGAGCCCCGACGAGCGGAGCGCGGAGCCGCCGGTGTGGTGCTCCTTCGGATGCGGCCTGGGCTCGGTGGCCCGCTGCGCCGTCAGCCAGAACACGCCCACCACCAGGAACCCGCCGGCGAGCAGGGGGCCCGCCTCCGGGAACCAGGCGGTCGACAGCCCGATGGAGATGATGGGGCCGAAGATGAAGCACGCCTCGTCGACGATCGACTCCCACGAGTACGCCGTGTGCAGCTGCCGCTCGGAACCCCGGTAGATCTCGGCCCACCGGGACCGGACCATCGACCCCACGCTCGGCACGCAGCCCGCGCCGACGGCGAAGACGAAGAGCGTCCAGTCGGGCAGCCGCTGCTGTGCACAGATCAGCAGACCGGCGACGGAGGCGACGGCGAGCAGGGTGGCGGGGCGCAGCACACGGCGCTGCCCGTAACGGTCGACCAGCCTGGACACCTGCGGTCCCATGGCCGCAGCCGCGAGGGCGAGCGTCGCGGACAGCGCGCCGGCCAGCCCGTAGCGCCCGGTGAGCTGGGACACCATGGTGACGACGCCGATCCCCATCATGGCCAGCGGCATCCGGCCGAGGAATCCGGCAGCCGAGAAGGCCGGGCTTCCCGGGGCGGAGAAGATGGCGCGGTAGGGGCTGGGCAAGGGGTGCTCCGATGAAGCCTGTCAGGTGTGCAGATGCCTCACACAGCTTACGGGCGGTCCCCGCCACCCGGCACCGGCCGATGTCGGGTGCCGCACCGCCGCCACCGGGTGGCAGGATCGGGTGCATGTCCGATCTGCGTGATCCAGCTCCGTACGACGCCCTTCTGCTGCTCTCCTTCGGCGGTCCCGAAGGCCCCGACGACGTGGTCCCGTTCCTGGCGAACGTGACACGCGGCCGGGGCATCCCCGAGGAGCGCCTCAGGGAAGTCGGCAAGCACTACTTCCTCTTCGGCGGCGTGAGCCCGATCAACGCGCAGAACAGGGCCCTGCTCGACGCCCTGCGCAAGGACTTCGCGGACCACGGCCTGGAGATCCCCGTCCACTGGGGCAACCGCAACTGGGCCCCGTACCTCACCGACACCCTCCGCGAGATGATCACCGACGGGCACCGCCGGATCGCCGTGCTCGCGACCAGCGCCTACGCCTCGTACTCCGGCTGCCGCCAGTACCGCGAGAACCTCGCCGAGTCCCTGGCCGCCCTGGAGGCCGAGGGGCTCACGGTGCCCCGGGTCGACAAGCTGCGGCACTACTTCAACCACCCGGGCTTCGTACGGCCCATGGTGGACGGCGTGCTCGCCTCGCTGGCCGACCTCCCCGAGGAGGTCAGGGCGGGAGCGCACCTGGCGTTCACCACGCACTCCATCCCGACCTCCGCGGCCGACACCTCGGGGCCGGTGGAGTCCCACGGCGACGGCGGCTCCTACGTGGCCGAGCACCTGGACGTGGCACGCCTGATCGTCGAGGCCGTGCGCGAGGAGACGGGTGTCGAGCACCCCTGGCAGCTCGTCTACCAGTCGCGCAGCGGCGCCCCGCACATCCCGTGGCTCGAGCCCGACATCTGCGACCACCTGGAGACCCTCCACGGCGACGGGGTCCCGGCGGTCGTCATGGCGCCGATCGGCTTCGTCTCGGACCACATGGAGGTGCTGTACGACCTCGACACCGAGGCGGCGGCGAAGGCGGCCGAGCTCGGGCTGCCGGTCCGCAGGTCCGCGACGGTCGGCGCCGACCCCCGGTTCGCCGCGGCCGTGCGCGAGCTCCTCCTGGAGCGGGCCGCCGCCGAGCAGGACCGCCCGGCCGAGCGGTGCGCCCTGGGCGCGCTCGGGCCCTCGCACGACCTCTGCCCCGTCGGGTGCTGTCCGGCCAGGGTCCCGGCGCCGGCCGCGGCCGGCGCCGACAGCCCCTACTGACCGCCTTCCCGCAGCGGGCCGCCGACAGCCCGTCCCCGTCCCGCGACACCACGTCTGGAGCGTTGTGAACGACCCCCTCCTGTCCGAACTGCTCGACCTCGCCCTCGAAGCGGGACGCCGGGCCGGGGCCCTGCTCCGGGACGGCCGTCCCGCCGACCTGGGGGTGGCCGCGACCAAGTCCAGCCCCATCGACGTCGTCACCGAGATGGACATCCGGGCGGAGAAGCTGATCACCGGCTACCTCTCCGAGCACCGCCCCGCGGACGGCTTCCTCGGAGAGGAGGGCGCCAGCGCCGAGGGCAGCAGCGGAGTCCGGTGGGTCATCGACCCGCTCGACGGCACGGTGAACTACCTCTACGGCCTGCCGACGTGGTCGGTCTCCATCGCCGCCGAGCTCGACGGCGAGCGGGTCGTCGGCGTCGTGGAGGCCCCGATGCGCCGCGAGACGTTCCACGCGGTCCTCGGCCGGGGTGCGTACGGCAACGGCGAGGCGCTGCGGTGCCGCCCCGCGGCCCCCCTCGACCAGGCTCTGGTGGCCACGGGCTTCAACTACGTCACCGAGGTCCGCACCCACCAGGCCGCCGTCGCGCAGCGGCTGATCCCCAGGCTGCGCGACATCCGGCGCGGCGGATCGGCGGCCATCGAGCTCTGCGACGTGGCCGCGGGCCGCCTCGACGGCTACTACGAGCGAGGGCTGCACCCCTGGGACGTGGCGGCCGGCGACCTCATCGCCCGGGAGGCCGGCGCGCTCACCGGAGGCCGGCCCGGCCGGCCCGCGGACGGGGACCTGACCGTCGCGGCGACACCCGGGGTCTTCGGGCCGCTGCAGGCCCTCCTCGACGAACTCGGCGCCTGGCACGACTGACGCACGGCCCTCCGGCGCCCCTGGAGGTGCACCGGAGACCGCCCCGTACGACGGGAGGGCCCGGGCAGCCATGGCGGCTGCCCGGGCCCTCCCGCAGCGGCTCAGACGCTTGTGGCGCCGATTTCCACGCCGTGCTCGGCGGCCAGGCGGTGCAGGTCGTCGAGCTCTCCCTGTTCGACGTCCGCGAGGAAGTCGTCGCCCGTCTCGCGAGCCATCGTGAGGTCGGACTCGGTGGTCTTGATTCGTTGCAGCAGACCTGCGGTGAAAGCGTCCATGGAGCGCCCCCTCATCGTGGGTCGGTGGCACGGGGGTGTGCCCGGTGGTCCCCCGGCGCGAAGGCCGGGGTGCGGGTGATCACGCAGTCCCTCTGGAAGCAGGACGGGCTGTGGTACGCCACATACATGGCGTGATCGCGGGTGTGAGGTCGTCCTCCCCCCGCCCGGCATTCGAGAAACCTCAACTGCCCGGGGAATCCGATCCATTCCCCGCCGGGACGGCCCCGACGCGTCGTCTTACCGCCGGTTTATGGGTGTTGAAGGCAGGATGGACACGCACAGTCGGTGCCGCTGACGTGCAGCGAGCGGCCGTATTGAAGGCCGCTCGCCGTATTTCCGGAGATCTAGGGAAGGACTGCGCCGTGCGCGTACTCGTCGTCGAGGACGAGCAGCTGCTCGCCGATGCGGTGGCCACCGGACTGCGCCGGGAGGCCATGGCCGTCGACGTCGTCTACGACGGGGCGGCCGCCCTCGAGCGGGTCGGGGTCAACGACTACGACGTCGTCGTGCTGGACCGGGACCTCCCGCTCGTGCACGGCGACGACGTCTGCCGCAAGATCGTCGAGCTCGGCATGCCCACCCGGGTGCTCATGCTCACCGCCTCCGGTGACGTCAGCGACCGGGTCGAGGGCCTGGAGCTCGGCGCGGACGACTACCTCCCCAAGCCGTTCGCCTTCAGCGAGCTGACCGCCCGCGTGCGGGCCCTGGGGCGCCGTACGACGGTGGCCCTGCCGCCGGTGCTGGAGCGGGCGGGAATCAAGCTCGACCCCAACCGCCGCGAGGTCTTCCGGGACGACCAGGAGATCCAGCTCGCCCCGAAGGAGTTCGCCGTCCTCGAGGTCCTGATGCGCAGCGAGGGCGCGGTCGTCTCGGCCGAACAGCTGCTCGAAAAGGCCTGGGACGAGAACACCGACCCGTTCACGAACGTCGTGCGGGTGACGGTGATGACCCTGCGCCGCAAGCTCGGCGAACCGGCGGTCATCGTGACGGTCCCCGGCTCCGGCTACCGGATCTGAGGGCGTGATGGCAGCATCCCCGGGCCCTGTCGCGGCGCCCCCGAAACCGACCTGGGAGCCGAAGCAGCAGGAGACCACCTACCCGTGGCTGCGTCCGACCATCCGGATACGGCTCACGCTCCTGTACGGCGGCATGTTCCTCATCGCGGGCATCCTCCTGCTCTCGATCATCTACATGCTGGCCGCGCAGGCCCTGCACGACGCGGGGGGCGGGCTCGCCTTCCAGGTCTCGGGCACGAACGTCCGGATCTCCAGCGACACCTGTCCGCAGCTCGGCTCCGCGCTGAACAACAGCCAGCTCAACGAGGCGATCAAGGACTGCACCGCGTCGCAGCGGCAGCATGCCCTGGACAGCCTCCTCAACAGGGCGCTCCTGGCCCTCGTCGGCCTCAGCATCATCGCCTTCGCGTTCGGTTACGCCATGGCGGGCAGGGTCCTGTCCCCGCTGGGCAGGATCACCCGTACCGCCCGCAGGGTCGCCGGTACGGACCTGACCCGTCGGATCGAGCTGGACGGCCCGGACGACGAGCTCAAGGAGCTCGCGGACACCTTCGACGAGATGCTCGACCGTCTGGAGCGGGCCTTCACGGCGCAGCAGCGGTTCGTCGGGAACGCCTCGCACGAGCTGCGCACACCCCTCGCCATCAACCGCACCCTCCTGGAGGTGCACCTGTCGGACCCCGGGGCGCCCATGGAGCTCCAGCAGCTCGGCAAGACGCTCCTGGCCACCAACGAGCGCAGCGAACAGCTCGTGGAGGGCCTGCTCCTGCTCGCGCGCAGCGACAACCAGATCGTGGAGCGCAAGCCGGTGGACCTGGCGGAGGTGGCCGACCGGGCCATCGACCAGGCGAGGGCGGAGGCCGCGGACAAGGGCGTGGACATCCGCGGCGAGCGCGTGCCGGCGGTCGTCCAGGGCAACGGCGTCCTCCTGGAGCGCATCGCGCTCAACCTCGTGCAGAACGCCGTGCGCTACAACATCGCGGAGGACGGCTGGGTGGAGGTCACCACCGAACTCCAGCACGGACAGGCGGTCCTGCTCGTCACGAACACCGGGCCCGTCGTGCCGGCGTACGAGATCGACAACCTCTTCGAGCCGTTCACGCGGCTGCGCACGGAGCGGACCGGGAGCGACAAGGGCGTCGGACTCGGCCTGTCGATCGCGCGATCCGTCGCGCGGGCGCACGGAGGCCGTATCATCGCGGAGCCCCGCGAGGGCGGTGGTCTCGTGATGCGCGTCACCCTGCCGGTCTGAGAGGCTTCACGGCGTGAGGCCGGATTGGATCGCTCTGTTCGCTTTGGGCGGAATTATCGAACCATCCAACCGTTCTGTCCCTGTGTGATCGATCACAGGAGCGCATTCAGGCACCTCTACTCTCCGTGATCACAACTCTCCCCGAAAGCTTGGAAACGTCCGGGTTTCCGGGGGGTGAGATCACGGGAAGTACACGGGGTGGCGCCCGTGAACTGCAGTAACGGGACCGTGTACGGTCCCCATCGCCACCCAAGCTGATCGCTCACGAGAGATCCGGTTGGGTGTCGATTGAGTAACAGACCTTGATGTGAGGCAAAATCTCCGCCTCAGGTCGGGCACAAGTCCGGCCTCTCACGCGTTACGTGCGCTGAGACACCGCAGACACCCATGAGGGGGAGAGCGACATGGCAACGGATTACGACACCCCACGGAAGACCGACGACGACGTCGATCAGGACAGCCTCGAAGAGCTCAAGGCTCGTCGGAGCGACAAGACGGCATCCGCCGTCGACGTGGACGAGTTCGACGCGGCAGAGGGACTGGAGCTGCCCGGCGCAGACCTGTCCAACGAAGAGCTGGCCGTGCGGGTTCTGCCCAAGCAGGCCGACGAGTTCACGTGCATGAGCTGCTTCCTCGTGCACCACCGGAGCCAGCTGGCACGCGAGAAGAACGGTCAGCCCATCTGCCGCGACTGCGACTGAGGGTTCCGGCCGTGGCAGGCGACACACCGTTCCGGAAGCGGCGCTTGCGGCGCACGAAGTCGTCGGAGGCGCAACAGGGCGGCACAGGCCCGGTGGAGGGCGACAACCCCGCCGCCGAGCACGAGGCCGCCCTGCGGCCCTCCCCTGGCACACCCGACGACGAGCGGGGCCGTCCGGCCTCGCTCGAAGCAGTACGGGCAGCGGGCTCGGCACACGAGCCCGGGCAGGACGGACACGAGCCGTCTCCGGAGGAGTCCGGCCGCCTGAACTCACTGAAACGGGGCGTGCTGAGAAGCCGGGCGAGCGCCCGCGCCGCGGTCGGCACAGTGGCCGACCGGATCATCGAAACGGCCCCCCGCGTCCCCGTGCGGGACCTCGCCACCCTGCGCAGACAGTTCCCGGGACTCGGTCCCGAGGAGCTCGCCGACAAGCTCGTCGCGGGCGCGTGCAACGCCACCGCGACCGTCGGCGCCGGCATCGGGGCGGCGGCGATGATGCCCGTCCCGCCCGCCATGCTGGCCGAACTCGCCGCGGAGATCACCGGCGTCGCAGCCGTCGAGATGAAGCTCGTCGCCGAGCTCCACGAGGTCTACGGCCGGCGGCCCCCGGGCAACCTGGGCCAGCGCAGCACCGCCTACCTCACCGCCTGGACCGAGGAGCGCGGCATCGACGTCTCGCGCCCCACCACGCTCAACGCCGCCCTCGGCGGACAGATGAAACGCGAACTGCGCCAGCAGATCATGAAGCGCACGGTGCGCGACCTGCCCAACCTCATCCCGTTCATGATCGGAGCCGTCGTCGGCGCGATGATGAACCGGAGGGACACCAGAAAGCTCGCCGACCGCGTCAGGGACGACCTGAGACGCCACCAGGTGCCCTGGGACCGCCTCCCCGAGCTCCCCCCGCTGGAACAGCCCGCGAGCCCCGCCGCGGAGCTGCCCGAGGGCCTGGACGGCCCCGGCCGCTGAGCGCTCAGGCAGGCACCGGCGCGAGGGCCTCCAGGAGCGCCTGCGGCTCCCGGGTCGACAGATAGACGTACGGAGTCGGGTCGGCCGGATCCGTCACCTTCACCCGGACCGCCGTCGGGATGTAGCTGCGCAGGAGCATGAACGCGCGCGTGTCCGCCTTGTACGAGCGCCAGGCGCGCGCCTCCTCGCCGTCCAGGACCTCGGCGTCACCGAGTGCCTCGAGCGGGATCCGGGCGTCGCCCGCGACGAGCGCGCCCGCCACGACCCGGATGCGCGCGGAGCCGTACGAACTCACACCGGCGCACGCCGCCGCGGTCCCTCCCACCAGGCCGCCGAGCATCGGCAGGGCGCCCAGCGGCAGGAGCATCAGGGCACAGGCGACGCCGATCCCGAAGGCGATGAGCCACCACGAACGGGGCGCGGTGAGACGTTCGTCGAAGGGGGGTGCGGAAGGCTGCATGAAACCTAGCTTGGCACGGCGCGACCCCCGGTCGGCCGCGCGGGTAAGGTCTGCGCCTGTGAGTGGAACATCTGCACGTCTGACACCCCCGGCCGCGGCGGTGAAGCCGGTCCGTCATCCCGACGCCCCCGCGCCCGGTGAGCTCCTCGGCTCGCACTACGAACACTGTTTCGGCTGCGGAACCGGGCAGCCGCACGGTCTGCACCTCCAGGCGAGGGCCGGGGAGGGCGTGAGCGTCACCGCCGAGTTCACCGTGAGGCCGGCCCACCAGGGTGCCCCGGGACTCGCGCACGGTGGTGTCCTGGCCACGGCGATGGACGAGACGCTCGGCGCGCTGAGCTGGCTGCTCCGGGTGATCGCGGTGACCGGACGGCTGGAGACCGACTACCTCCTGCCGGTGCCGGTGGGCACGGAACTCTTCCTCGAGGCCGAGGTCACCGCCGTGCACAGCCGCAAGAACTACTGCCGCGCGACGGCACGGATCGGCGGCCCGGAGGGGCCCGTCGCCGTCCGCGCCGAGGCGCTCTTCATCGAGGTCAAGGTCGAGCACTTCACCGAGAACGGACGGCCCGAGGAGATCCGGGCGGCGATGGCCGACCCGGACCGGATCAGGCGCGCGCGTGCCTTCGAGGTGAACCCCTGATGCGTACCCCCGTCGACGTACTGATCCGCCGGCTCGACCCCGAGGTCCCGATCCCCGCGTACGGGCACCCGGGCGACGCCGGTGCCGACCTGGTGACCACGGAGGCCGCCGAGCTTGCCCCGGGCGAGCGGACCGTGCTCCCCACCGGGGTGTCGATCGCCCTGCCCGACGGGTACGCCGCCTTCGTGCACCCCCGCTCCGGCCTCGCGGCCCGCTGCGGACTGGCCCTCGTGAACGCCCCGGGGACGGTCGATGCCGGGTACCGTGGGGAGATCAAGGTCATCGTGGTCAATCTCGACCCGCGCGAGACCGTGAAGTTCGAACGGTTCGACCGGATTGCCCAACTGGTCGTCCAGCAGGTCGAGAAGGTGCGCTTCCACGAGGTGACGGAACTCCCCGGCTCCGCGCGGGCCGAGGGGGGCTTCGGATCCACCGGCGGTCACGCCGCGGTGGACGGCGTCACGGGCGGTAACACCCAGGGTGGGAACAGCTACGCTTCGGTCGTATCCGACCGGGAAGGACGTTGACGTGTTCGGACGTCGCAAGAACAGTGGTTCCACCGAGGACACGGTGGACGAAGCGCGCGAGGCCGAGCAGGTCGCCGACGGGCTCGACGGCGCCGCCAGCGGCTCGCGCCGCACGAACCTTCCGCCCGCACCCCGGCCGGACGGGCCGTGGGACATCTCCGAGGTCTCCCAGCCCGGCGAGGGCCGGGTGGACCTGGGCGGCGTCTTCGTGCCCGGGGTCGAAGGCATGGAGCTCCGCGTGGAGGTCGCCGGTGACGCCATCGTCGCGGCCACCGTCGTGCTGCGCGACAGCGCGATCCAGCTCCAGGCCTTCGCCGCTCCGAAGAAGGAGGGCATCTGGGGCGAGGTGCGCGACGAGATCGCGTCGGGCATCACCCAGCAGGGCGGGATCATCGACGAGGTCGAGGGTCCGCTGGGCTGGGAACTGCGTGCCCAGGTGCCCGTGCAGCTCCCGGACGGGAAGAACGGCGTGCAGCTGGTGCGCTTCGTCGGGATCGACGGACCGCGCTGGTTCCTGCGCGGCGTGATCTCCGGCCAGGGCGCCGTGCAGCCGGAGGCCGCAGGGCTGCTGGAGACGATCTTCCGCGACACCGTCGTCGTCCGCGGTGACGGCCCGATGGCGCCGCGCGACCCGATCGTCCTCAAGCTCCCCAACGACGCCCAGATGGTGCCCGAGGGCGTGCAGCAGGAGGACCAGGAGAGCTCCAAGTTCTCCGGCGGGATGGGCAGCCTCCAGCGCGGACCCGAGATCACCGAGGTGCGCTGACCGCGCCGCACGGCAGACCGAGGCCGGTGGGCCGCACCAGGGACCGGGTGCGGCCCACCGGCCTCTCCGTTGCCCCGCGGGGGCCGCACGGACATACTGGCGCTGCCGGAGAGCGGCAACGACGGCGGCACACGCACGGGGAGAACGATGACACGGAGCACCGGCGCACAGGGCGGTACGGCCCTGGCCGACAGCGCAACGGACGGCCCGATGGTGCGGATCGAGGACCTGCACCGCTCGTACGGCACCGGCGCCGCCGCCGTGCACGCCCTGCGCGGGGTCTCCTTCGAGATACCCCGCGGTGAGCTCGTCGCCCTCAAGGGCCGCTCCGGCTCCGGCAAGACCACCCTGCTCAACCTCGTCGGCGGTCTCGACACCCCCGACGCCGGCCGGATCACCGTCGGCGGCACCGACCTCTCGCAGCTCGGCGAGGACGGGCTGCTGGAACTGCGCCGGGACCGGATCGGATTCATCTTCCAGTCCTTCGGCCTGATCCCCATCCTGACCGCGGCCGAGAACGTCGGCGTACCCATGCGGCTGCGGAAGACGGACCCCGCCGAACGCGAGGAGCGCGTCGCCCTGCTGCTCGCGCTGGTGGGCCTCGGCGACCACGCCCAGCAGCGCCCCGGGGAGCTCTCCGGCGGCCAGCAGCAGCGCGTCGCCATCGCGCGCGCCCTCGCCAACCGCCCCGCGCTCCTGATCGCCGACGAACCCACCGGACAGCTCGACGCGGAGACCGGCCTCGCTGTCATGCAGCTCCTGAGGGCCGTGGTGCGCAGCGAGGGCGTCACCGTGCTCGTGGCCACCCACGACCCCCAGCTGCTCGGTTTCGCCGACCGGGTCCTGGAGCTCAGCGACGGGCACATCGTCGAGCACGCGTAGGCCGGTGGGACGCGGCCGCCCGCCGCAGGTCACAGGGCCGCGCATCAGAATCCCGTCAATACGGACCCCGCTCCAGGGGTCCGGTCCCCTATGCCCGGATTCTTCGGGGTAGCTTCGACAGCGGCTCCCGCATCGGCGGAAGCCGCTGCAGAGAAGACAATGGGGCCATGGCACGCGGCAAGCTTCGGATCTACCTGGGTGCGGCACCCGGTGTGGGCAAGACCTACGCGATGCTGTCCGAGGCCCACCGGCGGGTGGAGCGGGGAACGGACTGCGTCGTTGCGTTCGTGGAACACCACGACCGGCCGCGCACCGAGGTGCTCCTCCACGGGCTGGAGCAGATCCGGCGCCGGGACATCGACCACCGCTCGGCGGTCTTCTCCGAGATGGACGTGGACGCCGTCCTGGAGCGGGCCCCCGCCGTCGCGCTCGTCGACGAACTCGCGCACACCAATGTGCCCGGATCCCGCAACGCCAAGCGCTGGCAGGACGTCGAGGAACTGCTCAAGGCCGGCATCGACGTCGTCTCCACCGTCAACATCCAGCACCTGGAGTCCCTCGGCGACGTCGTCGAGTCGATAACCGGTGTGCGCCAGCAGGAGACCATCCCGGACGAGGTCGCCCGGCGGGCCGACCAGATCGAGCTCGTCGACATGTCCCCCCAGGCGCTGCGCCGGCGGATGGCCCACGGCAACATCTACAAGTCCGACAAGGTCGACGCGGCCCTGTCCAACTACTTCCGGCCCGGCAACCTCACCGCCCTGCGCGAACTGGCGCTCCTGTGGGTCGCCGACCGGGTCGACGAGTACCTGCAGCAGTACCGGGGCGAGCACGACATCAGCGCGCCCTGGCAGGCCCGCGAACGCATCGTCGTCGGACTCACCGGCGGCCCCGAGGGGCGCACGCTCATCCGCCGCGCCTCCCGGATGGCGGCCAAGGGCTCGGGCAGCGAGATCCTGGCGGTCTACATCGCGCGCAGCGACGGACTCACCTCGGCCTCGCCCAAGGAGCTGGCGGTCCAGCGCACACTCGTGGAGGACCTGGGCGGCACCTTCCACCACGTCATCGGCGACGACATACCGTCGGCGCTCCTGGCGTTCGCCCGGGGCGTCAACGCCACCCAGATCGTCCTCGGCTCCAGCCGCCGCAAGACCTGGCAGTACGTCTACGGCCCCGGGGTCGGCGCCACCGTCGCCCGCGAGTCCGGTCCCGACCTGGACGTCCACATCGTCACGCACGAAGAGGTCGCCAAGGGCCGCGGGCTGCCCATCGCGCGCGGCGCGCGGCTCAGCCGCGCCCGGATCATCTCGGGCTGGATCGCGGGTGTCGGCGGACCAGCCCTCCTGACCCTGCTCCTGCACGGACTGGAGAACGGGCCGGGACTCGCCAACGACGTCCTGCTCTTCCTCTTCCTGACGGTCGCCGCCGCGCTGCTCGGCGGGCTGGCCCCCGCGCTCGCCTCGGCCGCGGCCGGCTCCCTGCTCCTGAACTACTGGTTCACACCGCCCACGCACACCCTGACCGTGCAGGACCCCGAGAACTTCGTCGCCATCGTGATCTTCTTCGCGGTGGCGGTGGCCGTGGCCTCCGTCGTGGACCTGGCGGCACGCCGTACCCATCAGGCGGCCAGACTGCGGGCCGAGTCGGAGATCCTCTCCGCGCTGGCCGGAAGCGTCCTGCGGGGCGAGACGGCCCTCGACGCCCTACTGGAACGCGTCCGCGAGACCTTCGCCATGGAGTCCGTGGCCCTCCTGGAACGCAGCAGCGACGTCGACCCCTGGACCACCGCCGGATCCGTCGGCCCCGCGCCCGTGACCCGGCCCGACGACGCCGACGTCGACATGCCCGTCGGCGACCACATGGCCCTCGCCCTCTCCGGCCGCGTGCTGCCCGCCGAGGACCGGCGCGTCCTCGGCGCCTTCGCGGCACAGGCCGCCGTCGTCCTGGACCGGCAGCGGCTCGTCGGCGAGGCGGAGGCCGCCAGAAGGCTGGCCGAGGGCAACCGGATCAGGACCGCCCTGCTCGCCGCCGTCAGCCACGACCTGCGCACCCCCCTGGCGGCCATCAAGGCCGCTGTGAGCTCCCTGCGCTCCGACGACGTCGCCTGGTCCGAAGCGGACGAGGCGGAGCTCCTCGCGGCCATCGAGGACGGCGCGGACCGCCTGGACCACCTGGTCGGCAATCTCCTCGACATGTCCCGCCTGCAGACCGGCACCGTCACCCCGCTCATCCGCGAGATCGACCTCGACGAGGTCGTCCCGATGGCGCTCGGCGGCGTACCCGAGGGCAGCGTCGACCTGGACATCCCCGAGACGCTGCCCATGGTCGCCGTCGATCCGGGACTGCTGGAGCGGGCCGTCGCCAACATCGTCGAGAACGCCGTCAAGTACAGCACCGGCCGCGATCGCGTCCTCGTCGCCGCCAGCTCCCACGGTGAGCGCGTCGAGCTGCGGGTCGCCGACCGCGGCCGGGGAGTCCCGGACGAGGCCAAGGAACGGATCTTCGAACCGTTCCAGCGGTACGGTGACGCTCCGCGCGGAGCCGGCGTCGGCCTCGGGCTCGCCGTCGCCCGCGGCTTCGTGGAGTCCATGGGCGGCACGCTGGACGCCGAGGACACCCCCGGCGGAGGACTCACCATGGTCCTCACCCTCACCGCCGCACCGGGCCAGGTGAGTACCGGCCCCGTGCCGCCCGCGCAGGTGATGTCATGAGGCCCCGCGCCCCCGGTTCGCCGGGGCGTACCCCCACCCCGTTCACGTATTCCGGAAAGGCAGGTCAGCGATGACAAGGGTGCTCGTGGTCGACGACGAGCCGCAGATCGTGCGCGCCCTCGTGATCAACCTGAAGGCGCGCAAGTACGAGGTGGACGCCGCGCCCGACGGGGCGACGGCCCTCCAGCTCGCCGCGGCCCGCCATCCCGACGTCGTCGTGCTCGACCTGGGCCTGCCGGACATGGACGGCGTCGAGGTGATCAGGGGGCTGCGCGGCTGGACCCGGGTGCCGATCCTCGTGCTCTCCGCCCGCCACACGTCCGACGAGAAGGTCGAGGCCCTGGACGCGGGGGCCGACGACTACGTCACCAAGCCGTTCGGCATGGACGAGCTGCTGGCCCGGCTGCGCGCCGCCGTGCGCAGGGCGGAACCCGTCGGCCCGGAGGGCGGCGACGACCTGGTGATCGTCGAGACCGAGGGGTTCACCGTCGACCTGGCGGCGAAGAAGGTCCACCGCGAGGGCCGGGACGTACGGCTCACGCCCACGGAATGGCACCTGCTGGAGGTCCTCGTGCGCAACGCGGGGCGCCTCGTCAGCCAGAAGCAGCTGCTCCAGGAGGTGTGGGGGCCGTCGTACGGCACCGAGACCAACTACCTGCGCGTCTACATGGCGCAGCTGAGGCGCAAGCTGGAGGCGGACCCCTCGCACCCCAGACACTTCGTGACCGAACCCGGGATGGGCTACCGCTTCGAGCGCGGCCGGTCCGTACCGGAGTAGCGGCCCCCGAGAGCGCGCCGTGCGGCCCGTCCTGGGGCATCCGCCGGGGGCGCGGCCCCGGCGCCCGGCTCGGCCCGGGGAAGGGGGCTTCCACGCACGGGTGTCGGTTTCCGTCGTGTGAGTGTTCACTCGTCCGGGTTGTCCGGGTGAGGCCACCGCGGCCCGGCCGCCACCACGGGAGACCGGTACCCTTCGGGTATGAGCGCTGTTTCCCGATTCGAGAAGCCAGGCAGGACGGAAAAGCCGTCCGGCCGCTTCCGACGCATGCTCGACCGGCTGTCCAGCTCCCAGGAGGACCTCGAGTGCGAGGAACTCCGGGAGGACTCGCACGCCTCGGGCTGCACGCGCATCTCCGAGTGCTCGGACCGCCAGATCGTCAAGGTGACTGGTACCTTGCGGACGGTCACCCTCCGCCCGCGGGCCGGAGTGCCCGCCCTGGAGGCGGAGCTCTTCGACGGGACCGCACCGCTCGACGTGGTCTGGCTGGGCCGGCGTTCCATCGTCGGCATCGAGCCGGGCCGCAGGCTCATCGCGTCGGGTCGTGTGGCCATGAGCCACGGACGCCGGGTGCTGTTCAACCCCAAATACGAACTCCGACCGCTCGGCAAGGAGTAGCCGGTGACGTCTCTCGACAAGCCGACGTCCGACACGGACCAGCCCCACCGCACCGACCAGCAGGACGCCGACGCGAAGGCGGTCACGGAAGCCGCGCTCTTCGAGGCGTTCGGCGGCCTGCGCGGCATGGTGGAGACAGTCCTGCCCGGGCTGCTCTTCGTCACGATCTTCACCATCAACAAGGACCTGAAGGCGTCCGCCATCGCCGCACTGGCGGTGTCCCTGATCCTCGTCGTCGTGCGACTGGTCCGCCGGGACACCGTCAAGCACGCCTTCAGCGGCGTCTTCGGCGTGGCCTTCGGCGTCGTGTTCGCGATGATGACGGGCAACGCCAAGGACTTCTACCTCCCGGGCATGCTCTACACGCTCGGGCTGGCCCTGGCCTACCTCGTCACGTCGGTCGCGGGCGTGCCGCTGATCGGACTGATCCTGGGCCCGGTCTTCAAGGAGAACCTCTCCTGGCGCACCCGGAACCCCGGCCGGAAGAAGGCGTACACCAAGGCCAGTTACGCCTGGGGACTCATCCTCCTCGCCAAGTGCGCGATCCTCTTCCCGCTCTACTGGTGGGCCGACACCGCAGAGCTCGGCTGGGTGCTGGTCGCCCTGAAGATCCCGCCGTTCCTGCTCGCGGTGTATCTGACCTGGGTGTTCCTGGCCAAGGCGCCGCCGCCCATCGACGTGTTCGCCGAGATGGAGGCGGAGGAGCAGGCCGAGAAGGCCCGCAAGGCCGCCGCCGCGCAGACCGTCCAGTCACCGGAAGCACGCAACTCCGATTACTGACAGGCGCACGCCGCTCACATGCGTGGGGCCCTGACCGTGACACGGTCAGGGCCCCACGCATGTGAGCCGTCTCAGTCCTCTTCGGGATCGCGGCGGACCGACAGCAGGTCCTCCAGCTGCTCCTCGCGCGCCTGCGCCGCCACGAACAGCAGCTCGTCGCCGGCCTCCAGGGTCTCCTCGGGGCTCGGCGTCAGCACCCGCGTACCGCGGATGATCGTGACCAGCGAGGTGTCCTGGGGCCAGTCCACGTCCCCGACCCGGGTGCCGGCCAGGGCCGACTCCGGGGGCAGCGTCAGCTCTACCAGGTTGGCGTCGCCGTGGCTGAAGCGCAGCAGCCGGACCAGATCGCCGACACTCACCGCCTCCTCGACCAGTGCCGACATCAGGCGCGGCGTGGAGACCGCGACGTCGACACCCCAGGACTCGTTGAACAGCCACTCGTTCTTCGGGTTGTTCACCCGGGCGACGACCCTGGGGACGCCGTACTCGGTCTTCGCGAGCAGGGAGACGACCAGGTTGACCTTGTCGTCACCCGTCGCGGCGATCACGACGTTGCACCGCTGGAGCGCCGCCTCGTCGAGGGACGTGATCTCACAGGCGTCCGCGAGGAGCCACTCGGCCATCGGGACCCGCTCGACCGAGATGGCGGTGGGCGCCTTGTCGATCAGCAGCACCTCGTGACCGTTCTCCAGGAGCTCCGCCGCGATGGAACGTCCCACCGCACCCGCCCCGGCAATCGACACGCGCATCAGTGACCGCCCTCCTCGGGACCCTCGGCAAAGGCCTCCTCGACCTTCGCGATCTCGTCCGTACGCATCATCACGTGGACCAGGTCGCCCTCCTGCAGCACGGTCTGCGACGACGGCAGTATGGCCTCGCCCAGCCGGGTGAGGAACGCGACGCGGACGCCGGTCTCCTCCTGCAGTGTGCTGATCTTGTGACCGATCCACGACGGCGTCGTGTGCACCTCCGCGAGCTGCACACCACCGCTCGGGTCGCGCCACAGGGGCTCGGCTCCCGACGGCAGCAGCCGGCGGAGCATCTGGTCCGCGGTCCAGCGGACCGTCGCGACCGTGGGGATGCCCAGGCGCTGGTAGACCTCGGCGCGCTTCGGGTCGTAGATGCGTGCGGCGACGTTCTCGATGCCGAAATTCTCACGCGCCACACGCGCCGCGATGATGTTGGAGTTGTCGCCGCTGCTGACCGCGGCGAACGCCCCGGCCTCCTCGATACCCGCCTCGCGAAGGGTGTCCTGGTCGAAGCCGACGCCGCTGACCCGCCGGCCGCCGAACCCCGAACCGAGACGGCGGAACGCCGTGGGGTCCTGGTCGATCACCGCGACCGTGTGCCCCTGCTGCTCCAGGGTCTGCGCGAGAGCGGCTCCGACTCGCCCGCAGCCCATGATGACGATGTGCACCTTGCGCCTACCTCGCCGTCCTGGTCATCCGGATGACCTGCGAAAACACCCTGCTCACACTTCTCTCTCAGCTTGCGGGGGCAAACAACGGGGCAACCACCTTCGGTGTCGCCCCCACATGAGCTTATGCGGCGACGCCCCCACCGCCTCATCCGCGTGTGCGTATCCGGGAGACCGACCGGCGGAGCGGGCCGCGAAGAGGGGGGCCTCACCGCTCTCCGGCGCAAGGATTTCGTTAAGGATTCCATGGACTTTCCCGGTGAGGGCGGTTAATCATGAAGGTTTTCGGGGCATCGAGGGGGTGGTGCTTCGGCGGCGTGTCTCGCCAGCGCTTACGATCCTCACCGTGTCCAAACTGACCGACGTGCCCAAACGGATCCTGATCGGCCGGGCGCTGCGCAGCGACAAGCTGGGGGAAACCCTTCTCCCCAAGCGCATCGCGCTCCCCGTCTTCGCGTCCGACCCGCTGTCCTCCGTCGCGTACGCACCCGGAGAAGTCCTCCTGGTGCTGTCCATCGCGGGCGTGTCGGCATACCACTTCAGCCCGTGGATCGCGGCCGCCGTCGTGGTCCTGATGTTCACGGTCGTCGCCTCGTACCGGCAGAACGTGCGCGCCTACCCGAGCGGCGGCGGCGACTACGAGGTCGCCAACACCAACCTCGGGCCGAAGGCCGGACTGACCGTCGCGAGCGCCCTGCTCGTCGACTACGTCCTCACGGTCGCCGTGTCGATCTCCTCGGGCGTCGAGAACCTCGGCTCCGCGATCCCCTTCGTCATCGAGCACAAGACGTTCTGCGCCATAGGGGCCATCGTCCTGCTCACGCTGATGAACCTGCGAGGGGTCAGGGAATCCGGCAAACTCTTCGCCATCCCGACGTACCTGTTCGTGGCCGGCGTCTTCATCATGATCCTCTGGGGCGCCTTCAGGGGGCTTGCCCTCGGGGACACCATGCACGCGCCCACCTCGGACTACGAGATCAAGCCCGAGCACCAGGGACTCGCCGGATTCGCACTGGTGTTCCTGCTGCTGCGCGCCTTCTCCTCCGGCTGCGCGGCCCTCACCGGCGTCGAGGCGATCAGCAACGGCGTGCCCGCCTTCCGCAAGCCCAAGAGCAAGAACGCCGCGACCACCCTCGCGGCGATGGGCCTGCTGGCCGTCACCATGTTCTGCGGGATCATCGGCCTCGCCATGGCCACCGACGTGAAGCTGGCCGAGAACCCGGCCAAGGACCTGATCCACAACGGCTCCCCGGTCGGGGCGGGCTTCACCCAGGACCCGGTCATCTCCCAGGTCGCGGCGGCGGTCTTCGGCGAGGGAACGTTCTTCTTCGTCTTCCTCGCGGCGGCCACCGCGCTGGTGCTCTTCCTCGCCGCCAACACCGCGTACAACGGCTTCCCGCTGCTCGGCTCGATCCTGGCCCAGGACCGCTACCTGCCGCGTCAGCTGCACACCCGCGGCGACCGGCTGGCCTTCTCCAACGGCATCGTGCTGCTGGCCGGGGCCGCGATCCTGCTCGTCTGGATCTACGGGGCGGACTCGACCCGGCTCATCCAGCTCTACATCGTGGGCGTGTTCGTCTCCTTCACGCTCAGCCAGACCGGCATGGTCCGGCACTGGAACCGCCACCTGAGCACGGAGACGGACCCCGCGACGCGACGGCACATGATCCGCTCCCGGGCGATCAACACCTTCGGCGCGTTCTTCACCGGCCTCGTCCTGGTCGTCGTCCTGGCCACCAAGTTCACCCACGGCGCCTGGGTCGCGCTGCTCGGCATGGTCATCTTCTTCGGCACGATGACGGCGATCCGCAGGCACTACGACCGCGTCGCCGAGGAGATCTCCGCGGACGAGGCGCCCTCGGACGACACCATCAGGCCCTCGCGGGTCCACTCGATCGTCCTGGTCTCCAAGCTCCACCGGCCCACGCTGCGCGCCCTCGCGTACGCCAAGCTGGTGCGCTCCGACCAACTGGAGGCGCTGTCCATCAGCGTCGACCACGACGAGACGAAGGCGCTGAAGGAGGACTGGGAACGGCGCGGCATCGACATCCCGCTGAAGATCCTCGACTCGCCCTACCGCGAGGTGACGAGGCCGGTCATCGACTACGTCAAGAGTCTGCGCAAGGACCGGCCGCGCGACGTGATCAGCGTCTACATCCCCGAGTACGTGGTCGGCCACTGGTACGAGCACCTGCTCCACAACCAGAGCGCCCTGCGGCTGAAGGGCCGCCTGCTGTTCACACCGGGCGTCATGGTGACCTCGGTGCCGTACCAGCTGGAGTCCTCCGAGGCCGCGAAGCTGCGGGCCAGGAGGCGCGCGGACTGGACGGCGCCCGGATCCGTCCGGCGCGGGCCGGTGGAACGGCGCCACAAGGAGCCCAGCCACAAGGGGTGAGCAGCCCCCGGGCCACTGTGTGGTGAGCAGCCCCCGGGCACTGTGTGGTGAACGGCCGGCTCCGGCCCACGTAGACTGGTGGGCTGTTGTCCGGCCGTTTCCGCGTTTCCGTGTTTCCGCGGTCCTCATTTCCTCATCGCGGATCCCGGATCCCGGCCCCCTTCACCTCGTTCCTCTCTTCCCGACCCCCTGGAGCCACCCCCTCATGCAGAACGAAGCAACGTCGTCGCAGCCCGGGGAGCCGCAGGCCGGAGAGTCCCTGATCGGCCGGGAGTACGAGGTCGAGGTCGGCCCCGTCGCCCACGGCGGCCACTGCATCGCCCGCACCGACGAGGGCCAGGTCCTCTTCGTGCGGCACACCCTGCCCGGCGAGAAGGTCGTCGCCCGGGTCACCGAGGGCGACAGCGGATCCCGCTTCCTGCGCGCCGACGCGGTCACGGTCATCGAGGCGTCCAAGGACCGGGTGGAGGCCCCCTGCCCGTACGCCGGCCCCGGCAAGTGCGGCGGCTGCGACTGGCAGCACGCCAAGCCGGGCGCGCAGCGCCGCCTCAAGGGCGAGGTCATCGCCGAGCAGCTCCAGCGCCTCGCGGGCCTGACGCCCGAGGAGGCCGGCTGGGACGGCACGGTGATGCCGGCCGAGGGCGACAAGCTCCCGCCGGGCCAGGTCCCGGCCTGGCGCACGCGCGTGCAGTACGCCGTCGACGCGGACGGCCTGGTCGGACTCCGCAAGCACCGCTCGCACGAGGTCCAGCCGGTCGACCACTGCATGATCGCCGCCCCGGGAGTCTCCGAGCTCGGCATCGAGAAGCAGGACTGGCCCCAGATGGCGACGGTCGAGGCCATCTCGGCTACCGGCTCCCACGACCGCCAGGTCATCCTGACCCCGCGCGAGGGCGGCCGTCTCCCGCTGGTCGAGCTGGACAAGCCCGTGTCCGTGATGCGCGTGGACGAGAAGGACGGCGGCGTCCACCGCGTCCACGGCCGCGCCTTCGTGCGGGAGCGGGCCGACGACCGTACGTACCGCGTCGGCTCCGGCGGCTTCTGGCAGGTGCACCCGCAGGCGGCCGACACCCTGGTGCGCGCGGTCATGCAGGGGCTGCTGCCCCGCAAGAACGACACGGCCCTGGACCTCTACTGCGGCGTCGGCCTGTTCGCCGGCGCGATCGGGCAGCGGATCGGCGAGAAGGGCGCGGTGCTGGGCATCGAGTCCGGCAAGCGCGCGGTCGAGGACGCCCGTCACAACCTGAAGGACCTGGACCGGGTCCGCATCGAGCACGGCAAGGTCGACCAGGTCCTGCCGCGCACGGGCATCACGGAGTGCGACCTGATCGTCCTGGACCCGCCGCGCGCGGGAGCCGGCAAGGCGACGGTCAAGCAGCTGGTCGCGCTGGGGGCACGGCGCATCGCATACGTGGCGTGCGACCCGGCGGCACTGGCGCGGGACATCGCGTACTTCCGGGACGGGGGGTACCGGGTGCGGACGCTGCGGGCTTTCGACTTGTTCCCGATGACGCACCATGTGGAGTGCGTGGCGATCCTGGAGCCTGCTGAGAAGGGCGCCTGACCTGTGGTTTTGTGCTGCGGGTGGTTCGCTTGACCTGTTTCCCTCCGTGCAGCGGGTTCGAGCGGACAGATCGCTCCTTGAAGGGTGCCTGACCTGCGCATTCATCAGGAAGACGCTCGCAACTGCGACGCTCTCAGGAGCTTGTTCGGAGATTCTTGACGCTCGTATGACGCTCGAGTCGGGAGTCCTGCCCTCACGGACCTCTCCGGCTGGGTGCGCAGGACCGCGTCGATGTACAGGTCATGTCCAAGCGCCTTTCGGCCTGGTTCCCTGTTTCCTGACGTTCGACGACGTGAGGCCCGGGCACGCGCGCGCCCGGGCCTCACGCATCCTGCTCAGGTCAGGCCGGAACCGGGTAGTGGCTGCGGACCAGGCTCCGTGCAGCGACAACTCCACGAACTCCGGGTGGCCCTGCGACTCGTGCAGCGATTCCGACCTGGCCGCGGCTGGCGTACGTTCGGGTGGTGGATGCGCGGGGGCGTCGTCAACTTGACCGGATCGCCGGCCGCGTCGTACGCGCAGGTCGTCGCTCGGTCGATCGGTCGGTGACCGACGTCAGGCGGTGCGCTGCGTCGTAACCTTACGTAGTGCCAAGGCTGTTGGCGTCGGTGCTTCACCAACCGCGCTGTGCGCATCTTCACAAGAACCGCTGCTCCAGCAGGATTCCAACCGATGGCGGCTACTTGTCACCAGCACAGCAAATCAGATGAGGCAAGAATGGCCATGAAATTGTCGTTCGACGGAGGCTGGTCTGCGACGGTGACGGACGATCCGCTGCACATCACCCCTCGCTTCACGGGCGACTCCCTGGATGTTGCTCAGTACGTGGACGTGGAGGAGCGTGAGCGGTTCCTCTCGCACACCTTCGGTAGCCAGGACTGGCTGTGGGACGCCCCCGACGTCCTCCGGTTCGATCCGGACAGCCGGGAACTGGCCGGGACCGAATTCCGGATGCCGTATGTGTCCGCGAACGCCGAGACCGTGCCTCACGTTCCCGTCATGCCCGAGGTTCGCCCGGGCGGGCTCCGTGCGGACGAGGTCCGGGACTTCCGCCACGAGATGTGTACGGTGCTGTGTCGGGCTCCCGGCGATGCCGTGCTGGCCTGCTTTCGTGACCTCGATGTCCTCGACAGACCCCTGGATGCCTGTGTCGGCATCGCACCCGACGTGGCGCTTCTCGTCCAGGACGGAACCGTCGTCGGCTGGAGCATTACCGACCCCGCGCGGTACCTCGCCGCCGCGCACACCGCTCCCGACTCGGGCTCGCCTTCCGCGACCACGCGTCGTCTGCTCACTGAATGCCTGGACCTGGTCACCTCGCCGTTGGTCGACGACGTGGTGGACGGTAAACCGGCCGCGCTGACCCGCCTCCGAGCCGCCGACGAGACCCTCCGAGCCCAGCACGAAGACCGGCACCGGGCTGACGCCCTGCTCGCCTTGATCGCCACTTACGTGGACGACTACGCAATGTGAAGGTGAACCGTGGATGGTTCGTACGGTGACGAGCGATGAGACTCGTGCTCGACGGCGACTGGAGTGCGACGGTGAAGGGCAATCCCCTGCACATCTGTCCGCGCTTCGACTTCCGGGACTTTCTCGTACGCGTAGCGGAGTATTCGAATGTGGAGGAACGCGGCGCGTTCCTTTTGGACACCTTCGGCAGTGGGCCGTGGCTGTGGGACACACCTGACGAACTCCGGTTCAATCGAGAAGACCGGGAGTTGGTCGGCGTCGAGTTCCAGGTCGCCGGTGAGGCCGCCGACCCCGAAGACTGTGCCCACCTGTCTGCGGCCCCCGCCGTCCACCCGGGCGGACTTCGCGCCGAAGAGGTCCGGGACTTCCGCTTGGAGGTGACCAGCGAGCTCTGCCGTGCTCCGGAGGATGCCGTACTGACCTGTCTTCGTGATCTCGATGTCTTGGACACGCCGCTGGAGGCTCGCGTCGGTATCGCCCCGGACGTGGCACTTCTTGTTCAGGGCGGTGCCGTCGTCGGGTGGAGCCTGACCGATCCGGTCCGGTACGTGACCACCGGGTTCGCCGCCCCCGACCCGGCTCCTCCCGCCCCGTCGACCCGGGTCCTGTTCACCGCGTGCATGGACCTCGTCACCACGCCGTGGCTGGACGCGGTGCGGCGCCGTGATCCGGCAGCCCTGTCCGCCTTGCGGGAGCTTGACCGCAGGCTGCGTGACCAGCGTGAGGACCGGACCCGGGTCGACGCGCTCCTCGCTTTGATCGGCGAACTGGTCGAGGAGTACGGGAGCCGGTGACGGTCGGCTGCCAGGCATGCGAGGCGTTGTTCGAGCTTGCCGATGCCGTGTTGCGTGCGGGTGGCCCGGTCCGCTGGTGGGCGAGCGCCGCTGCGGACGGAACCTGGGACCGCATTCTGCAGGCGGTCCAGGCCAACGCCGACCTGTCGGGCCGGATCGACTGAGGCGTGGTCGGCGTCGACTCGACCTCGTGCCGGGCCCACCAGCACGCGGCCGGCGCACGCAAAGCCAAGTCTCGGGTCCCGCAAAAAGGACGACGCCTCGGCACCACCGTCCCGACGAGGGGCTTGGACGGCCCCGGGGCGGTCTGACCTGCAAGATCCACCTCGCCGGCGAAGGCGGCTGCCGCCCACTGGCCCTCCTACTAACGCCGGGCCAGTGGGGCGACGCTCCGCAGATGGTCGGGGTCCTTGACCGGATTCGGGTTCCCCGACCGCAGGGCGGACGGCCGCGGACCCGGCCCGACCATGTCAGCGGCGACAAGGCATACAGATCCCGCCGCAACCGGCGCTACCTGCGGAGACGCGACATCAAGCACACGATTCCGGAGCCGAAGGACCAGCGGGCCAACCGTCGGCGCAAAGGCAGTAACGGCGGCAGGCCCACCGGCTTCGATCGCGACCGCTACCGGCGGCGCAACGAAGTCGAGCGAACCATCAGCCGGCTCAAGAACTTCCGTGCTGTCGGAACCCGTTACGACAAACGGGCCTCCGTCTTCCATGGCACCGTCGCCGCAGTAGCGGTTCGCTTGTGGCTCAGACCATGACCGCAGGACAGTGCCTTTCCGTGCCGCGCGGATCCAGGCTGCACCCGCATGACCCACATGTACCCGGCCAGACCAATCGATCCGCGCACCGTCGCGTCAGCCCACGCCGGCAAAACGCTGCCTCCTGCATTCCATCCCAGGCTCCAGAAGAGGAGCAAACTCAGGGCGCTTGCCACTGTGACTGCGCTCCCGTACCTGACGAGCGTGGTGCGGCCTCTGCCCAGCCAGATTCCCAGAAGCCCAGCCGGGATCTGCACCATCACATGGAAACTTGCGCATGCCAGCGGCACAGTAAGGAGGAGGACGAAGGGTGCATCTGCTGTGGGATCGCCTGGCGGGGTCGCATAGCCGAAGTTCAGCATCCACAACGGCGGCAGCAAGAAGGTGAGCAGGAGTACGGCTCCACTCAGATGCATAGCGCCAAGGTGCCGCAGTGCCGAATGTGGAGCCCCGACGCTTCGTCCCCTGGCAGTCGGACCATTGGTTCTCTCGCCCATATCTCCCCTCCCGCCGCCCTGCAGGCCTGGGACATGGTAGTCAGGCGGTTACCCCGTCCTCGCACGGCGTAGCTTCGACTGCTCGGCCACCGTGTGGTCGCGGGTGGGAACCAGGGTCCCGTCGACGATGAGCACGTTGCCCTTGCGGAACCGCTTCCTTGTCTGGAGCGCGAGCAGCGGCCCGAGGTTATCGATGACCCGGTCCGCCGCTGACTTCGAGATGCCGAACAGCGGGGCGATCTGACGCATCGTCAAGTTGGTGCGCCAGTACGCCGTCACCAGCAGGACACGGTCTTCCAGCGACAGACTCCAAGGCCGGCCCCGCTGCTGACCCACGGCTTGCTCGCGCCGCACAGAAGCGACCAACTTGTTGAAGCAGCGCGTGCTCAGCCCGGTGGAGGGCTCAATCCAGGACGGCACCGACGCCGTGATCACACCAGCCACAGCATGATCGTTTCACCCTGGGAATGGTAGTCGAGCGGCACGTCGTCGCTCGCATCGCGGCCACAATCGGCCCCGTACCCTCTTGACCTGAGTTAGTCCAGAATGCCGCCATGGCCGACGAAGAGCACAACGAGGCAGCCGCACGCTCCTTCCTGACATGTGCCGTCGAGGTGGCGCGCCTGATCAATCTCGGGAGCGCGACCGACGTGCCGGAAGCACGCCGCGCACGGTACCTGGCGCATGCGGTGCGCAAGCCACTGCTCGAACGCGCCTGCCTACCCGAAGAGTTCTTCGCCCCGTTGATGGCCGCAGCCGTCTACGACCCGGACCCCAGCTTCTGCCTCTGGTTCGTCGAGCCCACGGTCTACGCCTTCGGACGCCGTCGGGTCATGACCGCCTTGCTCGACTATCTACAGACGGGCACGGACGCGGAACAAGCAGGCGCCAAGCGGGCCTGGTACTGCGCTCATGTGCCGCTCCGCGCCGACCGGTCCCCGGCCTACGCACCCGGCGCAACGCGCGATCCTGCCCTGGACGAGTCCCGCGATGTGATGGACGAGTGGCGAGATACCCTTCAGCGGTCAGCCGTGTGAGACGGCGCCGTCGCCGTGGGGCTGTTGATCACTCTGCCCACTCACGGGACAAGCCTTAGTCGGCGAAGCCCCAGACCAGGCCCACTTCGGTGTCCGAGACGATGACGAGGCCACAGTCTTCCATGTAGACACTCAGCGGGCTGTACCCGAAGCTCTCCAGAGTGAAGTCGATTGTGCCGGGGCGGCTGCCCTGTTTTTGTACGTTCGTGTAGTACCTGGCCCCGTCCCCGTACCGAGCGAGGATCGTGCGCGCCATGGCCCGCAGTTCGTCCGGGGATTCGGCGAAGTACTGGAGGTTGGCAAGGGTGCACCCGGACTCCGTGAGGGCCAGGAGCAGGTTCTCGGCGCTGCCCCGGTCGATTTCTTTGAGGCGCGGCGCGATGTACTCCGGGGGGTGGTCGGCGAATGGGTACTTGGGGTCTCCCTCACGCTCCGGGCTCTGGGCCGCGTCGTCGACGCCGACCCAGCCCCTGGGGTCCGGAACCCGGGCCATCACGGTGAGGACGTCGAGGGCCCAGTCCTCGTGGTGGCGGGGACCTGTGGCGACGTACGCGTACGCGTCCCTGTACAGGTGGCGTACCGCGGCGTCCCAGGACGTCTGGTCGACGGGCATGCGGCGTTGGCCTTTCTCGGCAGATGTGCCAGGGCGTTTCCCGGTCAGGACGCGTCCCGGATCCCGCCAGCGTGGGCGCCTGCCTGTGTACCGGTTCTCAGTTCCTGGTCTCCGGCTTGCAATGCAGGTTCGAACGTGGGGGGCCGGCATGGGTGACGAGCCCAAACTCGCTTACGCCTCGTCGCAGTTGAAGAAACTGGCAGACGATCTGGATGACATGCAGGAGTATCTCGGCAAGCAGGTCACACGCATGGACGAGATCGTCGACGGCATCGAGGTCGGCTGGCAGGGGCCGACTGCTACGTCCTATCGATCGCTCCACCGTGGTGCCGCGGAGGATGCCGTTCGCATCGGACAGACCATTCAGTTCCTGGCGGAGGCCATTCGTCTGAGCGAAGGCGGCTTTACCCAGCAGGAACTCGAGACCCTCGAACAGTTCCGCAGGGTCCGGGCCGACGTCGACATCGAAGCAGCCGCCGATGCACTGTCCACGCCATCAATCCAGCTGCCTCGCAGCGGTCTGCAAGACCTCTGATGCACGAGGGCCGTCGCCCTCGATCTGGCGGAGGTCCTCCAAGATGCCGTCTCCGGAAGAGTTCGGCTGGGCGTGGCCGCCTGCCCCGCGTACGGGGCACCCCCGGGGTGCGTACGCCAATGCGGCGTACGCGGGTCGCACCTGGAGACGGGTACGGAGCGACGCCAATTGTGGGCGCATGACCGCACCGTCCGTTCCCGCGACCGGTCACTCCCACCCGCTGTCGCAGGCTGCTGAATGAGGCCGGACCCTGCTCACGGCCACAGCTCCAGCAGGGCGTTCATGGTCGGCTTCCACATCAGCACTGCCCCCCGTCCCTATGGGTGGCGGCGAGCGCGCATCCCACGGCGGCGTCGTGGGGCACCATGCGCTTGCCGCTCTTCGGCTCCTCCCGCTCGGCGCCGACCGTCCCGTCCCCGGTCGACGTGAAGACGACGAGGAAACGGCCGTAGCGCAGCAGACTGCTGGTGCCCAGAGAGCCGCGACTCAGCTCGTACACCACGCTGCTTCCGAGTCGACCCCGCTCTCCCCGGTCATCTGCACACGGTGCCCAGCGGTCACCGCATTCCACTGCTGCGGCTGCTGTCGTAGCGGATGCGTGTGGCGACGCCGCTCACGTCGTACGCCTTGGCATTCAGACCGCCCTGCTTGTACCCGGACAGTGGGTCGTTGGGGTCCACCGGCTGCTTGCTCGCGCTGCGTCCGCTGGTCTCGCCGCTGGGCACCGTGTCGTAGGACGGCTTGACCACGCCGCCGGAGACGCGACCGCCGAGCTCGAAGCACTCCGCTGGGGGCTGGGACGGACTGCCCGCCCCGCGCCCCGCTGGCTTCCGGACCTGCGGAAAAAGGGGGGAGGCGCTTGCGTCATCAGCGTCTTCAGGGTGACGTTCGGAGAGCCTTGACGCTCGGGGCCGTGCGGGCCGGCCACCGCCGCGTGGGAAGCATGCTGGTAGGGGCATTCCGCTGCGTCTTCCATTGGCCGCGGCGCGCTGCCTTTCCGGCCTCTGGTCTGTGCGAGCCGAAGGCGCGGCCGGTCCAGGCGGCAGGGTGTGGCGCCCCGATCAGACAGTCCGAGGTCCTGCCGGGCTGGTCTCACCTCGCACTCAGATACCAGTCAGGTATCATGGCCGTATGGCGATGACACTCCGACTCCCCGACGATCTTGATGCGAAGCTCACCGAGCGGGCTCGGCGAGAGGGCCGAAGCAAGCAGGAACTCGCTGTCGAGGCCATCCGTGACGCTCAGGACCGGGCCGAGCTGAAGGTCGACGACGTCTTGGCCGAGATCATGGACAGTGACGCTGAGATCCTGGACTACTTGAAGTGACCGAAGTGCGTTACATCAAGATCGACGAGATCCTGTCCATCGCACGCACGGTCAACGGTAGTGAGCACAGCGTGCGTGACATGGGACTCTTGGTGTCAGCGATCGAACGGCCCCGGACCCACGTGTTCGGAGCCGAGCTGTATCCCACACTGCATGAGAAGGCAGCGGCACTGCTGCACTCCGTTGCCCGAAATCACGCCCTGGTCGACGGCAACAAGCGCACCGCCTGGCTCGCCATGCGTGTCTTCCTGCGGTTCAACGGCGTCAGTGCCAGTACCGTTCCGCCGCCCGTCCGTACCGCCGGCCCGTTCGTCGAGGAAGTCGCGCAGGATCACGTCGACGTGCCGGTCATTGCCAAGCGCCTGTCAGTCTGGTTTCCCGTCTCCTGACGTTCGACGAGACATGAGGGCCGGGTACGCGTGTTCCCGGCCCTCACGTGTCCTGCTCAGGCTGGCGGGCGGCGCCCGGGACGGCTTCCCGGAAGCACTGTCCGCCGCTGTGGGGGAGCGGCGCGTGTCGTGGTCCGGGGTGGCACGACGGCGTTCGGTCGGGCCGTCCGAGATACCGGGCCCTCTGTCACGGCCGTACCAGGACCTTCAGTGCCTCGCGGTCGTTCATCGCCCGGTAGCCCGCCGCGATGTCCTCCAGGCCGATCGTGCGGTCGAAGACCCGGCCGGGCCGGATCGAGCCGTCGAGGATGTGCGGCATCAGCTCCTCGATGTAGGCGCGGGCCGGGGCCACGCCGCCGGTGAGGGTGATGTTGCGCAGGAAGTCGGGGAAGCCGAAGGGGACGTCGGTGAACTGCGGGGCGCCGACCCGGCTGATCGTGCCGCCGGCGCGGACGACCCCGAAGCTCTGGACGATCGCGTCCTTCAGCCCCACGCATTCGAGGACCTTGTGCGTGCCCTCGCCGTCGGTCAGGTCACGTACCCGGGACACCCCCTCCCTGCCGCGCTCCGCGACCACGTCCGTGGCGCCGAAGTCGCGGCCGAGGTCGGTGCGCACGGTGTGGCGGCCCATGAGGACGATCCGCTCGGCGCCCAGCAGCCTGGCCGAGATCACGGCGGACAGGCCGACCGCGCCGTCGCCGATGACGGTGACCGTGTCGCCGGGCCCGACTCCGGCGGTGCGGGCCGCGTGGTAGCCGGTGCTCAGCACGTCGGACAGGGTCAGGAGGTCCGGCAGCAGCTCGGAGTCCTCACCGACCGGGAGCTTGACCAGGGTGCCGTCGGCGTACGGGACCCTGGCGGCCTGACCCTGACCGCCGTCCACGCCGTTCACACCCCAGGTCCCGCCGTGCACGCACGAGGTCTGCAGGCCCTCGCGGCAGTACGCGCAGGTGTTGTCGGAGTAGACGAACGGCGCCACCACCAGGTCGCCGGGCTCGACGGTGCGCACCTCGGATCCGGTCGCCTCGACGACGCCCAGGAATTCGTGGCCCATGTGCCGGGGGTTGTTCGTGGGCGGCGCCGACTTGTACGGCCACAGGTCGCTGCCGCAGACGCAGGACAGCACGATCCGTACGACCGCGTCCGTGGGGTTCTTGATCTCCGGGTCGGTGACGTCCTCGACGCGTACGTCCTCGGCCGCGTACAGCAGGGTGGCGCGCATGGGCGGTACTCCTCGTGTGGGGGGCGTGCGGCGGTCGGTGCCGCCGGTGCAGGGCGTCGGTGGGCCGTCAACGGTCGCCGACGGCCGGCCGTGGTTCAGGAGTCGAGCGTGGCGTTGCCGAGCCGGCTGACCATGGCCGGGTCGCGGTGGTCGAAGAACAGCGACGCCCCGGTGTCCAGGGCGGCGACGGTCGCCATCTGGCCGTCGGTCAGTTCGAAGTCGAAGACGTCGAGGTTCTCCGCCATGCGCGCGGGACGTACCGACTTGGGGATGACCACGACGTCGCGCTGGATCAGCCAGCGGAGTACGACCTGCGCCACGGACTTGCCGTGCGCCGCGGCGATCCCGCTCAGCCCGGGCTCGGTGAAGAGGTTGTTGCGGCCCTCGGCGAACGGGCCCCACGACTCGATCTGCACCCCGCGCTCACGCATGAGGCCCTGGTCGGCCGTGCGCTGATGGAACGGGTGCGTCTCGATCTGGTTGACCGCGGGGGTCACCTCGTTGTGGTCGATCAGGTCCACGAGCCGGTCCGGGTGGAAGTTCGACACCCCGATCGCCCGGACGAGGCCGTCCCGCTGCAGGCTCTCCATCGCCCGCCAGGAGCCGTAGACGTCTCCGAAGGGCTGGTGGATCAGGTACAGGTCGAGGTGGTCCAGGCCGAGCTTGCGCAGCGAGGTGTCGAAGGCACGCTTCGCCCTGTCCTCTCCCGCGTCGGAGACCCACAGCTTGGTGGTGACGAACAGGTCCCGGCGCGGGATGCCGCTGTCGCGGATGGCACGCCCTACGGCCTCTTCGTTGCCGTAGGCGGCTGCCGTGTCCAGCGACCTGTAGCCGGCCGCCAGGGCGTCACCGACGGCCTGCTCCGTCTGCTCGGGCGGGATCTGGTAGACGCCGAAGCCGAGGACGGGCATCTCGACGCCGTTGTTCAGGGTGACGTACTGCATGGTGGCGGGTGACTCCTTGCGGACTGTGTCTTCGTGCGGGGGAGAACAGCGTTCGCGGTGGTCGGAGTGGGGACTCGTACACCGCTACCCGTGAGGAGGCGATGCCTCTCGGCCGTTACGCCGTGCGGGCGCCACGTCCGGACATCGCCCGGTGGGCCTCCGCGCAGCGGCGACAGGCAGGGCGCCCCGCTCGGGGGAGTGGTGAGCGGGGGCGTGACAGGTCCCCGCGTACGGGGAAGGAAGCGGGAAGCAGGAAGTCTGAGCGGGCTGAGGATGCTGTCTCCTTGCCCCGTCTCCCCTCCCGAGAGAAGTGGTGCGCGATGAGATTGGTACTGCAGGAGTTCCTGTCGCTGGACGGCGTCTCCCAGGGGCCCGGCTCGCCGGACGAGGACACGAGCGACGGGTTCACCCGGGGCGGCTGGTTCGTGCCCCACCTCGACGAGGCGTTCGAACGGGTGGCCACCGACTGGCTCGGCCGGGCGGACGCCTTCCTGTTCGGCCGTCGTACCTACGAGAACTTCGCCCGGGACTGGCCGCGGATGACCGACCACCCGAACGCCGCGATCCTCAACGGTTCGCCCAAGTACGTGGCCTCACGAACCCTGACCGAGGCCGGGTGGGACCCGACCACGATCCTCTCCGGCGACGTCCCCGCGCAGGTCGCCGAGCTGAAGCGGCGGCCCGGCCGCGAGATCCAGATCCACGGCAGCGCCCGACTCGGCCAGTCCCTGCTTGCGGCAGGGCTGGTCGATGAGATCCGGCTCGCGGTCGCTCCGGTCGTCGTGGGCGGCGGACGGCGCCTGTTCCCGGACGGCGGCACCCCCGCCGGCCTGCGCCTGCTGGCGAACGAGACCACGCCGAGCGGAGTCGCGGTGTACGTGTACGAGACGACGGGCCTGCCGGAGTACGGGACGTACGGGGCCGGGGCGTAGGCATCGGCGCACCGCGCCGCCCGGCCCCTTGAACGCCCGGGCGAAGGGAAACCCCGGCGCCGGCCCCGGGCGCCGGTTCCCGGCACCCGGGGCTCGTGTCACATCGTCGGTGCCTGCTCGATGAACGTGTCCAGCACCCCGTCGGCCACCTTGATCCTGCCCTGCGGCCGGGTGGTGCCCGGGATGGTGGTGATCGCGGACGCCTGTTTCGCCAGGTCCGCCGCAGTCGCGAAGTCCGCCTGTCCGGTGCCCGAGTGCAGTCGTGCCCGCAGCCCGTCGAGGGTGGCGTCCAGCGAGCCGCCCCACAGATCCAGGGCGTCCAGCCAGGGCTTCGTCTGTGCCAGGAAGGCCGGGTCCCGCACGCCGGCGCGGATCTGCTCGGGAGCCCCGGACAGTACGTCGGCGTACGCACCCAGTTCCTTCAGCGCGGCCATGCGGCGGACACGGGATCCGCTGTTCCACTCCGTCGTGAAGTCGGCCAGCCGCGCGGCCAGTTCGGGTGCCTGCGGCTGCCAGTCCGTGTCGCCGAAGGTCGGCGCCAGGTGCTCGGTGTCGAACAGGGCCAGCAGGGCCCGGGCGGTGGCACGGTCGCCACCGGCCAGGTAGCGGGCGGCCTCCCTCCAGGTGCGCTCGGGGTCGTAGTCCTCGTCGTTCCAGGCGAACGACGCGCCGCCGAAGAGAGCGACCTTGCTCGGCGCGGCCTGGTTCATCGGATTGAGCACGATGCCGCTCAGCGCTTTGTGCAGCCCGGCCTCCCGCTTGTCGTACGGGGCCATCAGCAGACGTCCCGTCGTCTGCCCGTAGTCGTTGACCGGGTAGTTGTCCCAGAGGAACACCTTGCGTCCCCAGACCGCCGAGGCGGCCTCGGCGTCCGCCACGCTGATCGAGGGGGGAACGACGTCCGTGCCTGTCCACTGCACGACGATCTTCGGGTCCAGCTGTTCGCGCAGTACGGACTTGTACGCGGAGTCGGCCGTGTCGGAGTACTCCGTGGGTACGAACTGCAGTGGCCCGGCGTCCGTGTGGCCGTCGATGAAGTCGTGCTGCACCGCGTTGAGCAGGTCCGCCTGCGCCCGGCCCGCGCTGCCCCTTCCCGGGGCGCCGTACTTCTCCCGGTCCGCGTCGCAGTTCCACCTGGTGTAGCTGATGTCGTCGAGCGCCACGTAGAAACCGCGTGCGCCCTGGTCGTAGAGGGTGCCCAGCTTCTCCTTCAACGCGCTCACGTCGGCGGGGTCGCTGTAGCAGATGGACAGGCCGGGGGAGAGGGCGTAGGTGAAGTCGACGTGGTGGACGGTGGCCTGGTCGATCAGTTCTCGCAGGTCGGCGAGTCTGCCGGCGGGGTAGGGCTCGCGCCACTCCTCCCGCAGGTAGGCGTCGTCCTTCGGCGTGTAGATGTAGGTGTTCGCCTTGATGTCGCCGTAGAAGGCGAGTTGGTCGAGCCGGTCGCCGTGTGACCAGGGTGCGCCGTAGAAGCCCTCGATGCTGCCGCGCAGCGGCATGGCCGGGTGGTCGGTGACCGATACGGCGGCCACGGAGTGCTTCCCGGTCACCAGCTGCCGCAGCGTCTGTGCGGCGTAGTAGACGCCGTCCCCGTCGTTGCCGGCGAGCACGATCGTGTCGCCGCGGGAGGCGAGGGAGTAGCCCTCCGCGACCAGGGTGCCGGGTATGGTCCCGCCCGCGCGGTGCAGGGCGCCGGCCACTGCCGGATCCTTGACGGAACCGGCCACGACGGTCAGCCTCGCCCCACGGGCGTGCGACGCGGGGACCGTGCTCCCTGCGGCTTCCGTGTCGATCCGGCGGGCCCCGGCCGCCGTCAGCGCCTGCCTGATGACATCGGTGCTGGAGGCATCGACGTCGTCGCCGAGGACGAGGCGCACTCTCGCCGGGACGCGGATGTCCCGGCCCGCCGACTTCATGCTGCGGGGAGTGGGCGTGACGACGGGCGGTGCCGTCGACGCGGCGGCACCGCCCGTGGACGGCACCGTGGCGTCCGGTGCCCCGACCGCCTGGGCGGGAGCGGAGAGCGTGCCCATGGCCAGCAGTACGGCGGAGCCCAGAAGCGAGAGCCGGGGAATGCGGGGAAGACGGTACGGATGACGTTCGGTCATACGGGTCACTGCACCTCCACGGAAGCGGACTATCACATTCGGGTGGTGAAGTGGTCTAAACCACCACTCCTCGACTCCGGTGTCAAGATCGAGGCCCGAGAATGTGACACCGGAGCCCCGGCGGGGTGACCGGCATTCCCGTACCGATCACCCGGAACCGCCGGAGCGAAGTCCTCGTGACATGCCACCTGTTGGCGCGAGTCCGCGCGGGGCGGCACCATCGGGACCCGGGTGGGAGTGTGGCTCTCGTCGCGCGGGTGCGTGCCCCCGGTGACATCCCCGACGGCCCGTCGCGCAGGGGATATCAGCAGGGCTTGTGCGCCACCAGGGCCGCGTTCGCGCCCGCCGCGTCCAGGGGGAGGACCTCCATCGCGCCGAAACCGGCCTCCGACAGCCGGTCCGCGTACTCCGAGTACGTCCAGTTGTTCCCCGACCGCGTCTCCACGAGCATGTTCAGGCCCATCAGGGCGGCTGACGCGGGCCCAGACTCGTCGTCGTCCAGGACCAGTTCGCAGATCACCACGGCGCCGCCCGGAGGAAGCGCCGCGTGGCACTTCTCCAGCAGACGCCGTCCCGTCTCCGCGTCCCAGTCGTGGAGGATCATGCTGAGCAGGATCACGTCGTGTCCGCCCGGGAGTTCGGCGTCACGCAGGAAGTCGCCGCCCCGCGCCTCGATCGCATCGGTCATCCCGAGCTCCACGGCCTTCGCCTCCGCCAACGCCGCCACCTGCGGCAGGTCGAGCACCGTGGCCCGTAGGTGCGGATAGCGTCGGCACAGGCCCACGGGGAACGCTCCGGCGCCACCGCCCACGTCCAGCAGGCGTTCGTGCCGGGTGAAGTCGTACGCCTCGGCCAGGGCGGCGGCGGTGAACGAGGACAGGGTGAACATCGCTCCCCAGAAGCCCTCCAGGATCGCCGGATCAGCGGTGACGAACGCCGATTCCTGTGCGTCGGGGTCCCAGGTGGTGGGCCGGTCGGTGCGCAGGGCCTCCGTCAGTCGGTCCCAGCCCGGGTAGCCGTAGCGGTCCGAGTAGCGCACGAATCCGCCGAAGTAGTGCGGCCGGCCCTCCACGAGGAACTCCGCCGCCGTCCGCGAGTTGCGGTAGAGCGCCTCACCGTCACCAGGGCGCTCGCGTTCCAGCAGGTCCAGGGCGGTGCAGCAGGCCAGCAGCATGCGGGCCGGACGGGGACGCAGGCCGAGTTCCGCTCCGATGCGGTCGGTACCGGCCTCGCCGAGTCGTTCCAGCAGCGTGAAGAGGCCGAGTTCCACCCCGGCCGCCAGCACCTTGAACCGCCAGAAGCCCGTGGTCAGTTCCATCAGGCCCACCGGCGTCTGCCCGCTCGGCCGTTGTCCCCGCACCCCCGTGAGGCCCAGCGGAATCTTCTCTTCCGTTGTGACTGTCCGTGTCATCGCGTCGTTCCTCTTGTTCCGAGTTCTGAACCCACCTGCATGAACACATATAGTAGTTGCTTGATTGCTTTACGTTATTCCCTCAGTTCAAGGAGACTTTTGTGATGTCTTTCGCGGGTGCGGACGGTCCCGTCGTCCTGGTGATGCCTCTCCCCGCCGAGCTCCCCGGCACCCTCCTCCCCCTGGCCGAGCGGCTCACGGAGATGACGGAGAGTTGCCGCGCGGACTACAGCGCCGCCATGGGGGTCGAGCCGGAGGCCGCCGGCGTCCGTGCCGGACTCGTCGCGCGCCTGGTCGCCGAGTCCGAACGGGCCGGCACGGTCACGGCCGAGCGGCCCGCCGGGAGTTGTGTGCACGATGCCTTCTTCTCGGTGCGCCGTGGCACGGGTGACAGCGTCGCCGTGCTCGCCGCCGCGATCCTGCTCAGCGATCTGCTCGTGCAGGAGGATCTCGCCGGGAGCGGCAGCACCCTGGACGCCGATCCCGACAGCCTGCTCCTGGGGGTCACCGGTTACCTCATGGGTGCGCCGGCCCCGGTGGCGAAGCCCGGCTCCTGGCAGACCGCGCATCCGGTCGAGGCGGCCAACCAGCGGTGGCTCGTGGGCCACCAGCGGTTCTTCGTGATGCTGCAACTGCTCACCCTGGCCCTGCGCGCCCTGGATGCCGAGGGGGCGACCCCCGAGCAGGAACAGGAGGCCGTCCGCAGCTTCGGCCGGCTGTGCCGAAGCGCCGCGGTTTCCATGCGCTACGCCGCCGACTTCCCGCCCGAGCTCTACGAGGAGGTCCGGAAGACGATGGCGCCGCCCGCGGTCAATGCCGGATTCAGTGGTCTGCAGACGCGCGACCACCACGAACTGGTCGCGTCCATGCGCCGCCTCAAGCGGGACGGCGGACTCGACCGGCTCACCGCCGCCTCCCGCACGGCCGTCCATGCCGCGGTCCAGCACCTGTACGAGGCCCACGTGTGGGTGTGCGACCGGTTCGGAGGGGCCGTCGAGCCCAGCCTGCTGATGGCGCAAGCCGCTCAGGCCGGTGGGGAGAGAGCCGAGAGCGGAGTCGCGGCGGCGCAGCGTCTGGCCCGGCAGCGGCTCGGCCACCTCACTCCGTCCGGCAGTGCCTGACCGCCCTCGACCCTTCTGAGGAAACGCTCCGTCACCCGGTCCGCCCGCTGGGGACCGGACTGCTCGCAGGCTCCGAGGAAACGCTCCGTCACCCCGTCCGTCCGCGAGTGGCCGGACTGCTCGCAGGCTCCGAGAAAACGCTCCGTCACCCCGTAGCGGGACCTCGGGCCCGTACCGCCAGGAGGCACCGCCATGATTTCGCCGTCCGACGTCTCCCCGCACGGCCGGTTGCGTACCGCAGGGGGCGTCACCCCCGCGTACGGGAGTCCCGAAGCCGGGCCGGCGGGTCTGCCGGACTCCGGACGGTTCCGGCCCCGGCGCGTCGCCGGGGCCGTGCGTCCGGGCGCGGCGGACGAGGTGGCGGGTCTGGTACGGGCGGCAGCTGCCGCCCGCACACCGCTGCACCCGGTCTCCACCGGCCGCAACTGGGGCCTGGGGTCCGCGCTCCCGGTCGACGACGACGCTCTGCTCCTCGATCTGTCAGGGCTCGACCGGATCAGGGACGTGGACATCCGCCGCGGCTTCGCCGTCGTCGAACCCGGCGTCACCCAGGGGGCTCTGACCGGACGCCTGGCGGATACGGACCGGATGCTCAACCTCACGGGTGCCTCCCGGCACACCAGTGTCATCGGGAACATCCTGGAACGTGGGGTCGGCCTGCACCGGCCGCGTGCCGAGGACCTGGCCGGGCTGGAGCTCGTCCTGGCGGACGGCGAGCTCGTGCGCACGGGCTGGTGGCCGTCCCCGGGCGGTTCCGCCGTGGTCCAGCCGCACGGCCGGGGCCCCTCCCTCAACCACCTCTTCACCCAGGCCTCGTGGGCCGTCGTCACCGCCGCCGTGGTGCGTCTGCTGCCACGGCCCCGTACCGTCAGGATCCTGCCGGCCGTCTTCCCGCCGGACCGTCTCGCCGACGCCGTCGACACCCTGCGCGCGTGGACGGCGGGCGGGCTGGTCCCCGCCACCACCAAGATCTACGATCCGGTCGCCGCCCGCACGTACGGCGTCGGTGAGGCCGCCGGACCGGACGGCGCCCACCTGGCCCACCTGGCCCTCACCGGCGACGCCGACGTCACGGCCGCGCTGGCCGACCTGCTCGCCGCCCGCCTGCGGCAGGACTCCTGCCCGCTGTCGGAAGGCCCGGACCGGGCCGCCGACGCGGAGGTGCACGCGGCGTACGCGGGAGTGCACGACCCGGAGGACGCGCTCTTCCGCCGCAAGACGGGCGGCTGCTGTGCTCGTTGCCTCGACCGCTCGCGCGGTCTGCTGATGTTCCTGCCGGTGGTGCCCTTCGAGGGGGCTGCCGTGGAAACGGCCGCCGCTCTGATCGACGCGGCGCGTGGGGAGGGCACGGCCCGGCCCGGCATCACGATGAACGTGCTGGACGCCGACACGATCGACCACGTGGTCACCCTTCGCTTCGATCCCGCCGACCCCCTGTCCACCGCCGCAGCGCACCGCACCCTGGACCGGATGCACGTCTCCTTCGCGGCACACGGCTGGCCGCCGTACCGCCCGGACATCGACCATCCGCCGGCCGCCGCCACCGACCCCGTGCTCCATCGGCGCCTCGTCGGCGCACTCGACCCGCACGGGGTCTTCGCCCGGGGGCGATTCGCACCGCCCTCGGACCGGTAGGCGGTCAGGTCGACCAGAGGCCGGCCCAGGTATGTCAGGTCGACCAGAGGACGGTGCCGTTGGCCACGACGACCACCTTGGCGTCCGGACGCAGGACCAGCTGGGCGCCCGGGTGGTCGTGGGTCTTGGAGGCCCAGATCGGGCGGTCGTCGCCGTTGTGGATGACGAGGTTGCCGTCGGGCTGGAAGATCGCCCGGTGGTTCGGCCCGAAGGTCATGGACGCCCAGATGGGCTTGCCTTCTTCGTTGAGGACCACGAGATTGCCGTCGGTCTGCATGACCATCTTGATGCGGTTGGTCGTCCAGGCCTGGTCGACCCCGATGACGCTCGGCGCCGAGATGGTCGCCGTGGTCCAGTCCGGCTTCGGCGGTGCCGGCTTCGGCTTGGGCTTCTTGGCGGGCGTGCTGCTCGCCTTCGGCTTGGGCGCGGACGTCACCGGCTTGGGGGCGACCGGTACGGGGGCCTCGACCTTCTTCGGCTTCTCCTTGCTCGGGGACGGGCTGGGCTTCCCGGCCACGTAGTCCTCAAGTGCCGCCGGGGCGGAGTCCGGGTTGAGGACCGTGTCGGCGCTGCCCGCCGTCGGCGCCTTGGCGTCTTTGCCGTGGTCGTCGTCGTTCGCGGTACCGACCAGCAGCAGGGGTATGGCGATCAGCGCGGCGCCGAGGAAGGCCGCTCCCGCGAGGACCGGCGTGCGGGGGCGGCCGCGGTCGACGGCGGTCGCCGTCATGGTGCCCGGCGCCGTGGCTGCCGCTGCCAGGGCCACGCCCTCCTCGGCCGCTTCGGCGGTCGCCGTGGTGGGTGCGGTCGCCGGAGGGGTGCCGGGCGTCGCACCGGCCGCCGGGTCGGCGGCGGGCTCCGCCTCCGGTTCGGGGGCGGTCGTCGCGGCGGGCGTCAGCGCTGCCGGGGCTCCGTCCGGTGTTTCCGCGGCGGGTTCCGGGGATGGCGGCGGGGAACCGGCCTCCTGCGCGTCCGGGTCTGCGGCCGCCGCCGAGCTCGCGCCGGGGGTGGGATGCTGGGGGGACATGCGGTGACTCCTCATCGGGGCTGAGCTGTCGGTGGGCAGCGGTCGGGCCGGATGAACGCCAGGTGTCCTCGCGGGCGTCGGCGACCGCCGAGCCGCGCCGGTCCGGGGCGGTCCGTACGCGTCGTCCGATGCGCCCGCGCCGGCTCGGTCACCGTCGGTACCGGTCCGATGCTCTGCCCGGCCGCGAGGTGTTCCCGTACGCCCCGGCCCGGACGTCCCGGCCGTGAGGCTGTGTGCGTCGGAGGGGCCGATGGCGTACCCAACGTAGCCCGTCGCGGGGCGCCGGCCGCCTCCTCGGGCCGATCACATCCGGCACTTTGTCCTCTCGTGCCTCACTGGTCCCGGAAAGTTCTCGCTCCGGGCATCAATCGGGCGCGTGCGCAGCAGATACGGGCAGGCCTCAACCATCAACGGATGTGGCCTGTGTGACATCCTGATGGCTCCATGGCCTGAGTAATGTCGGCGTGCCCAGGGGTCGTTGGGGCACCCGAGAATGCGTACATACCTAAGAGTTCAGGTGGAGATGCGGTCCGGAGAGCGCCAAGACGCCGGAATTGGCGGCCCTTTCGTGGTTCCGGAGGCTGCCGGTCAGGCCGACACACCCGAGGTGTCGAGCTCCGGAATCCGGCCGGCCGATGACGGCGAGCCCAGCCGGATACCCGAGGCGGTGAAGGCCGCGGCCCGCCGGGCGCCGGGACACTGGATCGGTGTGGCGGATCCGGAGTGGTCCGAGGAGCGGACGCCGCCGGAGTGGGCCGTGCTGGGTGAGTGGCGGTCGGACGAGTCCGGGGGCGTGGGTGAGTACCGCGCCAACCCGGCCTACCGGCCGTCGGCCCGTGTCCTCGGCTGGCCGGATCCCACCGACCCGGTCGACGCGGCGGCGCAGCGTGCCGCCACGGGATACGGCCCGGTGGAGGACGCCCTCGCGGCGCTCGCGGAGGCCGAGGTCGGCGTGCTGCGAGGGACGGACGGCGAACCGCTCGCGGCCGCCGGGCGCGACGGGCAGCCGGTACTCCTGCTGTTCACCTCGCCCGCACACGAGTTCATGTCCGCGGAACTTCGCCATGACAGGCTTCCGGTACGGGAATTGACCCGTTCACCGAGAGGTCCCGGCACCATGCTGATGGTCAACGCGGGGGCCGCCGCGCCCCTTCTCGTCCCGGCGGACAGTCTCCTCGGCCACCTCGGCGCCGTGGTCCCCGGCGAGCGCGTGCCAACCGGCGACCCGGCCGAGGCTCCCGCCCGGGCGTCCTCGGCCGTCGACGGTGCCGCGGACCGTGCCGGTGTTCCGGACGCGGCTTCCGCCGCCGACCGGACCCACAGTTCATCCGAACCCTGGCCCCACACCACAGGGAGGACCCCGTGACACGTTCCACCCAGCAGGTCCCCGCCTCCTCCGGTTCCCGCCCGGAGTCGGCCTCCGGGCCCGAGGAGGAGGCGGCCGTGCCCGCTGCCGCCCCCACCGGGCCGGCCGGCGCGGACAACCCTGAGGCCGGCACCGGGGCGGCGGTGACCGCCGCCCCGGAGAACACGTCGGGGGAAGCCGGTGACGCCGCCGGCACGTCCGGCGAGAGCGGGCACTCCGCGGCGACCCCGAAGGCGTCCGCGGGGGGCGACGACGGCGAGGTGCCCGCCGCGCAGACGGGATCCATGCAGGCGGGATCCACGGCGGACGGAACCGCACTCGACCGATCCGCACCCGACCGATCCGCGCCGGACGGATCCGCACCCGACGGAAGTACCGCCGAGGGCATAGCCGTACAGGCCGGCACCGGCGCACCGGCGTCGCGGTCGGAGCCCTCCGGCGGCGCGGGCCTGCCGGAATCCGGGCCCGAACCCGACACCGATGCCGGGCCGGATACCGAACCCGATGCCGCCGCGGCCGCGCAGAGCCGGCTGCCCGCACTGGTGCGGACCATGACCGCCACCGCGATCGGGCAGCCGCAGCAGCAGGCGGGGCCGGTGGGCAGGCCCGGCAAGGCGGTGCTGGCCGGGGCCGCCGTCGCCGGGGCGCTCCTCGTGTCGGTGCCCTTCCTGGTCCTTGCCGGGAACGACGACGACGGCCCCGGCAAGCAGTCGGTCGCGGCGGCCGGGACGGTCCTCGACGGGAGCGGGCAGGAAGCCCCGGGCGAGTTCGCGGTGACCCCGCCCGAGACCGGTTCGCCGGAGGACGACAAGAAGAACGCGGGCAAGTCGGGCGCCCCGGAGAAGCCGGTGCATCAGGCACCGGCACCCGCGAAGGACACGGACGACGACCCGCCGAAGAAGGACGCGGCCCCCGGGAGCGAGCCCAAGAGCGAGCCGAAGAAGCCGAGCGGTGAGCAGCAGTCCTCGCAGTCCGCTGAGAAGAAGTCCGGTGGGGCGAAGAGTCAGCCCGCGAAGGCTCCCGCCGTCACGTTCAGTGGCCCCGTCTCCTTCCGCAGCCATCTCTCCGGGCGCTGCATCGACGTTCCGAACCACGACTTCAGCGACGGCAAGGCGCTGCACGTGTGGGACTGCAACAACGCCCCCGCGCAGCAATGGCGGTTCGCCTCCGACGGCACCATCCGCATCCAGGACAAGTGCCTCGACGTGGCCAACGCGAACTTCAGCGACGGCACGCCCATCCAGATCGCCTGGTGCAACGGCAACGCCGCCCAGCAGTTCGCCCTGAACGGCAGTCACGACCTGGTCAACACCGTCGTCGGCATGTGCGTCGACATCGCGGGCGCCGACCGGAACAGCGGAGCACGACTGCAGCTGCTGAGGTGCTCGGGCAACGACGCCCAGAAGTGGAGCACCTGACCCCGGCGCCCGATCCCGGGAGCACCGCTCCCGGAACCCGCGGGCCCCGGCAACGAGGCATGATGACAACGTCGGCTCGCCGACACGCGCCCCCGGCCCATGGGGGCGTCCGCTGAAGACGCCGCCGTAGCAAGGAGGTTGGTGCGTGTCGCGCCAGGTACTGTCGGTCGGCCCCGGGGACCGCTATTCGACGATCGGTGAGGCGCTCGCCGCCGCCCGCACGGGCGCGCTCATCAGCGTCCGGCCCGGGACGTACGCGGAGAACCTGGTGATCCACACCAGGGTCACCCTCACGGCCGCCGAAGGCCGGGGAACCGTGGAGATACGCCCGCGTGCGGGCAGCGTGGTCGCGCTGCGCGCGGACGCCGTGATGCTCTCCGAGCTGACGCTGCGCGGCGGTGACGCCGAGCTGCCCGCCGTGGACGTGCGGCGCGGGCAGGCCGCGTTCGACGGCTGCGAGATAGTCGGCGCGGCCTGGACCGCGATGCTGGCCGGTGGCACGGGGTCGCTCGCACTGCGCAACTGCCGGGTGAGCAACCCGCAGGGCGCGGGCATCGTGGTGACGTCCACCACCCCCACCACCGTGGAGTCCTGCACGCTCGAACACCTGGGCACCAGCGGCCTGGTGCTCGCCGAACAGGGCGAGGCGCGCATGCGTGACTGCACGGTGCGCGATGCCCGGGGCAACGGCCTGCTCGCCAACGGGGAGACCCGCGGCAGTGTCGAGGACTGCGACATATCCTCCACCGACAAGCCCTCCATCGCCCTGGAGGAGAACTCCGCCGTGTCGGTGGTCCGCACAGTGGTGCACGACACCAGCACCGGCGTCCACCTGAGCAGCAAGGGGCGTACGACGCTGGAGGACGTCCGCGTCACCGGGGCGTCCGGGAACGGGTTCGCCCTCGCCGGCGGCACCGATCCGGTGCTGCGCCGCTGCCGCGTCTCGCGTGTCCGCGGTCACGGGGTGCTCGTCACCGACCGGGCGCGCGGAACCTTCGAGGACTGCTGGGTGGACGGCGCGCAGGGTGCCGCGCTGCGGGTCGCCGGGGCCGCCTCGCCGGCACTGACCGGGCTGACCGTGCGCGACTGCGACGGGCCGGGGCTGCTCCTGGAGGAGGACTCCGCACCCGAGCTGGACCGCCTGGAGGTCATCGGCGGTTCGCCCGCGGTCGCGCTGCTCGGCGGTGCCAACCCGCTGCTGCGCCGCGCCCGGCTCGTGGAGCCCTCCGGTGACGGCATCCACGCCACCAAGGAGGCCCGGGGCAGGGCCGAGGACTGCGAGATCGTACGTCCGAAGGGCGCGGGTGTCCGGGTGGCCTCCGGCAGTACTCTCTACCTGGCCGGCGGCGGCGCTTCCGACGCCGCCACCAGCGGCCTGGTCGTGGAGGACGGGGGCAACGTCACCGTCCGCGACTTCCGCGTGGAGATGTCCGGTGAGGAGGGCGTCGTGGTCGCCGGCGGCGGCGAACTCACCGCCAACCGCACCACGGTCCACGCTCCCAAGGGACACGGCTATCTGCTCCGCGAGGGCGCCCTCGCTTCGCTCAGCGGCTGCGAGGTCGTCGGCGGTGGCCAGGACGGCTTCCGGGTGGAGTCGACGGCGCCGGTCTCGCTCGTGAACTGCTTCGCCCGTGAGAACGAGGGCGGCGGTCTGGTGCAGACGGCGCCCGGCGAACGGCTCGCCGTGGAGAACCTGAGCAGCACCGGCAACGGCAAGCGCGACGCCTGGGGCACCGGCAGCGCGGAGAACACCGACCCGGCGGGTTCCGGCGCCGCGGACGGACCCCGGCCGGACCGTGCGGACGGCCCGCTCGGCGCCCTGAACGCGCTGATCGGTCTGGAGAACGTCAAGCAGCAGGTGGGCACCCTCGTCAACCTGACCCAGCTCGCCCAGCGGCGCGAGCAACTCGGCATGCCCGCACCGCCGATGAGCAGGCACCTGGTCTTCGCCGGTCCGCCCGGCACCGGCAAGACCACCGTCGCCCGCCTGTACGGGGCGATCCTGGCCGAGCTGGGTTCGCTGCGCAGCGGACACCTGGTGGAGGTCTCGCGAGCCGACCTCGTCGCGCAGGTCGTCGGCGGCACCGCCATCAAGACCACCGAGACCTTCCAACGCGCCCTGGGAGGTGTGCTGTTCGTCGACGAGGCGTACACGCTGACCGCGGACAGCGGGAACGGCGGTGCGGACTTCGGTCGCGAGGCGGTGGACACGCTGCTGAAGCTGATGGAGGACCACCGCGACGAGGTGGTCGTCGTCGCCGCCGGCTACTCCCGTGAGATGGAGTCCTTCCTCGGCTCCAACCCCGGTCTGGCGAGCCGCTTCTCACGGACCGTCGAGTTCGAGAACTACTCCGTGCCGGACCTCGTCGCGATCATGGAGAGCATGTGCGCCCAGCACCAGTACGAGCTGGGCGAGGGCACGGCGGCGGCGCTGGCCGCTCACTTCGGGGCGATGCCGAGGGACGCCGGCTTCGGCAACGGCCGTGCCGCACGCGGGGTGTTCGAGGAGATGGTCGACCGGCAGGCGGTCCGGCTGTCCGCGCAGCAACAGGTCGGCGAACGTGATCTGCGCCTGCTGCTGCCGGAGGACGTGTCCGCCACGGCGGCCGCGGCCGCGGCCGACACCGCCGTACCGGACGACGACCCGCTGACGCGCCTCGGCGACATGATCGGGCTCGCCGAGGTCAAGCGTGAGGTGGCGGATCTGGTCAACCTCATCACCACCGCCCGGCACCGGGCCGCGGCGGGGCTGCCGGTGCCCACCCTCAGCAACCATCTGGTCTTCACCGGTCCGCCCGGTACCGGAAAGACCACCGTGGCCCGCCTCTACGGCGAGGTCCTGACCCAGCTCGGCGTCCTCCAGCGGGGTCAGCTGGTCGAGGCGGCCCGCGCCGACCTGGTCGGCCGCTACATCGGCCACACCGCCCAGCTCACCCGCGAGGTCTTCGAACGGGCCCGTGGCGGAGTCCTGTTCATCGACGAGGCCTACACCCTCACCCCGCGCGGCGGCGGTGCGGACTTCGGCCAGGAGGCGGTGGACACGCTGCTGAAGCTGATGGAGGACCACCGGGACGAGGTGGTCGTCATCGTCGCCGGATACACCGACGAGATGGAACGCTTCCTCGACTCCAACCCGGGCCTTTCCTCACGCTTCCCGCGCCGTATCGCCTTCGCGGACTACTCCTCCGAGGAACTGGTCACCATCGTGCGCGCCCAGGCCGCGAGCATGGGCTACGACTGCGGCCCCGGCACGGGCCCGCTGCTCAAGGAGTACTTCGACTCGCTCCCCAGGGACCGGTCGTTCGGCAACGCCCGCGCGGCCCGCCAGGTCGTCGAGTCCATGGTCACCCGCCAGGCGGGAAGGCTCAGCTCCGTGGCCGTGCCCACCCTGGACGACCTGCGCATCCTCACCCCGGAGGACGTCACGGCCACGGCACCGAAGGTGGCGCCCCGATGAGCCCCGCGTCGCGCGCGGTCACCCGGCTGCTGTCCGGTGCCGGCCTCGCCGCCGCCCTGGTCCTGCCCGTGGCCGTCCCGGCCGCAGCCCAGTCCCTCCAGCGTGTTCCGGCGGCGGACGGGAAGAAGGGCCAGGAACTGCCCGGGATGCCCTCGTCCCTCGACCCGGACGGTGAGGCGGCCTGCACCCCGGCCTCACGTGCGGAGGCCGAGAAGCAGGACTGGTCGCGCCAACGCCTCGACCTGGACCGCCTGCACGGGCAGAGCACCGGTGCGGGCACGACCGTCGCCCTGATCGACACCGGCGTCGACACGGGCGCCGCCGGTCTCGACGGCAGGGTCACCGCACAGGGAACGGCGGGTGAGGACTGCGTCGGGCACGGCACCTTCCTGGCCGGCCTCATAGCCGGTACCGGCGGGGACAGCCCCCGGCTGGCCGGCGTCGCGCCGGCCGCGAAGGTCCTCGCCCTGCGCGGCACGGACGCGCGCGGGCGGGCGGGCGCGGGCCTGGTGACGGCGGCGGTACGCGAGGCGACGGCCGCCCGCGCGGACGTCATCGCGGTCACGGTGGCACTGCCGCGCCGGGACGCGGCGCTGACCCGCGCGGTCGCCGACGCGCGCCGCGCGGGCGCGGTGGTGGTGGCCGCGGCCACCCCGGACCCGCCGTCCAGGGGCTCTGCGGACGAGACTCCGGTCCGCACGTACTGGCCGGCGGGTGAACCCGGTGTCCTCTCGGTCGCCGACATGCTGCCCGGCGGTCTCCGCCCGGACGGCGCCCTGCGCACCGACGGCATCGACCTGGCCGCCCCCGGCGCCGGGGTGGTGTCCGGCGGTCCGCGCGGAGACGGCCACTACCTCGGCGGCGGCGCCTCGGTGGCCACCGCGTACGCGGCCGGGGCCGTCGCGGCGGTCCGTGCGGCCTACCCCGGTGAGGAGCCCGACGACGTGGTCCGCCGCCTGACGGCCACCGCCTACCCCGCGGACATCCCGCAGCTCGACCCCTACGCCGCCGTCACCACGATCCTCGGCGAACCCGGTGTGCGGGCGGGTGCCGGGCGCGCGGCGGAGCCCGTGGCGCTGCGCGACACCTCTTCGGCCGACCGTGCCACGAGCCGCGCGACCCTGTTCGTCCTCCTCGGCTCCGCCGGGGTCCTCGCCGTCCTCTGGGCGGGCTTCGCGTTCTCCCGGGCCCGCGCCCGGGGCTGGCGTCCGGCGGGAGCGGGCGGAGCCTGAACGCGGTGAGCCGTGAACACGAGGGCGGCTTCTGTCCCCGGGCCACCGCCCGGGGACAGAAGCCGCCCTCGTACCGTCCGGGTCCTGCAGGCCGTTAACTCTCCTCCACCAGTGCGGTCTGCATCAGGCGCGGCTTGCGGCGCGCGATGTGGAGGGCCCGGCCCGGCGGGAGGTTGAGGGGCTTCGCGTTGCCGAAGAGGCGGCCCTCCGTGGGCGGGCAGGAGAGGAGTACGGCGGGGTTGTTGGCCTCGTCGAGGCGGCGGATCAGACCGTCGCTGAGTCCGCGGCCCGCCCCCATCGCGCTGCGGGCGACGATCAGGTGCAGACCCATCTCGAAACCTAGGGTGACGTTCTCGAAGAGCGGCTCGAAGGGACTCTGGAAGGAGTTGCCGGAGACCATGTCGTAGTCGTCGACCAGGATGAACAGCCGGGGACCGCTCCACCAGTCGCACTGGCGCATGCGGGAGGGGGCGATGTCCGCGCCGGGCACACGGGTCTTCAGCGCGCGGGACGCTCCCTCGATCGTCTCCTTGAGGTTGTCCAGCGAGATCACGTGCCCCAGGCGGTACTCCTCGGGCACGGCGTCCACCAGGGTGCGGCGGTAGTCCACCGCGATGATCTTCGCCTCCTCCGGGGTGTACCGGGCGGTGATGCCCTTGCTGATGCCACGCAGCAGGTTGGTCTTGCCGCTCTCGGTGTCGCCGACCACGATGAGGTGCGGGGTACGGCTGAAGTCGTGCCAGACCGGTTCCAGTGCGTCCTGGTCGATGCCGAGCGCCAGACGCATGCCGCCGCCCTCGGTGGGCTCGGGCGACGGGAGGTCCGCCAGCGGGAGCCGGTGCGGCAGCATCCGGACCTGCGGGGCCGGTGCCCCCTGCCAGTGCCGGGAGATCTCGGCGACCAGATGGGCGACACCCTCGCCGAGGTCGTCGAGGGAGCCGCTGCCGTCCAGCCTGGGCAGACCCGCGAGGAAGTGCATCTTGCTGTCGGCGGTGATGCCCCGGCCGCCGCTGCGCGGCACCGAGCGGGCCTTGCGAGTGTCGATCTCGGAGTCCATCGGGTCACCCATCCGCAGTTCGAGGCGGGTGGCGGCCTGGTCGCGGACCTGGGCGGAGAGCTCCACCCAGCGGGTGGTCGTGATGATGAGGTGGATGCCGTAGTTGAGGCCCCGCGCCGCGAGTTCGTTGAACTTCGGGATGAGGTCGTCGTAGTCCTGGCGTACCGTCGACCAGCCGTCGACGACCATGAACACGTCGCCGAAGGGCTCGTCGGGGAACTCCCCGGCGGCCCGGCGGCGGCGGTAGGACTGCATGGAGTCGAGGGTGTGGTCCACGAAGAACTGCTCGCGCCGGGCGAGCAGCGTCATCACCTCGGCGACGGCCCGGTGCACCCGCTCCGGGTTGAGCCGCGCCGCGACCCCGCCGACGTGCGGGAGGGCGGCGAGCTGCGAGAGCCCGCCACCGCCGAAGTCCAGGCAGAAGAACTGCACTTCGGCCGGTGTGTGGGTCAGGGCCAGGGCGGCGATCAGCGTCCGGGCCAGAGTGGACTTCCCGCTCTGGGAGCCACCCGCGACGGCGACGTGGCCGCCTGCTCCCGAGAGGTCCACGACCAGCGGGTCGCGGCGCTGCTCGAAGGGCTTGTCCACCAGACCGACCGGGACCCTCAGCTTGCCCGTGCCGGCCCATCCGCCCGCGGTGAGGCCGCGCTCGGGGTCGGCGGCGATGCCGGGAAGCAGGGCGTCCAGCGGGGAGGGCTCGTCGAGGGGCGGCAGCCACACCTGGTGCGCTGCGGGACCCGAGTCCCGCAGCCGGTCCAGGGCGACGTCGAGCAGGGCCTCCTCGTCGCCCGCCTCGGCGGTCTCGGGCTCGGGCTCGGGCGCCGGGTCCAGCGTCCGCGGCACCACCCAGCCACTGGTCCACGGCACCACCTGGCTGGCGACCCTGGCCCGCACCACCGCGCCGGTCCGCCGCCGGTAGGTGCCGGAGGAGTAGGCGGCGCGGAACCGGGTCAGGGACTCCACGCCGGACTTCAGGTAACCGCTGCCGGGCTGGGCCGGCAGCTCGTAGGCGTCCGGCACACCGAGGACGCCCCGGCTCTCCATGGCGGAGAAGGTGCGCAGACCGATGCGGTACGAGAGGTGGCTCTCCAGTTGGTGCATGCGGCCCTCGTCCAGGCGCTGCGAGGCGAGCAGCAGATGCACCCCGAGGGAGCGGCCGAGCCGGCCGATCATCACGAACAGGTCCATGAACTCCCGGTGCGCGGAGAGAAGTTCACTGAACTCGTCGACCACCACGAAGAGGCTGGGCAGCGGGGTGAGGTCGGCGCCGGCGGCGCGGGCGCGCTCGTACTCCAGGGCTGAGGTGTAGTTACCGGCGGAGCGCAACAGCTCCTGGCGGCGTATGAGTTCGCCGTGCAGGGCGTCCTGCATGCGCTCGACCAGGGCGACTTCGTCGGCGAGGTTGGTGATGACGGCGGAGGTGTGCGGCAGTTCCTCCAGGCCGAGGAAGGTGGCGCCGCCCTTGAAGTCGACCAGGATGAAGTTGAGGGTCTCGGAGGAGTTGGTCAGGGCGAGACCGAGCACGAGGGTCCGCAGGAGCTCGCTCTTGCCGGAGCCGGTGGCGCCGATCAGCATGCCGTGCGGGCCCATGCCGCCCTGCGCGGACTCCTTGATGTCGAGGTCGACGGGCCGGCCGTCCGCCCCGACCGCGATCGGCACCCGCAGCCGGGTGGAACCGGTGTGCCGGTTGAAGAGGGTGTGCGGGTCGTGCCGGTGCAGGTCGGGGATGCCGAGGAGCGTCGTCAGCTCGACGTCGGCGTCCAGCGGCTGCGCGATGTCGGTGCCCAGGCTCATCCGGCGGGGGGTGAGCAGCCGGGCGAGCGCCTCGGCGCCGACCGGGCCGAGCCGGTCCGGCCTGCCGAGCGGCACCGAGCGCTCCTTGCGGCTGCGGTCGGTGCGCACCAGGCTCACCCGGTCCGGCCCGGCGGTCAGCCGCAGCGTGTTGCGGCCCGGGCGCCAGCGCAGCGCCCCGGACACGTCCAGGGCCAGGGCGTTGCGGTAGCCGTGCCCCTCCCAGCGGTGCCCTTCGGGGACGGTGACGCCGTCCAGGACGACGATCGTGTACGGCTCGTCGCGGCCGGGGCGGGCATCCGGGTCGAAGGCCGGGCGTTCGGCGAACTCGGCACCGAGCAGGTCGTCGAGTTCGGTCAGGTCGGCGGTGATCCGGCGGGCCTGGCCCGCACCGTCCTCCTCGTGCGGGTCCAGCACGTGCGGCAGCCACTTGGCCCACTCCCAGTCGGGCCGCCGCTCGTCGCTCACACAGAGCGCGATCCACAGCTCCTCGGGCGCGTGGAACACGGCGAGCTGCCCGATCACGGCGCGCACCAGGGCGCGTACCGCCTCGGCTCCGGGGTCACCGGCCGGGTCCGCGCCGCTCTCCCCGGACGCGGGGGAACCGGTCGAGGCCACGCCGTCGTCCGAGGTCTCCTCGGGGCGCAGCAGGATGCGGGCGGACGACCGCAGGTAGAGGCCGAGGGGCTGTTCGGGGATGGTCGAGTAGGCGCGGATGAAGCGGCGCAGGGCGTGGGCGCAGAGGGGTTCGAGGTCCTCCACCGGGCGGGTGGAGACCGGGTCCAGCGTGAGCGCGAGCTGCTGCTCGCCCACCGCGAGCCGGACCTCGCCGAAGTCCTCGTCGGCCGGGCGGCGTTCCCAGAGCCGCGAGGTGCGGGCCAGCGAGCGCAGGGACTGCGGATCCGGGTGGCGCCACGCCAGCGCCCGCTGCTGCTCGGCGATCGTGGTGCGGACCCGCTTACGGGTCTGCGCCAGGTAGCGGAGGTAGTCGCGGCGCTCACCCCTGAGGCGCTGTTTGCGCTCGCTGGAGCGGCGCATCAGCTGTCCCAGCAGCATGGCGCCGGCGGAGAGCGCCATCACGCCCATCGCCAGATACATGAAGACGCCGTTGCCGCCGCCGGGCCGCAGGAACATCAGCATCATCGACACCGACATCAGGGCCATCGGCAGATATGTCCATATCGCCGAGGTGTCGGGCACCGTCTCGGCGAGGACGGGCGGCTCCTGGAGGGTCAATTGCCCCTCGGGCATCTCGGGTCCGCGCCTGCGGGCCGGCCGGCGAAACAGCACCACACTCAAGGAACAGAACCTCCGGTTTCACAGCCTTTCGGTCCGTACCGAATACAGGAGGACCCGGTAGTGGGAAAGGCCGCAGCGCGCTGATTCCCGGGCCCACGCGTGACGCGGTGAACGCCGGGTGAATGTATCGAGCTGACAACGGCGGACGGCCAACTCCCTTGAAGGCCAATTGCATACGGGATAGGGCGCCCGGTCCGCAGTACGACGCGGTGGTCGTAGGCAGTAGTCTGCATTCACCGAACGCGACCTGTCCACGCAAGAGTGGCGGACGCCGGTGTGCGGGTCCAATTCCGCAACACGGCACCGCTGTTCCCCGCCGTGCGGACGTTCCGTACTGTTCGCACATCCCCCGATCCGGGGGAGCCTCCCTGTCAAAGCCTCCACGGAAGACGAGAGTTCATCCGATGACCGACAGTGCGGTGGCCGAATCGTGCCGCCTGACCGTGCGTGCGCCGAGCGTCACCATTGATCTGGCCGTGCCCGCCGACGTCCCGGTCGCCGATCTGCTGCCCACACTGCTGCGTTACGTCGGCGAGGAGGCCGAGGAGGCCGGGCTCGACCACGCGGGCTGGGTGCTCCAGCGGCTCGGCGACGCCCCGCTCGACGAGGAGAGCACCCTGGCCCGCGCCGGGCTCGCCGACGGCGCCGTGCTCTACCTCCGCCCGCACACCGAGGCACTGCCCGAGGCGCGGCTCGACGACCTGGTCGACGGGATAGCCGACACCGCCGCCCGGCGGCTCCACACCTGGCACCCCGGGGCCGCCCGCGGGCTGCTGGTGGGCACCGTGGTCGCGACCGTGGCCGCCGCTCTCCTCCTCGTCTTCCGGCCCGGAGTGACCGGCTCGGGCTCCACCCGGGCCGCCTGCGCCGCGGTGGCCGGTCTCCTGCTGCTCGCGGGCGCCGGCTCCGCCAGCCGCGCGGTCGGCGACCGGCTGTCCGCGACCGCGCTCGGCCTGATGGTCGCCCCCTGCCTGGCCCTGGCCGGCTGGGTGCTTCCCGGCGGCGACATCACCGGACCGGACGCGGCGCAGGTCGTGGGCGCGCGCCTGCTCGCGGCGGGCGCCGCGGGTGCGGGCGGCGCGGTCATCGCGCTCGCCGCGACGGCGGTCGGCGCCCCGGCCCTGCTGGCCACCGCCGTGGTCTCGGTGGCCTCCGCGATCGCCGGGGCCCTGATGGGATACACCGGCCTGGGCGTGCCCGCCGCCGTGGCGATCGTGGCCACCGCGGTCGCGCTCGCCGCCGGGACCGTCGCCCCCTTCGCCTTCAAGCTGGCCGGGATGCGGATGCCCTCGCTGCCCTCGTCCGCCGGCCAGCTCCAGGAGGGCATCGACCCCTACTCGGGCGACGAGGTGGCCGAGCGCACCGAACTGGCCGGGCGCTGGGTCACCGCGCTGTTCGCGGCCACCGGCGTCATCGCCGCCGCCGCACTGGCCGTACTCGCCGAGCACCCGAACCTGCCCGAGGTGCTGACCGCGCTGGTCCTCAGCCTCCTGCTGCTCCTGCACTGCCGGGGCCTGGTGCACATCGGCCAGCGGCTGACGCTGGCCGTACCGGGCATCTGGGGACTGCTGCTGCTCGCCCGCGCCTGGGCGGTCGACAGCGACGGCACCGGGCGCCTGGTGGTCTTCGCGGTGCTGCTCGCCGCGGCCGCCGGGCTCGTGACCGCCTCCTGGACGGTGCCCGGCCGCCGGGTGCTGCCCTACTGGGGCCGGGCCGCGGAACTCGCGCACACCGGCTTCGCCGTGGCGCTGCTCCCGCTCAGCCTCTGGGTGGCAGGCCTCTTCGGCTGGCTGCGCGGCCTGTTCGGCTGAGCACGGCCGTACGCCCCGTACATCGGACACGAGTTGAGGAGAGGCCGTGCAGTCCAAGCGCGACCAGGTACAGGCGCACAGCTTCATGATGGGCAGGCTCAGTTCGGGACTGCTGACGGCCGATCCCGACGCCCCCGAGAGCCCGCTCGGGCGCACCACCCGGGGCGTGGTCTTCGGTGTCCTGGTGACCGTCCTGATCGGCGCGGGTGCCACGGTCTTCGGCCTCCTGCGCCCGGGCGGGAACGACGGCTGGCGCGACGGCGAGCACCTGGTGGTCAACCGTGACACGGGCGCCCGGTACCTCTGGACCGGCACCGACGGTGTGCTCCACCCCGTACGCAACTACGCCTCCGCGCGGCTGATCGGCGGCTCGGACCTGGCGACCGTCGACGTGGCCACCGCCTCGCTGCGGGACGTTCCCGTCGGGCCGCCGGCCGGCATACCCGGTGCACCCGACGCGGTGCCCGCGCCGGGCGAACTCGACGACGGTGCCTGGCACATGTGCGTCACCGGGCCGGGCGGAGCGCTCCCCAGCACGTCCGGCGCGGTGACCGGCACCGGTGTGGAGGAGCCCGGCGCCACCACCGTGGTCGCCGGCGCCCCGCTCGGCGCCCAGGGCATCGGCGGCGGCCGGGGCGTGCTCGTCGTCGGCCCCGAGGACACCGAGTACCTGGTGTGGCGGGGCAGCAGGCTGCCGCTGGACCGCGAGTCCGACGCCCGCAACGCCCTCGGATACGGCTCCGAGCAGCCGATGCCGGTGTCGGCGGCCTTCCTCGACGCGCTGGCTCCGGGCCCGGCCCTGAAGTCGCCCGAGGTGCCGGACCGCGGCACGGAAGGCCCCGCCCTGGGCGGCGAAGCCACGCGTGTCGGACAGCTGTTCACGGTGAGCGTGCCCGGCGGCGGCAGCACGTACCACCTGCTGCGGAAGGACGGGCTCGTGCCGCTGACACGTCTCGGTGCCGCCCTGGTGCTCGGCGACCCCGCCACGCAGAAGGACGCCTACGACGGGCACTCGCCCGAGGTGCGGGCGGTCGGAGCCGACGCCCTGCGCACCCACCGGGCGAAGGACTCGTCGCCCGCCGGTTCCGCCGATCTTCCGGACAGCCCGCCGGTCCCGCAGTCCGCACCTCGCGGGACCGCGCTCTGCGCGCAGGTGGACGGCGGCGACGGCGGCACCCGGATCAAGTCCGTGCTGGTCCCGCTGAGCCGTCTCGCACCGGTCGTGGTGTCGGAGGGCACCGCCCAGCCGCTCGCCCCCGCCTGCGTCCGCACGGACGCCACGGTCGTACGGCCGGGACGCGGTGCCCTGGTACGCGCCCTGAACGCCAGCGGTGCGGCGCACGCGGGGACGACCTACCTGGTCGCGGAGAACGGCGTGAAGTACCGCGTTCCGGCCAAGGACGCACTGGCCGCGCTCGGATACGGCGCCGGGGACATCGGCTCGGTCCCCGCACCGATGCTGGCCGCCCTCCCTACCGGCGCCGACCTGGACCCCGGCGCCGCATCGGGCGCGGCCGGTCCGAGGGTCACGGCTCCGCGCTGCGGCACCGACGAGCCGTCGGAGCGCGAGGGGGCCGGTGGGACCGGCAAGGCGGCCGCGACGGGTGCGGCCGGCACGTCGGTCGCAGCCGGATCGGCATCCTGATCCAGGCATACACCGCATACGCCGCCGAAGAAAGGAAAATGGCGGGAGGGGGGAAACTCTCCTCGAAGTCGTACCGGTGCGGCCCATTCCGCACGGGGTGAGCGGGACGGGAAACCTCAGGGAAAGCTCAGATTTCCGGACGGCCGCACCCCTGGAAATGCCGCAATCGCGCGTACGTCGCCGGAAACGGGCTGCGCCGATGACCGTTTGCCTTCTCCGGGCGCCCGTTCACCGACCGTTTCACGTCCCCGGAGGGAGTGCCAGGTCCCTTCCCCGGCCGCCTGAGCGGGGCGTTCATCCGCTGGCAACATCCGGACAACTCCCGTGCCATACAAGCATTCTGAAGAACTGACCTATGCTCAAATCTTCCCCAACATACGTTGCGCGGAACGCAGGCTTCTCTTTAGCCTCAGCGGGCAACGCCGCAACGAGACCGGCCTCGACGAAGGGAGTGCGGCATGGCGGACAGCGCCGCAAGGAAAGCGGACTACGCCAAGGGCTTGGGAGGTGTCTCCTCCCTGGAGTCGGCCCGCAGCGCGGTCGAGAAGATCCAGAACAACGTCGGCGAGATCGCCGCGCGTTCGGGTGTCGGCGGGGACGAGGGGCAGGCCCTGCTGAAGCTCTTCCGCAGCTGGAACGCGGAGGCGCAGAAGGTCGTCATCCAGATCAGCAAGATGGTCGACGCGCTCCAGGAGAACGTGACCTCGGCCGACCGTCTGGCGAAGGAGAACCAGGACCTGACCGAGGTGCTCAACAGCAAGACCAGCCAGGGTGTCTTCGAGGCGCTGCGCTGACCCGCCCCCTGCGGCACCGGCCCCCTCAGGGGCGGCCGGCATCCGCGACCCCGCCGGGCCCCGCGGCCCGGCCACCCGAGAGGAGATGTCATGGCTGACGGCATCATCGATGTGCAGTACGCCACGGTCCGGCACGCGATCGAGGAGCTGAAGGACCAGACCCAGCAGATCATTACGACCCTCAACAACCTCGAGGACGAGCTGAGGCCGCTCGTGACCTCGTGGGAGGGTGACGACCAGCAGATGTACCGCGGGGTCCAGGCGGAGTGGGACCAGGCCACCAAGAACATGGCCCTCCTCCTCGGCGACAGCGGCGAGCTGGTGCAGAGCATCCACGACAACCACTCCCGTGACGAGCGCAAGAGCGCCGACAACTGGGGGAACGTGCGGGCCCGTTAGGTCCCGACCGGGGCTCCCCTCCACGCATCCGGAGGCGGGCCCCGGCTTCGGTGCGCCTCTTCGGCGCGCTGCCGCCGGCCGCACCGGAGCCCGTACGGGGCGCCCGGCCGGCCACCCCGCTTCCCCGCCCGGCACCGAACCGCAGGAGGACGTCCCATGGCCGGTGAGAAGGCCGACGTCAAGCACTTCGACCTCAAGCAGATGGAGTACTTCCGGGACAACGAGGTGCAGCCGGTGTACACCGCGGCGAAGAAGCACCGCGAGGAAGGCGACGGCGCCCACATCCGGCCGCTCGGCCACCTCGTCGACGGTCACACCACCCCGGACAACCTGGCCCAGGACAAGCAGCTCCTGCGCATCGGCAGGATGGTCACCGAACCCCTGGTCTCGGGGCCGAAGCTGATCGCGGGGATACGCACGGCGGCCGAAGCCGTCGACAAACTGCTCGGCGATCAGATGGACCTCTTCAAGGAGCTGAAGGAGGCGCTCACCGAGACCATCGAGGAGGCCAACAAGACCAAGAACAAGAACCTCGACGCGATCGACGCGCAGACGCTGCTGCAGACCTTCGACGAGGTCGACACCCTCACCAGCGGCTCGTCGGGCGAAGAGACGACCTGACCGCCCCCTCCCGCTCCCCGAACCGCCGCCGCGCCCCCACACCCCGCGTCCCGTCCGCGGAGTGGGTCCGCGTGAGGTCCGTACGGCCGCGCATCCGCCCGCAGGGCCCGCGCGCCGGCCCGGACGGCAACCGACCAGAAAGGGCCCCCGGTGGCCGATCGGTACGATCCCAACTCCGTCACCAACATCGACAAGTTCGACAGCGCCGGCGACCCCTCGACCGATACCTGGGCCACTCTGGTCACCCACATCACGGGCTATCCGGTGCCGGACCGCGGCACCGTCTTCGACACGCTCCGGTCCGACCACGGCGGCAAGCTGTTCCGGATGGACATCAAGGAGCGCAGCCTCAGCCTGCTCGTCAAGGACTCCGGGTTCCTGACGAACAAGGGCGAGGACTACGACATCTGGTTCTTCGACAGCGGCAAGAAGCGGTCCATCATGCAGGCCCGGATCGTCTTCGAGGGCCGTGTGAAGGCGGGCGAGGAGATCATCTTCGCCGGGCCCGGCTCCGACAACGTCCACGACGCGCAGGTCCGCGAGGGCAACGAGTTCACGGACTACAACAAGGACAAGATGAGCACCATCCCGCTGGCCCGGTACATGAACGGGCCGCGGGCGGCGCTCCTCGGGCTGCTGGGCGGCAGCACCCAGGACGCCAGGTTCAGCAGCCTGGGCGTGCCCGGAGCCGACGTGGTGGACCTGAACTCCTTCAACACCACAGGCGAGTCCTTCGACTTCGCCGCCAAGTTCTTCAAGGACCACGCGGTGGTCCTGAAGGACTGGGAGGACCGCTTCGGCCGGGACGACGCCAGCTGGAAGGGCGAGGCGGCGGAGGTCTTCCGCAGTCTCCTGAAGAAGATCCGTGAGAACTACGACAGTTACGTCGAGACCTTCAACTCCGGCGTCGGCACCGGCGACGAGACCGGGACCGGGAACACGGTGTACTCGCGTGCCCTGTCCCTGGGCCGCAAGTATCTGGAGGACTCCGCGAGCAAGCTGCTGGACGCGTGGCTGACCTGGGCCAAGTCCTCGTACTACGACCCGCACCAGGTGCTGCGCTACGTCCTGGACGACCTTGCTCAGTGGGTGGACGCCAACAACGTGGCCAAGACGGACATCAAGTCGTACACGAGCCGCTACTCCACCACCGTCAGCCACAGCCCGCAGGGCGGCTTCTCCCAGGTACATCCCGAGTACGGCGATCTCAGCGACATCGCGAACTGGGCGAAGGTCGGCGACAAGGCGGTCAAGATCTGGTCCCAGGGCGTGGACGAGTACCTGGGCAAGCCCGCAGCCCAGGTGCAGTCCGCCCTGAACAACCGCTTCCTCGAACTGGGTGAGGACTTCACCGACAACGTCCCGAAGCCCAAGTCGACGAGCACGGCGTCGGAGGAGTACGAGAAGAAGAAGCTCAAGGAGGAGCAGGACGAGATCAAGCGGCAGAACGAGGAGAACAAGAGGTACCAGGACGAGCTCCGCGCGGAGCAGGAACGGCAGAGGGAGGAGGACAAGAAGTACCAGGACGAACTGCGTGAGGAGCAGAACCGGCAGAGGGAGGAGGACAAGAAGTACCAGGACGAGCTCCGTGAGGAGCAGAACCGGCAGAGGGAGGAGGACAAGAAGTACCAGGACGAGCTCCGCGAGGAGCAGCGCAAGGAGCAGGAGGAGGCCAAGAACCTCCAGGAGGACCTGCGGAACGAGCAGAACCAGCAGCGTGACGAGGACAAGAAGTACCAGGACGAGCTCCGCGAGGAGCAGCGCAAGGAGCAGGAAGAGGCCAAGCGCGAGGCCCAGGAACAGCAGAAGGCCGTGCAGGAGAGCCTCGGCGGCCTCAACGACCCGAAGCTCGACTCGCTGCTGAACGGCAACATCCCGGTCACGGAGAGCACGGGAAACCTGGGCGGCCTCAACGGGGACCAGCAGGGCGGCGGCGGGCCCGCCGCGGTCACCCAGAACCTCGGCAGCCTCGGAGGGCTCAACGGCGGTCCCGGCGGGACCAACAAGGCCGCCGCCGACGCCAACGAGGCCATCAGCCAGAACCTCGGCAACCTCGGAGGCCTGAACGGCGGAGCGGGCGGCCCCCTCGACACCCCGACCGGAGGCAGCACCCGGCTCACGGACGGGAACCTCACCACGGACTTCCCCGACGGCTCCACCAGCACCTTCGACCCGGACAGCGGTCTCGTGACCACCACGCACCCCGACGGCAGCGTCACCACGCAGGACCTGGGCGACGGCACCCGGCTGACCAACCCGGACGGCTCCGTCACCTCCCTCGGGGACGACGGCCGGCTGACCACGACCTTCCCCGACGGGACGACCCAGGTCGTCGACCCCGACACCGGCCAGGTCACCTCCACGGCTCCCGACGGCACCACCACCACGCAGAACCTCGGCAGCCCCGGGAACCTGAACGGCCAGAACGGCCAAGGCGGTCCGGGAGACCTCGGTGACATCGACTCCGGTGTGACGACGGAGTCGATCGGCGACCTGGGGAACCTGAACGCCGACCGGTCCGCGCTGGAGACCCCCACCGGCGGGCACACCGCGCTGGACGACGGCGACTTCACGACCACGTTCCCGGACGGCGGTGAGGGGGTCTTCGACCCGGACAGCGGGATGTTCACCTCCACGAGCGCTGACGGCACCACCGTGACGACCGACCTCACGCATGGTGCGAAGGTGACCAACCCGGACGGCTCCGTCACGTCACTGGACGACGGCCGGCTGTCCACGACGTTCCCGGACGGCAGCAAGCAGGTCATCGATCCCGACACCGGCATCGCCACCGTCACCGACCCGCAGGGCAGGACCGAGACGGTGGACCTGCACGATCTCAACGCACGGGACAGCAACACCAGTTCGGACTTCCTCGACGGGCTCGGCGGCCTCGGTGGTGCCGACGGCCTGGGCGGCGGCGGTTCCACCACGCGGGACGTGCCGTTCTCCGAACTGGGCGTCGGCGGCGGGCAGGTGACCGCCGGGGCATCCGCCGGTGGCGGCCTCGGGGCGGGCCCGGGCTCCCTCGGCGGCGGCCACGTGGCCCCGCTCTCGGACGGCGTCGCGGGCGGGAGCACCCCGCAGATCGCGGCCGGCGGGGCCGGAACCCCGGGAGCCCCGGGTACGCCCGGCAGCCCGGGCATGCCCATGGGCGGCGGAATGGGCGGCATGGGAGGGGGCGGCGACAAGGGCAACGGCGAGCGCGTACGCGCCGTCCTGGTCGACGCGGCCGAGGAGAGCGAGCGCCGCAACCGGCGCAGGCGCAGCCCGTGGAACCGCCAGGAGGACAGCGACACCTTCCTGGCACCCGCGTCCCGGGTGGCGACGACCGGCGGCGAGTCCTCCCGCGAGGAGGAGGCGGAGCCGGGCCGCAGGGCCACCACCTCCGCCGACTACCTGGAGGAGGACGCGGACGTGTGGGGCACCGAGGAGGGGGGCACTCCGGCCGTGATCGGACGATGACGATGCATCAGACAGGGCGGCGCCGGGGAGGGGAGACGTTTCCCACTCCGCCCCGCCTTCCACGGCGCACCCCGCACCGGGCAGGATCAGCAGGGGAGTTGTCCGAGGCGGGAGCGGCTCCGGGAACGCCGGCCGGGCGTCCGGCTGCACGGAGAGTACGACGGAGAAGGGCGGAGCGGGCGTGACGGAACCGCTGGAGAAACGCTTGGAGAAAGCCATGGCCGAACTCCAGGCAGCCCAGGAGGCGGTGGCGCGCACCGAGCGGGAGCTGCGGACGGCCTCCTTCACCGCGGTCTCCTCCGACCGTGCGGTCCGTGCCACCGCGGGTCCGCAGGGCGAGCTGACCGGGATCGACTTCCTGGAGAACAAGTACCGCGACATGTCCCCGCAGGAACTGGCCGCCAGTGTCCTGGAAGCGGCGAGCGCGGCACGTCTGAAGATGAACAGGCACGTCATGAAGGCGATGGCGCCCTTCGCCGAGCCCAGCAGCGACGTGCCGGAGCTCAAGGGGTTCGAGCTGGACTGGGAGCGCATCTTCGGACCCGAGGTGCTGCGCGGGGACGACGAGGATCCCGCACGCGGCGGCCGGGCCGCCCCGGCCTGGCGGGACGCACTCGGCGAAGAGGGAGGCGACTGACCGTGGGACAGCGCTACTACGTGGACCCCCAGCGCATCGAGGCCCTGGCGCGGCAGCTGGAGGAGATCGGCACGCTGACCAGGAGCATGACCGAGGAGTTCCTGGACGAGCTGGCCCTCACGGTGAACTGGCCGGGCACGGAAGGCGAGTTCGCCGAGAAGGCGAAGCCTCAGGAGCAGAAGGAGCGGCAGACCACCAAGGAGACCATGATGGCCATCCGCGAGGCGCTGGTGGGCATCACCGACGCCACGGTCAGCCAGGTGCGGATGATGAAGGAGACCCGCGACCACAACATCGAGGAAGTCGAGAAGGGCACCAACCGCATCAACACCCACGGACTCGACGGCGGCCCGGGCGGGCATGGCCGCCGCTGACCCCCGCGCCGCCGGCCGCTCCCGCGCCACCACGCCGGGAGCGGCCGCTCCGTCCTGCCCTCACGGATCCGAGGACGGTCCCCGTTGAGCATCCAGGTCTCGCCCGAGGTCAACGCGATGATCTTCATCCTCACCGGGGAGAGGCTCATGGACGCCGACGAGGACCTCGCCTACGAGAGCCGTCGGCCCTACTCCGGCCTGGGCCGCAAGCTGGACAGGCTGTCCTCGCTGATCGACAAGTCGATCCACGACATCGGCGAGTCCATGCCCGACGACCTCGCCAAGTCCTACGGCAGGGCGATGGGCATGCTCATCGACGACGGCGGCAAGAACTACCTGCGCGACTTCTCGGACCAGCTCGACAAGATCGCGGAAGGCCGCCGCAAGACCTCCATGGACATCATGGAGTCCAAGTGGCAGGTCATCGCCGAGATCATCCGGCTGCTCATCGAGATCGCCATCTACCTCGCCATGTCCTTCTTCACCGGCGGTGCGTCGGCCAGCCAGATCATGATGGCCAAGCTGCGCAGCCGGTTCTTCATCCTCACCACCCTCAGCCACCTGCTCCAACGGCTGCACCTGGCACCCTCGCTGACCGAGGCGTTCGCCGAGGCGTTCACGACGTTCGCCGTGCGGCTGGCGATGATGAACTTCGCGCCGGACGGCCGCCGGCCCGACGGCTTCGACTGGAACGACATCCTCAAGTCCGCCGCCTTCGGCGCCGCGGCCGGCTTCTTCACGAGCATCTTCGACAGCTTCGCCAAGAGCATCGTCAAGAGCTTCGACAACAACTTCCTGAAGAACGGCCCCGACCTCGGCTTCAAGAACAACCCGAACCCGAAGAACCCCCCGGGCATCGACTTCAAGAACAACGGCCCGGGCCCCAAGCCGAATCCCGGACCCACGCCGCACCCCGACCGTGACCGTCCCGGTCCGAACGCGAACGGGCCCGGCCCCTCGAACAATCCGCCGGTGACCTTCCGGAACGATCCGCTCTCCTTCCGGAACAACGTCAACCTCTGGCGGAACAACCAGATCCTGCGCAACAACGCCGACCGGCCCGGGGCGGTGGCCGGGCACTACGGCATCAAGGGGACGGCCGACTTCATCGCCGCCGGCTCGGGCGAGGCGCTTGCGGAGATCCTGATCAAGGGCGCCTTCGACGGCGACTGGTCCACGAGCTGGTCCACCTTCGTCGGGGCGGGCGTCAGCAGCCAGGTCGAGGGCACGCTCACCGACACCGCCCTCAACAGCGGGGCCGAACTGCGCCACGTCATCGACAGACTGCGCGTCCAGCCCCTCACCGTCTCGGGCGGTGCCTCCGGCACGGGTGACTCCGAGGGGTCCCCGAAGCCGGGCGGCGCCGACCGCGAGGGCGGCTCCCCGGACACGGACACCACCGGCGGCACGGGCTCCGCGGCCACGTCGCCCCCGCCGACCGTGGGGAGCGGCGGGACGCGGGACGTCACAGGCGACGGGCCACCGCCGTACGCCCCGCAGAGCCCTCCGCCCTACACGCCCGTGGACCCTCCGGCCTACACGCCGGGCTCCCTGCCGGCGACCGCCTCGGAGAACGCGCTGTGGCAGCAGGTCCACCAAGGGCCCTCCGAGGTCCGCGAACAGGCCCTGCGCGACCTGGCCGCCCTGCGCGGCGCGATACCCGGCGGCACCGAGATCGGTGTCCGCGAGGGGCTGCACTCCAGCCTGTCGCAGCTGCCCGAGGTTCGCGTCGTGCCGTCCGGGAGCGGCCCGGCCGCCCAGGTCGACGCCGACGAGGTCCGCCGCGCACTCGACGGCTTCGCCACCCCGGTCACGGTCGACACACCGGTCGCGGTCGACATGCCGGTCGCGGCGGAGGGCCCGTCGGAGGCAGGCCCGGGCGGGCGTGGCAGCGGTTCCGCCGCAGCCGGGGCGGACACCGGTGGGACGGCCGGGCCGAGCGCCCCCGCGCCCCCGGTGCCCGGTCAGGGCGCGGGTGTTCCATCCGCCACGGGCGGGTCCGCCAACCAGACCGCCTCCGGCACGGGCAGTGGCGCCCGGCCGGGCGGTGTGCCCCAGACGGGCGGGGGACCGGCTTCGTCCGCCACCCCGCACCAAGGCGCACGGACCGCGGACGGGGCGGCTCCGGCGGGCGGGGAGCAGACGGCTGCCGAGGCGTCCGAGCAGTCCGGGTCCTCGCCCGGGACAGCCCAGGCGCAGGAGCCCTCCGGGCGGACCGGGACGGACCCGACACCGGACAGCAGCGGGCAGCTCGACCCGGCCGACGGCACCGGTTCAGCCCCGGACACCCACGGCGCCGCACATTCCGCCCCCGCAGCGGACGGAGTCGCGGCCACCGATGCCCCGGACACCGGCGCTCCGGACACCGGCGTCCCTGCCGCCCCGACCAAGGTGGGCACCGTCGGCTCGTTCACCGGCACCGGGGACACGAAGGCCGTGGGCGGCGCATCGGACGCCGACGGCTCGGCCGACCCGAAGTCCGCCCCCCTGGGTGCCGATGACCCGGACGCCGCCCAGGCGCCTCCGCTGACGATCGTCGTCTCCGCCGTGCCGCCGCCCGGGGAGGGCGCGCCGGAGGCGGCGGGGCTGCTCGACGGGGCCGGTACCGACAGGGCCGTCGTGCTCGGGCCCGCCGTCGCGCAGGTCGGGGGAGGGCCCCCGGTGCGCGCCGCCGCCGAACTCACCCGCGAGGGGCCGGGCGCGCCGGTCCGCGTCCGTCCGCTCGCCGCCCCGACGCCCGGCCCGGAGGCCGACGGCGCCACGGACACCGCGTTCCCCGGCGCGGACGTGCTGCTGCCGCTGGCCGACGCCCTCGGCCCGATGCCCCGACCCGGCACCCAGAGCATCGGGACGACCGGCGTCGGCACGGTGGACTCCACCCCTGCCGTTCAGGAGAAGGCGCCTCCGGCCGCATTCCAGGAGAAGGCGCCTCCGCCGCGGAGCGTCGGGACCGGCCCCGCCGCCACCGTGTTCGCCCCGGACAAGATCGCCACGTTGTCCCGCCCCGCTGCCGAGACGGCCACCGACCTGCACCTGGAGTCCGGCGAGGGTGACGGAACCAGGACCACGACCGCCGGCCGGACCTCCCCGTCCGGCACGGGACTCGGCGCCGGGACCGGCGGAACCCCGCCCCCGCCGCCGGTGGACGTCCCCGCGACGCCTCCCGCGCCGATCGCACCCCTCGCCCCGTCGCAGGCCCGCATCGTCGTACGTCCCGCAGAGAGCGGGACGGCCGGCGGCAGCACCACCGGATCCCCGGAGACCGCGGGGGAACCGGCCGTGATCACCCTGGACGGGCACACCGTGCCCCTCGCCCAGGTGCGGCGGCTGGTCCCGTCCGGGAGCGCCCGGCCCGCACCCGGGCGCGCCGTCCGGATGCTGACCATCTCGCAGAGCCCGGCCGAGGACGGCACGGAACGCGACACCGGGCGCCGCGCGCTGCTGGGACAGGACACCTTCCGCGGCGTACGCACCGTGTCCACGCCCGCCTCCTCCGCCCCGGCCCCGCCGGTCCGCCGCACGGTGTTCACCGGTCCGCCGGCCCCGCTCCCCGGAGTGGACACCGAGCAGGGCGCCGACTACTTCGTGGGCCACGGCACCTCCCGCACTGTCACCCTCGGCACCGACGACGCGGCGCGGCCCAGCGTGAAGGTCAGCGGCGTACAACTCGGTGCGGTGCTCACCGCGTGGGCGCAGGACGGCGATCAGGAGCGGCCGCTGGTGCTGTTCTCCTGTGAGACCGGACGGCAGCCGGAGATCGCGGGCCTGCCGGTCGCGCAGCACGTCGCGAACCGGACGGGACGGCCGGTGTACGCGCCGACCACCGAGGTCGGCACCGCCCGCGACCGTGACGGCGACGTCCGGGCGGTGCTCACCGAGGGCCCCGACGGCCCGGGGCGCTGGCGGCTGTTCACCCCCGAACCCAGCGGCACGGTACTCGACGGGGTGGCACGCGACGCGGGCCTGCACGCGGGCCCCGGTCCCGCCGACGTGTTCGCCCGTGCCCGCACCCTCCAGCAGATACGTACGCTGCGCGACGCGCTCGGTCCGGACGCCGAACAGCGGCCGGAGAACCGGGATCTGCTCGCCGGACTCGCCTATGTGGACGGCCTGCGCTGGCTGACGGCCGAGAGTGCCGCCAGGTACGGCGACGGCCGCATGACGCCGGACCTGCTGCGCAGGATGGTCACCGACTGGCTCGCGGCCGGCGGCACCACGCCGGACGCCCCGGCCGCGGACCCCGGCACGGATCCGGCGGGCGGGCCCACTCCCGGGCAGTACACCGCGTTCCTGCGTGCCGCCGCCGGTCTGCGGGCGGGCGCGGGACCCGGCACCACACTCGGTGAACTGCTGCCCGCGCCCCTGCCCGAGCTGTCTGCGGACACTCCGGTCTCCCAGGAGGACGCACGGGGCCTCGCCGTCTCGCCCTCGGCGCGGATCGCCTGGTCGCTGTCGAGCGCGCCGCTGCCGCTGTCGGAGCTGGGACTCCGTCCCGCGGACACCGCGGAACTGACACGCCGTCTGAGTGGTCCATCGTCGGCGACGGGTGTCCCGGCGCCCCGCGTGAACGCTCCGGGTACGCCGGGTACACCGGGTTCACCGGAAAGCATCGCCGAGGACATGACCCTCCTCAGCAGGACCGCGCCCGGAGCCGCGGACGGCGTGCGCGCGGACGGGCTGGCCTTCCGGCGGCTGGACACTCCGGGCGGTGGTGACTGCCTCTTCCGGTCGCTGCTCGACAGCGCGCGCAGCCGGGACGTGCCGCCCGCCTGGGCGGCGCGGAGCATCACCGGCCTGCGCCGTGCGCTGCGGGACAGGATCACCGGGACCGAACTCGGCGACGGTGTGGCCGAGGCGATCCCGGACCCGGTGTTCGCCGTGGTGGACGACCTGCGCATGCGCGCGCTCGCCGGGGTGCGGGACTCCGCCGAGCGGACCCGTATCACCCGGCTCTGGAACCGGATCGCGGACGACGTCGTGACCGGCGGCGACGCCGTGGTGTGGCAGCGGATCATCGGAGAGAGCGCGTACGCGCAGCTCGCCCGTGTGGCGCCGACCCCGGCCGACGCACGGCGGCTCGGCGCCAGGGGGCTGGTCGCCTCGGCGGCCGAACTCCCCGCGCTGTGGTCCTCCCCCTTCGCCGAACTGCTTCCGGAAGCACTGGCGCACACCCTCGACCTGGACCTGCGGCTCGTCCAGCCCGACCCGCGGTCGCCGGGGAGCACCTTCGTCAACACCCTCAACCCCGGCGGGCGGAGCGGCACCCTGCACCTGGGCTACAACGGCACGGACCACTTCGACGCCCTGGTCCCCGCCTCCGCCCCCCTGCCGCCCCCACAGGACCCCGACGTCACTCCGGACCCGGCCACTCCCCGGGAGCCCGAGGGCTCGCCCGTCTTCGGGGAGTGGCTGCGCAGCATGGGCGGCATCACCGACCTCGACGGCACCGATGACCACGGCACCGATGACCACGGCACCGACGAAGACGCCCCCGACCGGGGCGACCGGGTACCGCTGGAGACCCAGCTCGAACGGCACCGCCCGGCACGGCTGATGACCGGCCAGGACGTCCTGCCTCCGGGCCCCGCCCCGCGCACCGTCACCTTCGACGACGGCAGCCGGATACCCACGGTGCTCATCGACCCGGACGCCGACCCCGGCGACGGCACTCCCGGGAGCCGGACGGACGGCGCGGGGCGGAACCGGCCGGCCGGCCTCTTCACCGGCCTGGGCCGGACCACCCTGCGCTCGCCCGAGCAGGTGGCCGAGGAGATCCTGGGCGGCCTCCCGCCCAAACTGCGCGCCCAGTTCGACGAGGCGGACCTGCTGAGGCTGCTGACCGAGCAGCCCGGTGCGTTCACCGCCCCGCGCGGTGCGCGCTTCGTGGGCCGTGAGAAGTCGGGGGTCGGCCACGAGATGACGGTCGAGGCCGTCCCCTACCACCGCTGGGAACGGTTCTCCGAGGTGGACGGCGGCACCGTGCGGCTGGACACCATGCGGCGTGGTCAGGCGGGTACGGGCGGCGGCCGCAGCGTCGGTTTCGGGCGACGCGTCGCGGGCGGGCTGAGCATGGGTCCGCCCCTCAACTGGCTCCTCAAGCTGGGCTTCTCGCTCGGCTGGACCCGCAGGACCGACTACGCGCAGGGCACCCAGGCCTACAACCAGTCCGAGTGGCGCGCCCACGAGGGTTCCCACCTGCACCTGGACGACGTCCACTACCGGGTCCGGGTGGACCGCGTCACCGAGGCGCCCGCGCCCAAGGGGCCGCCGGCGCCCACCGGGGACGGCGGCACCAGGGCGCCCCGCCCCGCCCGCGGCTGGCAGCGCTCGCGGGTGCACACCGCGGAGTTCGCCATGCGCGACGGGCTGAGCTGGCGGCTGCCCGACGACCTGACCGTGCCCTACAAGGGGCCCCGCCGGGCACCGGCGACGCTCACCTTCCCGGACGGCGCCGAGCCGCGCATGACCGACACCACCGGGCTGCACCTGACGGACCCGCCCGAGGACCTGGCACTCGCCCTGTCCGGTGCGCGGCCCGGCAGTTCGGCGCACCGCACGCTGGTCTCGTACGTCCGCCCCGGCAGGCTCCTCGCCCTGTTCGGCCGGTTCGCGGGACCGGTCACCGGGCCCGAGCTCACCCGGGGCAGCGGACAGCATCCGCTGGGGCACCTGATCGTGGAGCGGTCGGTGCCCCACCGCGCCACGCTGGTGGCGGAGTCCGTCAAGGCGGAGCTGCGCGACCTCACCCAGATCACCTACCAGAACGAGCGCGGGCACGTCCGCGACACCCGGCTGGGGTTCCAGGTCACCTCGGGGCCGAACTACACCCTCGCCGGTGCGGACACCGACGTACGCCTCCAGGGCGGGCCGCTGGTCCGGGCGGACATCGCCACCGGGCGGGGCCACTACCTCGGCGCGGACGCCGCCCGCAAGACCACCGGCCGGATCCGCAACCACCCGGTCGCCCTCTACCGGGTGGAGCGCACGCTGATGGTGCGCAAGCCCGGTGAACCGCCCTCCGCCGCCCGCCCGGTCAGGGTGGTCACGCTGGACTGGATCTCCACCCAGGACGCCCGCCGCCTCGCGGGCTGGGACAGCCGTACGCCCGGCCGGACCGGCCCTCACCCGGACGCCGAGCCGCCGGTCCCCTGGTACCTCACCCGCGAGGACCCGGTCCACCTGAGCGGCCAGGTCCGCGCCGAGGGCTTCCGGCCCGGCAGCCCGCGGACCCAGGCGCAGACACAGACGCAGACGCAGGGGCAGACGCAGCCTCAACAGCCCGTCCCCCAGGACCCCATGCGGGCGTTCGGGGACGCCGTCGTGGACACGCTGCACCGCTCGTACCCCTCGCTGTTCGTCCCGACGTTCATGCTCCGGCATCCCCGGCTCGCGAAGTTCTGGTACGGCGACGGGCGGATGCGGACCGCGCTGCACAACGACCGGCAGGTGCGCGAGGCGCTGAACCGGCCCAGTCTGGCCCAGAGCCTGGACGACCTGACCACCACGGGAGTGCCGGTCACACTCACCGAGGACGGCAAGGTGCGACGCGGTCAGCACACCCTGATTCTCAGGGCGCGGCTGACCGACCGGCGGTTCGAGTCCACGATGAGCGAGCGCTCGCTGCGCAACGCCGTGATCGGCACCGAGGTCTCCGGCCAGGGGCAACAGGCGTCCATCACCCTCTCCGGCGGTGTCGAGCTGGGCATCTCGCCGCGCGACCACGACAAGGTCCCGGACGTGGGACTGCCCCGCCAGGCGGGCAGCGTGGCGGTCGGAGCCCGGCACGCCAGGACCGACCAGAAGGCGACCAGGAACACGGTCGCGGTCACGCACGACCACCTGATGTTCCAGACCGGCGCAGACCTCTACAGCTACCAGGTCGAGCTGGGAGCCACGTTCGAGGGCCACCGGCGCCCGCGCGGCTGGGCGCGGCTCGCGTCCGTCGGTCTGCTGGGCGCGGGTGTCTTCGTCAGCAAGGTCGAGGAACGGCCCCTGTTCGCCCGGGGCAACGAGACCGTGGGCCGGGTGGAGCTGGCCGTGCCGGCGGCACACGGCTCCGAACGGCACGCTCCCGTCGACCCGCCGGCCACCGGTACGGCGCCCGCACCGGTGGCGGCGCCCGCACCGCGGCAGCTCTCCTCCACCGAGGCCGACCAACTGCTCGACGGCACACGGCCGTTGCCGAGGTCCGAATCCGCCGACCGGCAGCTCGCCACGAAGCTGCTCAGCTCCCCGCACGTGGTCCTGAGCGCCGAGGGAGGACCGGAGCGCCAACGCCTCGTGCAGGACACCGCCGACCGCGCCTCCGGTTCCTCCTGGCACGTCAGCGCGCCCGGCGCCCCGGTGCGCACCGCCCTGCGCAGGGCGGTGGCGAATCTCAGTGTCGCCGGGCAACTCGGGCAGTACCTGGGCCCGTTCGGTTCCCGGATCACCGGCCTCAACGGCGCCGGACCGTTCCGTACGCACTACCTCAAGGCGGCCGTCCGCGGCGAGCTGGGGAACTTCCGGGTCAAGAGCGACCCGAAGCCGGCCAGCCTCGAAACCACCGTCGGCAACGAGCACCGGATCAACGGCAGCGCGAGCACGGTCACACGCACCACCCTCGGCCTCCAGGGCGCCGACACACCGCTGCAGCAGGCACCGGGCGGGCCGGCGGTGGTCGGCTCCTACTCGACCGCCCTGCAGTACGCGTGGGGCAAGGGCCGCGGCGTCTCGCAGACCCTGACCCGGGGGCGCAACACCACCCTCGCGTTCGCCGGGCGGATGTACCTCGTGGTCGCCGACTCCGTCGAGACCGTCGCGGTGCGGGACCGCTGGACGGCCGTCATGGGCGCCGTGGGCACCCGCGCCGGGTCCCGCGTCAGTGCCGCGGCCGGCAGGCTCTCCGGACGCCTCGGCGACGGCCTCGCCCCGCGCCGGGCCGCAGCCGCGCTGCACCGCATCCGGGACGCGGTGATGTTCCACCTGCCGATGCAGGACGTCATCGAGGCCGGGATCGCGCCGGACGGCCTGGGCACCACCACACCGCGCAACCTCGGCGGGGGTTACCGGATTCCGCCCTTCCTGCGCGGCCGCCGCTTCCCCACTCATCCCAGCGGCCGGCTCGACGCCACCCGGGCGGCGCAGCAGCTGATGGGACAGCTGGAGCAGATCGGGGTGTCCTCGCACGACCGGGAACAGGTCCTGCAGCGGCTCTCCCCGGACTTCCTCGCCGCCCACCAGCACGAGCTGACCACCGACGGGATGGCGCTGCCGGTCCGCTACCGCACCTGGTCCAGCCCCTTCCACCTGCCCGTCGGCGGCAGCCCCGGGCAGGTCGCGTTCAAGCTCACCCCCGTCACCACCACGGTGGAAAGGCTGCGGACCGGCTACGAACTGGAGGACTACCGCACGACCGCCCGCGACGACGCCGCGTCGGCCTCCCAGGACCGCGGCGCCGACGTGACGCTCAGCGGAGGCCAGCGCGCGGCGGACAGCGGCATCCTCGTGGCGAACCCCTCGCTCCAGGGAACCGCCGCCAAGCAGCGGGCGAGCGCCCGGACCGAGACCTCCGGCACCACCGCGATGCCGAACATCGCGACCACCCAGGCGCACGCCGAGATCATCACCGGCTACACCCTGACCGTCACCATGACGGACGCGGCGGGTGACGCACTCACCCCCGGCGTCGTCGGCGTACCCGTCGGCAGCCTCAACGAGATCCTCCCGGCGAGTCTGCTCACGCCGGACGGCGACGGTGCCGACGGCGCGGTCACCGAGCAGGACGTGCCGGAACCCGAGCGCGCGGTGCGGATGCTGACCGCCGACGGCGCGCGGCCGGAGGGCATCGCCGCCTGGCGGGCCTCCTCCGCCGGGGACCCCACCGGCAGCGCCGATCCGGACGTCCTGCCCTTCGACGACCGGATCGGCTCGGGCATCCTCGCCGTGGACATCCTGGGCGCCTCCAACGTGCGGGACGCCCTGACCCTCGCCACCGCCCGCGCCGACGGCCTCGGCGACGGCGACCTCGGCGAACGCCACACCGGCAGCGTCCTCGGCGCACGCGTGCGCATGGCCCGCCACACCCCCCTCACCGGCCTCGGCACCGCCCCCGCCCAGGCGCAGCAGGAGGCCACCACACAGGGCGGGCTGACGTCCGGGTTCCGCGAGGCGCTCGGCGCGAGCGGGGCGGCACTGCCCACCCAGGCGTCCGCCCACCTCTTCGGCCAGTTCCACACCGCCAACTCCCGCCTGTACGCGAAGATGCACCGCCGCGGTGCCCGGCTGCTCGCCGTGGAGAACAAGCCGCGCATGGAGGCCATGCAGCGGTCGAAGACCTCCGACGCGCACGAAGCGGGCATCACCGACAACGTCGAAGGCGCGGTGGGCACCGCGCCGCTGGCCGGCAACAGCAACGCGGGCGTCACCAACCCGGGTGCCACGTTCCCGGTCGCGGGCACGAACGACGGAACCACGCTCAAGGGCGCCGCCGACACCACCCTCGGCACCCACCTCAAGGTCGTCACCGACCGGAGCATGCTCTTCGCACTGCCGGTGAGCTGGCTCTCGGTGTCCGAGGTCGACCACCGGATCACCGACAGCCGCCCGATGTTCGCCCTCGGCAAGGCGAAGCGCGGGCCGCGCGCCGCCGAGGCCGAGACCACCGCGCTGGTCTGGCTGCGCGAGGACATCGCCCGCGACTACGGCCTCCTGGACGACACCACGTTCACCGACGAGGTCGTCGCGGCCTGGGACGCCCAGGGCAAGGCGGCCGGCGACCTCGCGGCCGCGGAGAAGGGCTACTACGACGCCAGGGCCCGGGCCAGGGAGACATGGCTCGACCTGAGTGCGGACGAACAGGCGGCGCTGGGGGCGGACGACGCGCAGCGGACGGCCGGACTCCCCCCGGCCCTCGACGGGTCCCCGGCCGTCGCCGCCTGGCAGAGCGCCCGGCACGAGGTCCGCGACTGGGAGCGGCGCACCGCCGCCGCCGCGGCGGACCACCACCGGCTGCACCTCGCCGCCTCCCGACTCACGGCCCACCACCAGGGTTCCGCCTCGGTGCCGGTGAAGGACGGGCCGCAGGAGTACACCGCACCGGCCTGGCGCTCCGAGGCGCCCGAGCCGTACCGGATCGCCGACGGCACCGGTACCGCCCCGCGCACCCTCACCTTCCCGGACGGCGTCACCGTGCGCGAGGTGCACGACATGCCGCACGACGGTGCGTCGTTCTTCCACTCGCTGCTCGCCGCCGCCCAGCACCGGGGGCGGCTCGCGCACCTGCTCGGGGCCGACCTCGCGGAGCGGTTCGCGGCCGCCCCCGGCGATCCGGCGGTCACGGCGGAGGCCGTCGGCGCCGCCCGGGACCGTCTCGCCTGGGCCCTGGGCGAGGACGGCAACGAGGACCTGCTCGACGCCCTCGCGCTGGACGCCCTGGACACCTTCACCCAGGCCGAACTCGATGGCGCCGGGATACGGCTGACCGCCGCTCAGCAGGCCGAGTTCGACGCCTTCGGGCGCCTCCCGCAGACCCTGTGGCCGACCCCCGCGCAGCGGGTCGCGCTGGCCACCGCGGCCCTCTCCCGCCCGTTCGCGAACGAGCCGCGCCAGGACGGCGCGGACGGCGAACCGGCACCGCCGCAACGCCGGGCCGGCGACCACGGCGGCGCGGACCTGCTGCCCGCACTGGCCGCCCGCGTCATGGGCACACCGCTCACCGTGGTCACGGACGAGGGACGCGAGCAGCTCTTCCTGCCGCACGGCACCGACCCCGCCGCCGTCGCCCCGGCGACCGACCCCGTCCTGCTCACGACGGGCGGCTTCTTCCACATCGCCCTGCCTCAGGGGAGTCCGGCGCCGGTCGCCGCGCCGCTGCCCGCCCCGGCGGCCACCGCCACCGGTACGGACGGCGCGCGGCCGGTGACCGGTAGGCCGCCCGCTCACCGCAGCCACGCCACCCCGCCCTGGGCGCCGCCCGCGGACAGCACCGGCCCGCGCCACCGCCTCGACCGGGACGGCGTGCTGACCGCCCCCGACGGTGCCACCTACACCCAGGGCCCCCCTTCCGGCCGAGGCAACGGCTTCTTCGGCGCGCTCTCCACGGCCCTGCGGCAGGCTGCCGACGTGCCCGGCACGGCGCGGAGCGAGGCGATCAGGCTGCGCGCCCGGGCCGCTCAGTCACCCGCCCGCCTGATGCGGCTGTACGGCCTGCCCGGAGTCCCCGCCGAGCGCGACTCCCTCTTCGCGCCACCGCCGCTGACCACCCGGCCGGGCGCGCCGCAGCCGAGTGCCGAAGCCCGCGCCGGCCACCTGCGCCGGTACCTCGCCACCGGCCCCTGGGGGCCGGGGGCCGACCGTGCCGTCGCCGAGTGGGCGGCCTCCGCGACCGGCACCACCGTCACCCTGATCGAGGAGAACGGCACCACCCACACCTACCCGGGCCCCGCCGGCGAGCACTCCCCGCACATCCGGCTCCGCCGCCGCGGCGGCGACTTCGTCCCGGTGACCCCGCGCACCCCCGCACCCCGGCCGGACACGCACGGGACGCCGAAGACGTCCGCAGCACCGAAGACACCCGTGACACCGGAGGTGAAGGAGGGCGCGCCGAAGGCACCTGTGACGCCCGATGCGAAGGAGGGCGCGCCGAAGGAGCACGGGCCGGAGTCCGGGCAGAAGGCGCCGGAGGGCACCGTGCGACCGGGCCCGGACACAGCCGGGTCGCCGGCCGAAGGCGATCTGCCGGGAATCCCCGGCGAGGAGGAGGCGTACGGACTGAGCACGCTCTCCGGGGCGGAGGAGCTCGCTCGGTTCAGGTTCACCGACGACACCAGCGAGACGGACAGTGAGCCGGACAGCGAGGACGACTCCGAGGAGGCCGCGCACGAGCTCTGGCTCGACCTCCTCTTCGGCGCGGCCGCCCGGGACGACTACGCGCCCGAGATGCTGGTCGGCACGGCCCTGTCACTGCGGGAACTCGCCCAGCGGCACCCCCAGCCGGCCTCCGTGGCCACCGGCACCGGGGACACCCTGCACGGTCTGGCCGGGCGGGTGCTGGGCCTGGGCCCGGACGCCGAGGTGGGCGAGCGGCAACTGCTGGTCCTGGGGTCGCTGGCGCTCGGCGCGACCCCGGCCCAACTCGCGGACGAGGCCGCCCTGACCGCGTATCTGAGGAGCCATGACGCCGCCCTTGGCCGTGGCACCCGGCTGGTGTCCCCGCAGGGCACCGTGCGGAACTGGACCGGCACCGGGGACGCGGTGCCGGCCCTCGACTCGTACGCCGTCGAGGGCGAGGACGGGCTGCTGAGCACCTGGCCCGCGCCGTGGTCGGACCCCTACGTGGTCCTCGCCCAGGCGGACGGGGACTCCGTCCGTCTGAACACGCCCCGCGGCGTCCTCACCCTGGACGATCCCGGTGAGCTCGCGCGGCTCGTGGCGCGGGACCCGGCTCGGCGTGCGGGAGCGGACGTCGTCCTGGCCTTCCCCCACGAAGACGTCGAGTCCCTGGCCCGGCACATCGCGGACCTGACCGGCGCGAAGGTCTGGTACTCGCAGCACGCTCCCCGTCCGTCCACCGACTGGCGCACCGGAACCGACCACATCATGCTCGGCCCGGTCCCCGACGGCACCGGCAGGACGTGGAACTCCGTCCGGCCGGACCGGCACGCGGACAGCGGCAGCGACGGCGACGGCGGGGAGGTCGGGGACATCGTCGGCATGTACGGCAACGACCCCGACGCGCGCCGGGCCGAACCGCTGACGACGACGGACTACGGGATCGTCGACAGCCGGGACACGGGCGTGCTCTTCCGCCGGCCCGGCGGCGTCCGGGGCAGCTGGCGGACGCCCAGGGCGCTCGCGGCCAGCGAGGACGCCCCCGAACTCGCCATGTCCGTGCAGGACCACCACGAGACGCTCGTCTCCGAGCGGCCCGCTCTGCGGATCTCCTCGGACCGCACGCTCGCGGTCGAGGACGGCGCGTACGGGCAGCAGATCTTCGCGACGGCCGAGGCCGTCGCCCGCGCGTCGGTCAAGCTGTCGCGTGCGGGGACGGCGGTGCGGCTGCGGGCCGACAGGGACCTGAGCGTCATCCTGCCCACCGCCGACGGGGGGAGCAGACGACTGTTCCGCGTGACACCCGTGTTCCTCACCGGTTCGGGCAGTTCGACGGAGGAGGTCTGCCGGGACTTCGCCGACATGCTGGCCGACCTCTCCCGCACGTCGCACGTGGTCTTCCGGGTGCCGGGGAGCGGCCCGGCGGTGACCGCCCCGGTCAACGCCTCCGACGGCGCGGAGGTCACCGGTACCCACCACCTCGCCGAGGCCCTGGGCGGTGTCGCGGACGGGGACGAGGACCCCGGCACGGCGGAGCCGAGCTGGGCTGCGTCGCTCGTGCGGCAGGACGACCGGCCCACCGGCGGCGACGGCGGACCGCTGCCCGGCCGCTCGTACGGCAGCGCGCTCAGCCTCGCCGAGCAGAGCGACCCGCGGCGTGACGCCCTGTCGGACGCCGCGGGCCGCATCGGGGTCAACGAGCACGCGTGGGCCGACATCGGGGAGGGTTACGTCGTCCAGTCCGTCGCGGCTCCCGGCGAGCAGGGGCAGCCCAGCCTGGAGCACAACTACGCGAAACCGCAGACCGAATCCGGCGGAGCGCACTTCGGCTACCACTTCCTGACCGTGGTCCTGGCCAGCGAGGACGGCAGCCACCAGATCTCCCTGGAGAACCACGCCAGGGCCTCCCAGCGCAACCACCGGCACCGCCGGGCCGTCCAGGCGAACCTGCGCAACCACGACCTGGACGAGCTGCGGGACATGGCGTCACGACTGCGCCGGGAGATCGAACGGCTGGAGGCGGGCGGCGGCGAGCACCTCGCGGAGCTGCGCGGCCACCTGGACCTGACCCTCGCGCTCGTCAGGGCCAAGCAGGCGCAGACCGACGCCCTGGCGGCGGCAGCGGGCTCACCGGAGCGGGCCGCCGCCGAGCGGACGCTGGAGGGCGCCACCCGCGCCGCCGCGCTCCGCATCGGTCAGCTGGAGGCCGTCATTCCGGGCAAGCACCAGTGGTACATGAGGATGTACTCGCAGCGTCCGGGCGAGTCCGCGCACGACACCAACGCCGCACTCCTCGGCGACGGGCCCTCCGCCGAGGCCAATCCGCTGACCGCCGTGGTGCTCCGCGGCCAGCAGGCGCTGCCGGTGTCCGTCTCGTTCGGCAAGGGCGTCCAGCAGACCCCCGACGGGGCGAAGCACTCCGTCCGGCATCTGGCCAGGGTGGTGGCGAGGGCGGCGCTGTGGAACGCCGCCAACGGACTGCCGCTGCCGGACATCCGGGTCAGCGGCCGGCGTGCCGGGCGCTTCACCGGAAAGGACCTCGCGAAGGTACGCACCGAAGCGGTCGCGGCCTCCTTCCGGCAGGAACTCGCCGAGGCACTCGCGGCGCTCCAGGACGGCACCCCCGAACCCCACATCGGCGCCGACCGGTTCACCGTCGAGGCCGTCGCGGCCCCCGGACGCGGAGCGTCCAGCGGTGACGCGGCCGACGGCACCGTGGACATCACCGTCGAGGACCACCGCGGCGGTCCGCGGCAGGTCGCCACGCGCGGTCCGCGCACCGGTTCGCAGCCGGGAGGCCTGCCGGGCGGTTCGCGCGACGACGGCCTCGACCCGGTGGCGGAGCAGTGGCCGGTCGGGCGCGCGATCACCGTGATGCGGCCCCGCTACGGCGGCGTCGACGCGGCATCCGTGGTGCCGGTCACCGACGTGCCCGGTGCGGACGCGGCGGAGACCGGAAGTCCCGCGGACACCTCGGTGGCGGACACCACGGGCAAGGGCAAGGACCCGGCCCCCACTGCGCCGCACGACGGGCCGGTCGCCCCGGACCGGCGGCCGGACCAGTGGTTCACCTACACGCGGGCCGCCGAGTCCCGCTCGGAACCCTTCCGCTACGACGTCGCCGGCACCGGGCACATCAGGCTTCCCGACGGCGAGGTGATCCCGCCCGCCGGCTGGACGCGGTTCGGGCACGACTTCGTCCACGGGGCGACGGGCGTGATCCTGCGCGGCGACAGCGGATGGATCGGCCGCGTGGCCAACATGGACGGCCTCGCGCAGGTGATGGCCGACCTGGACCCGGATTCCCGGCCCCACCGGATCGTGGCCGACTCCTCGGCCCTCTACCTCGTCCCGGAGGGCGACGGCGACTCCGCACTCCGCATCCCGCTGCGGGAGACCAGCGGCTCCACCGGTCCCGGCTCCCCGGCCTCCGACACGCCGCAGTCCGGGCGGACCCCTTCCGCCGGACGGCCGCCCGCGCCCCGCGCCCGCCTGGACGACCGGCCGCGGTACGTCGTGCGGTCCGCCTTCGACGTGCGCAGGTTCACCCACGGCGGCCGGACCGTCACCGACCTCACGGTCCGGATCGCCTTCGCCGACGGAGACGGCCGGTCCGACACGGACGCCGTCATGGCACGCGTGCTCCAGGGCGTGGAGGAGTTCTACAACGAGCCGGGCCACGAACTGCCCGGCGGAGACCGGCTGCACGTCACCGTCGAGCGGGTCGCCCCCGACGGGGACCCCCACCTGACGGTGGACCTCGTCGGCCGCGACCGGCCGATGAACCAGCGCGCGTGGTGGGCCGACGCCGACCCGGTGGAGTTCGCGCACGAACTGGCACACCAGCTGTTCCTCCGGGACGAGTCGCGCGACGCGAGCAACCCCGGCCGGCTCGACGCGCCCGGCAGCCTGCTCGGCGCGTTCCGCGCTAAGGCCCCCGACGGTCTCGCGCAGAGCGGTCTGCGCTCACGTCACCTCCAGCTGTGGGCCGCGGTGGCCGGGGCCGGCGAGCCGTACACCCCGCCCGAGGGCGCGAGCTGGGCCGACGCGCGGAAGAACGCTCCGGCGGAGCGCCGGGAGCCCGCCTGGGTCGACCCGGTGTCACTCCCCGACGCCTCCCCGCAGACCGGTCCCGACGGCTCGGTGCCGCCCCCGCTGCCTCCCGGCGGGGCGCTGCCCCCAGTGGCGGAGGCGTCCGACGAGTCGGAGTCCGGCGACGAGGCCGACCGCCCGGGCTGGGCCGACCCGGAGTGGCTCGACCCGCTGTTCGGCCCGCTGCGCGGCAGCGTCCCGCGCGACCGGCTCGAGGAGACCTCCGAGGCGGTGTACGACCTGGCCCTTGCCGAAGCGGGACCCCGCCCCACGCAACAGGCGCTGCGCGACGGCCTGATCCGCGTCACCCGGCAGGTCCTGCACATGGGGAGCCGGGCCAGGCCGTCCGCCGCGGACTTCCAGCTGCTCGGTTCCCTGGCGCTCGACGCCTCGTCGGACGACCTCGACACCGCCGACGACCTCGCCCTGTACTTCATCGAGCGGCAGATCGAGACCGGACGGGGCGCGCTCGACGAGCCGACGCTCCTGCGCGACGACACGGGGAGCCCCGTGGGCCGCGACTACACCGGACCGGGGTCCGCCCCCGAGACCGCGTCGTACGCCGTCCGGGGGCGGGGCCGGGTCATCCCCAGGCCCGCTCCGTGGCACAACCCGTACGTGGTCGTCGCGAAGGCGGCCGGCGGCGCCGTGGAGATCGCCCTGCCGGGGCGGACCTTCCGGGTGGACAGCGCCTACGAGCTGGCGATGCTCATCTCGTACGACCCCAGGCGCCCCCGCGGGGCGGACATCGTCCTGGCGCTCCCCCTGGAGTACGCCGCGACGGTCGCGTCCCTCGTCGCCGGGACCACGGGCCGCCGCGTCTGGCACCCCGAGGCGCCCGTCGTCCTGGACGTGCATCCCGCCACCGGGACCCGCCACCTGATCCTGGAACTCGGGGACGGGGACAGCGCGGTGGGCTGGGCCCCGACCGACCCGGCCGCCGACGGCGGGCTGCCCGGAGCCCGCGACCTCAGCAGCGGGAGCGACACCGACAGCGACACCGACAGCCTGTCCGGCCCGGACGACGGGGGCGACGGGTCCAGCAGCGACGGGGACGCGGAGTTCGACCGGCTGGCCGATCAGGCGGTCCTGGAACGGGAGATCGAGGCGCGCCGCCCCCGCCCGCTGACGACACGCGACTACGGCGTCATCGACCGGCGCGGCACCGGCGTCCTGTTCACCCCGCCGCTCCCGCGGTCCGTCGGTGAGGTCCGGGCCGGGCAGGGCGACGGCCCGGACACGCTCCCGCTGGTCCTGCCGCGCCAGGACCACGCACGCGTGCTCATGGCCGACCGGCCGCCGCTGCACATCTCCGAGGACCGGACGCTGGCGACGCTCGCGGCCGGGGACGGCGCGACCGGGCGCAGCCGGCAGGCCTACGCCACGCGCGCGGCGATCGAGCGGTCGTCGGCGCGGCTCGCGGCAGCCGGGGCCGGGGTACGGCTGAAGACCGACGAGTCGGTGGGTGTGCTGCTGCCGAAGGAGGACGGCTCCTACGGCGAACCCCTCTTCCGCGTGGAGCCCGAGTTCCTGACGCCGTCCGGCGGTCCCGAGCACGCCTTCACCCGCGACTTCGCACGGATGGTGGCCGGTTCGGCGACCGCACCCCTGTCGCACATCGCCTTCCGGAGCCCCGGCGGCACCGTCACCACGGCACCGGTGAACGGGATGCACGGCCGCGAGGTCACCGGAACCCACCACCTGGCCCACGCCCTGTCGGACGTCGCCCGGGGCACGCGCGCCGCCACCGACGTCACCCCCCGCTGGGCGGCGCGCCGGACGGCGCAGGACAACCGCTTCACCGGCGGTGTGGTGGGCGCCCCCACCCCGGGTGAGGAGTACGGCCGCGCCCTGAGCTTCGAGCCGCAGGACAACCCGTCGCGGCCCCGGCTGGCCGCCGCCGCGCGGCGGATCGGGGTCAACGAGTTCGCGTGGGCCGGGGTCGGAGAGGGTTACCTCATCCAGTCGATCAGCACCACGAACGACGGCGGCGCCCAGCTGTTCACGCACAACCACGCCAAACCGGGCGACCCGGTCGGCCCGCACGCCCCGTACCACTTCGCGCAGGTCGTGCTGGCCGGTGAGGACGGCACCCACCAGATCACCCTGGAGAACGAGACCCACTCCCGGACCGAGATCCCGGCCGGGGTTCTCGACGACGTCATCGACGAGAACCTCGACCGCTACGGCGAGGACGAGCTCACGGCGCTGGCCACCGGAGCCGAGGAACGCCTCGACGCGGCGCGGCGCGACGGTGCCGACGAGGCGGAGACCGCCCGCCTGGAGGGTTTCGCGAAGGTGGCCAGGTCCCTGGCCGACGTCCACCGGGCACAGCAACTGCCCTGGTACTTCGACGAGGACCGCCCCGAGCACGCTCTGGCACTGGGTGAGGTGGACCGCGCACGCTCGCGCGCCAGGGAGATGGTCCGGGCCGCCGCTCCGGTGATCGAGAACAAGGACCTGTGGTTCTTCCGGGCGTACAGCAAGCGCCCGGGTGAGTCGGCGCACGAGACCAACGCGGCCCTGCTGTCCGAGGATTCGCCCGCCGTCGCCAACCCGCTCACGACAGTGGTGCTGCACGGCCACACGCCACGGGGCCACCAGCAGACCATCCGCTTCGCGGAGAAGGAGCACGGTGTCCCCGCCGGAGCGGACGAGGCGATCGACGGCCTGGCCCTCGCCCTGGCGCGCGCGGGGCTGTGGAACCGTGCCCACGGCCTGCCGATGCCGTCGATCACCGTCACCGGGCACGGCAACCGCTCGCAGGCGACCGGCCGGGCGCGGGCCGACGCCGTCGCCGGTGCGCTCGGCACCCGGCTGGCCCGGATCCTGACCTCCTTCCAGAGCGGTGCGGCCGGGCCGCTCGTCGGCGTACGGGACTTCGGCCTCACCAAGTCCGCGAAGCGGGTGCGCAGCGCCACCGATCCGGACCGCGGACGCGTCGTGACGATCGAGGTCGACGATCACCGGCTCGTCCCGCCGGCGTCGTCCGGCACCAGCACCCCGGACGCCGGGCACGCCCCGTCCGGGGAGCCCGCCGTCACGCGGCCGGCGACCGCCGAACCGCTGACGCCCGGACCCGGCACGACGCCCGAGCCGTCCGAGCCGTCCGAGCCGTCCGAGGTTCTGCCCGTCGGGGCAGAAACCGTTCCCGGGCGCCCGAGGTCGCGGCCGCCCGGGCGTTCCGCGCAGCCGAGCCCGGAGCGCCGGAACAGCGACGCACCGCCGTGGGTCCTGGCGCGCATCCGCTACGCCGAGGAGTCCGTCGCCTTCGACAGGCGGCTGGGCGAGTACCTGGCAGCGAACGAGGCGGTGACCGCCGAGTTCCGCAAGATGGCACGTGCCGCGTGGGCGGCGGCCCGCCGGGACCGTCCGCTCGAGCTGGCGACCTTCGGCGACACCAGCAAGTACAAGGCGGGCGTCGTCGGCACGTCGCGCGAGGCGCTCCAGCGGGTCCTGCGGAGCGGGAACCTGCGGGAACTCGTGGCGTTCCTGTACGAGGGCATCTCCAACGACCTCGTGCCGGTGATGCTCGGCGGCGCCGAGGAGCAGCACCCGGAGATCGCGGCGGAGCGGCCGAGCCGACGGCAGCGGGAGGCCTACGCCGACTTCATGCGACGGGCGATGGAGATCCAGGCGTCGGACGATCTGACCACGGCGGAGAAGGAGGCCGCGGTCCGGGAACTGCAGGCACCGCTGGTGACACCCACGCGTCCGGGCGACGCCCGCCCGCCGCTGAGCGAGGCGGAGCGCAGGCTCGCGGTCGACGGCGCGGGTCTGACCTGGATGCCGGCGACGTCGGTGTACGACATCGCCATGAGCGAGGCGTTCCAGGGGAGTTCCGAGGACACGGGCGGTCTGGTGGCCACGGGCACCGCCGGTTCGACGTACCGCTTCATGCTCCATGCCGCCCGGATGCGTGAGCGGTGGGGTCTCGACCTCGATCTCGGGCTCATCCGGGCGGGGATGTTGGCCGTCTCACTGACCGTGGGCCACCACACCGTCCACGAGGTGATGCGAGGCGCCCAGTTGGCCCTGGACGACGTACCCGGGCACGATCCGGCACTGGACTACACGGACAACTGGGGCCGCTACTGGGACATCCATCCGCTCGACGAGCGGGAGCTGCGGGCGAACGTCGCGCGGGACGGACTCTTCCCGGACGAGCACGCCCAGGCCCTGCTGGACGAACTCCGGGACTCCTCCGGCACGGACACCGGCGTCCGTGGGACCGGTGCGGACGTCCGCGTGCTCCCGCACCGGCCTGGGCGCACCGGGTCCGCCGCCCGGCCGGACCGCCCGCTGCCCCAGGCACCCGCCACGCCGGCCGTGCCGTCCGTAGCCGCCACGGACGCTGCCGCCGTGGACAGCGCCGCCGCCTGGGAGGCCCACGGGCGCGCGCTGACCGCGCTCGGCGAGGCCGGCGCCGCAGCCGGCGCGGAGGAGCAGGGCGGCGGAGAGGGGGCGCGGGCCGCCTGGGCCGCCGTTGACGAGGCGCGCCGACGGCTGGAGGACGCCGAGGCCGGGCTCCGGGTCCTCGGCGTCACGCCCGGTGCGCTCGACGAGGCGCGCGCGACGATGACGGCCGCGACCGGCCCCGAGGCGGAGGGGGCGGCTCCGGTCGTGCCGAGGACCGCCGCCCGACGCCGTTGGATCGCGGAGCAGGTGACCGAGGCCGACCTGCCGCCCGCACCTCCGGCGCCCGGCGCGGGCGAGACCTTCGGCACGGCGGACCTGGACGCCGCCGGAGTCACGCTCACCCACGGACAGCGGACCGAGATGGTGCTGCGCGGCGACGGGCGGCTGCCGGCGGGTGTCCTGACCCCCCTGGACCGGGTCCGGGTACGGATGTCGGGCAGCGGTCCGTGGACCGGCACGCTCGACACGGTCGCCGCGCGTGTGTCGCGGAGGCTGTGGTCGCAGGCGTACACCGCGTTCGCCGACGTGGCACCCGAGGGCGCGGACGGGACCGGCCTCACCCGCGCCTGGGCCGCCGCCGTCCTGCTGGTGCTCCCGGCCGAGCCGCACCCGGTGCTCGCGGACTCCCGGTACGCCGAGGACGGGTTCCGCAGCGCGGTGCGCCGGGTCGCCGGCCATCTCCTGGAAGCGGGGGCGGGCAGCGGGCCGGTGTCGGCGTCCGCCGTCGAGCTGGCCGACACCCTCAGGTCCGGCCTCGGCCTGCGGCACCGCTGGACGGTACCCACCGCGGACAGCGCCGTCGAGGCCGCGCCCCAAACGCAGTCGGCCACCGGTGCGGACGTGCCGGACCTCGACACGCCCTACCTGGACGGCCTCGACCTGGACGCCACCGGCTGGGACGACTTCGACTTCGACATGACCGGTGCCGATGCGGCAGACGTCGACATGACCGGCCTTGACCCCGCCGACGTCGACATGACCGGCCTTGACCCCGCCGACGTCGACATGACCGGCCTGGACATGACGGTCCTGGACACCGGCGACGGGCAGACGGTGTTCGTCGCACCGGTGGCCGCCTCGTCGGCCGGGCCGCTCGCCGTACTGCCCCGGCTGAGCCTCGTGGAGTTCGGCCGGGGTGAGACCGGTCCCTCGGGCGAAGCGCGGGAGAGCGTGGAAAAGCTGGCTCTCCGTGTGGCGCAGGCAGGTCTGCGCAACCGCCGTGTGCGGGTGCCGCTGCCCAGGATCGGCATCGCGGGCTACGGCGCCGACGCACGCGGGACCGGGACCGCGCAGGACCGGGAGCGGGATGCCCGCGAGAGGGGTGACGCACGGGCGCGGACCGCCCACGAGCTGTTCGTCCGCTTGCTGGACGAGGCACTCGGCACCCTCCAGCAGAACCTGCCGGCCGGACAGCGTCCCCTGACCGCACGGGACTTCGCGATCGCCTCGCGCGGCCGGGCACGGGTACCCGGCCGCAGTGTCACCGTGGGCCCGTCCGAGCAGGTGGACCGGGCGGACCTGGGCCGCCAGGCCACGATCGCCGTCACCATGCCCGGGCACGCGGCGGCGGTGGAGACCCTGGACGCGCTGCGCGGCCAGGACCGGGCACTGCGCGCCGGGGCGTTCGACGTGGACGCGGTCGTCCGGCGGGTCCTCCACCTCGGACCGCACGTGCTCGTCGACCCGGAGATGCGCCGGGACTTCCTCACGATGACCGGACGGGCCCTCGCGGCCGGCCGGGCGGGCGGCCGCGCCGCGCTCACCGCGTTCTCCCTGGAGGAACAGGGCCTGATCGCGGCGGACCGCACCCGATACGTCTCCGTGGGCGGACACCGGGTACCGGGCCTCAACTGGACCGGATCCGACACCGCCGAACTGGACACCCTGTTCGTCGACAACGTGGTGCCCGACCAGGCCGGCGGGTTCAGTTCCACGCTCGTCCCGGACGTCTCACCCTGGCCGTGGGACGTCACCCCGTACGCCGTCCTGGCCGACGGGCGGCACGACAGGGTGACGGCCCGGCTGCCCGACGGGACGACACAGGACCTCGATGCCGACGAACTCACCGAACTGGTCGCGGCCGACCTGGCCGGGCAGAACCTCCCGGCCGGCACCCCGATCGTGCTGGCGGTCCCGTACGCCGGTGACCGGTACCTGGACATGCCGAGGAAGCTCGCGGAGCGCACCGGCCGCACCGTCTGGGTGCACAGCGGTCTCGCGCGGCGCCATCCGGACCCCGCCGCGCAGGCGACCCTCGCCGTGGTCCGTCAGGACGGGCTGCCGCACGGTTCCTGGGTCCCGGTCCGGCCCGGCCTCGCCCCCGACGCGGACGACGGCGCGCCGGACTGGCACCGCGAGGTGCTGACCCAGCCCGTCGTCAGCGCGCTGACCGGACAGCAGATCGGCCGGAGCCTGCACGAGCCCGGCGAACTCGCCGGATCGCGCGAGGACGACTTCAGCCTCCTCGACCGGATGACGCTGTTCGTCCACTACAACCCCGCCACGGGCACGTACTCGGCCAAACTGCCCCTGGAGGACCCCGGTCCGAAGGACAAGGCGTACCACCTGGCGGGCCACGGGCTTCCGGGCCATCTGATGATGCCGCTGGCAGGCGGCGGTTCGAGGACGGCCGGCCGGCACGAGGCGGGGGAGTGGCTGCGGCGGCGCAAGAGCCTGTCGAGCCTGCCCGGCGACCACTGGATCGACATGGTCGTCTGCTACTCGTCGGCCCCGCAGGACGGCACCACGCAGGATCTGTCGCAGGCGGGCCACTCCTTCCCCGTGCCGTTCGCCGCCGATCCCCTCGCGGACGACGCGGTCTCCCTCGGGCAGCACCTCGCGAACGTGACGGGGCGCAAGGTGCGCCTGTCCTACGCCCTGCAGGGGGCGTTCCGGTACCAGGACGACCCCGTGCGGGTCCTGTTCACCGACGCGCGCGGACGGCGCTGGTGGTGGGAGACCAGCCGTCCCGAACCCGGGGAGCCCGAGCTGGACGGGCTCGCGCGGACCGCCGGTTTCGAGGGCGAGCCGTCACCGCGGAGCCGAGCCGAGATGCTGCGACTGGTGCGTGCCCTGCGCCTGCTGTTCGGGGCCGACGTCGAGGACGCCGACGACTTCGCGACCCTGATCCGCGGGGCGGGCGCGATCGACAACATGTGGCATGCCGATCCGGACCTCGGCGCGACCGGTCCGTTCTCGCCCGACCTGCTGCGCCGGGTGATCGCCGCGCACCCGGACGCCACGACCGGGGTCGACCGGCAGGTCACCCGTCGTGTGCTGGCCGCCGCCGCGCAGGCGTGGCAGTCCGGATCCCCCCTGCCCGTCAGCGCGTTCGTGGACCTGCCGGTGCTGCTCTCGGCCGCCCGGTGGCTCCAGGACACCGCGGCGGTGGACGCGGCCGCGCCTTCCGCACCGGAGCACTCCGCGTCTGCCGGGGCCGACCGGGCGCGGATGTTCTGGGCGCGGGTCAGGGCCGAGGAGACGCTGCAGGCCGCCGGTCCGGGCACGGACGCCCTCACCGCGAAGATGCTGCACCTCGACCCCGCCGTCGAGGTCGACGACACGTCGCGCGGCGAGGCTCTGAGGCTGCTCACCCAGGGGTTCGCGGCGGGCCGGGACATGGCCGACCCGGAGGTGGCGGCCGCGTACGACCTGGAGGCGCGCGGTGCCTTCACCGTGCCCGTGCCGTTCACGACCATGGGCACCGCCATGGGCGGCGGCCGTGACTGGAAGGACGGCTCGGCCTTCCTGCCGGAACTGGGCAGGTTCCGCGCACCGGAGGGAATCGTCGACGCGCCGTGGGCAGGGCAGGACGCCTCCGGCAAGGACAGGCCCGTCCCCCATCTGGTGAGGGCGTCGGTGGACCTCCAGGAGAGCGACCACCTCGACGTCGTCATCGGCGGTGCCTCCTACCGGGTCCCGGCCGTCGAGTTCGCCGAACTTCTGGCCGCAGACGGCGAGTTGCGACGCAAGGACCTTTCGACCCCGGTGCTCCTCGTGCTCGACGGTCTCGGCGGGCCGGCTTCCGTCGTCGCGGACCTGATCGCCCGGCGGCTGGGCCGCGGCGTGTGGTGGAGCCCGTTCCCGGTGGAGCTCTCCGGGACGGATGACGCGGGGGCTTCGGTACCCACGCTCGCCGACTCCCTGGCCACCCTGACCAGCCCGACGGCCGCCGACTGGCGGGAGGCGCGGCCCGTCGACCCGGCCGGACCCCAGGAGGGTCCGCGCCCCGTCGAGCCGCCGCTGCCCGCCCCCGGCACCGACTCCGGCACACCCGGCAAGTGAGGACACGATGACAGACCCCGGCGCCGAGCGCCCCGCCCGGCCGGCACCGCCCGAGGAGTTCGTCCGGGCCGCCAGGCTCGCGCCCGGCCACTGGCTCTACCTCGGCGATCCCGCGTGGCAGGGGGAGGGAACGCCACCGGACTGGGCCGTGGTGGGCCAGTGGCGCTCCGACTCCGCGGGGGAGATCGTCGAATGGGAGGACAACGAGGGATACAGGCCGTCGCCCGGAGCGAGGGGATGGCCCGAACCCACCGACGACGTGGACCGCGCCGTCCAGCTCGCCACCACCGGCTACGGCCCCGCGGAGGGGGTCACCGCGGCCCTGGCGGGCGCCGAGGTCGCGTTCCTGGTCACCGCGGACGGCGAGCCGGTGAGCGCGTCGGCCCCCGACGGCACCGCGGTCGTCCCCGTCTACACCTCTCCGAGCCACCTCGGGGCCGTCGGACTGGGACACGTGCGGATGCCGGTCGCGGACCTGCTCACCCGCGTGCCTCCGGGCCACAGCCTGTTCCTCAACAGCTCGGCCCCCGTCGGCATGGTGCTGGCCACGGACGGTCTCGCGGAGGCGCTGCGGGAAGCAGCGGGACCTGGAGACGCGGCGGGGCCTGGAGGTCCGGAGGGACCTGGTGACAGAGAAGGGCGCGGAGACCCGGCGGGGGCACCGGCCGCGTCGCCGTCCTGACCCCTCCGCCGACGGGCCCGGCCCAGCCGGGCCCGTCGGCAGCCCGGCAGCCCGGCAGCCCGGCAGGTCGGCAGCCCGGCAGGTCGGCGGCCCGGCCGGGGGTCCGGCCGGGCCGCCTCTCGTCCTGCGCCCTCCTCGCGTCCGTGCGCACACTCCACGGCGTCCGACGCGGGCGCGGACGTCACCGCGCCCGCCCGCTCAGCGTGCCTCCGCCGGCCGTGCGTGGGCGAAGCCCCTGTGGTGCCAGACCAGGCCGCCGGCCGGGCGGCCCTGGCAGTCGGCGACCGCGACCCGGCCGACCAGGATCGTGTGGTCGCCCGCCTCGATCAGGTCGTGCCGCGCGCAGGTCAGCCGCAGGGAACTGTCCGCCAGTTGGGGAGCATGGCGGGAGGTCGGTCCGGTGGCGAGCGAGACGCCCTCGAAGCGCTGTCCGGTGGGGCCGGCGAACTTCTTCGCCAGCGCCTCGTCCTCCGGTCCGAGCAGATGGACCGTGAAGGCGGCCGCACCGGTCAGCACGTCATGGGTGCGCGAGCCCCGGTCCAGGCAGACCAGCAGCAACGGCGGGTCCAGCGACAGCGAGGACACCGCACTGGCCGTCAGTCCCCGCGGGCTGCCCGTGTCGTCGTAGCACGTCACGACGGTGACGGGGGCGGCGAGCGAGGCCATGGCCGCACGGAACTCGTCGGCGGGTACGTCGCGGGACAGGACCGAAGTGGCCGGCTCGTGCTCCCATCCGGACGGCGCCCCGGAGTCCGTGCGCAGGGTCGTGACACTCATCGGGACGCCCCTTCCAGCTCGCGCTCGGCCACCGTCGTGGGCGCGGATTCGGGCCGGGGCCGCTCCGGTCCCGGCAGCCAGCGGCCGAGCGGTTCGCCCACCGTCCCCCTCTCCAGGTCCCAGGCGACGCGGCCGCCGGTCACCACCGTCGTGAACCGCCCGGTGAACATCCAGCCCTCGTACGCCGACCAGCCGCACAGCGACTGCACGTGCTTCGCGGACAACTGCCAGCGCGCGGCCGGGTCGAGGAGCGCGAGGTCGGCGTCCGCGCCGACCGCCAGGCGGCCCTTGCCGGCCAGCCCGAACAGGTCCGCGGGCCCCGTGCCCATCAGCCGGGCCAGGTGCGTGGCCGCCGCGTCGGGCTCGACCCCCCGGGCGAGCATCCCCGTCCACACGGACACGGCGAGCTCCTGGACGCCCGGCAGGCCGGGCGGTGCCTCGGCCGGCGGACGGTTCTTCTCCTCGACGGTGTGCGGGGCGTGGTCGCTGCCGACGGTGGCGGCCTCACCGCTGAGGACCGCCTGCCACAGGCGCTCCTGGTCGCGCGGCGCGCGGATCGCGGGGGACAGCCGGGTGCGCGGGCCGCGCCGGGCCGTGTCGTGGTCGGTGAACGACAGGTGGTGGCCGGTGACTTCGAAGGATATGGGCAGTCCCTCGTCCGCCGCGGCCGCCAGCATGTCGGTCTCCTCCGCAGAGGACACGTGCAGCACGTGCACCTTCGTGCCGTAGGTGCGGGCCAGGTGCACGACCTTGGCGACGGCCACGATCGCCCCGGAGCGAGGGCGGTGCGGCTCGTACGCGTCGTAGGACTCGGGGTCTCCGCCGCGGGAGTCCAGCAGGTCGAAGACGTGCTGGTCCTCCGCGTGCAGCACGAGGCGTACGCCTCCGCGGGCGGCGGCCGCGAAGGCCGCCTCCAGCTGGTGCGCCTCGCGGAAGACCACGGGCGCGGTGTGGTGCCCCGCCATGAAGGCCTTCGCCGAGGTCGCCACCGCCGGGTCCAGGCCGGCGAGAACCTCCGGATGGTCGGGGTCGGCGCCCATGTGGAAGCGGTGGTCCACGTAGGAACGGCCGGCGATCAGGGCGGCCTTGGCCCGCAGGGAGGCCGTGTCGAGGGACGGCGGACGGGTGTTGGGCATGTCCATCACCGTGGTGACCCCGCCCGCGAGGGCCGCCCGGCTGCCGTTCTCCCACGTCTCCTTGTGTTCGAGGCCCGGGGTGCGGAAGTGCACGTGCGAGTCGATGAGACCCGGCAGGACGTACCGGCCGGCGGCGTCCAGGCGGGGCCCCGGGGGCAGCGGGTCACCGGGTGCGACGAGGGCGTCGACGCGTCCGGCGCGGATGACGACGGCACCCTCGCGGACCCCCTCGGGGGTGACGAGCCGGCCCCCCTCCACCACCAGGTCGGCGTCCGGGGCGGAGGTGTGACGGGAGGTCGTGGACATGCGGGACGAGGCGGTGTTCAACGGTTCCACGGCAGACTCACCAGTTCCTTGCAGAGGTCGTTGGTCGGTCCCATCAGGGCGACGGCACGGGCGTCGCGCCCGAACCGGTTGATCGGGTGCGTCTCGACGTAACCCGCCGAGCCGAGGAACTGCGCGACGTCCGCCACGACCCGCTCGGCCGTCGCGGAGGCCGCCAGCTTGGAGTGCAGGGTGGTCAGGCCGGGATCGGCCGAGGTGCGGCGTCCGGCGCGTTCCACCACCGCGCGGGCGGTCTCGACCTGGGTCGTCAGGTCCACCAGCCGGTGGCGTACCGCCTGGTGGGCGTAGAGCCCCCGGCGCGCCGCGTGCTCGTGTGCGGCGTCGAGCGCCGCCTGGGCGATGCCCACGGCGACCGCGCCGAGCGTGGCTCCGCTGTCCCGGACCCGGGCAATGATGGACGCGGCGACGCCCGTCGCGCCCAGCCGCGCGGTGTCGGGCACACGGCACTCCCGCACCGACACGAAGCCCGTGGCGGAGCCGCGCATCCCGGCCAGCCGCATCGAGGTGTCGGGCAGCAGGCCGGGGTGGTCGCCGGGGATCAGGAAGAACGTCTGCCCCGCGGCGCCGTATCCGGTGTCCTGGGCGGAGGTTGCCGGTGCGGGTTCCTCCTGCGACTGTGCCAGGACGAGATAGACGTCGGCCAGCCCCGCGCTCGTGGTGAAGGACTTGGCGCCGTCGAGCAGCCAGTCGCCGCCGTCGGTGCGGTGGGCCCGGGTCGAGAGGTTCTTCTTGGCGGCCCCGGCTCCGCTCTCCGACCAGGCGGACGCCGCCAGCCACCGGCCGTCGGCCAGCCGGGGCAGGACCTCGCGGTGCTGGGAGGGGGTGCCGTTCTCGACGATCCGGCTGGTGACGGCGCAGTGCTGGAAGAGCATGATCGCGGCGGAGGCGTTCACCGCGGCGACCTGCTCGACGCAGGAGTTGAGCGCCACCGCGTCCGCTCCGGCGCCGCCGTGGGACGCGGGGACGACGAGAGCGAGCAGGCCGCTCTCGCGCAGCACGGCGACGGCCTCCCGGTCGGGCTCCCCGCTGCGGTCGGCCGCCTCGGCACACGCCGACAGACGGCTCAGCACCTCGGGCGAGGGGACGAGGGGGGCGGTGCGGAGGGCGGCCGCGCGGGCCCGGGCGGTGCCGGCCTCCACGAACGGGTCGGCGTACGCGTCGGGGAGCGCGGGCGGCACGGTGCTCCCGCGTACGGCGGTCAGGCTGTCAGCGGAACCCACGGTGTCTCCTCGGATGAGTGGTCGGACGTGGCGAGCACGGGGGTACGGGCGCCGGCGACGGAGCCGGCCCGCGGGGTGACGGACCGGGGACGCGGCAACAGCCCCCGGTAGTCGACCTGCTTCTCGGCGACCGAGACCCAGGCGAGCCTGCGCACGTCGTCGGGGCCGAGCGCCGAGTGGGCGGCGACCCGCACGCACCCGCCGGGGGTGCGCACCGACAGCAGGGCGTCCGGGTCCTGCGCCGACGTCCCGGCCAGCGACCAGGGCACCGAGCCCACGATCCCTGCGGCCGCACCCAGGCAGATCGCGCCGGTGAGGGCGACCGTGGGATGCCACGAGGGGACGGACACGGCCCGTACGAACAGTCCGCCGCCGTCCTGCGGCAGCAGCGCGGCGATCTTCGGGAAGGCCCCGAAGGTGTCCCAGCCCTGCGACTCGCAGACCGCGACCCGCAGCCGCGTCATGGCGGTGAACAGCTCCGGGTCGTCCGCGAAGAGCGCGTCGGGGCCGCTCACGCCGAGGTTGGAGGCGTCGACGAAGGCGTACGGGTTGCCCATCGAGACCAGTGACACGGGCACGGAACGGCCGTCGAAGGGCACGTGCGTGACCGGCTCGCCCGTCATCAGCAGTTCGGGCAGCCGCAGCGGCGGCGAGCACAGGAAGTGGGCGGTGAACCGCGTGCCGCCGTCGGAGGTCTCCTCCGTCTCGCACACCACGTTGTCGCCGTTGTTCAGGACGTTGACCCGGACCCGGCAGCCCGGCACCAGCGGCTGGATCATGCCGGTACGGGCCGCCGCCTCGACCGCGGCCAGGATCGAGTGACCGCAGGAGCCCCGGAGGTCGAAGCTGTCGTGGCTCTGCGGGAGCGACTGCACGAACCGGTAGTCGAGGTCGAACAGCGGGTGCCGGGACGGCCGTACGATCGCGTTCTTCAGCACGTCGCCCGCGCCCTGCCCGCTCAGGTCCGCCCGCAGGCCGGCCAGTGCGTCCAGGAGCTCCGGCTCCGACTCGGGGAACACCCGGCCGTCCAGGACGACGGTGGGGCAGGGTGCGCCGTGCGCCTTGGCGAGGGAGACGTTCATACGACCGCCCCCGCGGGCTCGGGAGTGCGCAGCGAGGCACCGGCGGCCGCGCCGAAGAACTCGGTGCGCCACATCTGATGCGACATCAGGGCCCACAGGGCCAGCGACACCTGGTCGGACGGCTTGACGGCCTGCTCGGCGAACAGGGCGTCCACCGCCTCGTAGCGCAGCCGGCCGTCGGCGCGCAGCGCCTGCGGGGACAGCACGTCGCGGGCCATCGCCCACAGCCGCTGGCCGGGAGCCAGCATCGCCGTGATCGGCAGGGTGAACGGCTGCTTGGGGCGGTTCAGGACGCTGTCCGGCAGCAGGCCGTCCGCGGCCCGGTAGAGGGCGCGCTTGACGCCCGTGCCGGGGACGGTGCGGTGGTGGTCGGGCAGCGTCGCCGCGTAGCGCACGATGCTCGGCTGGCAGAACGGCAGCCTGGCCTCCACGGAGCTCGCCATCGACAGGTGATCGACCCGGCGCAGGTGGTAGGCGGGCAGCCGGTAGCGCTGCTCGATGCGGGAGATCCGCTGGAGACGGCTGCCCGCGCCGCGAGCGAGCGTCTCGGTGAGCCCGGGCGGCATGGCCGACCCGTGGGAGCGGACCCGGGCGGCGTAGTCACCGGTGTACAGGTGATCGCGCAGCGAACGCGGCACGGCGGCCAGGTGGTCGAGATAGGCGCCGGCCCAGTCCGAGCCCTCGGGCGCGGCGACGGCCTGCGTCATGCGGGAGTACCCGCCGAAGAGTTCGTCCGCCGCGTCGCCGGTGAGGGCGACCTTGAACCCGGCGTCGCGGACCGCCCGGAAGAGCGAGAAGGTGCTGAGGGTGATCGGGTCGGCGTTGGGCTGACCCAGGTGCCGTACGACGTCGCCCATCAGGTCGGGGAAGGTGGCCGGGTCGATCTCCACCTGGTGGTGGACCGTGCCGGTGTGCCGTGACACCTCGTCGGCGAAGGCGCGTTCGTCGCCCGGCCAGTCGCCCGTGTAGGCGATGTTGAAGGTGTGCAGGGCGCCGGACGCGCCCCGGTCCCGCAGGGTCCGGGCGGCGAGTGCCGTGACCAGGCTGGAGTCGAGGCCGCCGGACGTGATCGCGGCCACCGGGGCGTCCGCGATCAGCAGCCTGGACACCTCGCGGGCCAGCAGGTCCCGCAGTTCTCCGCCCGTCTGCGTGAGACTGCGCTCCTCACGCACCGGCGGTGCGCTCTCGTAGCCCATCCGCCGGGTGGTGAGGTGCAGGCCCTCCTCCCGGGTGACGACCGCGGTGGCGGCCGGCGGCAGCACGTCGATGCCCTGGAACATGGTGCGCTGGCCGAAGGGCGTCTTCGCCGACAGGTAGGTGTGCAGGCCCAGTTCGTCCTCGTAGGGGCGTACGTCGGTGAAGCCGAGCAGCGCGGGGAGCTCCGAGGCGAAGTGGAACCTGCCGCTGCGCTCCTCCCAGTGGTAGTACAGGGGCTTCATTCCGGAGGCATCGGTGGCGATCACCAGACGCGGGGCGGAGCGCAGGTCCATGACGGCCACGGAGAACATGCCGTCCAGCTGCTCGGCGAACCTCTCGCCGTAGGTGAGGTACAACGCCGGCAGGATCGATCCGTCGCAGCGGTCCTCGAAGTGGAAGCCCTGCCGGATGAGTTCGGTGCGGAGCCGGTCGTGGTTGTACAGCTCGCCGTTGAAGACGACGGTGATGTCGCCGAGGCGGTACGGCTGGGCGCCGCCCTCGGGGTCCATGATCGACAGCCGGTTGTTGCCGAGCGCCCAGCCGGAGTGCTGGGCGAAGGACTGGGCGTCGGGCCCGCCGTGGTGCTGGAGGGCGGCGACGTCGCGCATTTCCTGGGCGGTGGTGCGGGCGTGGAAGGATCCGTGGATGCGGCACATGGCTCAGATCACCTGACGTCGGAGGAGAGACCGGCGGCGGAATAGAGCGCCGGGTCGTACGGGCTGGGACCGCCGCAGGTCACGAAGCGCCGGGCCTCGGGGCCGGTGTGCGGGTTGCGGGTGCCGTGCAGGACGCCGGGTGCGGCGTACAGGACGTCTCCGGGGGACACGTCGACCCAGCGGTCGGCGAGGTACATCTGGCCGACGCCCTCGAAGTCGATCATCGACTCGTCGCTGTCGGGATGCAGGTGGACGCTGAAGGTCTCACCGGGCTGCTGGATGCCGCAGTGCAGGCAGAGCTGGCTGCTGCCGTTGCCGGGCCAGAAGACGAAGTTCATGGTGGCGCGCTTGGCGTCGGGGGCGATCTGGCCCGTGCCGCCGAAGCCGCGCAGCTGGGTGGTCTCGTCCCAGAGGGTGGAGAAGGGCTCGGGGTCCGTGCCGGGGCGGCGGCCGGCGGCCAGCGGGGTGCGCCATATGTAGGCGGTCAGGCCCCCTTCGCCGGCGGACAGGCCGGGCGCGGCGGCGCCGAGGTCCTCCTCGCCGGCGGCCGGCCCCTCTCCCCCGGCGGTCAGGGTCAGGGACTGCCCGGTGGGGGCGTACACCGCGTGCCCGCGGGCCACCGGACGGGTGCGCGAGCCGACCGTCGCGGTGCCCAGACCGGAGAACACGACCGCCGTGTTCTCCTCCTCGGCACTCCTGTCCGGGCTGAAGGACTCTCCCGCCGCGATGCGCACGACGTGCAGGGTGATGTGCGTGGCGCCGGCGGCGGGGCTCACCGGGGTCGCGAGTGTGGACCGTCCGCCGGGCAGCGGCGCGAAGTCGAATTCGGCGGAGGTGATGATGCGGCCGTCCCCGAGGTGGGTCGCCGCGAGGGTTGCCGAGGTGGATGCGTGCATGTGCGGTGTGCTCCTTGAGGGTGGGGGAGGGAGCGAAGAGGGTTACGGTGCTTCCCCTCGTCCTGTGACCTCAGGCTCGCGCTGCGTGATCCCGGCACCATCCCGCTCCGCTACCGGTGGGAGGGACATGACCGGGAAGCGTCCCGGATCATGAGGTGAAGTCAACTCGCCACATATGTAGGCGACATACGATCCAGACCAGGGGGGATTGCCCCGACGTGGCCCGCCCTGTTTCCTCGCGGACAGGGGCAGTTCCGCCGAGCACTCGACGGAACTGACGGAGCTGACGGAACTGACGGAGCTGCTCGGCCGTCGCGTGTTCCTCCGCAGCGAGCTCAAGCCCGGCGGTAAGTGCGACGAGGCCGGTCAAGCTCCTCACCGGCGGGGACCGGAGTGCGACAGGACACCTGGGCCCGGACTTCGCAGGTCCGCAGGTCACCGTGTCAGGTGTGGTGACTGGGGCCGATCGGCTACGGGGCTGCCTCGCGGAAGAGGGCCAGGAGGGCGTGCGCCTGCGGGGCGCCCGCGTCGAAGAACTGCGTGGCCAGTGCGGGTGACACGGCGGTTCCATGCATGCGGACTTCATGGCAGCTGAAGCAGAACGCCGCCTCGAACAGCACCAGGTCGAGAGCGTCCGCGTACGCCCGGACACTCCAGCCCGGCGAGAAGCCGCAGCGGTGCTGTTCACTGCCGGGCAAGCTCTTGATCAAGCCCAGGACGCCGGCTGCCTCGTCCCCGATCCAGTGGGCGCCCGCCCTGCCGGGATACGGGGCGCCCCGCATCGTCGGCAGTTCGGAGATCCTTACGACCTCCAGCAGCACAGCGGTGGCTACGGCTTCGGCGGGGAGCTGCATGCGCGTAGTCTGCCCGCGCCCAGTACCGGGGCGTGCACCTGCCTCTGGTAGCGGCGATGTCCGCGGCACCGGCCTGTGCGGACGCGCCGCTCGTGCGGACGCGCTGCGTTCCCCGTACGTGGCCACGAACCGGTGGGAAGGCGGCCAGTGGGCTTCGACGTTGGGGCCGGTCCACAACGAGCCGGGGCCGGCGCAGGCACCCCGGAAGGGTGTCCGCGCCGGCCCCGGCTCGTTGTGGTGCGCTGTGCGTGCGCCCTGCCTACGGTGCGGTCTTCTCCCGTACGGGGGTGGGTGCCGCCGCTGCGGTCGGTGCGGTCTCCGTCCGCCTGGACAGGGCGGAGATACGGCCCTCCGCCAGCGCCAGCGCCGCGATGACGACGACGCCTCCCACCGGCACGTTCCAGGTCAGCGGCTCACCGAGGGCGAGCACACCGACGACCACCGAGAACACCGGCACGAGGTAGTTCACACCGGACGCCGTCGTCGGACCGGCTTCCGCGATCAGCCGGTTGAGCAGTGCGAACGCGATACCGGTGGAGGCCGCGCCGAGTACCAGCAGGGCGAGCAGCGGCTTGACGGTGAGGTCACCGTGCAGCGTCCAGCCGGTCATGAAGGTGGTGACCACCACGGTGATGACGGCGGCGGAACCGAGCTGGGCAGCGGTCACCGAGAGGGCCGGCAGCTTGTGGGGGCCGATGAACCGGCGTACGTACACGAAACTGACGGCGTAGCTCGCCGCGGCGCCGACGCAGGCCAGCTGGCCGCCGAGGGTGCCGAACCCGTCGGTGTTCCACGGCCCGACGACCACGACCAGACCGATGAAACCGCCGATCAGGCCGACCACCTTGCGGGTCGTCGGCTGCTCCTCCGAGAGCGCGAGGGCCGCGACCCCCATCGTGATGAGGGGGGTCGCTCCCTGGATCACTCCTGCGGTGGTCGCGGTGGTGTGCTGCTCGCCGATGGCGAAGAGGGTGAAGGGGATGACGTTGCCGAAGACGGACGCGACGGCGATGTGTCCCCAGAGTGTGCGGGAGGGCAGGGTCAGCCGCTTCAGGGCCAGGATCGCGAGGACGACGAGCGTGCCCACGATCAGACGGCCGGAGGCGAGCTGGAGCGGGGCGAACGCCTCCAGGGACATCTTGATGAAGGCGAAGCTGCAGCCCCACAGGGCGGCCAGGAGGCCGAAGCGGCCCCAGTTGGTGAGGTTCATGGTGGGTTCTCCTCGTCGGGGGTGAGGTGGGGGTCCGGGGGCGCGGGGCGCGGCCGGTCCGGTCAGGCGTGGACGTGTGGACGGGTGCCGACGGGGCCGTGGTGGTGGCCGGTCCCGTCTCCGTGGGAGTGGGAGTGGGGGTGGTCGTGGTCGGTGTCGGGCGCCTCGACCTCGAACTGGTCGTACTTCTCCATCAGGGCGACCATCGCCTCGCGGGACGGGCGGTTGCCGTCGGCGAGCAGATCCGCCAGGCCCTGGAAGTAACCCTCTCGGTGCTCCGCCGGCGTGAAGATGATCAGCATCTCCACGAGGGCGTCGCTCTCGTTGCGGAAGCCGTGCACGGCGTTCTCCGGCACGTGCATGAAGTCGCCCGCCCTGGCGGTGCGCCAGCCGGTTCCGTCGTGCAGGCGCACCTCGCCCGACAGCACGTAGAAGGACTCGGAGATCCGGGAGTGGTAGTGCGGGTCGGCGCCGCCGGCGCCCGGGAGCATCGAGTGGTGGAAGAGTCCGAAGCGGCCGTCGGTGGTCTCGGCCAGGGCTATGAACCGGGTGGTCGTGGCCACCCCGATCTCGGCCTTCACCGCGTCGGCGTACGCCCGGAACATCGCGTGGCTCATGCTCAGGCCTCCCACATGCTCAGGTAGCGCTCCCCGGTGTCCGGCAGCAGCGTCACCACGAGGCTGTCGGCGAACTCCGGCCTGCGGGCGACGATTTCGGCGGCGTGGGTGGCCGCACCGGAGGAGACCCCGGCGAACAGGCCCTGGCCGCGCGCGAGCCGGCGCGCGGTGAGGAGCGCGTCCTCGTCCGAGACCGTGAGTACCTCGTCGATGAGGGAGACGTCGGTGGTGTCGGCGACGAAACCGCCGTTGAGACCCGGGATGCGGTGCTGGCCCGCGTAACCCCGGGAGAGGATCGGCGACTTCTCCGGTTCGACGGCTATCACCCGTACGTCCGGGTCCTGTTCCTTGAGGTGGCGGGCGACGCCGGTGAGGGTTCCGCCGGTCCCGACCCCGCACACGAAGGCGGCGATGCGGCGCCCGGTCGAGGCGACGGCGGAGTGGATCTCGGGGCCCGTGGTCTCGTAGTGCGCGCGGACGTTGTCCTGGTTCTCGTGCTGGCACGGGAACCAGGAACCGAGGGTGGCCGCGTGCAGCCGTTCGGCCTCGGCGATCGCCCCCGGGTAGCCGAGCGCGCTCGGAGTCTGGACGATCTCGGCCCCGAAGGCCTTCAGCAGCTTGACCCGCTCGGTGGTGGCGTTGTCCGGCAGGACGATCACACAGCGGTAACCACGCGAGGCGGCGAAGGCGGCCAGCGAGATGCCGGTGTTCCCGGAGGTGGCCTCGATGACGGTGCCGCCGGGCGGGAGATCGCCCCGGTCCTCGGCGGCCCGGAGCATGTACAGGGCCGCACGGTCCTTGCTGGAGGACATCGGGTTGGCGGATTCGAGCTTCGCCAGCACGCGGGCGCCGGGAGCCAGGTCCCGCAGGCGCAGTTCGAGCAGCGGGGTGGATCCGACGAGGTCCTCGACGCGGGAGGCGACCGCGGGGCGGACGGGGGCGATGGGGGCCAGGGGGGCCTGTGCGGTGGTCGTCACGGTTCTCATCTCTCGCAATCGGAAGGAGTCGGGGATACGGGGGAGCCCGTGAGGGCGTGAGGGCGTACGGAGGCCGGGAGCGTCACCAGGAGCCCGAGGAGGCGATGACGGTGAACACGTCCTCCATCAGCTCCGGCTTGCGGCCCGGCTCCTTGATGACGGCGGTGGGCGCGAGCACCCGGGCGGAGTCGGGTACGTCCTTGTTGACGAGGGCCTGCGCGCCGATGACCGCGCGGTCCCCGACGGTCACCGGCCCGAGGACCGTGCAGTTGGCACCGAGGACGACACCGCTGCCGACCACGGGGTGGCGGCGGTCGCCCTCGGGCCGCTTGTTGTCGCTCCACCAGCCGATCGCGCCGAGGGTGACCTGGTGGTACATCGTCACGTCGTCGCCGACCACGGCGGTCTCACCGATCACCACGCCGGCACCGTGGTCGATGAAGACCCGGCGTCCCAGCACCGCGCCCGGATGGATCTCGACGGCCGTCACCCGCCTCGCCCACCGGGCGAGCAGCCGGGCCGGGATGCGCATGCCTCTGCCGTGCATGCGGTGAGCGATCCGGTGCGCCCACAGAGCGGTGAGGGCGGGATGGAGCACGGCCTCCTTCGCGCCCCGCACGGACGGGTCCCGCGCGACGACGACGTGGAGGTCCTCGCGAAGGGTGCGCAGAAGACGCGGGGTGGGGGAGGCGGGGGTTGCGCCCGTCGTCCCGGGGCCGCCCGTGGGGGCGGTGCCGGACGCGGGGCCGGGGACCGGATTCGGCTCGGGTTTCGTCGGACTGAGCAGGCTCATCGTGGCTCCAGTGGCGGGGCGGGCCTCTTGACTGGAACAGAGCCTGCCGGTCCGCCTTCCCGCCGGAGTCCCGGCCCGTTCCCTCCCCGGCGGCACCCGGCGGCCGGGCCGGAACGAGCAGGGAACGTGGCGGGAAACAGACGGGAACGGGAGCCCGCACACTCGCCGGAGCACCAACGCCGACGGACACGGGCTCCTTGAGGCCCGGCCACGGGGGTGCGCCTGCCACACCGCACAGCGACTCGTCACACCGACGTGTCGGACTTCCAGCAGAGGAGTTTCCCGTGCCCGTGATTTCCGTGGACTGGTGGAAAGGGAACGACCGTGCCCAACGCGAGGAGCTGGTCGGTGAACTGACCGCCAGCGTGTCCCGCATAGCGGGGTGCCCCAAGGAGGCCGTCACCGTCATCGTGCGGGACGTGGAACCCGCGAACTGGGGGAAGGGCGGCGTGCTCGCCGACGTCCTCCTCGCGGACACCCCCACCGACTCCTCCACCGACACCCCCACCGCCACCCCCACCCCATCGGACACAGGAGGACGGCCATGACGTCACCAGCCGGATCCTGCCCCGATCCGCGGCGGCTTCTCCTCATCACCCCGCCGCCCCGGCTGGTGGCGGAGGCGACGGAGGCCGGCTTCGACGTCCTGACGCTCAACGACATGACCGGCTTCCAGGACGACGACGGGCTCCGCGAGCACCTCGCCGACCTCGCCCGCACCCACAGGGTGGGCAAGCTGATCGCCTGCGGAGAGGCGAGCGCCCTGCCGGCCGTGGTGGAGACGGCCGAAGACCTCGGCCTGTCCTCGAACCCGGCCGCCGTGGCCCGGCTGCTCGCTGACCCCTCCGAGATCCGGGGCCTGCTGACCCGCAGCGGCCCCCAGTGGGAGGCGGTCGCGCTGCCCGCGGGATCCGGGGAGCAGCCGCCCGCCCACGAGGTCGAATACGGCGTGGAGACGCTGACGGCGGAAGGGATGCACCGGGTCACCGGCATCGTCGAGCTGCGCCGTACGGACACGAGCGGCGCCTCGGGGGGAACGGCATCCGGTGGCGGACCGGGCGACGGCGCCACCGGTCGTGTGCCTGCTCCGCTCCACACCTTCCCGGCCCCGCTGACGGGCCAGGAAGAGGCCGAGATCAGGGCCCTGGCCACCGGACTGCTCGACCTCGCCGGGTACGAGTTCGGATACGCCTTCACGCGTATCGCGCGCACCGCTCAGGGCCCCCGCATCATCAACGCGGTGACACGTCAGGCAAGTTGGCCCGTATCCCGGCTCATCGAGCTCACGACGGGGCTGGCGCCCGAGCGGGAACTGGTGCGCGCCCTGTCGGGGAAGCCGATGGAGGCGCCGGTGCTCGTCGGCTGTGCCGCCGCGATGCCGCTGCCCTGTCCGGACGACGTGCCGCAGGACGTCACACTGCTCGCCGGCGTACGGGAGGTGCGGGACGGGCACGTGCTGGTCACGGCCCTCACACCTGCCGAACTCACCGGCCGGACCGCGGCCGTGCGCGACCGGCTGTCCTGAGCCCGTACATCCCCCGTGTCACGAAGGGCCCGTCGGCCTCCTTGGGTTCTAGGGATCGTCGCAACACCCCAGTTCAAGGGGTGCGATGGATTTCGAGATCCGAGGGAGCCGGAAGCCGCAGGGGCCGAGGAAGCTGTCGGCTGAGCGGGCGGCATACTCCCAGCTCATGCAGCAGGGCCTGAGCAACAAGGAAGCGTGCCGGATCGTCGGGATCAACCCGAAGACCGGCCGACGCTGGCGCAACGG